>CAWEDJ010000091.1:0-24212 GCA_963807635.1 uncultured cyanobacterium
CCCTACCTAGACAGGGTCAGTAATCATTTTACTTAATTAACTTAAGTGACATATTCTAAAGATTTATGGACGTAACTGGATTCGAACCAGTGACCCCATCGATGTCAACGATGTACTCTAACCAACTGAGCTATACGTCCTTATAATTTGTCATCATATCATAGCTTAAACACTCAAGGCAATATGCTAGGGACAACTTTTATGTATTGTTTATTTATAAGCTCGTGTGGCTGAATCACTAAGGTTTATAAAAGTTAAAACCTCATTTTCCCTAATATTCCTTTTATTGATGTAAGACTAAACACCATGAATCAAACCCTAACACCGTTGATTTCTCCCGAAGAAATTTCAATCACGATTAAACGTCTAGCCAAGGAAATCAATCAAGATTACCAAAACCGTCCTCTAACGATTTTGGGGATTCTTAAAGGCTCTTTTATTTTTATCGCTGATTTGGTTCGAGAAATCGATGCTCCCGTTGATAATATCGAATTTATCCAATTGTCCAGTTATCGGGAAAATACTGTTAGCGCGGGGAAAGCTTCCCTTTTATTGGATGTGGACACAAGACATATTCGAGGAAAACATATTCTAGTGGCGGAAGATATCGTCGATACGGGAATTTCTACTACCACAGCCCTAGAACTTTTAATTCAAAAAGAACCTGCCTCTGTTAAGCTTTGCTCATTATTGGATAAACCAAGTCGCAGACAGAGGGAAGTAAAAATCGACTATTTAGGATTTTCGATTCCAGATTATTTTGTTCTAGGCTATGGATTAGACGTGGATCAAAAGTATCGTCAATTACCAGGAATTCATTATTTTAAGGACTGAGTTCTAATAATTTTAGGACTAAGCTTTGTAATTTTACGTTACGAACTTAGTCCCTATATTTTGATATTCTATAATTTGGAAAATTCAATTACTAACGTTCTAATAAGGTGTTTGTTTTTTTGGCTAAGCTCGTTAATCCGTAAAGATTTGAGGCTATTTCGGAAAAGATTTTTACCAATCTTGTTCGATAGAAATTACAGGCTATTTTACAAAAATATTCTAAGAATATATTCTAAGATCTCCAATACGATTTCGAGATAAAAGGACTCTTTTTTCTGAGGGAAGACAATGTTTTTTTCGTAGAAATTACAAAACCTAAGATACGGTATTCTACTCCGAATATCTACTGATTTAAGCAACTAAATATTCATCCAATGATAAAGTGGTGTTTAAGGATGATTGATAGGATTTTACGTCTTGAAAAATGGTAAAACTCTTTTCTAGTTGAGTGACTTCAAAAATAATCCTGACGGAAGGGGATAGAGCGCACAGGCTGAAATTTTTACCTAAGCCGATCGCTAATTGAAGAATCCTAACTAATGACATCAAACCTGTACTATCGAGAAAATCGATATTCTCCATATCTAATAATAAAGATTCTGTATGAGGCTGTTTGAGGGATTGAGTGAGTTCCATTTGAAGATCCTGAGAATTCATGGCGGTTAACGAGCCATTCGGTTTGATAATGGTTGTTTTCGAGACTTTCATTAACGTAACTCCTTAACTTAAGAGAATAAACGGTACAGGTTTTAATATATTTTCGGTCTATAGAGTAACCCTATGAGAGAAGAATTATTCGTACTAACTCCCGTATTTTGGATTGAGGATTTAACCTTATCCTTTTTTTTGTTAAGAAATTGTAAAAAATAATACGATAGTCTTTTTTCTTAATTTAAGTGATTAGTTTATGCCATAAATTTTGATAAGAAGTCGGCTACTCTACTGGTGAATGTGTCACGAGGAAAATTAATTTCTTTGCAATTTCAGGTAATGGCAAAATAAAATCAACGCTTCCTGTGGCGATCGCATTTTTGGGCATGGCTTTAAATTCAGCCGTTTCGGGATCTTGAACAATTACTTTTCCGCCCATTTGATGAATAGCGTTTACACCCATCGCGCCATCTTTTCCTGTTCCTGTCAACACCACTGCGATCGCCTTTTTTCCATAGGATTCGGCGACCGACTTAAAGAGTATATCGGCAGAAGGACGAAGAAAATGAACCAGTTCCGTTTGAGTTAGGGAAAGGGTTCGAGCAGCGGAGATCAGAAGATGTTGATCGGGTGGTGCAATATAAATAGTGCCTGGTCGAGCTTGTTCTCCATTTTCGGCTGGTTTGATAGGTAACTCGGCCTTTCGTGCCAAGATCTCTGCTAAATGGGAAACATACTTGGGGGAAAGGTGTTGAACAACCAAGATAGTAGAGGGAAAAGATGAGGGCAATTTCGCTAAAAGTTCTGACAGGGCAGTGACTCCCCCCGCCGATGAAGCGATCGCCACAACATCAAAAGCATCATTGAAAATGGGTCTGATTAGCTCTTTTTCTGACAATTGAAATATTTGTGTCTTTTTTTCCTTTTCACTAGTCACATTTGCTAATACTCTCTAATCAAATTTCGGGTAAGCTCAGATTCGATAGACTCATCATCACCTCAATTTTAGACTCACAGCCAATTTCATGATGGAAAATCACTAAGAATTGCAATTTCTTTACAATAATCATCAACTTCTCTAACACGGCCCCCATTCAAGGAAATTCCCCCCGTATCAAAAGACCCTACAAAAAAAGGCGGGACTCAGCCCACCCTAAAAAATTTCAAATTCACAGTTTCCTTATTGGGGAAGAATCTGGGAAATCTTGGCTGACAAAGCCGCCGCCTGTAACATGGGGGTACTTGTAACCGAATCATTGGCCAAGGTAAATAAGGGATTCGCTAAAATCCCCGCCACAGAGGTGGCAATGACTGTAATAATTAAACCCACTTGCAAAGGACGCATTCCAGGTAAAGACCATTGCATTTCAGGATAATTCTTGATTACATCGGACATTTCCTGGGGTTCTTTGACCACCATCATCTTGACCACACGGATATAGTAGTAAATCGACACCACACTGGTCAACAGACCCAATAGAACTAATCCATAAAGCCCTGCTTGCCAACCTACCCAAAAGAGGTAAATTTTCCCAAAAAATCCTGCTAAGGGAGGAATACCCCCCAAGGAAAGTAGGCAAATACTCAAACAAAGGGTTAATAAAGGATCTTTTTGATAAAGTCCTGCATAATCACTGATTTGATCCGATCCTGTCCGTAGGGTAAAGAGAATAATGCCCGTAAAGGCTCCCAGGTTCATAAATAGGTAAATCAGTAGATAAAACACCATGCTGGAATAACCTTCGTCGGTTCCTGCGGTCAGACCAATCATGACGAACCCTGCTTGCCCAATAGAGGAATAGGCTAACATCCGTTTCATGCTGGTTTGGGCAAGAGCCACCACATTTCCTAAGACCATACTGAGGATCGCAAGGGCCATAAAAATGACTTTCCATTCATCGGTAATGACCGCAAAGGCGGTTACTAATAGACGAATGGCGAGGGCAAATCCTGCAGCCTTAGATCCGACGGAAAGAAAGGCAACCACAGGGGTAGGAGAACCTTCATACACATCGGGTGTCCATTGGTGGAAGGGAACGGCGGAAATTTTAAAGGCGATTCCTGCCACGACAAAAACGAGGGAAATGGCTAGTCCTAATGATTGACCCCCACTCACATCGGTTAACTCTGGCCGCGATCGCGCTTAATTGGGTTTCGCCGCCCGACAGACCGTATAACAGGGAAAGCCCGTAGAGAAAAATGGCCGAACTCGAAGCTCCAATAAGCAGATATTTTAAAGCCGCTTCATTGGAACGGGGGTCACGCTTCATGTAGCCCGTCATTAGGTAAGACGAGATACTCAGCATTTCCAAGGAAATAAAAATCATCACCAATTCGTTTGCCGAGCAGAGGAACATCGCCCCCAGGGTGGCAGTTAACATAATGGCAATAAATTCAGCCAGAGCCGTTCCCGTTTGTTCCACATACCGCACGGACATCAAAAGAGTAACGGCAGTAGAAAGGGCAATAATCCCTCTAAAAACAACGCTGATATTGTCGCTATTAAACGATCCTAAAAAGCTAATGGGATCAGCCGCATTCCAGCCAAAAACTAAGGCAACGGTGGCAGCCAATAATCCCGCGATCGCTACATAGGGCAACCAACGGGCAGAACTGCGTCCCACAATTAAATCCCCCACCAGAACGAGAATGAGGGTGACAGTAATAATACCTTCGGGCAAAATAGTCCCGGCATTTAGTTGAGTAGCAATGTTACTAGAAAAATCCATAAGTCCAACCAAAAAAAGCCTAACAATCAGCTTAAGCCATTTAAGCGTAACTTATTCTAGTCAATTAGAGTTTTTTTGAATGATATCCATTTAATGGCAGGGGGTTGATCCTTTATCGGTAAAGCTATCCCCTGCGATCGGGATTAATTCCCAATCATAACTTTTGGGATGGAGAGCCACTTTCAGCACGCCGTAGCTTTCATTATCACGAACTTCACTATTAGCGCGGATGGTTTTAAAGGGATAGAGATTTTTACCGCCATTGCCGATGACAATTTGTCGAATCCCCTTTTGAGGATCGGCCTTTTCGTCTAAGCCCTGGGGTGCAAATCGTTCATAACTGTGGTCGTGACCCGATAGTACTAATTCGGCCCCTGCGTCGTACAAATCCTTCCAAAGGTCTTCAACGATCTTGTTGTTTCCGTGAGTTCCAGAAGAAAAGCGGGGATGATGCCAATAGGCGAGAGTGCAAGCTTTCGGATTTTTCTTTAAATCGGCTTTTAACCATTTTTCCTGGGGAGAACCGACGTTACAACCGCCGATCGCCTTACAATTCGAGTTCAGGGCAATCAAATGCCAATTCCCCAAGTTGTAACTGTAATAGCCTTTGTCGCGATCGCCTGCGGTCTTACCGAAATATTTATAGTAACCTTCGCCGTTATTGCCGTAATATTCATGATTCCCAGCAACAGGACGGGTAATAGACTTAAATCTTCCCCAGGTGGGATCATAAGATGCTTGAAAATTGGCAAATTCACCCTTTTCGTACTGATTATCCCCTAATGCCAAAACCGCATTGGGTTTCGCCTTGATAATGACATCAGAGGTTGCCATCATCTGACAATTGCCATTTTTTCCCTTGCCACCGTTAAAATTAGAACTTTGGGGATCGCAAGCGATATCTCCCGCCGCGATAATGATAGGGTCTCTCGTCGTTGAAGTTGCCGCCTGGACAACAAAGCCAGCATTCAGCACCAAACTAACGATTAACCCTAATGCGATTAGAATGACAAAAATTAAGCGTCTAGGTAAGCGTAGATCTATCATCAGAAACTAACGTTAAGGTTTAACGCCCCATTTTTTTATCCTGATCTTGACGACGGCGATCGCGCCATTCTAAAGTTGTGAGATAGAGGATACCGCCGCTCACTATAATTAAAAGAGCGAAGCCGACCAAAAAAGTGTGATTAGTAATGTTGTTTCCACTGTTAGAAACCGTCACGACCCCAAACGACCATCGCAATAGACCAGGTAAATAAAGCCAAGACGCTCACCCAACCTAATGTCAAAATATCCATAGCTGACTGCCTTACGTTAAGATTAACAATTTTCAACGACAACAAAACTATGATACGTCTATTTGGGTATGTTTGAGAACACAGAGTCAATGGAAATTACGCTAAAAGAACGGATCGAATCGCTGAAAGCGGGTGGCATCGCAGGAACAGCCTTTGGAATGACCTATGGGCTATCGGTTTTGGTGAATCAGGCCTTTGGTCTAAATACTGAAGAAACTTTGATTAAATTGGCGATCGCTTTGTTGAGTGGCTTTTTATTTGGTGTCACCTATCGCTACATTATTCGCACGGATAGCAATTCTCACCTCAAGGAGGGAGCTATTCTCGCCTTTGGGCTGGTACGGGGGGGAGGACTGGCGGAAATGACCGATCCACTGTTAGATAATGGTGTTTTTTTAGCGATCATTTTATTAGAAGGAATAATTGGTTTCGCGATCGCCCGTTTCTGTTTAGATATCGCTCTTTCTCGACAATGGCTAAAACCCTTTAGTTGAAAATATTTATGCACAAAAAAAGCAAAAGCAACGACAAAACGTTAAACTTTTGCTCTTTCCGTCGGGGAGAAAGCTTACTCCCTTTTGAGGGAAACCTACTTTTTCTTCTTACCGCCTTTACCTGATGTTGCGGGAGGAGCTTCTTCCGTTTTTACCGCTTCAGGAGGAGTTTCAGTCGCAACTTTTTGTGCTGTTTGAGCGGCAACTTCTTCCGCAAAACTGAGGGATTCTTTTTCGATCCCCTCACCCAAATTAAAACGAGTAAAGCGACGAATTTGGATATTTTCACCCAATTCAGCAACACTGCGCTTAACTAATTCTTCGATCGGAATGTTTTGATCTTTAATGAAGGGTTGCTCTACGAGGGCAAGTTCCTTGAGTCGTTTGTCAATCCGACCCTGGACAATTTTCTCTTTGATATTTTCGGGTTTATTACCCAAATCATCGCGACCCATTTCGATTTCTTTTTCTTTGGCCGCAATGCTCGCAGGAATGTCTTCTACTTTAATAAATTCCACATTAGGACAGGCCGCAATTTGCATCGCAATATTGTTGACCAATTCCTTGAATTTCTCGCCCCGTGCCACAAAATCCGTTTCGCAGTTGACTTCGACTAAAACACCAATGCGTCCGCCAAAGTGGATATAGCTGTGTACTAGCCCTTCTGCGGCGGTGCGTCCTGCTTTTTTCTCAGCAGAAGAGATGCCTTTTTGACGAAGCCATTCGATGGATTTCGTAATATCTCCGTCATTTTCACCCAACGCTTTTTTGCAGTCCATCATGCCCGCGCCAGTTTTGTCACGGAGTTCTTTAACTAGTTTTGCCGAAATTTCTGCCATTTTAATGTTTCCTAATGTCCTGATCTTAATATTTCATGATGACATAAGATAGGAAGTCTGAGAAAAAAGGGTGATCTTCCTAACAAACTTCTATCTTAATTGAACTTACTAAAAATTATGCCACTTCACTGCTGTCAGGGTCGTCGATGTCCTCATCACTGAGATCAGCATCAACAAACTCTTGCTCGTCGCTTAATTCATCTTCAAATTCTTCATAGTCCTCGTCGGTAGCGAGTTGGCCATGACGACCTTCGTAGATAGCATCAGCAAGTTTACCTAAAATCAGCTTAATCGAACGAATAGCATCGTCGTTAGCGGGAATGGGGATATCAACGGCATCGGGGTCACAGTTAGTGTCTAACAAAGAAATGATGGGAATGCCTAATTTTTGGCATTCTTGAATGGCGTTATATTCCCGACGTTGATCGACAATGACGACCACATCAGGGATTTTTCGCATGGTTTTAATCCCACCGAGATATTTTTGCAGTTTACCCAGTTCCCGACGAAGAACCGAAGCTTCTTTTTTGGGACGGCGATCGAGCGCACCACTGTTTTCTAGGTTTTCTAACTCTTTGAGGCGTTCTACCCGATTGCGGATGGTTTCCCAATTGGTGAGCATTCCCCCTAACCAGCGTTGGTTAACAAAGTTAGCACCACAACGATGGGCTTCCTGGGCAATAATGCCAGAGGCTTGGCGTTTGGTTCCGATAAAGAGAAAACGTTTACCTTGTTCGGAGGATTTGCGGACGTAATCGTAGGCATCTTCGATCAACTGGGCGGTTTGTACCAAGTCAATGATATGTACCCCATTACGGGCAGTGTAGATGTAGGGAGCCATGCGGGGGTTCCAACGTCGGGTTTGATGCCCAAAGTGAACTCCTGACTCCAACAATTCAGCGAGAGAAACGACGGCCATATTAATTGTCTCCTATTCGGGTTTAGCCTCCATTCAGGTGGATTTCCGTGTCAGAAACACCCGAAAGCCTGAATGTGCGATTTTATACAACCTTCCCAGTTTAGCAGATGGGGCAGAGGATATTCTTTTTTTAGGATTTTTTTAAAATTGAGGTGGTGACAAAATCCCTAGAAGTTCTTCGACGGCTATTTTTCTATCTTGGGTCACTTATCAGGATTTAACTAGCTTTTATTCAAGTAATAATCTATATTTTGGGGATTGATCCATTAGAATAGGAACCTAATAATATTTTTTGCGATCGCGCATTGCCGTCTTGCAATCGCCACTAGGTGAATAAACGTCACGATGCGATTCAAGTTTAATCTTTTTGTAAACTTTCCGATTGACAATGAACGAGGAGAAATGGACTGGACAAAATCTTTGCAGAAAATTGAATATTGGCTAGTCGCCCTTAGTGGGAGTCTGATTTTACTACATTTAACCCTAATTGACAAATCCCAGAACGAAAACTTATTTAGTCTGGCCGCTCTGACCTGGTTGACCATCGCCTCTTTGCTTTGGGATAGGCGAAAAAAACTGATCCTAGAGAGTGATACGGCTTCGACTTTTGTGGGAATGATTTTAGTGGTGTTAACGATTGTTAGAAATCTGACCACAACGGACTCTTCCTTGCGTCTATTTCCCTTGATCGCTGGAGTGGGGGTGATCTTAATTGCCTCTGGATTTAAGTCTTTAAAGAGCTATGGAAAAGAAATATTTTTATTAAGTTTACTCTTATTTTTGCGATTGGTGACGATTGTTCTCCACGCCTTTGATTTACCACTACTGACCGCTAAAGTATCGGCGTTTATGCTCTGGTTTGTTGGGTTTGATGTGGTTCGTCAGGGAGTGATCATTGCTCTTCCGACGGGACGAGTGGAAGTGTATGGTGCCTGCTCTGGAGTCGAAAGTATTGTTTTAATGCTCTGTATTGCGATACTTTTCTTTTTCTTGATTTCTATTAGTCATTGGCAAAAAGTGGTTTGTATTGCGATCGCCGTTGCCCTCGGTTTTATGGTCAATGCGTTTCGAGTGGCCTTACTCGCCTTTTTTGTCGATGTTCAGCAACCCAAGGCCTTTGACTACTGGCATAGTTCCGATGGCAGCTTATCATTTGCCATTCTTTCTGTGTTTATTTTCGGAATATTTTGTTGGTTCGTCTATGTTCGCCATCTAGATCCTTCATCTGCAATGGAGAAAGGAAAATAATCATGACCTTAACCACTAATCGTTGGCAAACCATCAGAATCGGTGTCTGTGCCTTGCTATTGGCGGGAATATTGCTAGAAACGGGCAGAGCTTTATTGATGCCGACGGTGGACAAAAACAAAATAGCCGCTACCACCGCTAAAGCGATTCAGTTTCCCGCGAAGATCCCCCTTTCTGATTGGCAATTCGTCAACAGTAAGTCTATTGAAGCATCAGAAGGAAGAGCGGTTGGTCATCTTTATCAGTATCGCAATCAAGATAACAACATAGTCGATATTCAAGTTCATTATGAGAATTATGCGGAAGGAAATATTGCCCGACTCATGATGATTCATGGCATTGCCCCTCCCGCTTCCACCGTATTAACGATTAAAGAACAATACCGTACTGGTTTTTATGCGTTAACGTCCTACAATAACCGAGCTTATCTCAGTGCTTGTATTAACCCCGTTGGTAAAAGTACCGCAACGTCGGAGCAATTTACAAAAAATAAATATGAACACGGCTTCAGTTTTCCGAGAACTCTCGGATGGTTCGCTGGATTCAATGATTTAGTTGATGC
Source organism: uncultured cyanobacterium (assembly GCA_963807635.1). GTDB lineage: Bacteria > Cyanobacteriota > Cyanobacteriia > Cyanobacteriales > Microcystaceae > Snowella. Next base: position 9,575 of record CAWEDJ010000091.1, read on the forward strand.
CCATTGTTTATGGACCGCGATTTCGATTCCGATTCCTGTCAATGTTGATGAAGCTTTATTAGCCGAAAAATATCAAACCTTAGAAACGATTTGGAGTCAGTGGTATGACTGGTGGCAACCTAATATGAAAAAATTAGAGGCACAATAGTCAATTTTACGTTTTTCTAGATATTAATTGTTCATGATATTTATTTTGATTGGCACACGAAAAATTTTTATCGTTCATGATTTTGGTCTTGCTCTTGCTTGAGTTGTCTGAGGCATTCTTGTCCCATCCCCATCACAAAGAAGGCTCCTGCCCCAATCCAGATAAAATTACGACCATATAAATTTTGATAATAGGTACTATGAATGGAACGAATTTGGCTAATGTTACGGGTTAGGGCGATTTGACCCACGCCGTAGCCAATCATTGCCCCAATTAGAGAAGAAATAATACCACTGGCAAAGACTAACTTAAAATTCATAAGTGTATTTATTAAATTTATTGATAATATTTATATTGGGTTGAAACTGGAGACGAACGCTTTAAAATTAGTGTCCAAACCAGATATAAGCTAATCCTAGAAGGGTTCCTGTCAACAGAATATGATTCATCCAATCGTCAACTGTCCATTTCTTAAACATAAAGTTTTTTCCTCAATTCTTTAGAAAGTAAGTGTATCTTAATATAATTTGGGATTTTGGGTTTGTGAAAGAGCTAATTAATTGACGGTCTTTTTAGAGTTGTCGTTATTTTAAGTATTTGGCAAGGTTGATTCGGTTTCGAGAGTTTCAGGCGATTTTTGACCAAGTTTGGGTTCGCTTCCTGCCAATAGACGTTGGATATTCCCAGAATGGCGCGCAATCACATAAATTCCGCCAAGAATCCCAAAGATAAGGTAGGGAAGAGGCTGATTTAGGGCAATCATTAAGACAGTCACCGCGATCGCGGCTGTAATCGAACTGAGAGAAACAATGCGAGAAATTCCTAGCATCACCAAAAAACTGCCTAATGCTCCTAATGCCACGAGGGGATTCATCACCGCTAAAACGCCTAGACTCGTTGCAACGGATTTTCCACCCGTAAAATTGAGAAAAATCGATTTGCTATGACCTAAAATTGCGGCGATTCCCGTAAAAAATATCAACCAATATTTCCACTCCGTAGGGATTAGTTCAGTCGAAGCAAACTCATAAAATCCCCTCACTAAGCCGATGGCGGCCATTCCTTTTAAGACATCAATGCCCAAAACGGCGATCGCGGCAGGTTTCCCCAAATTCCTTAAAACATTGGTTGCACCTGTTGAACCCGAACCGACTTGTCGAATATCGATGCCTTTTAACCATTTGCCCGCTAAATATCCCGTCGGAATCGAACCGAATAAATAGGCGAGCAATACCAACAAAAAAGTCAGGCTAAAGGAAATAAACATAGGTAATTAATCAATAAAATCTATATTATTTTATCGTAGGGGCGAATTGCGATCGCCCTCAAACAATCTATTTACTACTGGAAAAAGACATAATATATTATGTCCCTACAAAAATTTTGTCTATCATAATCTACTGTAAATTATTCATTAAGAATAATAATTACTAGAAAGTTTCTGGGGATCGGGGGCAAAGGCGAGCCAGAGGGGAAACTGCAAGAGGGCTAGATTCACTTGATCTTCGGCTTCATCAATGATTACAAGCGGTAATTGTTTATCTTCAACTAACCGTTCTGCTTTTTGGATTAAGGCTTCAGGAGATTCAAATAAAACGACTCCCCGTTCTGGGCGAAAGTCAGTGCGAGAAATGCCTAAACAATCCTGTAGTCCTCTGCGCCATTCGCCCAATCTTTCGGGAGTATTGGCTAAAATCAACGCCCGACTGCGATCGCCGTAAAGAGAATGAATCACCGCAATAATCGATGAACCAACCAGAATATTTTGTAAACGACTCCCCATTGTAATCACCACGCCCCGTCCTCCCTGGCTAAAAAACCAGTTTTGCACCCGCTCGGCATGGATCGGCTCAAAAGTACGGCGCAATTGCCAGGGCGGGCCATAATAATCAGGACGAGTGCGATATTGTTCTAAAATGCGCTGAATTTGGCGGCGTTGTTCCTCAAAGCTTTGTTCACCGAAGTTTGGTTTGGCATTACTCGGTACATTGATGAGAATAGCCGCGACAGGCTGTTTTGTGTCATTCCAGGTATCAGAATTTCCTAACTCTAATTGATCCGCCGCCGAGACGAGATCTTGTAAACTACCGACTAAATAATCCTTAAAACCCTGCACCCGTATGGCCAAATCCTGGGAAACCCCTGCAAAGGTTGTCCGCATTTCCTGACGAATTTTTTCCTGACGACGCTCTAATTGTTCAACGGTCACTTCTAAAGACTGTTTGCGCTGTTCTAGCTCCCGTAATCCTTCCTTCAGCAGTTTTTCAATGGTAGTTCGGACTTCAACGGTTTTTTCATTGAGAAGTTGTTCTTTTTCAGCTTTCAAAGCCTGGATTTCTTGTTGTAAACTAGCTTTTTGCTGTTCTAAATCCCCAATCTCAGTATCGATTTGAGGCTCATTTTTAGGCTTATCAGGGAAACTTGCAGCTTCTGTGGTCGAGAAGTCGGTTAGAGTCAGTTCCAAGGGAACAGGTTCGAGAGATTCCTCCTGGGTAGGAATTTCCAGCATTTCACTGAATTCCACGTCAGTAATGGATTCCGCGATCGCTTCCATCGGAATTTTGACTGTCGATTCGTCAGTCTGCTCAGGGTTGGGATTTAACGGGATTTCTGAATTCATTAATATTAAATAAATAATTTAAGCAATTTTAAGGAACGTAGGGACAATGTTTTTCTAAACAGGCTTTGAGCGTTTTAGGGCTAAAGATAATGGGTAAAAAATGAATGCTCTTTACTTCTTTAAAATAAAATAAAATGGGGACGGGTTCCCAAAAAATTCGCCAATTTTGCCATTCGGCATAGGGAAAACGACGAATTAACTGACCAGAACGATAAACATCTAAATCGGTTTCGGTAAATTGCAGGCGCAGGGTCACGGTTTGAAACAGGAGAAACAAACCAAATAGCCCAATCGGTAAACTGGCCAGGGTTGAACTAAAAGTAAGGCGATCGCTATTCCGACTAAAACCAGGGGAATGGTATAACTAGGAGACAGTTCGACAACTGAGTTGCTAATCGGAGTCGTGGGAGTGGTGGTCATGGTGTAACCCGTGTCGCTAAAGTAATCATCAATCGTGTCTTTATCTTACCTATACTATACGAGGGCCGCTAATCGTAAGGGAATTCTAGTCCATCGGAGGAGAAAATTTTGCCTTGATTTAACGAAATATTGGCGATCGCTATAAAATGATTGAAGATTGTTTTAAAAAAATTTAGTTCTATTTCTCTGTTCTTAACTTTCATAAAACCCCGTAATGAAAAAAAATTCCGTTAAGCAATTGTTCAGCCAGGTGGGAATGTGGATGATTCCCCTCGTCTCCGTCACTTCTGTCCCTCTTGCCCTTGCCTATTGGTCTTCAAATAAACCGACTCCCTCCGAACCCGTTGCGATCGCCCCCGTCCCTCCCCAAGTTGAACCGACCGCCCCGCCCTTGGCCGAAATACCAAGTCCCGTCGCGCCAATTTTACAAAAACCTGTGCCTGTAGCACCTACTAAACCAGAATTAACTAAAAAGCAGTCCGAAATATCATCCTCCAAGATGACGATTCCCGACCCCTTGCCCCTGCCTAAATCCTCGGTCAAATCAGAAAAATCTTCTCATAAAGCCGTTTCCCCTGCAAGCACGAACCCAAAGAAAACGGCGCACCTTAAAAAATCCCCTGCTTCCCATCAAGCGAATTCCCCCAAACGTCAACGTCCTGCCGTCGCGACCCAGCCCCCCTATACCCCGCCACCGTTGGAAATCCGAGTGGGTGTGGCCAGAGATGCCGCTAGTGTGACTATTGGAACCTCAAATCAAGCTTTTATTCAAGAACGAGCGGGGGGAACCCTGAAAACGGTCTCTGCTAATCAATCCCTAACCGTTACCCCCAATGGTAATTCCTTAAATATCGGCAATATGACCGTCCCAGGTATTGCTTGGTTAACCCCTGCTCAGGGTAGTTATATTTTTGTCGGCGATCGCTGGTATCGGGGTAGGTTACTCTTGGTCTCGAAAGGTAACAGTGTCGTTGCGGTCAACTATGTCGATCTAGAGCATTATTTAACCAGTGTGGTTGGTAGTGAAATGCACGCCACCGCCCCGACAGAAGCTCTCAAAGCTCAGGCGATCGCGGCCCGTTCCTACGCTCTCGTTCACATGATTCGGCCTGCCAGTCAATGGTTTGATCTCGGTGATAACCAACGTTGGCAAGTCTATAAAGGCATTAATAGTGAATATAATTCTGGTTTTCAGGCTGTTTCCGCCACAATGGGACAGGTTCTGAGTTATAAAGGGGGGGTCGTTGAATCTCTCTATGCTTCTACGGACGATATTGTTGCAACGGCTCACAGTGGTAGGGGAATGAGTCAAATTGGAGCCTATGGTTTAGCCAAGCAAGGCTATGATTATCAGCAAATTCTCAATCGCTATTATCCAGGCGTGAGTTTAGCCAGGGTTATTTTGAAACAGTAAAAAATCTGGAATTAACTCCTCTGAGTCACTAGTTGCAATGAAATACAGAAAATTGCGTTGTGATCACAGAAAAAGTCTTTGTAGGGACATAATATATGATGTCCTTATCCTGTAGGGAGTTTAACCTGATCTAATAGTTTTTAATAAATAATTCTTGCCCCTTAGCGGCAGAGGTTTGTTTGTAATTATTCATTCCATATTGCAGTGTCCATTCGGTGATATTCGCAAAGTCAAATAAGGCACGAATTTCAGGAGAGTCATCATAGGTAATCAACCATTTATGGTGACATTTCTTCATGTTTTCCGCAAACCGTTCATGATCAAAGGAAGTATGCAAAGATCCTTTTCGACCATAGAGTTTTGATTTTGTTGCGGCCAGATAAGGAGGATCAAGAAAGATAAAAACATCTTTTCCTTCTTTAAAAAGAATATTTTCATAATCATCATTGGTAATCTGAATAGAAGATAAAAAAGGAGATAATTGGAGTAATCTCTCAATAGACGAATGGGTAAATCTTTTTTCATAAGCCTGTTGAGAATATCCCCTCGAATCGACTGTCCCCGAAAAAGTAATGCGATTTAAGACGAAAAAACGGACTGCTCGATCAAAATCATTAAGGCTAGAATCATCAGACGTTAACTGTTTAAAAAGTTCTTTCCCATTAATATTTTTTTGTTTGATCTCCTCAACTTGCTCAACCATTAATTGAATTTCATTTTGTGCCGATTTCCAAAAACAATAAAGGTCAAAATTCAAGTCATTAATCCAATAGTGTTTTATTTGCTCTCCCAATAGTTGTTTAATGGCTAAAAAAACTGAACCCCCACCAATAAACGGTTCTCGGTATTCGCTAATATTTGTAGGAATATGAGGGATGATTTGACGAAGAGCTTTTTGTTTTCCGCCTGGGTAACGCAGGGGACTTTTGATTGGGGGGATCATAACTGGTGATTCTCTGGGATTTTAATTTCTTCAAACTAAGGGAAGACAACCGACTATCGGCGATCGCGGACTTAGACCAAGTAAAACTGAATCAAATCGTATCTTTGTCCATACTATGAGGAATGCTTGTCATTCTAGATTCTAATGAGGGATCAAACTGGGGAGACTGCCCTATTGATTTTGTTACACAAAAAAATGTAGCTATTTATACCATTTTTGTGTTCTAATGGAATTATGGACTATACGCCCAAAAAAGGTCACTATTCTTAACATCTAGACAGAAAATTTAACTATTTCCCCAAAATCTTCAACGGGGTAAAGGAGAGTAATCACCATGACCGAATCGCTTTCGCTGTTGTCTGATGCGAGCAAACGTTTAGAAAAAGCTATTAAGTATGTCTCCATTTCGGAAGATGCCACTGAACGACTGAAATACCCGAAAGCCAGTTTAAGTGTCTCTATTCCCGTCCGCATGGACAATGGATCATTGCGAATTTTTCAGGGCTATCGAGTCCGTTACGACGACACTAGGGGGCCAGGCAAAGGCGGTGTTCGTTACCATCCCAATGTCAACATGGATGAAGTGCAATCTCTGGCGTTTTGGATGACTTTCAAGTGTGCCTTGTTAAATCTTCCCTTTGGTGGCGCAAAAGGCGGTATTACCCTCAATCCCAAGGAACTCTCTAAGCAGGAATTAGAACGGTTAAGTCGTGGCTATATAGAAGCGATCGCCGACTTTATTGGCCCAGACATTGATATTTTGGCTCCTGATGTCTATACCAACGAAATGATGATGGGTTGGATGATGGATCAATACAGCATTATCCAACGCAAAATTAGTCCAGGGGTCGTCACAGGTAAACCGATTACAATGGGCGGCAGTCAAGGACGCAATACCGCAACGGGAACGGGAGCTTTCTTTATTTTGGAAGCCATGCTCCGCAAATTTGACCTAGATCCCGCCAATACCAGCATCGCAGTTCAGGGATTGGGTAATGCGGGAATGGTCGTTGCCGAACTTTTGTATAAAACAGGTTACAAAATTGTCGCTGTCAGTGATTCCCAAGGCGGAATTTATAACGAAAAGGGATTAGATCTACCCAAAATTATTCAACATAAATTAGAAAATCGGGCGATCGCAGGAATGTATTGTAAAGATACCGTTTGCGACCTAGAAGAAAACTTGAGTATTACCAATGAAGAATTACTCGCTTTAGAAGTCGATGTTTTAGTTCCCGCCGCCCTAGAAAATCAAATTACCGAAGCGAATGCGGCCAACGTCAAAGCCAAATATATTTTTGAAGTTGCCAATGGCCCGATCACCTCGGCGGCAGATGCCATTTTAGACAGCAAAGGCATTTATGTTTTTCCTGATATTTTGGTCAATGCAGGAGGAGTCACCGTTAGTTATTTCGAGTGGGTACAAAATAGGAGCGGACTTTATTGGAGTCTAACGGAAGTCAATGAACACCTCAAGCAAAAAATGGTTATTGAAGCCGAAGAAGTCTGGAAAACGGCGGAAGAGTTTGCAGTCCCCCTACGGACTGCCGCCTACGTCCATGCTCTCAATCGTTTAGGTGAAGCTCTCGATGCCAAGGGAACCAGGGATTATTATCTCAATCACCATCAAGGATAAAAGTCACTTCTCGCCCCTAATTACTTGCTTTTCAGAGTTTTTTCAGAACGCAAAGCTTGCCCCCAAAGCTCAAAGAATAAACATTTAATTGAGAGAAATTGGGTTCGCATTTTAAGATTCTCTTCTGGTGTGTGACCGTCAAAAGTGTTACGATTGCCACATGAAGAAGAAACGCGATAATAAGGAAGAAACGCTAAATGCAAGAATTTGAAAAGTCAATATCCTTTGACGGAAGAGATATTCGACTCAAAATCGGGATGCTCGCGCCCCAAGCTGGGGGAGCCGTCTTGATTCAATCTGGGGATACGGCAGTTTTAGTCACCGCAACCAGAGCAGCCGGGCGAGAAGGTATCGATTTTCTACCCCTGACCGTTGATTATGAAGAGCGTCAGTATGCAGCAGGACGGATTCCTGGTGGTTTTCTTCGCCGAGAAGGCTCGTCCCCCGAAAAAGCGACTTTAACAGGTCGTTTGATTGACCGCCCCCTGCGTCCTCTGTTTCCCCATTGGTTACGAGATGATATTCAGGTCATTGCTACCACTCTATCGATGGACGAAGAAGTTCCACCCGATGTTTTGGCGGTAACAGGAGCATCGATCGCGGTCATTTTAGCGAGAATTCCTTTCTATGGGCCAATGGCGGCTGTCCGAGTAGGTTTAGTCGGGGATGATTTTATTATTAATCCGACCTATCGAGAGATTAGTAATGGGGATCTCGATCTTGTCGTCGCGGGGACTCCTGATGGGGTTGTCATGGTGGAAGCTGGAGCCAATCAGTTGCCAGAACAGGACATCATTGAAGCGATCGATTTTGGTTATGAAGCGGTTCGAGATTTAATTGCAGCCCAACGTGAGTTGATGTCCCAGTTAGGCATTGAATTCGCCGTGGCCGAACCTCCTGTCGAAAATGAAGCCTTGGCTCAATTCCTACAAGAGCGTGCCGCAGAACCGATTACCAAAATTCTCGCCCAGTTTGATTTGGGTAAGGATGGACGGGATAAGGCCCTCGATGAAATTAAGGAAACGACAATTGTAAGCGCGATCGCGGAATTACCCGAAGAAGATCCCGTTAAACAATCGGTGACTGAGGCTCCCAAACTGCTTCCTACGCTGTACAAAAAACTAACCAAAAAGCTCATGCGCCGTCAAATCCTAGAAGACGGAGTGCGCGTGGATGGTCGAAAACTAGACGAAGTGCGTCCCATTATTTGTATGAGTCGGTGATATTACCCCAACGAGTACATGGTAGCGGTTTATTTAACCGAGGACTAACCCAGGTACTATCCTGTGCAACCCTGGGATCTCCTGGAGATGCTCAAAATCTTAGCGATGACTTCCATCCCGAAGACGAAAAACGTTATCTACATCACTATAACTTTCCACCCTTTTCCGTTGGTGAAACCCGACCCTACGCGATCCCCAGGACGAAGGGAAATTGGTCATGGAGCATTGAGCTGAAAGAGCCATTGTTGCCTGTATTGCCGCCCCAAGATTGATTCCCCTACGTAATCCGCGTAGTTTCGGAGGTGCTTTCTTCCAACGGTTCGACTTCCATGGGTTCGGTCTGCGGTTCTACCTTAGCCTTGATGGATGCGGGTGTCCAATTACCAAACCCGTAAGTGGCGCGGCGATGGGTCTGATCAAGGAAGGCGACGAAGTCCGAATTCTGACCGATATCCAAGGAATTGAAGACTTTTTAGGAGATATGGACTTCAAAGTTGCTGGAACTGATACTGGGAATCACTGCCCTGCAGATGGACATGAAGATCACGGGCTTAACAATAGAAGTCATCGCCCAGGCAATCCAACCAAGCCCGACCAGCGCGACTCACATTCTGGAAAAAATGCTCCAGACGATCGCCACCCCCCGTCCCGAACTGTCACCCTTTGCCCCTCGCCTGTTGACAATTAAGATCGATCCTGAAATGATTGGTCTGGTCATTGGGCCTGGTGGTAAAACCATCAAGGGCATTACTGAGCAAACTGGTTGCAAGATCGACATTGCCGATGATGGTACCGTGACCATTGCCGCAATGAAGGTGAAAAAGCGCGAAAAAGCGCGGAAAATATCTTCAACATGACCCGTAAGCTCAATGAAGGTGATGTTTAATCGGTCGTGTGACCCGCATTATCCCAATTGGTGCCTTTGTGGAAGTTTTGCCCGGAAAAGAAGGCATGATTCACATTTCTCAACTGGCAGAAGATCGGGTCGGAAAAGTGGAAGATGAAGTCGCTGTTGGTGATGAAGTGATCGTCAAAGTCCGAGAAATCGACAGTAAAGGTCGATTAAACTCACTCGCTTGGGTATTCACCCGATGAAGCGGCAGGACAGCCGTCAGTATACTCCTGCCTAATCACCCTTAACTCGATTTATCTATTAATACCAATAAAATTTCAAGTGTTCAAAATTTAAAGTAATCTTCTCACGGGAAAGTAAACTTTAGATTTCGCTTTTTTATTGCCTAAAATATTAAGCATTTGAGTTTGATGGTCAGATGTCATATTTTCTGAGTGTGATCCCCCCTTGACGAATAAGAATAATACTTATCTGTAATTTACGCTAAACTTTGTTTAGAAATATAAAGAATAATTTGGTTCCGTCGATACGAAGTCAAGGATAACAAACAATGCAAACCCTCGCAAAACCCACTTTAAATAAGCATTCATCGCGTTTTGAGCAACCGTTGAAAGTGATTGCCCTGGGAGATAGCCTGGTGTATGGATTTGGTGATCCGATCGGGGGAGGATGGGTAGAGCGTTTACGTCGTTCTTGGATGGAAGCAGATGATCATATTCTCTACAATTTAGGAATTCGGGGCGATCGCGTAGCCCAGGTTAGTGAAAGGCTAGAACAAGAATTTCGTTATCGGGGAGAAATTCGCAACCGAGTCCCCGATTTAATTTTGCTATCGGTGGGAGTCAATGACACTCCTCGATTGGGCCGACCCGACGGCAAATCTTTTACTAATTTTGAGCTTTTCCAAACCCAAATCATCAATTTATTGGAGCAGGCACAACAACTGTGTCCCATTCTCTTTGTCGGTATGGTTCCCGTAAATGAAGAAAAAATGCCGTTTTTAGATTGTTTGTACTTTAATCACTTTGATCAATATCGTTATAAGGAATTCACGAAACACGCTTGTCAGGCAAGACAAATCCCCTACCTAGACCTTTTTGAATTATGGCAACATCGGGGAGACGAATAATGGTTCGATCGCATCTCAGTGATGATGGACTTCATCCCAATGTGGCGGGCTATAAAGTATTGTTAGATGATGTTTTAAACTGGTATCCCTTCCAATCCTTAGCTCTGCGTGCAGGGATTGCTTAGCGTTAAATTTATTCAGATTATACCCTGGCGAGTTAATAGAGACTAGCACCTTAGTTTGCTAAATGCTTTTTTATGTCTCCTCTTTTTTTGGGAAATTTTTATAGGAGTTAGTTAATGGTTAGTCTCTTACTTGCTGGCGATATTGGCGGAACGAAGACCATTTTACGTCTGGTCAAATCCGAGATAGTTGAGGTTTTTCCTAAACAAATCACACTCTATGAGCAGACCTATTCAAGTCAAGCTTTTGCGGATTTAGTGCCGATGGTTCAGCAATTTTTCCAAGCGGCTACAGACGAACTAGGGGAAGTTTTCAAAGTTAAAAATATCGAAAAAGCTTGTTTTGGAATTGCTGGCCCCGTTGTTAACAATACTTCTGAATTAACTAATTTAAGTTGGTTATTATCGGGAGAAAGATTAGCTGCGGAATTGGACATTGATCAAGTTCTGTTAATTAATGATTTTGCGGCGGTGGGCTATGGCGTGTTGGGTTTAGCCCCAGAAGATTTGTATTGTCTGCAAGATGTGCCGAAAGATCCCCAAGGTGCGATCGCGGTTCTGGGTGCAGGAACAGGATTAGGACAAGGTTATCTGATTCCGCAGTCATCGGGAAAATATCGCGTGTTTCCCAGTGAAGGTTCCCATGCCGATTTCCCATCCCGTTCTGATGTAGAGTTTCAACTGATCACTTATCTGAAAGAGCGTTACCACCTGGAACGAATTTCCACCGAAAGAGTGGTCTCAGGCATTGGTATTGCTTCAATTTACGAATTTTTACGCGACCAGATTCCGCCGACGAGTCAGCAAGCCTAAGTGAAATTTATCAAATCTGGCAGCAAGAAATCGGCAAAAGCGAAAAAACAGTCGATCTTTCCGTCGAAGTCTCCCAAGCCGCCCTTGCGGGGAATGATTACCTTGCGGGTCAGGCATTTAAACTCTTTGTCGAAGCCTATGGAGCCGAAGCAGGGAATTTAGCCCTCAAACTCTTACCCTACGGCGGTCTCTATGTGGCGGGGGGAATCGCACCGAAAATTTTACCCCTATTGCAAAATGGGAATTTTATGAAGGGCCTTTCATGACAAGGGAAGAATGCGGACTCTGATGGAGAAATTTCCTGTTTACATTGTTCTCAATGCTAAGGTGGGTCTAATTGGAGCCGCAATTTGTGCCGCCCAGCTTTAATTAAGTTGTTATCATTTTTTAAGTTCCAGTTTTATTTTTGATGAGAAGAATCTGAAATTCCTATGTCTTCCGAAATTCCTAATATTAGAGAAATTGAATTTGAGCAGACTCTCTCGACAATAGAGCGATCGCTATTAGCGTTAAAGGAACGTTATGGAGCGGTGCAGACTGCTGAAATTGAACAAGAAAATTTAACCAAGCATCGTCAAGAGATTGAAGCCCAATGGCAAGAAAATCAGTTACCTGAATTAGAACAGGAATTACAACACATCAATGAACAGTTGCAAGAACTCAGCGTCACCCTAGAAAGTCACTTATTATCGGAAGCCGCTCTACAAGATCTTTTCTGGAAAGGATTGCGTCAGGGGATTTTAGGAGAAGCTTTTTGGCAAATTGTTCGCTTTGGTGGGGTGGGTCTGGTTCTGGGCTGGCTATTAAAATCCTGGGCGGGCTAAATTAGTCGTATTCTTTAGTTGAAATACCATAGCGGAATCTTTGTTGAGGTTGCGATCGCGAATGATGATGATTGACAACCCTTCAAGGAATTAGTAGAACAATTACAAACTAAAGATTAGAAAAATGATTTAAGATTAATAACTAATTATATACATCTAGCAAAGGTTATTTTATATGAAAATTCAAAAATTTAGTTTTAGTCACCATCGAGAAAATTGGCATATTGATGAAGTCAGTTTTGATGATTTTAATTTATTGGTTGGCCCTTTCTGGCGTTGGTAAAACAAGAATTTTAGTGGCTTTAGAGACAATTTTTGGTGTCGCTTTGGGTAGAGAAAAGTTAAATGACTTTGAATGGACTATTGACTTTTTTCATTTAGATGAAAGCTATACATGGTTTTTAAAAAGTGCTATTTCGGACGATAGCGATATTTTTGAGATTGAATCAAAGCAATTTGAAGTTATTGAAGAAAGACTAACTCAACTAGAAAATAAAATAGAAATTTTTAATATAGCTTCTCTAGTCTCCAAACTAAATGAAATAGAATTACCAAAAATAAAAAAAACAGAAAGTATTTTTTCTTTGTTGCCAGAAGAAGATTTGATTTACCCTTTAGTGCAGGGATTTGAAAGAATTTTTTCTAGTAAATCTTTAAACCAAGCAGTTCAAATAATAAACATTAATTACGATCAATTACGTTTAACTTCAAGCGAAGTTCAAAGAATAATAACTAGTTCTAATCCACTTTCAATTATACAGGATTGACTTAAGCAAAAAATGGCTAATTTGTCACCGATAATTAAGAGTGAAATTTTATATAGAACCAAGTCTCTTTCTGAAGCTGAACATTTTGAATTTTTAAAATTTGGATTTGAAAATGTTAAGAAAATTTATTTGGATATATTTCCAGAAATAAAAGATATAAAGATTACCAGAGAAATAATTTCAAATAATGAATCTTTAATATTTTGGGAAATTCAAGATGCTGATTCAGATAATTGGATTCCTCAAGAGCGGATGTCATCAGGAATGTTTCGGACGTTGATGTATATCATTGAAATAATGACAGCTCCAGAAGGTTCAGTCATTTTAATTGATGAATTTGACAATAGCTTAGGTATTAATTGTATGTCTGAGATAACAGATTTGATTCTCGATCATTCCTCTAATTTACAATTCATTATTACCAGTCACCATCCCTACATTATCAATAATATTCCCTGGCAAGATTGGCAAATCGTTAGCCGAAAAGGAAGTCATATTAAAACTCAAAAAGCTACAGAAATTTCTGCCCTTAATACTGCTTCAAGTTTAGATAAATTTACCCAATTGATTAATGTGCTGGATTCAGAGGAAATTGCAGCATGAATCTTTTATTTTTAGTAGAAGGAGAAAAAACGGAACCTAAAGTTTATAGAGCGTGGTTAAAACATTTATTTCCTGATTTAATTTTCGTGAACCGTCCTGAAGATATGATGGGCAACACCTGTCGAATTATTGCAGGTAATGGTTATCCGAATATGGTGAGTAAACCTAAAAATAGTTCAGCACCTTCTCGCCTAGAAGCTTGTTTAATAGACATTAAAAATTTTAATAATGTCGATCACTTTTTTATCTGTGTTGATTCTGAAGACTATTCTTATTCAGAACGTTTTGATGAGGTGCTATCTAAACTTGAAATACTAAAATTAGATTATAAAATAGATAATTTACAAACAGAAATTCATCTTATTATCCAAAATTGTTGTTTTGAAACCTGGGCGTTAGGCAATGCCGAAATTTCTCAGAAATATCCTCGTATTAGAACTTCTGCCATTTGGTCAGACTTTCAAACACATTATGATATTTTCCTCAATGATCCCGAAAATTTGACTAATTTTCCAGCAGGACACCCTTTTCGGAATAAAGCAACTTTACATAGGCGATATTTAGAAATCTATTTATCAGAATTTGGTTTATCGTATCGTAAAAAAGATCCCAGGGTTGTTGCAGAAAAACAATATCTAGAAGCATTGCAAAAACGATGTAAAACTACAGATCATTTGCATAGTTTACGATTATTATTCGATATTTGGGAACTTCTTTATAGCGGTATTCACATGAGTGAGGGGTAGTCGAATCATTATCCATCTTCATGAAAAGGTGAGTTACAGTAGCAACAATGAGTAAACCAATTATGAATATCCCTCAACGAAATTTGATTAAATGCCTCCACAATGACTTTCTCTAAATCAGCGTAAGTACGAGGTTCTCTAGAACGGATGATTTCTTTTACTTTTGACCAACAATTTTCAATCGGGGAAAAGTCAGGAGAATAGGGAGGGAGAAATTCTAGTCTAGCTCCTACCCCTTCTATTATGGGTCTAATATCTTTCTCTTTGTGGATAGAGGAATTGTCTAGTATTACGCAGGCTCCCTCCCATAAATTAGGAACTAGTAATTGAGCAATAAATGCCTCGAAGGTGAGACTATCTGATGCTCCCCATATATT
>CAWEDJ010000092.1:0-3435 GCA_963807635.1 uncultured cyanobacterium
GAAATATTCCGCCAGTTCAGCTTATCCCCGTATTTACGACGAGAGGGATGATTCGGGTCAGAATGTTGGTAAGGTATATACAGTGCTGAATCATGACGTAACTTGGAAATGATGTGGAAGTTAACCTGCTTCGCCATCTGTAAAGCATTGTTGTTTCCAAAATGACCGTCTAAGACCAAGTAAGTGAGGGGAATAAAGTTTGCTATTAACTTGACTAACTCATTAATCATTTTCTTAATTCGTAATAATTCAGGTGTAAGAACTACCTCTTTTTTATTTTTGTTCTTACTTCCTTTTGGTCGTCCTCGTTCCCGTTTTTCTTGAGGTTTTACTTCTGGAATTGGCGAGATACTACTTTTTTCTACATCCCTCTTGATTACCTGTTCTATCTGAATCGGAAATGAGTGTCTTTGTTCAACACTTACTAACGATAATGTAAAGAAAGATAGTCCCGATATTGGTTTACTGAATAGACTTGAAAAGAACCTATCTAATCCATAAGTTTTTTTGCCCGCTTTCGTTATCACTACCTCGTCTCCTGCCAGCAAATAAACATCGTTTGGAGAGAACAAATGCCGACGAAAAAATATCCAAAATACTGTTGCCCAGGGGATGACTGTATGAAAAAATCTCATCACTGTCCGATAACTACCACCAGTTCCTGCCCAACGGGAGATTCCCAACATTGTCACTCGTCCGCTCATGCCTAACATTGCCATGATAATACGCCTCAACTGACGCATCGTTGTCACTTTTATTTCTGGTACTAGGCATTGCAAGAGTGTTAGTATGTCCAACATGGGCTGTCTGTGGTTTTCGAGGTGTTGTTTTTGAAGACTATCACTCTACTACATTCAGTCCTCTCTCTTCATCCGCTTTTTTTGGCTAAGGTATTGACTATAAACTACGCTTCCAAATCGAATTTAATTTTCGTGATGCCAAGCAGTTTTGGGGATTGGAAGATTTTATGAACCTCGGTCAAACCTCTGTTACTAATACGGCTAACCTTTCTTTTTTCATGGTCAATTTATCCCATCTTCTTCTAGCTCAGTTCCGTGAAGATAATCCTGGCTCTGGCATTGTTGATCTTAAAGCTTACTACCGTGGTTTGAACTATGCTCATGCAATGTTAAAAATGCTTCCCGAACAGCCAGAGCCTATTTTATTAGCCCAGATTTTTGCCAAGCTTACTTCTCTTGGTCGTATTCACAATGTTTCTACAACAATTGAACTCTCGTAATTTGGCAAAGGTATTGTCAGATAGGAGATGATTTTCAACGCAGAGAAGTTCTTGATTGGTATCATTTGATTGAAAACTTAAACAAGGTGGGAGGGTCAAACAAACTGTTGCGAAGAGTCGAAAGTTATTTGTGGCAAGGAGAGATAGATTTAGCCTTAGCAGAGTTTAAGGATTCTCAAAGAACAGTAGTCGTTAATTTTCAGAAATATTTAGAAAAGCACAGTGAGAGAATACCAGACTATGGTTTGTATCAAGATTTAGGGATTTGTATTGGGTCAGGGAGTGTAGAGTCAAAGATTAAACAGATTGGTGCAAGACTCAAAATAACAGGAGCGCAATGGAATGCCCAAAACGTTTCGCAAATCTTAAAGTTATAGTCATTTTAGATAAGGATGAGACAATAAAAAAATGATGTATACTGGTTAAAAAACATAAAAGGATTGAAAAATATGCCTTACAGTCTAGACTTAAGAAAAAGAGTGATAGATTTTGTGGAAAAAGGAGGAAGTGCAACCCATGCAGCAAAAATCTATCAGGTAGGCAGGGCAACAATATATCGGTGGTTGGGAAGAGAAAATCTAGCACCAACAATAGTAGAACATCGTAATCGAAAATTAGATTGGAAAGCGTTAGAAAAAGATGTAAAAGAAAATCCCAATGACAGATTAGTAACGAGAGCAAAAAAGTTCGGAGTGCATTTAAGTGCAATATCCTATGCATTAAAAAAGATGGAAATCACCAGAAAAAAAAAGAATTACGTTACCAAGAAAGAAATAGAGAAGAGCGTATCAAGTATTATAGAATGCTGAGAGAACTGATTAAGATATACGGAAGTGGAAGTCTAGTATTTATAGATGAATCAGGATTTGAAGAATTTCAAGCTATTTTGTACGCTTGGTCAAAAAAAGGCAAGAAAATCTATGGAGAAAAGCAAGGAAAGAGAGGAAAGAGAGAAAATTTAGTAGCGGGAAGAAGAAAAGGGAAAAAAGATTTTATTGCACCAATGATATTTGAAGGAAGTTTAGATGCGTCGGGTTTTGAAGGTTGGTTAAGTCTATTTCTGCTACCTTCACTAGCTATACCATCAATACTAATTATGGATAATGCCCCGATTCATCGAAAGACGGTGATCAGACAGTTAGTAGAAGAAGCAGGGCATAACATCATATTTCTTCCCAAATATTCTCCTGATTTAAACGATATTGAACATGATTTTGGTGCGCTAAAACGAGCGAGGATGTATGCTGACCCTGGCACATCTCTCGACGAAATTATCCGTCAATACTGTACCGCATAGTGTCTCATTCTTATTTAAAATGACTATACGTTGTGCCTATCTGAACAAAACAATTGCCTAAGTATTTATACTCACTGCATGATTGGGATGCTCCCTGCTCGTCAGATCTACCTGGGTTTCGATTTAGAGCTTACACTACTGTCCAGTTTTGGCGGGCCACTTCACATCTCGGTCAACAAATTGCTGATGGAGAATGTGCCTTTTTAATCCATAACGCATTGGTGGCGGGGAGCTAGGACATCGGAGCATTTTGGTTCCACTGGCTTGAATACAGATTACGTGTGGGGAAAGTTGATTGCGACCATAACCCCCAAAATATTGATATCCAAGGGGTTGAGGTGGTCGATATTATTCAATTTCGGGATGTGTCAACCTACGAAAAAATCACTAAGCCCGATGGCTCTTGGAAAACCCGAAAAGTTCAATATACCCACCATACCTCCATTATTGGTGAAATTAACGGTAATCAGTTGGTCTTGATTCATCAAAACTTTGGCAATGATCCTGCCATTAAAAAAACAGTGTAAAAAAGTGAGTTGAATCTGGGCAGCTTGTGATCGGGAACACCTTTTGGATTTATCGACCCACTCAATAATTTATTGGGCTAGGATATTGAGCCATATGAAAGAATCTAATCCTGATAAAATTTTCCCTTTTCCATCGGGCTTAAAAAAGATGCTTCAAAGGAATTTTTAGCGAGTTGGTAAAGCTCTAAATTAGTTAAGCCTAATCCCTCTTCGACTTGCTTCAAAATTTTCCGTAGGTAACATCCCAAAATAAGCGGGATGGTCGGAATTAATGCGTAATACATAAACCCCTATCTAATAATTGTTTCAATGTATGCTTTTGCATGGTTTTAAACACACATAATTTAATATTAGAAAGGGGGCAAACCGTT
>CAWEDJ010000093.1:0-98118 GCA_963807635.1 uncultured cyanobacterium
GATTTCCATCTTTTTTAATGCATAGGATATTGCACTTAAATGCACTCCGAACTTTTTTGCTCTCGTTACTAATCTGTCATTGGGATTTTCTTTTACATCTTTTTCTAACGCTTTCCAATCTAATTTTCGATTACGATGTTCTACTATTGTTGGTGCTAGATTTTCTCTTCCCAACCACCGATATATTGTTGCCCTGCCTACCTGATAGATTTTTGCTGCATGGGTTGCACTTCCTCCTTTTTCCACAAAATCTATCACTCTTTTTCTTAAGTCTAGACTGTAAGGCATATTTTTCAATCCTTTTATGTTTTTTAACCAGTATACATCATTTTTTTATTGTCTCATCCTTATCTAAAATGACTATATCTAAACTTAAATCCACATCCAAGGATTGAGAGTTTGTTCTTTAGGATTGATTAGCTCAATATCGGCATAAACTAAACCCATTATTGTTGACCTCAAAAATTAACGTTTCTGTTATTTATTTTAAACCTTTAAACGACGAGCGATTCGCGGTTTGCCAAGGTTCCGTTATACTTGCTAAATCTAAATCAATTAAAGCTTGATTTTCAGAATTTAAAATCGTTAAATTTCCGAAAGAAGTTCCCACAATGCCTAACTTTTGCCAAGCATTATTTAAACTGGATTGTAAATAACTTTCCCATTCAGATTGGAATTCAGGTTTAACCGAAACCACAATTTTGCTTGCCGCTTCTCCAAACAGTTGTTCATCCAAACGTTGCTCAGAATTCGAGAGGGTAATCTCCGCTCCCAATTTTCCACTAATCGAACTTTCAGCCAACGCGATCGCCAAACCTCCTTCTGCACAATCATGGGCCGAATTTAACCAATCCTGACGAATGCCATGACGACAGACCGCTTGTACCTGTTTTTCTAATTCAAAATCCAGACTAGGCGGTTGACCCGCTACGGTTTGGTGAAGAACGGCGAGATATTCCGATCCCCCTAAAACATTTTGAGTATTATTTCCCAATAAATAAATCAAATCCCCCGATTGTTGCCAAGCCTGACCGACAATTTTACTTAAATCGGGAATTAAACCCACCATACCAATCACAGGAGTCGGATAAATGGGCTGGGGTTTCCCGTCAGAATCGAGAGTTTCATTATATAAAGACACATTCCCGCCCGTCACAGGAGTATTTAATGCTCGGCAAGCATCCGCAATCCCCTGACAAGCCGTTGCGAGTTGCCAATAACCCACAGGATTTTCGGGACTGCCAAAATTCAAATTATCCGTCACCGCTAAGGGTTCTGCTCCGACACAACTGAGATTACGGGCGGCCTTCTGCTACAGCAAGTTTTGCTCCTGCGTAGGGATTGAGGTAAACATAACGGGAATTGCAATCCGTTGTCGCTGCTACCCCAATGGTGCAATCTGCGGGATTAGCATGAATGGGACGTACTCGAATGACCGCCGCATCGGCTCCCCCAGGCAACAAAACGGTATTATTTTGAACTTGATGGTCGTATTGGCGATAAACCCAGGCTTTAGAAGCGATCGTGGGACTGTCTAACAGTTGTTTTAAAACGTCATTCCAGCTTAAAAATTGACCGTTAATCTCGATGCCCTCGGCTTGAGGAGTGGGTAACTGAGCGGTTGTCCATTGCCAAGCGGTTTGGGCATAGGCTGGGGCTTCGGCTAATAATTCACGGTGATAGATGGGCGTATTATCGGCGAGGGCTGTGGCGGTAATTTCGGCGGCAATTTCTCCTTGGAATAAAATGCGGACAATGGGTTCAGCGATCACGGTTCCTGCGACAACGGCTTGCAATTCCCAACGATGGAAAATATCAATGAGTTCCTGTTCCCGACCTTTTTGAGCAACAAATAACATCCGTTCCTGGGATTCTGAAAGCAAATATTCGTAGGGGATCATGCCCGTTTCTCGCACGGGAATTTTGTCTAAATCGAGTTCAATCCCGACCCCACCTTTGGCCGCCATTTCCGAAGTCGAACAGGTAATGCCCGCCGCTCCCATATCCTGGGCTGCGACCACTGCTCCTGTTTTAAAGGCTTCTAAACAGGCTTCAATTAAGGATTTTTCAAGAAAAGGATCTCCCACTTGTACCGCAGGGCGATCGCTCATGGATTCATCGGTTAACTCGGCACTGGCAAAACTCGCGCCTCCCATACCGTCTCTTCCTGTGGTGGAACCGACATACAAAACAGGATTACCAATACCTGCGGCTCCCGATTTAACAATTTCTTCGGTTTCCATTAATCCCAAAGCCATCGCATTAACTAAGGGATTACCTGAATAGGCGGGATCGAAATAAACTTCCCCTCCAACAGTTGCGACCCCGACACAATTGCCATAGTGTGAAATTCCATCGACGACTCCCATAAATATGCGACGATTACGGGCATCATCCAAGTTACCGAAACGCAAGGAATTTAAAATGGCGATCGGTCTGGCTCCCATTGTGAAAATATCGCGTAAAATTCCCCCGACTCCTGTGGCCGCGCCTTGAAAGGGTTCTACTGCGGAAGGATGATTATGGGATTCAATTTTAAAAGCTAGTTGCAATCCGTTACCCAAATCCACTACGCCCGCATTTTCCCCTGGCCCGACCAAAACGCGATCGCCTGTAGTGGGAAAATTTTTGAGGAGGGGGCGCGAGTTTTTATAACAACAATGTTCTGACCACATGACCCCAAACATCCCTAGTTCGGCTCTGTTGGGATGTCTGCCCAGCCGTTGGACAATATCGGCATATTCTTCGGGCTTGAGTCCTTGGTTGGCGATTTCGGCGGGGGTAAAGGGAGTGGTCATGGGTTTAGGGTTGTTAAAATAGATCTGAGTGGGAACCTGAACGAACGAGAAAAAGATGATTGTCTGAGATTTTATAAATTAAAACCCAATCGGGTTCTATATGGCAATCTCTATGATTTTTCCAATTCCCTGTTAGAGCATGATCTTTGTATTTAAAATCAAGTTCTTGATTTTTGAGTAGTTTTTCAATGACAATTTTTAGTTTCTCGATATTTTTACCACGTTTTGTAGGCGTTTAACATCTTTTTTACAGCAATTTCCGATCAAACGCACCACGAAAAAGCTATCTCAAAGGCTCAAAGTAGAGACCACAATGTTGGAACCAATCAAGAGCATTTTCATCAGTAATGGTATTGATCGCATTAGTAATAGCTTCGTCAAGAGCCTCGATTGTTCGAGCTTTAGCAGAGCGAATAATTTCTTTTAATTTAGACCAACACAACTCAATTGGTGATAAATCTGGCGAATAGGAAGGTAAAAATTTAACCTTGGCTCCAACAGATTCAATCAGATTTGTAGTGACGGTAGCGTAATGTACAGACAAATTATCCATCACGACAATTGCCCCTGCCCATAACTGAGGTAATAATACTTGCTCAATAAAGACTAAAAAACTATCGGTATTTAGACTGCCAGGAAAGGTCATTGAGGCAATCAAACCTTCATCACTCATCGCCCCAATTAAAGTGATGTTTTGTCCTTTATTTCCTGGACGCTCATCATAAACCCTTTCTCCTCCCAGACAACGCGCATAGAGTCTTACCATCGCTAGATTAAGACCCGTCTCATCAATGAATATCAGGTTTCTTATATCTATCGTCTCTAGCCAACGTCTAAATTCATAACGCGATTCTTTAACCTTTTCTGTGCCTTGCTCACTTGCTACTAATGTTTTTTTTTTACGCCCTAATTCTAAACGTGTAAGAGTTCGACTTACCCCCGATATACTTACTTCTATTCCTTTCTCTTGTTGCAATTTTTCTTGGATTTCTCGTAAATATATATCATTTTGTTCTGCAACTATTTTTTTTAATAATTCTTCGTCTTCACCCTTTATCTTTGAACGGCGATCTCCCCCTTGGGGTTTGGGTGCTATTTCATTTGTTTGTCGATACCGACGTAAAAAATCGCGAACGAAAGATAAGCTAACCTTAAATCGTTTTGCTAAACCTCTTTGAGTATTTTCTTGGTTTTGCCATGCCGTTAGTATTCTTTGGCGTAAATCTAGCGAATATGCTGCCATATCTCATTAATTTTTTTAAGTTTTTTTCATGTTACCATACTTGTAGCGGGTTTGAACGAAATTTGCTGTAAATTGGTTTTCAACAATCAGAGATAACATTAGACCTGTTGGGATATAACTATTAAAATGGCTCAAAGCCTTATGTAGTCTGGGTTCCAGCGATCATGGAAAGAAGTCGTTCAAAAGCTTGCCAGGTAAGGGTTTCAAGGATTTTGAGCTTATATCCCAACAACTCTATTAGATACCCATTTCTCGATAAAAGTCGTCTTGATTGTTATAAATGCTCAAGTTTTTTCCCTCTTCAACATTTTTAATGGCTTGTTGAGTTTTTGCGTTGAAGTCGTCAATGGTATATTTTTGTTCAGCAATACGTTTTTCTTTTTCTGATTTTTTAAGAAGTTCAATCAAGTTTTTCTGAATATAAATTGCAAGGCTATCCTGTTGGTCTTCAGGTAATTGAGCAATTTGATCAAAGGTTTGTTGAATAAGTTTTGTCATTTTGAACTTTTCCTGAGTGGAGAAAAAAATTAATTTAAGGCGCGATCGCTTTTTAAGAATTAGTTCTAGCAATAGTGGATTGAAGTTCTGCTTCGACTAAATCTTCTAATTTTTGCTGTTGGGCGATCGCCAATGTTGTTGATCCCTAGCGATCTGTCGAGGTCAGTTTTCCCGCTACGGCTTGATAGAGGGTTTCTCTATCGGGACTAGAAATGGGTAATATAGAAACGGTAGCCATGATGATATGAGAAGAAAGTACAGCATTGGGGATGCAAACTATTGTATCGTAAAGTTAGCTGAGGAGAAGATTATGAAAGGGCGATCGCTGTCTTCTACATTAGAAGAATTATCTGTTTCTGTAATGAATTAATTATGTTTTTCCGTTATTCTAAACATCGCTAGCTTTGTTAACTGTCTTTTACGAGGAATTTAATTTATGCCAAAGTCCGAAAAAGATAAACAAGCAAAAATAGAAATGCGAGCAAAAATAGAAAATTTATTGGGTTCCTCACTTCAGAAAAAAGGAAGTCGAGACGTTTTCTATTCTAAAGAGTTTGATCTCGCTTTTTATTTAAAATACGCTAGTAAGGAGACGGATAAAGATACAGTTCGGGCATGGTCTTATTTTCCAGGGAATTACCCTCTATTAGATCAGGCTAAAACTTTCATGGTTTTTATACTAGAAATAAACGTAAGTATTTTTATCCCTTTTAATATTTTAATAAAAGAAGCTCATAAAATAAGATTAGAAACAAAATCCGATGGAACATATAAGGTTCATATTAATGCCTCAGATATAAATAATATTTTTATGGAGGAAATTCCTGATCTTAATCTGAAGCAATATTGTAATCGTTTTCTTATCAGACAGAAAGAGTTTTTTATATCTAACTCTAATTTAGATAATCAAAGTATAGAAAAAGATATTTCTTCGCCATTAAAATCACATTACAGAGAAGGTAATATCAAAGAAGCTTTGTACAATCAATATGAACGTGATCCACAAGCTAGAACGAAATGTATAGAGATTCATGGCTTAAATTGTCATATTTGTGGATTTAACTTCCAGAAATTTTATGGAGATTATGGTAGCAACTTTATTCATGTTCATCATTTAGTTCCAATCTCTAAAATTGGTGAGAATTATGAAGTTAATCCCGAAAAAGACTTAATCCCTTTATGCGCTAATTGCCATGCAATTGTTCACAGAACCGATCCACCTTATACGCCTCGACAAGTAAAAGAAGCCATAAACTTATCTACCGAAGATAAAGGATCATAAACCGCGATCGCCCTCTTTCCAAATTTACAAAAATAAACCGTGATCGCTAACCTAACCTAACGTAACGGCCACCAGGAAACCTTGTCTCGCGTTGCACTATAAACCTCTTTTAATTCCTCTGGCGCGATCGCCGTAATCCAGTCCCCTGATTCGCCTTTACTCATTTCAATTAGACCCACTTGTTGCATTCCTTT
This sequence comes from uncultured cyanobacterium, assembly GCA_963807635.1. Classification (GTDB taxonomy): domain Bacteria; phylum Cyanobacteriota; class Cyanobacteriia; order Cyanobacteriales; family Microcystaceae; genus Snowella. The sequence continues at coordinate 6,016 of CAWEDJ010000093.1, forward strand.
GAGAACTTGTTCTACCGTTCTTTGGTTCAACTGACAAGCACGGGCAATCACATCAATGGGGAGATCAAAACAGTAATTTCCTATAGAATTGGGTTGATTTCCTAAAGCTCTTTCTTGATAAATTAAGGCACGAAATAGAGTCGCGACGGCTTGAGGTGGATAGGTACTGCAATTGAGTAGATGATATTCAAACTTTGCTCGTAATTCAAACAACATTCGGTAATGTTCCCGAAAAATCTCACTCTCGTCATAAATTTTTTGAATAATGTGCCAATCAATTTTAATAACGTGGGTCGTCTTATAGGTTTCCACTAAACAAGGAAACGCTTTGCTCGCCAAACCATAACCAAAGGGCAAACTCCGCATCCCAAAACAACTACCAGCGTAGGTAATGGCAATAATTCGGTCTAAGGGCGTACTGCGAGTGATGACAAAACCCTCATCTAGGACGACATAGAGGACATCTAAGGATTGCTCAGGCAAAAACGCCGTATAGAGAGGACGGTTAGAAAAGAGCTTTTCGATTTTCAAGTCCTGGGGGATAGATAATTTTCTAGCCAATTTGCGTCCAATCCTCGGAACAGATAATTTTTTTCAACGAGTGCGGGAAGAGTGGCGCACGTTGAAGATGCACCTGGGGCGATCGCGTTTTCTGGGGTCTGTTTTGCCATGTCTAAATTCCTTAAAACCCTTAGAAATCAAGGTTTATTGTGCCACTAGGTCTCTAACTTGATCATGACACATAAGCAGAATTTTTTATGGCTCAATTAAATTTGTGTTCAAAATGTATTGCATTACGAGTCAAAATGATATAGAGTTGTGTTTCAGTTTAATTGTAGTACTTTCACTTTTGGTTTCCTTGTAATGAACACTAAATTGTTGTATCCCCTTGGTTTTCTGATGATTGCTGGACTTGTGGCCGAACAAATTCTGTCCCAACCCGCCTTAAGTCAACAAAAAGCCAAAAATGTTGAAATTACGTTGGTATCCTACGCGGTCACTCGCAGTGCCTACGAAAAAATTATTCCCAAATTTGTTGCTAAGTGGCAAAAAGAAAAAGGGCAAAAAGTGACCTTTAAGCAAAGTTACGGAGGCTCAGGTTCCCAAACTCGTGCTGTGATTGATGGACTTAGAGCGGATGTCGTTCAGTTGGCTCTAGAGTCGGATGTGGATAAAATTCAAAAAGCTGGACTCATTCAATCGGGTTGGCAAAAAGAATCCCCCAACAACAGTATTGTTACTAAATCGGTTATTGCCTTGGTCACTCGTGCAGGCAATCCCAAAAAAATCAAAGGTTGGTCAGATTTAGCCCGTCCAGACGTAAAAACTATCACTGCTAATCCCAAAACCTCTGGGGTTGCCCGTTGGAATTTTTTAGGACTCTGGGGTTCCGTTACTCAAACAGGCGGTAACGATGCTAAGGCACGGGAATTTACGACAAAAGTTTATAACAATGTACCTGTTTTACCGAAAGATGCCCGTGAAGCCTCTGATGTTTTCTATAAACAAAATCAAGGGGATGTCTTGCTCAACTATGAAAATGAAATTCTTTTAGCTAAATCCAGAGGAGAGACAGAACCTTACATTATCCCACCCGTCAATATTTCTATTGATGCTCCCGTTGCGGTAGTGGATAAAAATGCAAATAAAAACGGGACTCAAGAAGTCGCTACTGCGTTTGTAAAATACCTTTTTACTCCTGAATCTCAAGAAGAATTTGCCAAAGTCGGTTTCCGTCCCGTTAATGGAGCGGTTGCGAGTAAGTACGCCAGCAAATTTCCAAAGGTTCCCAAACTTTACACAGTCAGTGCTTTTGGGGGATGGGGAGTGGTTCAGAACAAATTTTTCAAAGATGGTGGCGTTTTTGATCAAGTGTTCCAAGCCAAATAGTGGATTAGGATCTCCTAATAATTTTCTAGGGTAGGCTTCTCGTCTGCCCTTTTCCTAGTATTTGGAGTGATCAAGCGCAGAAATCAAAGCTTAATAAAAATCTGAATTACAAATCATTCCATCCTTAAAAATGAGTAATTTTTCTGGAGAAATCTTTGTCCAACATTCATTATCTGTCAACGGAAGAGTCGCAATGATAGCCACGCAATCGCCTGGATTAGTTAGTGCCTGAAAATCGACAGTAACATCTTCATCAATTAAATGGGCGGCGTAAAAAGGAGCTTGGCGAACAAGATAATGTAATTGTGTAGAACAGTAGGCAAAGAGATATTCTCCATTCGATAGCAAATAATTAAAAATTCCTTGTTCAGCAAGCAGTTTTGTCGTTGTTTTTAGGATTGAATAAATTTTTTCTAAAGTCGGCTTCCCTTCAGGACAATTTTGACGTAGCGTTTCTAAGAGTAAACAAAAGGCTTTTTCACTATCAGTGTTACCCACAGGCTGATAAACATTATTCAATTCAGGTTCAAAATTCTCTAGATTTCCATTATGAGCAAAAACCCAATATTGCCCCCATAATTCACGCTGAAAAGGATGACAATTTTCTAAACTAATTTTGCCTTGAGTTGCCTTCCGAATATGAGCGACTACATTTTTTGATTTAATAGGATATTGTTTGATTAATTGAGCAATAGGGGAAGTGATTGAAGGGTGATGATCTAAAAATAAACGGCAACCTAAGTCTTCAAAAAAAGCAATTCCCCATCCATCTCGATGTTCATCGGTTTTACCACCCCTCGCGCAAAAACCTTCAAAGGAAAAACAAATATCCGTTGATACATTACAGTTCATACCGAGAAGTTGACACATAGCAAGATTAGACGAAATTAAACAAAGAAAGGATGAATCTTATTAATTTAGCAAAGGGACATTGAGTTTTGAAAAAAAGGGGGTTAACTTTTTTGCCTCTTAAAGATCCTATGACCGCAATCTTACTCTAGGGGCGATCGCGATAACTGCTCATGGGCATACTTTTTCCCCTGTACCATCGTGCCAATGCGTGAAAGGGATCTTGCCTTTATTAGTTGCAATTCAGTAAAAAGTAATTCCGAAACCGCAAAATGAATTAAGATTGTTTTACAATTGTACTATAGTGCGATAGAATTGCGTTTAAGTTCTGATTCAAGTTGTTTCGGTATTATGGTTCAATCTTCGGGTTTTTCTAAAGTTTTGGCGATCGCGCTTCTGTGTGGAATGGCCTGTCGGGATGCGGCAATGCGGGAGAATCTACTTCCCCCTCTTCCCCAACTCAGGCAAGTAATGGCGAACAAAAAACGATTCCATTAACGTTGGTTTCCTATGCAGTCACTCGCAATGCCTACGAAAAAATCATTCCCCTCTTTACCAAGCAATGGAAAGAAAAAACGGGACAAACGGTGACTTTTAAGCAGAGTTACGGCGGATCGGGTTCTCAAACTCGTGCCGTGATCGATGGCTTAGAAGCCGATGTGGTAGCCTTGGCTCTCAGTTCCGATGTCCAGAAAATCGAAAAAGCGGGCTTAATTCAGCCTGATTGGGAAAAAGAAGCTCCTAACGATAGCATTGTGACTAAATCCGTGATTGCGATCGTTACCCGCGATCCTGTCTGAAAATCACAAAATGGTCTGAATTAGCCGATAAAAATTTGAAAGTGATTACCGCCAACCCGAAAACCTCTGGAGGTGCACGATGGAATTTCCTAGGACTGTGGGGATCTGTGACTCAAACAGGGGGAACCCCTGCCAGGATTAAGAGTTTGTCGAAAAACTTTATCAAAATGTCCCCGTTTTGCCCAAAGATGCGAGGAAGCCAGTGATGCTTTTCTATAAACAAGGTCAGGGGGATGTCTTACTAAACTACGAAAATGAAGTCATTTTAGCCAAACAAAAAGGGGAAAACTTAACCCTATTCTGTCCCGACCAATTACAATATTTCTATTGATGCACCAGTTGCGGTTGTAGCCCATAGTAATGTCGATAAACATGGAACTCGTAAAGTCGCAGAAGCCTTTGTAAAATTTCTTTTACACCCGAAGCCCAAAAAGCTTTTGCTGAATCGGGTTTCCGTCCTGTTGATCAGACTGTGGTTAAAGAATATGTCAGTCAATATCCGACATTAAAACATCTCTTTACTGTCAAAGATCAGGGGGCTGGAAAAAGGTACAGACTGAGTTTTTTGATGACGGAGCAATTTTTGACAAATTCTCACGAAAGTTGGTAAGCCCAAAAGCTAAAACGATTGGCGAAATGAAAGAAATATCTTTCTAAACTAAACCCAGTTTTTTGACAACTGTTAACTTTTTTACTTCTATGATCGGAGGAGATTATTATGTCTCAAGCTCATGTTTTAAATTTAGATGAATCGGGGCGCGATCAAGCTCAAACCCAAATCAGAATCAAAATTCCCCAAAAAACATCACAATGAACCGATTATTTTTCAACTCGCTTCTCGTCATCAGTTAGAAGTCAATATTCAAGCGGCGATTCTGGGCGCAAATGCCGAAGGAAGTGGTTGGTTTGATTTACTCTTAAAAGGATCTTCTGACTCTATTGATAATGCCTTGCTTTATTTATCTGAATTAGATGTTGAAATCCTAAATCGCGATCGCCAAGAAATTGACGGTTGGTAAATTAAAGTCCCCTTTCCCAAGGGAGATTTAGGGGGATAAAAATATTTTCAAAAACTTTATTGATAAAAAATAATGAACAATACCGTCGATCATTCTTCTCAAATTGTCAATAAAAACCAAAATACGCTTTGGTCAAGAATTTCTATTCCCTGGATAGTTACCATTGTCTATTTATTATTTATACTGATTCTTCCCATCGCGGCCCTTACAACCAAATCCTTAACTCTCGGTTGGGGAAAATTCTGGGAAGTTGCCAGTTCTCCTATTGCTATTTCTGCCTATAACGTAACTTTTTTAACCTCCCTAGCCGCAGGATTAATCAATGGGGTAATGGGAAGTTTGATCGCCTGGGTTTTAGTCCGCTATGAATTCCCTTTTAAAAAAGTTGTGGATGCCGCAGTCGATATTCCCTTTGCTCTACCGACTTCAGTTGCAGGTTTAGTTTTAGCAACGGTTTATAGCGAAAAAGGCTGGATTGGTCAATTATTTGTCCCCTTTGGCCTTAAGATTGCTTTCACTCGTTGGGAAGTCTTTGTTGCCATGTTGTTTATCTCCCTGCCCTTTGTTGTGAGAACATTGCAACCCGTTTTACAGGAATTAGAAGACGAAACCGAAGAGGCTGCTTGGTCATTAGGAGCAACGGAATTTCAAACCTTTTGGCGTGTGATTTTTCCGCCCTTAATTCCGCCGATTTTAACAGGAGTTGCGTTAGGTTTCTCTAGAGCCGTTGGAGAATACGGTTCTGTTGTTTTAGTCGCTTCTAATATCCCGTTTAAAGATTTAATTGCCCCTGTTTTAGTATTCCAGCGTTTAGAAGAATATGACTACACAGGAGCGACTGTTATTGGAGCGGTCTTACTGCTATTTTCCCTCATTCTTTTATTAGTTATTAATCTGTTGCAACAGTGGGGCCTGTCGCTATGCTAATTAGTAAGTTTTCTAAGACCTGGTTAATTGCTATTGCCTTAATTTATTTAGCATTAATTATTCTAATTCCCACTGTCACCGTATTCTATGAAGCGTTTCACAAAGGAGTCGAACCGTTTTTAACCTCTCTCCAATCTCCTGATTTTCTGGCGGCAGTTCAATTAACAGTAATGATTGCCCTGATCACCGTTCCCCTCAATACTGTTTTTGGACTTTGTGCGGCTTGGGTATTAGCTCGCAATCAATTTCCTGTCGCGCTTTATTTATGAGCATTGTTGACTTACCCTTTTCCATTTCTCCCGTTGTGGCAGGCTTGATGATTGTTCTTCTCTATGGACAAAAAGGTTGGATTGGCAGTTGGTTTCATGCAAAAGATATTCAACTAATTTTTGCTCTACCTGGCATGGTTCTCGCGACTATTTTTGTGACTCTTCCCTTTGTTGCACGAGAAGTTATCCCCGTATTAGAAGAAATGGGAAGCGACCAAGAAGAAGCGGCTCGGACATTAGGCGCAAAAGATTGGCAAATTTTCTGGCGGATTACCTTACCCAATATTCGTTGGGGTTTGTTGTATGGAGTTTTGTTGACCAATGCGAGGGCAATGGGAGAATTTGGTGCGGTGTCTGTTGTTTCTGGTAGTATTATCGGAGAAACTGCAACCTTACCAATTTTTGTCGAACAAGCTTACAAAAATTACCAAACGGAAGCCGCTTTTAGTGCCGCCGTGATTCTCGCTTTATTGGCAGCCGTAACGTTAGTTGTCAAAGAAGTTCTAGAACGATATACGGGTAGAAAAGCCCATTAATTTTATTTATTCTTTTTAAAAAATCATGAGTATTTTTGTTAATAACGTCTCCAAAAAATTCGGTAATTTTCAAGCTTTAGAAAATATCAATTTAGAAGTCAAAGAAGGAAAATTAGTTGCCCTTCTTGGCCCTTCAGGTTCGGGAAAATCGACTCTCCTCAGAGCGATCGCGGGATTGGAACCACCCGATCAAGGTAGTATTCTGATTAACGGACAAGATGCCACCCATGTTGATATCCGCAAACGCAATATTGGTTTTGTGTTTCAGCATTACGCCCTCTTTAAACATTTAACCATTCGTAAAAATATTGCCTTTGGCCTAGAAATTCGCAAAACTCCTGTTAAACAAATTAAAGAACGAGTCGAAGAACTGTTAGAACTTATTCAACTTAAAGGACTCGGCGATCGCGATCCTTCCCAACTTTCTGGCGGTCAACGGCAACGGGTCGCTTTAGCTAGAGCATTGGCCGCACAACCTTAAGTTTTGCTGTTAGATGAACCCTTTGGAGCCTTGGATGCAAAAGTTAGAAAAGAATTAAGAGATTGGTTACGAAATTTGCACGATGAAGTTCATTTAACCAGTATTTTTGTGACCCATGATCAAGAAGAAGCAATGGGAGTTGCCGATGAAATTGTGGTGATGAATAATGGCAAAATCGAACAAATTGGCACACCTGCCCAAATTTATGACCATCCTGCCACGCCTTTTGTGATGAGTTTTATTGGGGAAGTGAATGTGTTACCGAGTTCGGCTCCTTTATTTCAAAATAATGGTCAGGATGTTATCAAAACAAACGGTTATCATGCGTCCTATTCCGCCTTTGTTCGTCCCCACGATCTAGCCGTGCAAACTGAAAGCGATGAAGTCACCAGTCAGGCAGTGATTAAGCGGATTACCCATTTAGGTTGGGAAATTCAGGTAGAATTAATCTTACCCGATGAGCAATCTGTCGTGGCCCATTTAAGTCGTGAACAATTTGCTGAATTGGATTTACACATTAATCAAACGGTATTTATTAAACCCCGTCAAACAAAGTTTTTCTCTGAATCTAGTGGATTTCTGAATTTTGCGATTTAATTTTCTATGCAAAGGCATAATATATTATGTCCCTACAACTATTTTTTATCTCTCTGGTTAACTAATTTACACAAAATATCATGAAATACCAGGTAGTTCGCAATGAAAAATATGATTTTGCCGGACAATCCTATAGTGCCGTTTATCCCAATTTACATAAGTATCCTGCCACAATGTTACCCCAAATTGGCATTGAGTTACTTAAAGAACTAAATATTTCAACAGGTAAATTACTTGATCCTTATTGTGGTTCAGGATCATCTTTTGCGAGTGCTTTAGAATGTGGCATCACTGAAATGTTTGGCTTTGATATTAATCCTTTAGCAATTTTAATTTCTAAGGCTAAATATACCAAAATTTCGATTAAAAAAATCACAGAAGTCAAAACCCAATTACGCCATCAAATCTTTGAATTTATTAAACATGAAGACAATTTTAAAAAATTAACATTACCGAAAATCACCAACATTAACTTTTGGTTTTCCCAGGAAGTCTTACAAAATCTCAATGTGATTAAGCATTTTCTGGATCAAATCGAAGATGAAAAGATCAAACGCTTTTTCCGAGTTCCTTTTTCTGAAACCGTTCGAGAATGTTCCTACACCAGGAATAATGAATTTAAACTGTATAAAATGAAATCTGAGGCAATTTTAAATTTTAATCCTGATGTTTTTGGGGTTTATTTTAAAAAAGTCAACGACGCGATCGCAATTTATGAAAATTTCTATTATCCCAAACTGAATAATATTAAAATTGATATTCAATATTCAAAATTTGAACCCTCTAAAAATACCTTTGATGTTGTACTGACCAGTCCACCCTACGGAGACAGTCGGACAACGGTTGCCTACGGACAATTTTCGACCTTATCCAATGAATGGGCGGGAATTGATTACGCGAGAAAAATTGATGGAATGTTAATGGGAGGAGTGAAATCAAAGGAACTATTTCTAGAGGGAATAATCGCCGATTATATTACTGAAATTAATCAAGAAAATAATAAGAGAGCCTTGGAAGTATCTGCTTTTTATGAAGATTTAGGACACTCTATTGATAGAATTGCTCAAAGCATTAATTTAGGTGGAAAAAGTATTTATGTGGTAGGCAATAGAACGGTTAAAAAGATTCAACTTCCCACTGATCAATTTATCGCTGAACGCTTTGAAAAAAATGGCTGTAAACATTTAGTAACTTACAAAAGAGCCTTAAGTAGTAAAGCGATGCCTTCTAAAAATTCCCCTAGTAATCAAACAGGAAATACGGTGAATACTATGCTCTATGAATATATTATTATTAGCGAAAAAAGTTATTAATAAATTTAGCTAAAAGGGGGAACGCAATTCGCCCCTACTGATCATAGTTTTAAGTTTTTGTAGGGGGGCAAGGCTTACACCCAATTTGCTTGCGGCCAAAAGTAGCAATTAGCAATTTTGATCTTTTTAAATAACCCGTTCATTTCCTCCATCAATGGGTAATTGGGCGGCAGTGGTTTTACTAAATAAAGGGCCACACATTTCGGCGGCAAGTTCGGCCACATCTCGACTGGTAATTTCCACCTTTAATAAATTATTGGTTTTGTAATCTTCGATGCTCAAACCGTAATGTTTTGCCCTGGCAGTCAACACTTCCTCTGTCCAAATTCCTGTATCAAATACGGCGTTGGGATGCAAGGTATTGAGTCGGATGCGATCGCGTCCCCATTCTAGAGCCGTTACCCGAATTAACTGATTTAAGGCGGCTTTTGAAACGGAGTAGGCGGCAACCCCAGGGCCTGGAGCGGTCACATTTTTTGAACCGATCACTACAACGCGACCCCCTTTAAAAGCGAGTTTGAGGAAAGGATAACATTCGCGCAACAGCATTAAATTGGTATCCAAATTCAGATTCATCACCTTTTGCCATTGGGATTGGCTTAGGTCAGCAACTCGACAACTGGGCGGAAAAATCCCTGCATTCAAAACCAAAATATCCAAACCGCCAAAGGTTTCGATCCCCTTCGTTAACGCTTGATTAAAAGCCGTTTCATCGGTTAAATCGCATTGAATCCCACAAAAATCGACTCTTTCGTGTAAAATTTCAATTTCAGGCTGAATATCGAGAGCAATTACCGCTGCTCCCCGTTTTAAAAGGGATTCCACACAGGCTTTGCCGATACCCGATGCTCCTCCTGTAACCAAAGCGACTTCTCCCGTAAAAATGGGCGAATTTCCCCCCGTGCGTAATTTTGCCTGTTCCAAATCCCAATATTCGACTTCAAAAATATCCGTCGCAGAAAGAGCTTGATAACCGCCTAATTGGGTTGCCCGTTCAATAATTTCAAGCGTGTGTTGGTAAATATCAGACGCGATCGCGGCACTTTTGGCCGTTTGTCCAATGGTGCAGAGTCCTAATTCGGGGTCGAGAATAACGCGGGGAGCCGCATCCAGCATGGTTTTGGGATCTTTTGCTTTAGCGGATTCGGTGTTGAAATAGGTTTTATAGGCTTCGGCGTAGGCTCGAACATCCCGACCGATCTGAGGGATACGTTTGGTGCGGATCACATGATCGGGGGTGGCGGGGCCTTGTTGGGAGATTAAAGCTAAATCAGGACGTTGGGCGAAATTTAAGCTTTGATTATCCGTTTTACGGTTAAAAATAACGGAAAATCCTGCTATTTGAGAAACTTCGGCTCGCAGGTTGGCTAAACTTTGACTAATCGGTTGAGTGGGAACTATCGGTTGTTTTTTTTCTAATTCCCAAGCTCCCTCTTGCTTTAAATAATCTTCCGCTAAATTTACCAAATCAATCATGCGATCGTAGGCTTCTTTTGCTGTTGCTCCAAAGGAAAAAATTCCATGATTCATTAACACCATGCCAATCGTTTGTTCTCCTGCTTCGGCGGCAAATTTTTCGGCACAAACCCGTGCTAAATCAAAGCCTGGCATGACGTAGGGAATAATCACTAATTTATCGCCATAAATCGATTGAATTCGCTCTAATCCGTCTGCCGTATTCGTAATCGTCACCACCGCATCGGCATGGGTATGATCCACATATTTATAGGGCAGAATGGCATGGAGAATCGTTTCCACCGAAGGCGACGGCGCACTAGCACGGGTCATCTGGGTTTTGAGTTCATTGACCATCTGGGGATCGGGCAAAGAATTTAATTTCGCCAACTTCAACAAATGGGGCATACGGACGGGCGCAAATCCTGCTTCCTCAATGGTGGCCAAATCCCAACCACTGCCTTTGACGTACAAAATATCTTCCGTTTCTCCGACAATATTCGTTTCCTGCACTTTAACCGAGGTATTACCGCCGCCGTGCAACACTAAAGACGGATTCCGTCCCAAAAGGCGGGATGTATAAACTCTTTGGGCTAAATCTCCCTGATAATGAGCCGCTTGCTGGTCATCCCACAAATTTTTCATAGTAAACTAAGGTTAATTTTTATCTTTGGATTACATCTTTTAAAAAATAAGATACCATAAAATATCTTTAAATACAGAACTTTACGATAAGTTTCATCCATTGTAGGGACATAATATATTATGTTCTTCTTCGCCCCCATAGATAATTTATTTAAGGAGTAAAAAAGTGTGAATGATGAACGAATTTATTGGTTAGCTTGGTCAACCATTAAGGGCGTTGCCCAATTCTATTAAAACGTATTCAGCAACATTTTGACCACCTAGAAAATGCATGGAAAGCATCGCCAAAAGCCCTCGGAGAAGTCAACGGTTTAGGCGGAAAATTGATCCAAACCATTCTAGAGCAACGGGGCAAAATTGATCCTGTTCAATTATTAGAAGATCATTCCCAAAAAAATCCTAACTTTTGGACTCCAAGCGATCGCGATTATCCCAGTTTATTATGGGAAATTCCCAGTCCTCCTCCTGTTCTGTATTATTACGGTCAGGTTAATTCAAAAGAAAATTCAGGCGTGATTCCAGGCATTGGCATTGTGGGAACGCGATCGCCGACAGAACATGGTCGCCGTTGGACAAGAAAAATTGCGACGGGACTGGCTAACAGTGGCTTTACCGTTGTGTCAGGCATGGCCGCAGGGATTGATGGCGATGCTCACCAGAGTTGTTTAAACGCAGGGGGTAGGACGATCGCTGTGTTGGGAACGGGACTCGATTTAATTTATCCGCCCCAACACCGTCAATTGTTTGAAGAAATTGCAAGCCAGGGTTTGATCGTCACGGAATATGCCGTCGGAACGAAACCAGAACGGGGGAATTTTCCCGCCAGAAATCGCATTATTGCGGGTCTTAGTCGAGCCATTTTAGTGATGGAAGGAGATGAGCGATCGGGAGCTTTGATCACCGCTAAATATGCCAATGAATTTGGGCGAGATATTTATGCTTTACCCAATTCTCCTGATGTTCTCCAGGCGAAAGGTTGTTTAACCCTAATCCATAATGGAGCAGAAATTATTATTGAACAAGAAAAATTATTAGCTAACTTGGGCGCGATTCCCACCTTAGAACCGACCCAACAATTATCATTATTTAATGCCACTCAACCAGAAAAATTACCCGATTTAGACCCCATTTGCCTAAAAGTTTTTCAAGTTTTAAATCAGGAATTAATGGGATTTGATAGTATTATTGAATTATCAGGATTAGGCGCGAGCGAAGTGTCAGGAAAATTATTAGAATTGGAGTTACTGGGATTAGTAAAACAATTACCAGGAATGCGCTATCAAAAAAGTTAATCCCTATTCTTCTAATCTTTTTAAAGCTTCTTGAGCAATATTTTTAATGGATTTATGAGATAGATTGTAATAACGTAAGGTGGTTTGCACAGTGTCATGACCCATTAAAATTTGCAGATCTTGAACTGCCATGAATTCAACTCGTTCCATCGCAAAAGTATGACGAATATCTTGAAGCCGACAGTCTTTTAATTCAGTATTTTGACTAATTAAATTTACCCAATCTCGATAGGCGGTGCGATAATGTAAACGACTCACGATTTTACTCTTAGGTTGCTGGGCAGTAAATAGAGCAGAATGGCCCGAATGTCGATAATGTTGCAAATAATAGTCTAAAACTCGCGCCAAATTTTCGCCATAAAAACACCAACGGGATTGATGATATTGATTCATCACTTCAAAACAGCGATCGCCTAAATTAATCTGATCGAGATCTAGGGCGAGAATTTCAGAAATATTTGCCCCCGTTTGATGTAACAAAAGAATGAGGGTATGGAGGCGAGAATTGGGTTCAATAAGATGATATAAAAGGCTTAATTGTTCTGAGGTCAAATAACGAATTTGTTCAATATTTTTATCTTGATTGACAGTCTTATGACTTTTTCGAGATTTAAGATAGGCGATCGCCTTTATTTCTAAATAGCCCTGTTCAACAGCAAAATTAAACAAAGCGCGAATCGTTGCCCGATGACGATTATGGGTATTTTCCGCAAGGTGAGTCAAACTGGCTAAATAGGCTTCAACGGCTTCTTCTGTCACCATTTCTATCGGCGATCGCCCGTATCTTCGCAAAAAAGGTAATAGGGTCATTTCGTAGGAATGGACAGTATTCGGACTGAGTTCTGCTCTGTCTAGAAATTGAGTGGCCACCATCGCCAGGGTAGTTGTCATTGTTATTTTTAAATATATTCAAGGTGATAAATTTTTTTAAATTAATTAAGGTTCAGAAATACAGCAGATCTCGTCATAATAAAAAATCAAATATTTGTAGGGACATAATACTATGATGTCCTTGATTCTGTACGGAGATTAATAGTCAAGGGGGTGCGGTATGGGGTTATAAAAAGCCGTATTTTGATGATTCAATTCATAGTCAATCATTCTTAGCTCACTATAAATTATCCCAAAAAGCCTAACAACCCTACCAAAACTTGCTAAGATCAACAACGCTAAACCCACAAAAAAAGTTTGTTATTCTCTCATGTCCAAGAACCCCAACGCCGAAATCCACACCTACAAAGCTGAGATCGATTACCAAGGAAAAATCCATACAATTGAAGTAACTAGTAACAAAACGGTTCTGCAATCGGCCCATGATGCAGGAATTGATTTACCGACCTCCTGTGGTGCGGGCGTTTGTACCACCTGTGCCGCCCTGATAAAAAAAGGAAAAGTGGCTCAAGAAGAAGGCATGGGAGTCTCCCTGGAATTGCAGGCGGAAGGTTATGCCCTGTTATGTGTGTCCTATCCCCTTTCTGATTTAGTCATTGAAACGGAAAAAGAAGATGAGGTTTATACCCGTCAATTCAAACAAGCCTAAGCGATCGCGTCCTGGCTAGAGATTTCTTTTTCAAAGTGTCATAATTTAACATAACACTATTATTTTTCGAGATAAACGCCGTGACGACTCCTTCTCCATCCCAACAACAATGGCGCGAAGAAATCACCCAACTTCCCACCTGGTTACGACGACCCATCGGTAAGGCCAGCGAACTTTCGACTGTTCAACAAATTGTTAAACAACGTCAAATCCATACCATTTGTGAAGAAGGGCGTTGTCCCAATCGGGCGGAATGCTATGCCAACAAAACGGCGACTTTTTTGCTGATGGGGCCTGTTTGTACCCGTGCCTGTGCCTTTTGTCAGGTGGATAAGGGTCACGCACCGATCGCCTTAGATCCTGAAGAACCTCAAAAAGTCGCTGAAGCTGTTGAATTATTGGGATTGCGCTATGTGGTTTTAACTTCAGTGGCACGGGATGATCTGGCCGATGGGGGAGCTGATTGGTTTGTGAAGGTGATGTCTGCTATTCGCGATCGCAATCCAGAGACTCAAATTGAAGTCCTCACGCCCGATTTTTGGGGAGGAGTAGAGCGAGAAGTTAGTCAAAAAGAACGGGTTTTAACCGTCACTAAAGCAAAACCCGCTTGTTATAACCACAATATTGAAACCGTTGAGCGATTACAGGGAGTTGTGCGTCGTGGGGCCAAATATCAGCGATCGCTGGACGTGTTACGGTTGGTGAAAGAACAGGATAGTTCTGTTGCCACTAAATCGGGACTGATGTTGGGTCACGGCGAAACAGAGAGCGAAATTATTCAAGCAATGGAAGATTTACGCGCTATTGATTGCGATCGCCTCACCTTGGGTCAATATATGCGTCCTTCCTTGGAACATTTACCCGTGAAAAAGTATTGGACACCCGCCGAATTTGATCAGTTAGGCGCGATCGCCCGTTCGTTGGGATTTAGTCAAGTCCGTTCTGGCCCACTGGTGCGGAGTTCCTATCATGCAGGAGAAGAGGATATTTCTAACAATATTATCTAGCCATCCATTGCATAGTCCCTTAATTTTTCTTTACATTTATCCCATACTGTCTGAACCGATAAAAACAGGATAGCAACCTGCTTTTTTTTTAGTATCAAAGATTACAAAGACCCTTTTAGATTGCAAACGAGTAAATATACGCAAAAAAAGTTATCTCTGATTAAAAACTTGCAAAAAAGCCGTATTTTCTCGATTATTGAATAGATTCATCCCTTTATAGACTGAAGTGATAGCAAGAAACTTTTAACTTTCTTTCTGTCAACTTTTTGATTGTGCGATCGCCCGCTCCGTCTTAACTCTATTCAAGGATGGCCCGCTATGAATCCCCTTAATCTTTCCCTCCAATCCATTACCGACGCTGGAATCAATCTCGATCTAGCGGATCGGGACTCATTACAAAACCTCGTTGCTTCCGTTTCTTCAGACATAAGGAACAATTCCTTTAGCGCGATCGCCGATAAACCTAGAGATTCTGGGTTAAATCCTAACACGACATCTTCTCAAAACGTCAATCCCAAAAGCACCGAATTTCCTGTTTATCATCTCGAAAATTTTAATCCCCTTTTCTTCTCAAGCCTGGGCTATTCTCGTCCTAAAATAACCATTCCCCAAGAATTAACCGTAACAGAGCCATTGAGCAATCCGTCATCCCCTCCTAAAACCAACGCCAATGTCTTACCAAATTTCCCTAAAATTTTCAATAACTTCCCCTCCAATCCCAACAAAAACGAACCTGATTCCGACATTTTTCCAGGAGTTGATCCCCAGCAAATCCAACTCACCAATAGCACTCCTTCCGTTTCCCTGGCCCTCAGCAGTTTAAGCAATACTTTTTTACTCCACAGTAACCCCTTCGCCACAAAAACCATTTATCTCGACTTTGACGGACATATCCTCCCCGCAGGTAGCGCCTGGGCCAATGGTTACAATGGCGGCAATGCGATTAATGCCCCTGCCTGGAGCCTAGATGCAGACCTAACAACCTTTAGCGATGCAGAACGTTCCATCATCCAAGGAATTTGGCAACGAGTAGCCGAAGATTTTGCCCCCTTTGACGTAGATGTAACCACTGATTATCGAGGGGAAGATTATATTACCCGTAGTAGTAGCAGCGATCAGGTCTATGGAACCAGAGCTTTAATTAGTCCCATTGGTAGTTATTTTGGTGGTGGTGGCATTGCCTATGTCGGCGTGTTTAACTATGTTGGTGATAATTATAAACCTGCTCTCATTTTTCCTGAAAACTTAGGGCCAAACAACGAAAAATATATTGCTGAAGCGGTAACCCATGAAGTAGGACACAATCTGGGACTGAATCACGATGGAACATCTACAACAGGATACTATCAGGGTCAAGGTTCAGGGGCAACGGGTTGGGGGCCAATTATGGGGGTCGGTTATTATCAACCATTAACCCAATGGAGCAAGGGAGAATATGCAGATGCGAATAATAAAGAAGATGACCTGAGTATCATTACTACTAATAATGGTTTCGGTTATCGTGCTGATGAAGCGGGCAATACGGCTGTAGCGGCGGGTAATTTGGGAATTCTGGGTGTAAACGCAAATAATACTAGCCTCAGTGATATTAATCAGTTCGCCATTATTCAGCAAACCACAGATCAGGATTGGTTCAAATTTACCACAGGCAATGGATCAATTAATTTAACCATTCAGGCCATTAGCCAAGCTTTTATTAACAATGGCGGTACTTTTTCGACCCAATACCTAACACCCGCCAGTGGCATTACTAATCTAGACATTTGGGCAGGAATTTACGGAACCGACGGGACGACCTTGATTGCTCAATCGAATCCTGTAGATCTGCTCTCGGTGAATTTTACTAATCTTTTTCTCAATGCTGGGACGTATTACTTGGCCATTGATGGAATAGGAAAAGGAGATCCCCTCACAACGGGCTATTCGGACTATGGCAGTTTAGGACAATATTCCATTAGCGGAACCATCGTAACACCCGTCACCACCGCAGGGATTTCTGTGAACCCCGTCTCTGGATTAACCACAACGGAATCAGGGGGAACGGCAACATTTTCAGTTGTTCTAAACATTGCTCCGACTGCCGATGTGTTGATTAGCGTGAGTAGTAGTAATACTAACGAAGGAACTGTTAATGTCTCGAACTTGACTTTCACCAGCGCGAACTGGAATATCGCCCAAACCGTCACCGTCACAGGGGTTGATGATTTATTAATTGACGGAAATCAAACCTATAGCATTGTTTTAGCTCCTGCAACTTCCAGCGATGCTAACTACAACGGACTGAATCCTAATGATGTGACAGTTATTAATAATGACAATGATCTCCCTCTGATTAACATTACAACCAGTCCCCAAACCGTTGTCGAAGGTTTCGTCACATCCCAAGTCTATACAGTCACCTTAAATACGGCCAGTACCCAAAGTATTACCGTTCAATATGCCACCAGTAACGGAACGGCGACATCAGGTTCAGACTATACCAGTACAACGGGAACCCTGACGTTTAATGCGGGGGTCACGACTCAAACCATCACCATTCCCATCCTCAATGATTCTGTCAATGAAGCAGATGAAACCTTTTCTCTCACCCTTTCTAATCCGACGAACGCCCTTCTAGGTATTACCAAATCCGTCACGACCACGATCACGGATACCTTGACTGCATCTGTAACCACAACTCTTTCTGCTAACGTGGAAAACCTCACCCTCACAGGAACGGCGGCGATCGATGGAACAGGTAATACAGCCGCCAATGTCATCACGGGTAACAGTGGTAACAATGTACTAAAAGGTGGGGGCGGTCTGGATGTTCTTACAGGGATGGGTGGCAATGACACCTTTGACTTAACGGGCATTATTGTCGCAGCCAATCGTGATACCATCACTGACTTCTTGACAGGGGACGTGGTTCGTCTTTCCGATAATTTGACAACCCGTACTGGTACTGGTACACCTGTTTTTGCCAATGTAGCTCAATCGTCCTCTGTTACCTTAAATGTATCGGCGGCGGATGTCTTTGTCTTTAATTTTGATAACACCGAAGCTGGCGTTGATTTAGGCAGTGCTACAGACGGAAGTATGCTTTTGGATGGGCTATCCAATGGAACGACAAAAGCTACTGATGTGGCTAAACTTTCCACGAGTGCTAATGCTGGTCAGGGCTATATTCTGGCTTATGATAACAGCAATGCCTATCTTTATTATTTCAATGCGGGCAACAAAAATTCTACAGTTGACGCTAGTGAAATCAACTTAATGGGTATTTTCGACAGTACAAACGCGATCGCGGTTAGTTCCTTAGTTAATACCAACTTTGTCATGTTTTAAGTTGGATTGCTATAAACTGTAGGGACATAATAGATAATTTTCTTAATATTATGTCCTAATCAGTATTCTGTTGTTTATCCGTGAATAATAAACTTTCAAAATAGCTTGTCTTACCAAACAGGATCGGAATAAATCGTAATTGTTACCGAGTCTATTCCCGAAGGAATGCCACTAATACAGGCACAAATGGGATTATCTTCTTCTATTTCCACTTCACAGGCATGACAAGACCCCATCAAACAGCCTGTTGGAATCAATAAACCCGCTCGTTCTGCTACATCCAAAATCAACTCTCCAGGTTCGGCTTGAACGGTAATTTCATCAGGTAAAAAAAGAACATTAACACTCATTCTTTGTCCTCATTTATTATTGCTAAAATAGGGGTTAAATCGACGTATTGATCAACGAGATCAGCAACACTATCAAACATCGCTTCTCGTTGTTCTTGATAATTGGGAATTCCTGTGGGTAATGTTGCTAGTCCTCGACGTTTACGGAGAAAGTTTAACCAGGATCGGCGCCAAGGGCCATTATCAAAAATACCATGCAAATAAACTCCCCAGATGGATTGATTTTTTTTGACCATTCCTAAATCTGCATCTTCAAAAATTGGTTGGAAATTTCCTGGGGTAAAGTTCAGAAGTTTACTGACTCCTTGATGAATTTCGTATCCGAAAACGGGTAAGCCGATCTGGGGAAAACAGGAGATAGATTGACGTTGTTGCGTAATTTTTTGGGAAGTTATAATTGTTTTTATCGGTAAAAGATTTAAGCCCCGATAACTATCTTCTTTCCCTTCATAATGATCGGGATCATTAACGACTTTTCCTAACATTTGGTAACCACCACAAACTCCAAAGATGACCCCTCCTGCTTTAGCGTATTCTTTTAATTGTTCTCCCATACCGCTTTGGTGCAGTTCGATTAAATCAGCAATCGTTGTTTTGCTCCCAGGAATAATAACCGCGTCAGGATAACCTAATGAGTCTTCTAATTTTACATATTTTAGCGTTACATTCGGCTCGGCTTCTAGGGGGTCAAAATCATTAAAATTGGCGATACGGGATAGACGTAAAATGGCAATCTTTAAATCCGTTGGACTTGATGGAGCGCGACGGTCTAATAAGCTCAGGGAATCCTCGGCGGGAAATAATAAATCTGACCAGGGAATTACTCCTAGTACGGGAATGCCCGTATAATTTTCTAACCATTCAATACCCGAATCCAAGAGCGATCGCTGTCCCCGAAATTTATTAATCACAACGCCCTTAATTAACGCTCGTTCCTCTGGTTCCAATAACGCCAAGGTTCCCACTACATGGGCAAACGCACCGCCGCGATCGATATCTACCACCAAAATTGTCGCCGCATTGAGATATTTCGCCACTCGCATATTGGTCAAATCTCGATGTTTGAGATTAATTTCGGCGGGACTGCCTGCTCCTTCACAGACAACGACATTAAAATCCTGTTCTAAACGTTTTAAAGATTCGGCGATCGCCTGCCAACCCCGTTCAAAATATTTTTCATAATATTCAGCCGCTCCCGTCACTCCGATCGCTTCACCATTCATAATGACCTGGGAAGTCATATTACCCTGGGGTTTAAGCAAAACAGGATTCATTTCCACCCTGGGAGTGGTTCCCGCAGACCAGGCCTGCACCGCCTGGGCATGACCAATTTCTCCGCCTTGAGCAGTGACATAGGCATTGAGAGCCATATTTTGCCCTTTAAAAGGAGTTACCAGCCAACCTTTACGCTTTAGAATGCGACAAATTGCCGTCGTCAGAAAGGATTTCCCCGCATGGGAAGTCGTCCCCACCACCATCACTGCTTTCATAAGATTTTTCCAATCCACTCAACGAATTAAACACGATCAATCACTCAGCTCAAGCTAAAGAGCCCAAGAAAACCAACGCCGACATCGATTGATTAATCGTTGTCCCAAAGTAATCTTTTTCCACAGTGGCCCTTGATTTTCCCATTGCTCTACTAAATATTTGCCCAAAGGCGTTAACCGAAAACTATCAGTAATACCCTGGCCATCCACTTCTCGGCGGAGTAGTCCCACCTGAATTAGCCAAGTCAACTCCACTTCGACTCGTCTTTCAGACAGAAATTTTTCCGTGTAACCCTCCATGAGTCCACTTTCGTTGGCAATTAAAGGTAATGGCACACTCCCCAAACGCATAGCAACAAATAAAACTAAGCAGAAGGGAGAATCCTTGAAAGCTAACTCTGCTCGCCGCAAGGTTTTAATCGGATAATCAATTTTTGGAGATTGCTGTGATAAAACAGTTGTTTTCATAAAATACTCAATTAAGTTGCTCTGGCTCTTTACTATGGTAGAGGTCAGCAAGGATCTGCTTCTTGGTTCCGTATTAACCCTCAGAAGATTCCCCCCGCCTCACTCTATTCTCTCAGATTCTTTGTAATATTTCGTTACAAAAAAGCAGGAAAAATTTTAACAAGATGTAACAAACAGATGGCCGCTTGACGTTGTATAAAAGATACAGAAGGGTTATTACAGAAGAAACAAGATTTTATTATTATGTTTTTCAGCCCCTTTAAGTTTATGAGATAAACTCAGAACCCTTCTCAGATTTCGTTAATGTTAAATTGAGAAATCAGAGAAAATACTGAAATTAAAAGTTTATCCAAAAACCGTATTGGTGATTAAGGTGACTTAATTAACCCCCTAGCGATAGGGAAATTCTTTTAAATTCCGACTCAAACATAAGTCAATTAGGAGATTAATTCAATGGCTTTCGACGTATTCACACGGGTTGTATCCCAAGCTGATGCTCGCGGCGAGTATCTTTCCAATTCTCAATTAGATGCTCTCAGTTCAACTGTTGCTGACGGTTTGAAACGTATTGATTGCGTTAACCGTATCACAGGTAGTGCTTCTGCGATCGTTGCCAATGCTGGTCGTGCTTTATTTGCAGAACAGCCCCAACTCATCCAACCCGGTGGAAACGCCTACACTCATCGTCGTATGGCTGCTTGTTTACGTGACATGGAAATCATCCTCCGTTATGTGACCTATGCAACCTTTACGGGTGACGCTTCCATCCTCGAAGATCGTTGCTTAAATGGTCTCCGCGAAACCTATGTTGCTTTAGGTGTTCCTGGTGCTTCCGTTGCGGCTGGCGTACAAAAAATGAAAGAGGCTTCCTTGGCGATCGTTAACGATACCAACGGAATTACTCGTGGTGATTGCAGTGCATTAGTTGCTGAAATTGCTGGTTACTTTGACCGCGCGGCTGCTGCTGTTGCTTAATTTTTGCCCTGAATGCTGGCAAGAAAGAGTGATTATCACTTTAGAAGATATCTAGGAAACTTTTGCAAAATAATTGGGAGATACCAGAAAAATGTCTAAGACCCCTTTAACCGAAGCCGTCGCCACTGCTGATTCTCAAGGACGTTTCTTGAGCAGCACCGAACTCCAAATTGCGTTTGGTCGTTTACGCCAAGCAAATTCTGGATTACAAGCGGCGAAAGCGTTAACCGCTAATGCTGATAGCCTGGTCAAAGGCGCAGCTCAAGCTGTTTATAACAAATTCCCTTATACCACCCAAACGGCTGGTGCAAACTATGCCCAAGACCAACGGGGTAAGGACAAATGTGCTCGTGACATCGGCTACTACCTACGGATCATTACCTATAGCTTGGTTGCTGGTGGTACAGGCCCCTTAGATGAGTACCTGATCGCTGGTTTAGACGAAGTGAACCGTACTTTTGAATTATCTCCTAGCTGGTACGTGGAAGCTCTGAAATATATCAAAGCGAATCATGGTTTGACGGGTGATGGTGCTAGTGAAGCGAATTCCTACATCGACTATGCCATCAATGCTTTGAGCTAGTCATCTAGGTTTAAGTTACTCGTGACCTGGAAAGGCTGGGGGCTGTTGGCAATTTGTTAACAATCTTCCGTTTTTCCAGGTCTTGCTATATCTATACAGCGTTCAGCAGTCGGAGGTCTAAATGACAAGTTTAGTTTCAGCCCAACGTTTGGGTATTTCTGCATTTGAAGATGAATCTCCCTTAGAACTCCGTGGCAATCGGACGGAAGGTGAGGTTGAGGCAGTTATTCGTGCTGTCTATCGTCATGTCTTGGGTAACGATCATTTGATGAAATGGGAACGTTTGGTCAGTATGGAGTCGTTGCTGCGGGGTGGCGAAATTTCGGTTAAGGATTTTGTGCGGGGTGTGGCTCTTTCTGAGCTTTACCGAGATAAATTTTTTAATGCGAATCCTCAAAACCGATTCATCGAACTAAACTATAAACATTTATTAGGTCGCGCTCCCTACGATCAAACAGAGATTGCCTACCATACTGATCTTTATACCGAAGAAGGGTATGAAGCAGAAATCAATTCCTATATTGATTCACCAGAGTATGAAGAAAGCTTTGGGGACTCGATTGTTCCTTATTATCGCGGTTTTTCGACCCAACGGGGCCAGAAGACTGTCGGTTTTAGCCGTTTGTTCCAATTGTATCGGGGCTATGCTAACAGCGATCGCGCTCAAGGTAGTGGCAATCGAGCAAAATTAACACGGGAATTGGCTCAAAACTCGGCTTCTCCCGTTTATATTGGCTCAACGGGCGAAAGTCTGCGGGGAAATTCGGCGGGCGATCGCGAAAAATTTTATCGTATTCGAGTCACTCAAGGGGCGGCGATCGGGCAAAAAAACCGTGTTCGTCGTAGCAATGCCGAATATTTGGTTGCCTACGAGCAATTGTCGAATAAATTGCAACAAATCAATCGTCAGGGCGGTGTGATCACCAGCATTACCCAGGCTTAAATTCAGATTAAACAAAAACCGATAAAGGAGATTAATCAGTGGGAATTACAGTAGCAGCATCCCGACTGGGAGTTTCAGCATTCAATGATGCGTCTCCCGTTGAACTCCGTAACGATTGGACACTAGATGACGCAAATGTTGTCATTCGTGCAGTCTATCGTCAAGTGTTGGGTAATGATTATGTGATGGAATCAGAGCGGCTCAAAGGTGCAGAATCTTTGCTGAAAAATGGTTCTATCAGTGTGCGTGAGTTTGTCCGTACTGTGGCAAAATCTGAGCTTTATAAGCAAAAGTTTTTCTACAATAATTTTCAAACCCGCGTGATTGAACTGAATTATAAGCATTTACTCGGACGCGCTCCTTTTGAGGAAGCAGAGGTTGTCTATCATTTAGACCTTTATGAAAATGAGGGTTTTGATGCTGAAATTGATTCCTATATCGATTCTGTCGAATATCAGGAAAATTTCGGGGACAATATTGTTCCTTACTATCGCATTAACAACCAAGTTGGTGACAGAACCGTTGGTTTTACCCGCTTTTTCCGTCTCTATCGGGGTTATGCCAACAGCGATCGCTCTCAATTAGAACGGAATAATACCCGTTTAGCGACTGAATTAGGACAAAATAGTGCTTCAGCGATCATTGGCCCCAGTGGTGCGAATGCGGGTTGGGCCTATCGTCCTTCCAAGGCAGGTAACACACCGATGAAGGCTCTGGGTGGTTCCACGCCCTATGGTACGGAGGCAGGTAAACTGTTTCGGGTTGAGATTGCGGCGATGAAAGCAATGGGTTATCCCAAGGTACGTCGTAGCAATAAAGCAGTCATTGTTCCTTACGAACAGTTGAACAACACCCTCCAACAGGTCTATAAAATGGGGGGTAAAGTGGCTAGTATTACCCCTGCTAGCATGAATTAAATCGGAGAAAAAGGGAGAAGGGTTATCTGAATACTTTTTAATGAAGGTATTTTGAGAAACTTCATCCCTTTTTTATATCTGTCATCATTGAAATAGTTTAGGAGAAATTTATGTTAGGTCAATCTGCCTTAGTGGGTGCAGCAAATAATGCGGCGGCGAGTCGTGTTTTTGTTTATGAAGTGAGTGGTTTACATCAAACCGTCGAAAACGACAATAATAACTACGCTTTTCGTCAAAGTGGTAGCGTTTTTATTAAAGTTCCCTATGCTCGGATGAACGAAGAAATGCGTCGTATTACCCGTATGGGCGGCAAAATTGTTAATATTGGGACTTCTTTACCAGAGCCTATTTTACAATCTGAGGAATAGTTTGATTTTATGGCAGTATTGCCAGGGTAGGATATTCCCGATGTCTATAAACAAGGGGTTTAAACCCCTTGCCCATGATCCCAAGCAAGAAAACGCTTAAATAGAGTTGAGTGTGATAATTTTAAAACATCACCAATGCAGTGTAATGGGAGTCCTTGGGATTCATGAATAGTCTTTCTCGCCTAAATCCAACATCAGACAAGGAGAAAAAATCTCGTTCGACTTGCTTTAATCTGATGGAGGTATTTGTCAAACGAGAAATTTTTGCCCAACTTAAAAAATTACCTGTTAATACAGCAAGACACCTCCAGCCAGGAGAAATTGCGACTTATGCCCTAAATCGTTTACCGTCGCTCTATGCTTCGAGTGAAGAGGGCAAGGTTTACCAAATTCAGAAAGCACAAGAGTTTCAGGAACAAATTCGAGCCTGCGTTTTACAGGGAATTGCGGCGGTATTGCGAGATCCTCTGCGTAAGGCGACTCCGCTTTCCATTACCCATCAAGATGTTTGTAGTGAAGCCTATTTGATCTTAATTTTCTTAGAAAGATTTGTTAAAAAACGAGGGGGATACTCTCAAAAATTAACGGTTGGTGAACTCGAAACCCAAGTTTTAGTGAGTCTAGATGATTATGATGTCGCCCTTGCTGAACTAGAGGATTTTTTGAAAAAAGAGGGATTATGTAATCAAACCTTGACCGCTCAAAATTTGGTTAATCTGGTTAAAAAAGCTCTGCGTAAATCTTCCCAATCTTCTTCTATTCATGCTCAAGAACATCAACTACTCAATGAGCGAGAATCAGAGATATTAGCCTATCACGGGGGAGAAAATGATGATGAACTCTCGGATTTTGCCTCCCATCTGCGAGATTGGTATAAGGATTAAGTTTGATTTTTAAGAAAGAGAAGGGGCGCGTCGGTAGTAAAATAGAAAGGTTGTATTGACCTATTAACCGTGATAGAACGTTATACCCTGCCTGAGATGGGCGCGCTTTGGACAGAAGCTTATAAACTGAAAACTTGGTTAGATGTGGAAATTGCCGTCTGTGAAGCTCAGGCTGAATTGGGGTACATTCCGACGGAGGCGGTGGAAGAAATTAAGGCTAAAGCAAATTTTGATCCCCAGCGAGTTTTAGAGATTGAGGCGGAAGTCCGTCACGATATGATCGCTTTCCTGACCAATGTGAATGAATATGTAGGAGATGCGGGGCGTTATATTCATTTGGGTTTAACCAGTTCAGATGTGTTGGATACGGCGTTGGCGTTGCAGTTAATCGCTAGTTTGGATTTGATTTTGCAACAGTTAGAGGATTTAAGTCAGGCTGTAAGATATCAAGCCCAACAACATCGTTATACGGTGATGGTTGGTCGTTCTCACGGGATTCACGCAGAACCCATTACCTTTGGCTTTAAATTAGCGGGTTGGTTGGCGGAGATTTTTCGGGGTCGCGATCGCCTGGTGCGGTTACGGGACACAATTTCGGTGGGCAAAATTTCGGGAGCAGTGGGAACCTACGCCAATGTTGATCCCCGCATAGAAGCGATCGCCTGCGAAAAATTAGGACTCACACCCGATACGGCCTCAACTCAAGTAATTTCTCGCGATATCCATGCCGAATACGTCCAACAATTGGCCCTAATTGGAGCCTCTTTAGAGCGTTTCGCCGTAGAAATTCGTAACTTACAGCGTACCGATGTGTTAGAAGTCGAAGAATTTTTCTCGAAAGGACAAAAAGGCTCTTCGGCCATGCCCCACAAACGCAACCCCATTCGCTCAGAACGCTTAACGGGAATGGCCAGAATTATTCGGGGTCATGCGGTGTCGGCTCTCGAAAATGTGGCTCTTTGGCACGAACGCGACATTTCCCATAGTTCGGTGGAAAGGGTCGTTTTTCCCGACAGTTGCATTTTGACCCATTTCATGTTGAAGGAAATGACAGATTTAGTTAAAAATTTGTTAGTTTATCCCGAAAATATGCAGCGCAATATGAATGTCTATGGCGGGGTTATTTTCAGTCAACGAGTTATGTTGACCTTGGTTGAAAAGGGCATGAGCCGAGAAGATGCCTATAAAGTGGTTCAGGGTTGCGCTCACCAAGCTTGGAATAAAATTGATGGTAATTTCCAAGCATTAATTACCCAAGATCCCCAAGTGACTCAATTATTATCAACGGAAGAAATTGCGTCTTGTTTTGATCCCCAACATCATCTCAAAAATCTTGATCACATCTATCAACGTTTAGATATTTAATTATCGTTATTTCTATTCATAATGGGACTGCTAGAAGCACAGGTTCACAACTCTTTGAAGGAATTTTTGCGGCAACAGCCCCAGTCCCTCTGGACTCACCATTTAACCATGGCCAGATTGATTTCTCGCGCCCTGCGTTTGAAACGATCTGCCCTTATTCAGACAGGGAGTTCTCCGTCTCGCTATTATTTAAGTTATTTATTACCTGCTCTTTTAAGTGAACAACCGATTCTTTTAGTCGTCAGCGATCGCATTAAGGAACAATTAGAAAATATTGAAATTCCCCAACTTCAACAATGGTTACATCAACATCAAGGGTCAATTTCAGTAGAAAGTCTAATCATTACTACGCCTCAAATTTGGTTACGCGATCGTCTAGAAAAAACTGATCATTTTCCTATTAATATCACCACTGTTATCGATCAAGCCGATTATTTAGAAGAATGGGCAAGAGATTATTTAAGCCTAACTTTAACTTCAGAAAATTGGGAACAATTAATGCACGCAGTTCCCCAACATCAAGAATTAATTCGAGAAACCCGTATTTATTTAACTAAAGCCTTATTTCTCCATCCTCCCAATCCCTACGACTGTTATTTATTAGAAAAAGCAGAAAAAGAATATCTCAGCTATTTATTAAATAAATTAGAAAAAAGTTTACCCGAAAAAAATAATTTCTTATTACCTTTTCAAGCATTTTGGCGAGAATGGCAAGAAACCGAAGGCAATCAATTACTTTGGGCGACCATTAATCGCGAAAAAGGACAATTCACTCTTCACCTAAGTCCCATTGATTTAGCCAATTATCTTAAACCCCTATGGCAAATTCCACTAGTCATGATTGGTAGCTTTTTAGATGCTGATAAAGAGGCTACAACGTTTCGGAAAAATATTGGTTTAGAAGATTTACTTTGCTTAAAATTTTTACCCAGTCGTCAGAGTCAATCCATCCAACTCTATTTACCCGATCGCCTTCCCTTGCCTAATACTCCCGAATTTAAAGGCGTAATTTTTGAACAAATTCAACAATTAATTCGTATCACCCTCAACCAACATCAACAAAATTCATCTTTTAAAACCTCTAATAATATTGTTATTCTTTTAGATGACGTTCCCCTAAAAGCCCAATTAGGGTCTATTGTAGCCGCCGAATTTGGTACAAAAGTTCAAATCGAAAAAACACATTTATCCCAAAATAGTATTCTAATTAGTGGTTGGGATTTTTGGCATTACCATCAAGACGATCTACCTCTACCGCAATTATTAATTATTGCTACTTTACCTTTACCATCTTTGGAACATCCCTTAGTCGCCAGTCGAGTAAATTACTATAAACGCCAGCATCAAGATTGGTTTCGGAGCTATTTATTACCAACAGCATTGCAAGCAATTCAACGAGCCGTTATTCCCTTAAGGGAATCCCAAGGAATTGTCACAATTCTAGATAGTCGGGTCAATTCCCATAGCTATGGAAAACGTATTTTAGGAGCCTTAGAACCCTATGCAAAAAGTAATTACATTGATGATAGCTGGTTTAACAATTAATGGAAATATAGCGGTTTACAGTCGTATGAGATATAGGCAACGGGCTTAAGCCCCTTGTTAATTAAGCTTCAGCTATACCTCATTGGTATGAATACTGCTACAATAAATTTAGGTCAATTAAAATATTGTAAAAATACAATTTACATACCCCTATGAAGTTATCAAAGAGATTTTAACATGGTTAAAGATTGAGTTTGAAAACCCATATTTTGATAAAGGTTAACCGCCGCTTGATTTTGTGGAAAAACCTGCAATCCGATCTGCCGATCGCCTCTTGTTTTAGCCCAACTTTCTGCTTGTTGTAACAGAATTTTAGCAATGCCCCGACGACGATATTCAGGAACAACATACAGTAAAAAAATATGAGCGTAACGACTACCATTAATCTGATCAATGGCATTTCCCATCCACAATCCTGCGATCGGTAAAATTAGATTAGGAGTGGGCGATAAATTATGCTCAGATTCTATCCACCAGAGGGGCGTTTCTGACGAAAAATATTGTTCAACGGTAATGCTCAAATGATTAAAATCTTTCTGATTAAGAAAAAGTTCTTGATACATTAAATTCATGAATTGAATCAATTGGGCTTTATCTTTGCTCGATCCTTTAATAACGCGATCGCGTAGCGACACTTGGTGATCGCTGATTTTAAATTCCATGTTTATCTTGTAAAAAATGGTTGCTCTTCAACTATTTTAGGGAATTCTGGCGTTAGGGCATATTTTTCCAAACGGAGACATTATGAAAAATCCCGCAATGGGTCTGATCGGAAAAATGTCATTGAATTAAAACTTTGCCAACCTTCGTGTAAATAAATTTATCCCAATTTTTAAAGCAAGCTTTATAATACCATTAAGATTTATCCATAGATTTTTGCTATCTTAGGATCAAATCAATTGTCGTTTTTATTATTCCTAAAAAAGCTAATGTTTGGACAATCTCCTAAAAATATTGATGATAAGGATACGTCAGATTTAGAGTCTATTTTATTTTCCCAAGAATCACAACAAAGTGAAATTGACATGGCTATTAATGATACAGAATCAACGCTATCCAACTCTTATGCTCAGCCCGAAGTCGTTAATATCGTCGAAAAAATTAGTGGGATTCTTTCACCTTATTTTATTGTCTTAGTGGGTTTATTTCTCTATGAAAATAATTTTTTTATTGGCACGCTATTAATTTTTGTGGGAATTTTTTCGTTATTAAAACTTTCTTGGAAAGACATAACATTAGTTTTGGATAAAGTTCAAAGTTTTTTTAAGTCCGATTCTAATATTTCTTGAATTGAGTTTTAATTACTTTCCAATAATCGATAGCTTACGAGTAAATTTAGTTTATTCTAGGGTTTTTCGAGAGAAGAAATATTTTTGATAATTTGCTCATAACCAATCGTATTGTCTTGTTTTTTGTACAATTCGGCCGCTTTTTTAAAGTCTTTGATTGCTTGATTTTTATCTTTTAATTTTAACCATAGATTACCTCTTTCTTCATAGGCTTCTGCTAGATTGGTGTCAATTTTAATCGCTTCGTTATAGTCCGCGATCGCTCCTTGCTTGTCTCCTAACTTAGTCTTAGCAAGACCTCGATTGTAATAAGCATCGGCATAATGGGGATAGGATTGAATTAATCGAGAAAAAATCTGAATCGCACCTGAATAGTTGCCTTTCATTCCTTGATCCATTCCTTCAATTAACTGTTCTTCTATTTCCTCCGATGGTTGAAACGGGATTGTTTTTTGAGACAAAAAAAATTGAGGAAAGAAAAATTCTTGATGATACAATAAATTATTATGCGGTGATGCACTCAAGAATAATCCCATCAAGGAGCCAAAGATTTTATTGTCTATCATTGTTCTTTTGGAAATGCGAGAGTATTAAAAATTATTAGAAAAATTAGAAGAACTATAAACGATTGAAGCCTATGATAATGCTATTTTATCAGATGAGGAAGAAATTTCCTTTGAAGTAGTAATTTCTGAAATCGAAAATCATCGTCAATGAATGATTAGAAAAACGCGATCGCCTTTTCAACAAAGAATCACTTCAAAAGCGATCGCCCCAAATCTTTCAAACATCAACCCAATCAATGATAATAAAAAGATAGTCGCTTAACTGAGGAAACCGTGTGCTGCTAACCAAAGGCGTAGAAGTTGAAATTTATACAGGCACTCCCGATGGAGAAATCATCGGCTTATCAGACCGCATCGTGCGAGATCTAGACGGATTTGTGCGAGAACCCGATAGCCGCAACGTAGAATATACTACCGCCCCCTACAGCAATTATGAACGTCTGCTCTGTGCCTTACTCCGTCCTAGACGAGAATTACGCGCTTATTTGAAACGTCTGGGTGATTATACCCTGATTCCTGGGAGTTGTTTACCCCTGAGCGGCGGCGATCGCTTCTGATCGATCCGATCCTCAAAATCCCTACCACGACTATATTGAACAAACCTACGGAACCAAAGTTGTCACCGCCAGTGTACACCTCAATATTGGCATCAGTGACCCTGATTTACTGTTACAAGCCTGTCGTCTGATTCGGGTAGAAGCCCCTTTGTATTTAGCCCTCAGTGCCTCCTCTCCCTTTTTTAACGGTCAAATTACAGGTTCCCACTCCAGCCGTTGGCAAGTTTTCCCCAAAACCCCTGCCCAAGTTCCCCTATTTAGCAGTCATGCCGACTTTATTCAATGGACAAAAACCCAATTAGACTTGGGAACCATGCAGAACGTCCGTCATCTTTGGTCATCGGTGCGACCCAATGGCGATAATCGTCCCTACAATCTCAATCGCTTGGAATTACGCATCTGTGACTTAGTAACCAATCCCCTTTCTCTTTCGGCGATTATTGCCTTTTTAGAAGCCAGAATCTCCCAAATGTTGGCTAATCCCCGCATTGATCCCCTAGCGCAAAGTTGTTTTTCCCCCGAAGAACTGATGGAACTTTGTGATGCGAATGAAACTGCCGCCGCCGAACTCAGTCTAGATGCCACGCTTCAACATTGGCAGGATGGCCGAAAGCGGTTGGCGAGAGATTGGATCGAAGAACTCTATGAAAGTGTTTATCCCTTGGCAAAAAAGCAAGGATTTAGCTGTTTTCTGTCTCCTCTCAAACAAATTCTCCGTCAGGGGAAATCTGGCCCAGCAGTGGCTCCGACAAACCGAACAGGGTTTATCTTTGCCAACGGTGATTCAACAGGCGATTCAAACCCTGGATCAGGAAGAAATGGCCCTAGAGGATAGTTTGTGCGAATCGGTATCCGTTGCCTAGACTTTCACCTGGGGCTACGAGATCAACGGGAAAAAATCCTATTACAGAATTGATCGAAAACATCACTTAAAATTTATAAAAATTAATGAATTCCCAAGAGCGATCAATTAATAAGTTTTTCTGATTAATCGAGTCACCAATCAAGAAAATATCGTAACTTAACTCACAACTGTTTAAATTAGCCAGTAATTATACTCATGGCGAGTATTTATACTTATTCACTATCTATGCTCAAAGTCGTTCTAGTTCATCCCCAAATTCCCCCGAATACTGGAAATATTGCCCGTACCTGTGCCGTGACGGAGACAGAGCTTCATTTAGTCGGCCCTTTGGGCTTTGAACTCAGCGATCGCTATTTAAAAAGGGCGGGTTTAGATTATTCGCCCTATGTCAATCTCCACTATCACCCTACCCTGCAAGACTTTCAAGAACATTATCAAGCCAGGGATGGAAGACTGATTGGATTTAGCGTGAGCGGCCAAAAAAGTTATACCGATTATCATTTTCAACCAGAAGATTGGCTCGTCTTTGGCAGTGAATCCGATGGTCTGCCAAGAGATTTTCGGAAACAATGTACGGATTTAGTCTATATTCCCATGCCCCAATCCCATATTCGGAGCCTGAATCTTTCGGTCAGTGTGGGGGTTGGCTTGTTTGAAGTCTATCGGCAATTGGGCAGTTTTGAGACCAAAATAAATTGCAATCGACCCTGATTTTTTTTGCTTTTGACTTTGGATGTTTGCGAAATTAAAATAGCCAATGTAACGATTGAACCGTCCTAGCTCAGGAAAAGTCTGTGAAATTACTGATTTTTAGGATTGGATTTTATCGTACCGATAAGAAATTTATATAGGGCGATCGGAGACCCGTTGCCAAAGTTAGATAAATTTGCCTCATCGTTGATCCCGCTATGGTTTTCCTAAAATTGCCTATGCTAGTCCTGCAAAGGAAACCTTAGAACTCAAGGAATAGAGGGTTTGGAACGGAAACATTGTTGAAGCACTTTCGTCAACTTCCCCAGCTTAGACCAGGCAACTCTCAGAGAGTCCGCTTGTTCCTCGACTCGATTGACTATACTTGTCGAAATTCACAAAGCAGGTTAACCTTGCTAAGAACGTGAAATCAGGTATTGAATTCTGATTGGTGATAGCCTAAAACACTTACCCTTAACAATTACTCGGCTGTCTTCAGCAGCTACATAAGCGTTTAAACGCTTGTTCACACACTAGGAGGTTCTTCTTGAAAGACATATTCATCCAGAAAGTCACACAAATCCCCTCATGCTTAACCGACTCGGCGGACGCATCCTTGAGGCTGTTGGTTAAGGTCTCTGGCGACTCATTGACTCAAAGCGAGGGATATCGTCGGGTTCGTCGTTCAGCCGCAATGATCGGTTTAGCCATTTCCATGAGCGCGACAGGCATGGTGCTATCCCACAAAGCAACGGCAACGACGGGAACCGCAAGTCTCCAGGGATCGACCCTGGCGGATCTTTTTAATAGTGTCGAAGCAGAAATTCATTCTGATTCAGTAGCCGAATTCAGTCAGCCTCATCCGATTCAATCAACAACGACTGCTCTTAAGCCTCCTGCCCTGAAGTATGAAGTCCAGGAAGGTGAATCTATTTTGGAAATCAGTAAGGAATTTCAAGTCCAGCCGAGCGCGATCGCGTCATCCAATAAAATTTCTACCGACAGTGATTTGGTGCCAGGACAAACCATTAAAATTCCTGTCTCCACTGCTGAAAATACTGGGTCAAAGGCTCAACCTCTACAAACAGCTTTGGCTCCTTCCGTTATCCAGAATCCTAGAAATCTGAATTCGGGTCTCCGCCCTGATGCTCTGCAAAGCACAAACAATATTCAGTCTGATCGTAATATTCCAACGGTTACACCCATTGCCCTATCCAGTCCCGCCCCAGAGAACCAAGAGATCGCGGACGTGGCTGATGTAAGTCAACCCATAGAAGTTATTCCCGCCGATCAGTCGGGTATTCGTCAAAATGCCACTAGCGGACAAGTCAACGTTGCGATCGGTAATTTTGAGCGACCCATTCCCATCGCTGTCCCGACCCCCGAAAGCGTCGGACTAAGACCTGTTTCTGAATTTTCATTGCCCCAGATGAAAACTCCCGTTCCCCTGTCTGCTCCCTCGACAGTGGTTCCTCTACCCAGAAAGCTGGAAAATTATTCATCAAACCAGTCCAGTCAAACGATTCCTCAAGGCTCTGCTTCCCAGCTTGCAGTTTCTAAACTAGAATCCGTCGGGAACGGTTCTACTCTCCCTCAAAATTCTGTTGGCTTGAATCCCCCTATTCCCATTCCTGTTCCAACTCCCGAAACTGCCTCTTTGTCCCCCAATGCTCAGTGGATTGAAGAAGCCCCCAGTTCCCCAACTAAACCCAATTCCGCCCTCCCAGAGTCCCTCCCAACGGAATCTACAGACGCGAACAATTTTTCCGATAATTCGTCAGAAACCTATGCTATTCAGCCTGGGGATACCATCAACAGCATTGCCCAACGCTATGGTCTTGATCGTGAAGCCGTGATTAAGGCGAATCATCTGAGCGATCCTAACCTGATTAAGGTAAACCAGAAACTGGTCATTCCCTCTGCTCCCCAAATTCAGGCAACGGATTATCCAGTGGCTTCTGCGTCACCCCTAAGAAATAATAATTGGCAGGCTCTTCCTACTCCTATCGCTTTAGCGGCCCCTAAAATTTCAGTCAAAACCATTGAACCCGCAACAACGATTCCTATTACAGTGGATGCACCGACAGCAACTTATACCAATCAGTTGAAAAGCGAGGTGGCAACTCTTCAGCAGTCCTACAAAAGTCAGTCCCGTCCCCTTACGATCCCTGTTCAAACCGTTGCTCAGCTTGCTAATCGTCAAGATGTTCTAGAAGACGAAGAAGTTAATCCCGAATGGAGTACTAAATCAAACGTTAAAAGGATTCCAACACGCTCCTTACCGAGCCAATATACGTCTCCTCAAACCTCTCTGCAAAGATTGCAAAGGCAATACGCCCCTTCAGGTGATCATCCTTCTCAGCTCATTGGTTCTGCTCCTATTGATGTGGAAGAGTATAATAATAATTTCAATACTCCCGTGGGCAAAGAAGTCAGTCCAGATTTACCTGCGCTTTCGACCCCAGATTTTCCAAATGGAGAGAACAATCTCAGCAATAATTATATTTGGCCCGCTAAGGGGGTTTTGAGTTCTGGCTATGGCCGCCGTTGGGGAAGGATGCACAAGGGAATTGATATTGCCGCTCCCATTGGTACGCCAATTGTTGCTTCTGCCTCTGGTGAAGTGATTGCGGCGGGTTGGAATTCGGGTGGTTATGGAAATTTGGTAAAAATTCGCCATCCTGACGGTAGTGTGACGTTCTACGCCCATAACAGTCGTGTGTTGGTTCGTACGGGAGAAGAAGTTGCCCAGGGTCAACAAATTTCTGAAATGGGAAGCACTGGCCGAA
The DNA here is from genome assembly GCA_963807635.1 of uncultured cyanobacterium. GTDB lineage: Bacteria > Cyanobacteriota > Cyanobacteriia > Cyanobacteriales > Microcystaceae > Snowella. Next base: position 40,607 of record CAWEDJ010000093.1, read on the forward strand.
GCACTGCGCCCCCATCTCCATTTTGAGGTTCGTCCTAACGGGCAAAATGCGGTGAATCCTATTGCTTTTTTACCGAATAATCGCTATTAATTTTCGATTGGTCGTTAACTAAATCTTTAAGATTTTGGCCATGATAGTCACCATTTGCCCAAAGGTCTATGGTGATTTTTTTTGCGATCGCGTTTTTTTACATCAAAAAGGATAATGGAGAAGTTAAGCTGACTTTGATTGTTGATTGTTTTAAATTAACCCTGCCCTAAAATACTTCTCTACAATTGAAGGATCAGTTCATGATGAGCATTTCGTACTGAAAACAATTTGCTACTGTGATACTCTGAGGACTCTCTGTCTAATAAACTCGCTTTAAAATCAATTTATCCAGCATGATTTCCCCTTCTGCTCCTATTACTTCCGCCACGTCATCCATCAAAACCATTCGCCCCGTTGCTGCCACTTCAATTCACGGCATTGCTTTTTATGGCGATCGCCTGTTGGCCGTTGATAACAAAAATGGTTACTTGTTTTCGATTGACCCCATCAGCCAAAATACCCAAATCCTCAATGCCCAACATACCCAGGAATTCATCGGCTCAACAGGGTTAGCGGTCGTCGATGGCTTGCTTTGGTTTACCGCAGATAATGGCATATACCATTGCAATCTGGAGCAGGAAGATTTTGAACCCGAATTATTCGCTCGTTTAGACTACTCCATCAGTGGTGTCGCCGTTTGGGAATCCACCGTTTATGTGGCTTGTCAAAAAACAGGTGATATTTTGGTCTTTAATCGAGATACCAAACAAGTCATTATTCGTTTCTATGCCCCAGGCATCGGCGTTGAGAATATTACGGTCAAAGGCGAAGAATTATGGCTGACGGATACCCTAGAACAATCGGTTTATTGTCTAGACCGAGCAACAGGACAAGTGATTTTTAGTGTCCTCACGCCCTTTGAATGTCCAACGGGTTTATCCTTTTATACCGATCCCCAGACCAGCAAAGAAACGCTTTATGTTTCCTACGTTCTTCAGGAACCCTATATTCGCGATAATCCTAACGCTGACCCGAATCATGAACTGCACTATCGTCCCCGCACTTTTATCCATCCGCTCTATTTCTATTATGATCCCGACAAAAAGTTTGCTCTCTCCAATGGCTATCTGGTGGAAATGACCTATGTGGAAGAATTAGAACCCCTAGATCCCATTACTCTCAAAAATGTAGAATGGCGCATTGCTCTCCCTGCTGAAACCAATCGTCAAAAAATTCGCAGTGTGGAAGCGATCGGGATGCCTTTTACGGAAATTGATGAAAATGGTCACAAAATTGCTGTTTTTAAATTTGATGAGTTAACCATTGATACCCGTGCAATTTTCGGTTGGAAAGTGGTGATGGAAGTTTGGAGCATCAAATACCGTATTCTTCCCAAGGACTGTGAAAAGATTGAACCTCTACCCAGGGGATTTGCCGAACGTTATCTGGTAGATAATGATAATTTGGCGATGGATTCCGACATTATTATCCGTGCCGCCGCCGAAGCGATCGGAAGAGAGACGAATTTAATGCGAAAAATGTATAGTATTCGCAATTATGTCTACGATCGCCTATCCTATGGTATCAAACCCCATATTGATACCCCTGATTTGGCTCTACGACGGGGCGTAGGTTCCTGTGGTGAATACGTGGGGGTATTATTAGCTCTTGCCCGTTTGAATGGTATTGCCTGTCGCACAGTGGGCCGTTATAAATGTCCTACCCATCCTCTCACTCGCAATATCCCGATGGAGCCAGATTTTAACCATGTCTGGATGGAATTTTATTTGCCTGGGTTCGGTTGGTTGCCGATGGAATCCAATCCCGATGATCTCAACGATGGCGGCCCCTATCCGACTCGCTTTTTCACGGGTTTAGCTTGGTATCATGCAGAAATGGCCAAGGATGTTCCCTTTGCGATTCTCATTAGTGAAGGTATTCCTGTCAATAAACAAAAGGTTTCTATTGGAACGTTGGCGATTAATCATGTCCAGTTCACTATTTTGGATGAGTTATCGCCAGAGCCTTAAGGGTTATTGTTTAAGTTAGAGGGAAATCACAAAGCCTCACTTTATCAGGTCAATAGCATTAAGAGTCGCTATGATTAAAATTGCGATCGCGAACTATCCTGAATTAGGAAAAATTCGCACAGAATACTTTTATCCCGCAAGCTCATCAATATTGCCTATTAAACTAATCAAAACTCTTATAGATATAAGAAAATTTAGGATTAATGACTTTTTAAATACGACATAAAATACTTTCACCGTGGGAATCCGTCCCGCAGGTATTCCATAAACCATAGAGTTCCCCTAACTTTAGGACTTCTTCCATTTGAGGCTCGCTACTTTCCCAAGGTTTAGGGTTCCCGTAGGCGTAATAGGCTTCCAAGCCATCGACTCCCAATTGGGCCGCCGCAGGAATGACTCGACAAGCGGGCTGACGATAACGGGCGGGATGGGCTAAAACCACCAATCCTCCTGCTTGATGAAGAGCATTAATCACCTTTTCGGCAGATTCATCTCCATTACGAGGGCGATCGCCTTGAAGATAGGGGGTTAGGGCGGAATGTTTAGGATTAAAACCGTAGCCGAGAATATGAACTTCAGTTCCCAATAAATTAGAAGTAATTTCCATCCCTGTCCACAGCTTCGGTAAAGGGCTATCAGGTTGCTCATTTTGGAGAGCCTCTAACCGAGATTGGGCGCGGTAATAGCCTTTCACAGAATGGTGATCGGTGATTGCAAGTCCTTTTAATCCAATGTTAACCGCTTGTTCAATCAAGGCATCTGGGGTTAGCCGACCATCAGAAAAAAAGGGTATGTAGATGAAAATTATAGTGATAGGGACAACTCCTGGGTTCTAGGGTTTCCCAAACCTCTATTAGAGCTTGAGTTGTATTCACAGTGGTCTGGGTTGAAAACGTAACAACCATATTTAGTCCCGTCCGTGCAGAAAAGATGACAGATTGTTCATTACCACCATAACAAATCTTTACATAAACTGTGGAGAAATCAGTTACGATAACTACATTTTTGAATTTTTGCTAGAAATTTCCCGTATTGCTCCCAAAATTTGTCCGACAGAAATACCTCCATCATTAGATGGAATCTGGTGATGCCAATAGGGAACAAAATTTTCAGCTTTTAGTCTATCAATCGTTTTTTCAACTAAATAAAGATTCTGAAAACAGCCTCCCGTTAATACGACTTTTTTTTCTCCTACGAATTTGGCGATCACGATAATTATTTCAACCAGGGTATTATGAAATTTAGCGGAGATAAAACTAATGGGTAAGTCATGATTCAGATCCTCTAAAATTGCTGTCAACATCGGTTGCCATTGAATAATTATATTTTGAGTCAAACTAAAATCATAAAATTCATTGGTCTTCGTTTTTAAGGCGGCAAATTCTAAGGCGATCGCGGCTTGTCCTTCAAAGCTTACTTGATGACTTATTCCGAGGATTGAACTCACACCATCAAATAATCTACCGACACTAGAAGTTAGTGGGCAATTTAATTTTTTTGCTAAAATATTTTTAAATAAAATTAATTCACTTTTAATAAACTGATTTTTGAGAGTGACAGGTAAATTTTCTAATAAATTAATCTCTAATTGAGCGAGTAAACTTAGGGCAATTCTTTTAGGTTCTTTGACAGATTTTTCTCCCCCTAATAGTTTAAAAGGTTGAAAATAAGCAATCCTTTGCCAATTGTTTTGAGTAACATGAATAAATTCTCCTCCCCAAAGCGTATGATCGGCTCCATAACCCGTTCCATCCCAAGCAATTCCTAACACGGGCGGCTCTAGTTGATTATCTACTAAACAGGATAAAATATGGGCATAGTGATGTTGAATCGGGATTAATTCCAAATTTTGAGTATGGGCGTATTGACTAGAAAGGTAATCGGGATGGGCATCGTGGGCAATTATTTTGGGTTTAAATTCGTATAAATTATTTAGATTTTCAATAATTTGATTAAAAGTTTGATAGGTCAATGTATTCGACAAATCGCCAATATGTTGACTCAAATAAATATTTTGATAATGCGCGATCGCGATCGTATTTTTAAGATGGCCACCCACTGCCAAAATAGGAGGTAAATCTGAAGTATTAAAATCTAACGGGATAGAAAATGGTGCGTAGCCCCTCGCCCTGCGTAATAGAGTTTCTTGATGGTTAATAATACGGGCGATCGAATCATCTAAGGGTCGGACAATGGGACGATTATGGCATAAAAAAAGATCGGCAATATTACCAAGTCTTAATAGAGCCTCTTGTTCATCAATACAAATCGGTTCATCGGATAAATTAGCACTGGTTGCGACAAGGGGAATATTTAATTGGGCTAATAATAAATGATGTAACGGTGTGTAGGGTAACATTACACCTAAATAGGGATTATTCGGTGCTATTTCAGAGGCTAAATTTTGAGAATGATGATGTTTCTTTTTTAAAATGACAATAGGAGCTTCGGAGGAAGTTAATAATTTTTCTTCTAGATCATTCACTTCACAATCTTGTTTAACTAAGTCCAAATTGGGATACATCAGGGCAAAGGGTTTGTCGGGGCGGTGTTTACGCTGTCTCAATTTTTGAACTGCAACAGAATCTATGGCACTGACGATTAACTGAAATCCCCCTAAACCTTTTATCGCTACAATTTTCCCCTGTTGAATGGCATTAATGGCATCTAATAACGCTTGATTTTTAATCGATAATATTTCTTCCTGGCGATTTTGAAAAGTTAATTGAGGGCCACAAACAGGACAAGCATTGGGTTGGGCATGAAATCGGCGATCGCAGGGATTTTCGTATTCCGTTTGGCACTCCGCGCACATGACAAACCCTTTCATACTTGTATTAGGGCGATCGTAGGGAAGAGAATCAATAATGCTATAGCGGGGCCCACAATTCGTGCAGTTCGTAAAAGGATAATAATAGCGTCGATTATGGGGATCAAAAATCTCTTTTAAGCAATCAGAACAGGTCGATAAATCAGGTAAAATGGGAGTTGTTTTATTCCCGTCAATACTTTCTCTGATTTCAAAATTTTGATAATGAATCGCTTCTATCGGCTTAAATTTTAGCGAATAAATTTGCGATCGCGGTGGATTTTCAGATTGTAATTTATTTAAAAATTGTGTTAAATTGTCAGGACTTCCTTCTACTTGAATTAAGACACCTTCGGCTGAATTATTGACCCAGCCATTTAACCCTAAGTTCCGAGCAAGATGATACACAAAAGGACGAAATCCGACTCCTTGGACTAGACCTGTGATGTTAATTTCTAAAGCTTGATTTATCAGTTGATCGTTCATTTATTTTTCCATAAACTTTAACAACTATACCAGTTTTCCATGAATATTACAGATGCAAATCTCGCTTATTTTCTTGAGTAAACCTCAATAATGAGCTTTTGGGAGTATTATGGGTGTTACGATATCTAGACTCAAAAATATCTATAAAAGCTTGGCGATCGCGTTTTTTATGGTCAGTGATTAGGCCATATATATCTAAATTTAACCCATCGCTCTTTATTTAGCCTTTTCATCGACAGGAGCATCAATATCGAAACAAATGACAACCTGATATATCTGAAAAAACTCAGGATCTTAATTTTTAAACTTGATACAACTGCATAACTTCTGTAATCGGTAAACGCGATCGCACTCTCAAATTTAGATCAAAAAAAGATCGCCTTTTTTAGGTTTAACGAAAACGATCGCCCTTTGACAAGAAAGCTATTCATCATCTTCAGGTAATAAAGGCTTTTGGGCTGAATGTCTGACAAAAAGAACTTGTACCTCATCCTCTATAACTGTAAACAAAATTCTGTAGGTATTCCGTCCTTTGCCATAAATAAGCTGCCGAATTTCTTCTCCAAAAAAAGAATTTTCAAAGGCAAGAGAACAACGCAACGGCATTTGTTGAAGGGACATAATTGATTTGTATAAACCTTCCAGCCAAATTCGACCCTGTCGTGGAGACGAGAGACTTAACCATAGGTAAACATCCTTAATTCCTTGCTCTGCTTCAGGCTGAATAATAACCCGATATTGACCAGTCATTGTTCAATGTCCCACTGGGCAAACAATTCTACAAAAACTTCTTCTGCTCTTTTACCTTGACCTTGCTTCATTTGTTCGAGGGCCACGCTTAAGGCCCTTAATCGTTTCCAGTAATTCCGCAGCATTGAGAAGTTCCTGATAGGATTGAGCATCCTGTACGACTAATTCTGCTTTACCATTAACCGTAAGGATCAGAGGGTGTTTGGTTCGCTTTAAATTTTCTAAAAACTCGGTTGTATTTCGCTTGAAATCAGTGAGAGACCGGATATCTTTGGTTAGCTCAATCATAGTTTTAGCACCTAATACGCATTGAATTATATGCTATCACAAATTCATTTCTTCTGTGCGATCGCACCCTCAAATTTATATCAAAAAAAAGACCGCCTTTTTTCGGTTTAACTAAAGCGATCGCGCATTAATTTTAAAAAATAGACTAATTTAGTCCTTATTAAGGGGTTTAGCTAATTTACGTTTTGTCCAAACTCCTCCTTCAAAAAGAAGTGTGCTACCAATAACGGAAAGTGCAAGTGATTTTGGCGTAATCAAGTAGCATTCAGTAGAAATGGAGACATGACTTCTTTTTATCTGCATTCCCATCCGTATTATCACCCAGGATCTCAAAAGCTAAACTTGATATAACTGCATGACTTCAGTAATCGGTAAACGCGATCGCACTCCCAAATTGAGATCAGAAAAATGACCGAGATCGCAATGATCGGCCGCCGCACAGGCAATCATGGCCGCATTATCGGTACAAAATTTAAGAGGGGGAAAATAAACCTGAAGATTATGTTTTTCAGCCGCTTCTTGTAAATGGTGACGCAAACCACTATTGGCCGCCACTCCTCCCCCGATCGCGATCGCTTTAATGCCGTAATCTAAGGCACACTGAATGGTTTTTTGCGTTAAAGATCGAGCCACCGTTTCCTGAAAACTAGCCGCTAAATCCTCGATCGGTAAGGTATCGGTTTCTTTTTCTAATTGGTTCACTAATCGCAAAACCGCCGTTTTCAAACCACTAAAACTAGAATCGTAGGGATGATAACCGCCCTGGGGCAAGGAAATTCGACCAACTGGCAGAGGAAATGCTTTAGGATTGCCTGTTTTAGCCAGTTTATCGATCACGGGCCGCCTGGATAACCCAACTTTAATAAACGAGCCACCTTATCAAAGGCTTCTCCTGCGGCATCATCACGGGTTATGCCCAATTGTTCGTATTTTCCGCAATCTTTCACCAAAATCAGGCTAGTATGTCCCCCTGAAACCAATAAACAAAGAAAAGGAGGCTCTAATTCGGGATAGCTCAAATAACTGGCGTAAATATGTCCTTCTAGGTGATGCACCCCAATAAATCTTTTTTGATGAACCAACGCCAACGTTTTGGCCGCTGTCATCCCCACCATCAAAGCTCCCACCAGACCTGGCGCAACCGTCGCCGCGATCGCGTCAATGCCAGACCAATCTAACTGACTTTCCGCTAACACCTGTTCAATACAGGGATTAATCAGGGTTAAATGTTGACGAGAAGCTACCTCTGGAACAACTCCGCCATAACTAGCGTGAACTGCAATTTGGGAGGCCACAATATTACTGCAAACGTTACGATTCTTTACAATGGCGACGGCAGTTTCATCACAGCTTGTTTCGATTGCTAAAACGGTTGCCATGCTCTGTTAATTTAAGGTTAAAGACTACTTTTTATTGCTAAATCTTTACTCTATCCACTGGTCAGAGTAAGATCACTTCAAGGTACTCACTGATCCTGTCACGTTTTGTACAAAAAACTTAGCCTTTTGTAATAAAAGGAAACAATTCTTATGAAACAACTGTTGGCTTTCTTGCTGGCCCTGACCCTCTGGTTTAATTTTGCTCCCTCTGCTTCGGCGGATTTCGCGAATCTTACCCCTTGTAGCGAAAATGCGGCCTATTTAGCAAAATCTAAAAACTTCCTCAATACCACCAGTGATCCCAACTCTGGAAAAATTCGGGCGGAACGTTACGCCGAGTCGCTCTGTGGCCCCGAAGGCTATCCCCACCTCATTGTAGATGGTCGTTTTAGCCACGCAGGGGATTTTCTGATTCCTAGCATTCTTTTCCTTTATATTGCAGGTTGGATTGGCTGGGTTGGTCGGGCATACTTAATTGACATTCGCAAGGAAAAAGATGCTGAACTCAAAGAGATCATCATTGATGTGCCTTTAGCGATCAAAAAAATGTTAGGCGGTTTCCTGTGGCCTTTAGCAGCAGTCGGAGAATATACTTCGGGCAAATTGATTGTTAAAGATTCCGATGTCCCCACTTCTCCGCGCTAGAGTTGATTTTTGTCCTGTTTAATTACGTTTATATCTTTGGAGACTCATTTATGGAAGGTTTGACTAAGTTTTTGTCTACTGCTCCTGTCATGATCATGGCCCTCTTAACTTTTACGGCTGGTATCTTGATCGAATTCAATCGTTTCTTTCCTGATCTTCTTTTCCACCCGATGGGATAGGTTTTAGGAAGTCAAAAAATAGGGGATTGGTTATGGGATTTATTTCCTGGGCCAATCCCTTAAATTTATCTGTAGATTGCGTTGGTTGTAATTAGGAACGGGCGATCGCGAGAAAATTCATCATGAGTTGATAACATTGTTAGAAATTACAGAATTTTGCTTGATGATGGGCGGAGAAAATTGAGCAATTCAAAGACAATCTAACAAGTGGCTTGATGATCTTTTTAGTTAATGAAAAAGATATTGAACAACGACTTACTGATAATAAAATACTGCTAGCTTCCCATAACTTAATCCGTTACGATTCCCAGGAGGGCATACTTGGTAATTGTCTATGGTTGATGCAACCTTCATTTGTTTTATTCAATGATAATAGAAGGGAGAGCATCTATTCCTTCTGACTGGATTTGTGACCTAATTAATCGACTCTTTTTTACCCAATGCTTTATTACATAAGGATTTTAACTTTTTTGCGTATTGTACCACTTCGATTTAAGCGAACGGTGAGAAAAGAGACTAACTCCCTTCTCAGAATAGGTTATGCTAAAAATTAGCAATCAAAATTAGCAATCGGAGTGAGATAACCTATGTCCAGTGAAATTATTTATCAAGTGGGCGGAATTGCTATTATTTTAGGAGGTAGTATTTGGGGATTAAAATTCCTGAATAATCAGACTTCAAAAGAAAAATTATCTTCTTCAGAGGAAAATGTTAACGCGATCGAGAGCCTTAAAAATGATTTTGAAAAACAATTAAAACAATCCAAAGAAACCCAGTTTTCATTACAAGAAGAGAATATCTTTTTAAAAAATAAGACCCACCATTTGGAAAAGCAAATAATCTCTTTTCAAGAGTCTTTAAGTACAGTTTTAGCTGAAAAAAATCATTTTGAGACTCAATTGAATCAGGACAAACTCACTATTGCTGAACTCCAAAAGAAACTACAAACGTTGGAAAATTCTCGTAAACAGGTTGAACTTGACAGTCAAAAAAAGATACAAGAATTACTGACAGAAACTCAGTATTTGTCTGAAAACTTTCGTCACGAAGTCGCCAAAAGAACGGAAATTCAGCAAAAGTTAACTTCTTTTGAGCTAATTCAAAAACAATTTGACCTAAAAGAAAAACGCCAACAAGAAGCAATCCATGAATTAGAACAAAAAAATAGAGAGTTAAGTCAATCCTGTATAGCGACAAATGTGACCTTACAGCAAGAAATTGAGCATTTACGAGGAGCAAAAAATCAATTACAACAAGTTATAGAACAACGCACGGTGAATACCGAAAAGCTCCAATCGGAAATTGCCCAGTTAATTGCGGCTAGTCTTGAAAGTAAGGAATCTTATCAAAAGGCGATCGCGGAAATTAATACCTTAAAACCCCAAATCAAGGCTTTAGAAACCGAAAAAATCCGTTTACAGGGAGAAGTTCAATCCCAAACGGAGCAATTGATTCAAGAAAATGTGCGAAAGGAACAGGCGATCGCAGAGGTTGACATTTTGACGCAGACGATTGAACAGTTAGAATCTGAGAAACAACAACTACAAGAGGAACTAGTCACTTCTCGTCAGGATGCGGCGGCAAAACAGACTAAAATTCTTGAAGCCGAGGCAGAAATCGAGAAAAAGACGATTGAGATTGCTGAAAGCCACAAGAAAATGTTGGAAAGTATTGAATCAATCACTACCCCCGTCGAAGAAGTCCTTGAGAGTCCCCCACCAGTTGTGGATGCGATCGCCGAATCTCCTATTCCTTTAGAGATCGCAGAAATTCCAGAAATAATGGAAACGCCTGTACTGCAAGCTGAACCTCTCCCTGACGCGATCGCAACTCTCCCATCGGAAGCTGAATCTCTCCCTAACGCGATCGCAACGCCCCTACTGACCGAAACTCCCCTAGAAGAACTAGAAGAAAATATTCCCCAGGCGACGAACTTCTTTGCTAACAAAAAATTTATTATTGTCGGAACATTGAGTAAAATGAACCGAGAACAAGCCAAAACGCTCATACAGGACGCAGGGGGCAGCGTAACCAGTTCACCCAGTTCCAAAACCAACTATGTCCTAGTCGGCAAATCCCCCGGAGATAAGTTGAAAAAAGCCCAAAAACTAGGAATTTCCCAACTCACCGAGTCTAAATTTCTCAGTCTATTGGGGATGGAACCCTAATCTTGATTCTGAGTCGCAACCGATAATGCCGATGTTTCAGGGTTTGGTCGCCAGGCAATTGCGGAATCTTGAGTCAAACCACTCAACTCACGAATCTTTTGTTCCGTCCGTCTGGTCAATTCCAGAAGCTCATTGAGTTCCGATAAATTGCGTTCACTCCAACAAGAGGATTGCATCATACCTTTTTTCCTCGATTTCTCAACACCACATTTCTAATTTTAATGGATGGTTCTAATTTTGGCGGTGTTCCCCCATCGCCGAATAGTGACATCAAACTTCACACCCAGGAGGATTGAGAGCAACAAAATCAGGAAAATTCATGAATAATCCCATCATTTCCTTCGGACAGTTCCCCCCATTGCCTACAATAAGGATAAAAGACTTCATTTTTTGACCCCGCTTATCAATCTGCCGTTATGAATAAAACCGTTGGGGAAGTGATGTCCCCGAATCCCATCACCGTCAAGCCCGAAACCGCCCTACAAGATGCCATCAAACTCCTGGCGGAAAATCGCATCAGTGGTTTACCCGTTGTAGATGATACGGGCAAATTAATTGGTGTCATCTCAGAATCGGATTTGATGTGGCAAGAATCGGGGGTAGAAGCACCTCCTTACATCATGTTGTTAGATAGCATTATTTATCTACAAAATCCTGCCCGTCATGAAAAAGAAATTCATAAAGCCCTGGGACAAACCGTCTGTGAAGTAATGAGTGATGCCCCAATTTCTCTCAAAGCTGACCAATCTCTACGAGAAGCTGCCCACATTATGAATGATAAAAAAATTCGTCTTTTACCCGTAATTGATGCCGAAAATCACCAAGTCATTGGAATTCTGACCCAGGGAGATATTATTCGAGCAATGGCTAATTCTTAAACTTTTGTATTTCCTTCAGCGAATTAAAATAATCGCATCGCTTTATAGTCAATATTAGGAAATTTAATCCAATCTTTAACCTAATATTGACTTCTCCACTATTCAGACAATTAGACGGAATAAATAATGGTCATTTTTTTGATTGAATTGTAGATTTTGTATAAGTTTGTCTAACAATTTACTTAACAATCGACGTTGTTTTTTGCGAATCGCCTGAAATTAATTTGATTAATTTGTTAAATCGTGTAGAAATATTAATTTAAAGAACAAAAATCTAAAAAGTATAGCGCGTCATTATAAAAAGAGCGAGAATGAAGGTAGATGGGATCACTGATAAAACACTTCACCCAGGGGGTGATCGTTATGCTGACAACTTCTCGATATTCAATTGATGACATCAAAGAAGAAGCCGAGCAATTGGTTCATCAGGGTCGCTTAGATCGCCAACAATGTCTTTATACCCTTTGTGAGTTTTTACCTTGTGGTGAGTGGGAGTGTGTCGAAGCAGAGCTAGAAGATAATGGCTTTTTATTGCGGGATCATCTGGTTGATTTGCTAAGTTCGGAAGAGTGGACAGAGGATTAAGCTCGTTTTTCTTACATTCTTCTTTAGTTTCCTTAAATTTCTCATTTCTGAATCGTTTAGAAGATTATCAATTTATGGTTCTTCAGTGAATAGAATACTAACAGATCTCGCTATGTAGTGAAATCAGTTTGATGTATTAGGGTTGTTTTTCCTGAACCTAACGCTGAAGGACCGACAGTATCTTAATAAAAGAAGATTATTGCTTTTTTGATTAAATCAGAAATTTTATTAACAGCTTACTCATTTTTGAACTCATTGGAGGTTACTATCATGATTGCGGAAACACAAAACCAATATTTTTATATTGTTAGCTATTTTTTAGACGGTCGTTTTATCAAGTGGGAAGAAGTCATTGGAGAAACTCGATTTGAGCTAGATGTTGCTGATGAAATGACTTTATTTGTGCCTGATCAAGATAGTTCAGTTAAGGCAAAAGTCGTTAGTACGGAAGCACTGAGTGATGATGAATATAGAGTTTTTCTGGTTTCTTAACTTGAAAGAAAGACAAGGGAATTGAACGGGGTGTTGCTGACTCAGAGGGAGCAGTGACATCTCTTTTTTAACAAATAAAAAGCAGATAAAAAAAGGTGTAATACTTCAGATTTTTTCTTCTTCTGATATTTAATCCCTCATTTTTTGAACTTGTTTGCTATGCGATCGCATTAATATTATGAATAATTGGATCATCCGTTAGGTTTAATTTGACTAAAATTTTGACTAATGTTAAATTATCTGATACTATCTCCCTTGAGAATATTTATAGAACAATCCCTTTCTTCACTTCCTCCTCTTTAGGATCACCACTATGAAAAAAACGCAATTTTTCGCTCTGATATTTTCCTTGATTACTACGGTGATCCTTTCTCCTTCCATTGCCAATGCAGAGAAAATACAACTAACTCCTTCTCAACAGAAACAAATTTTAGAAATTCAAAAAGACGCTACCACTAAACTCAAAGCAATTTTAACTCCAGAACAAAGAGCGCAAGCAGAAGCCGCCGTCAAAAATGGCGACAAAAAAGTCAATCTTAAATTAACTGAAGACCAAAAAATAAAAATTAAAAAGTTGAGTGAAGAGGCGAATAAACAAGTTAATGCTGTTTTAAAATCTAAATAATTATTTAAATAGTTTATCATCACAAAATTGATAGATCGCTATCTAATAATTTTGTAAGATTTTGAAGATAAGTCAGTTTGAGATTCCCATTGCTTATTCTGATTCTCACTTAAAAATTCAGCGATTTTCTGTACTGCGTTTTCTAAAATCTCAGGTTCATAAACGAGGGCAAAACGCACATAGCCCTCTCCTGCTTTGCCAAACCCCGCCACCTGGGGAAACTGCGATTCCTGTGGATAAAACCAACTCAGTACAAAATTTGATGGAATCTTTTTGCCAGGGTTCGGGTAATTTTGCCCAGACGTACATGGTGGCTTGGGGAGTGGGAACTTGCCACCCAATGTTGCTCAGAGCTTGCACAAAGGCATCTCGACGAATTGCAAAATGTTTGATCGTTTCTTTGATTAAACTAGGCGGACTTTTTAGAGCGCGATCGCGCCATTTAAAATGCCTTGATATTGATTAAAATCGACCATTGCTTTAATTTTGCGGAGATTAAGAACCAGTTCCGCATTACCGATCGCAAAGCCAACCCGAAAGCCGCCCATATTGTGGGATTTGGAAAAGGTAAAAAACTCAATGGAAAGTTCTTTTTGGCGGTCTGCTTGTAAAACCGAGGGTGGCAGGGGTTTTTCACCGAAAACAAAATCAAAATAGGGAAAATCATGCACCAACACTAACTGATTTTTCCGACAAAAATGAACCGCTTCTTCAAAAAAACTTAAGGGCGCGATCGCGGTGGTGGGATTGTGGGGATAACTCAAAACCATTAATTTTGACTGGTCTAAAATGGTCTTGGGAATATCGGCAAAAATCGCTAAAAATTCATTTTCAGCGAGTAAGGGCATGGGGTAAATTTGACCACCCGCTAAATACACGCCTCCTGCATGGGACGGATAACCAGGGTCGAGTAATAGGGCATAATCCCCAGGATTGAGAATCGCTAGGGGTAAATGGGCAGTTCCTTCCTGGGAGCCAATGAGGGGCAGGACTTCTGTATCAGGATCAACCGCAATACCATAACGCTCGGAATACCACTGGGCGACGGCTTCCCGAAATGCCTGGGTTCCATTGTGCAAAAGATAACCGTGCGTACTAGGGTCATTCAGCGATCGCGCAATTTCGTCCAAAATCGTTTTATCCGTCGATAAATCCGAAGATCCCAAGGAGAGATCGATAATCGTTTTTCCCGCGAGTTTTGCCTGGGTTTTCGTCCGATCCATATCGGCAAAAACATTGGATTGTAAAGCCTGTAAACGTTGAGCAAATTGCATAATTTTTTATAATATTAGGATATTTTATATTTTCTCTCAGAATACACGAAGGCAGGTCGTAGAGGCTCAAGGCTTACACCCAAAAGTAGAAAATTTAACAACTGAAACCAGTGACTCAAGAGAGTTAATGGCTATAAACCTTTCTATTATTGGATTATAAAAACAATAAGTAAAACAATCTGCTGAATGTGGAATAAAATATGATAATACTTATGAAGTTCTACCAAACCCGTGAAGTCAAAAATCAGAAATTCACGTCTGAAAGCGTTCCCCGATTTGTCAAACTGTCATCCTTCCCTTAGCGAGTAATGTCTAGGAAAACTATTATCTCATTAAGACAAACCCTTTTCAAACATCCTTGACTAGGGTATTGAGTTTTTTTAAGATTGATTTTGATTTTTTTAGACTAAATTCTTGAATTTACAGCCGTTTTGAAGTTAGGATGACTCTTAAACCTGCTAGAGATTTGCTTGTTAGGCTTCTAGGTAAAAATAATTGTATTAAATAAACAAGCTATTTAACTTTGTTATTATTAGCTATCCCATCAATAGTAAACTTCCTGAAAAAAATTAATGCTATGATTAACTTCTTCGGACTAGAAATACAAAATAACGAACTTACAGAAAATAGTTCTACAAATATTGAAGAAAAGCTTAAACTTTTCTCTTTCTTAAAACCTAAAGCATCACCCTATAATCTTATCCGAATTGGTGGTAATGGTGATGGGGCGTACCTTTTACCCGATGATATGACTGATATTAAAGCATGCTTTTCTCCTGGTGTTAACAATTTTAAAAATTTTGAGGATGCTCTCACCTCTTCCTATCAGATCAAATGCCATATGTGCGATAAGTCTAGTGATCCAGAAAAATTAAAAACGCCTTTGATAAGTGGAATGCAAACCTTTGCAAAAAAATGGCTAGATGTCGATCACAAAGACGACAGTATTTCTCTAGAAGAATGGGTTCTTGAACATAATCCCGATAGCAAAGATGACCTCATTTTACAAATGGATATTGAAGGTGCTGAGTATAGAAATATTCTTAATGCTCCAGAAACAATCTTAAAGAGATTTAGGATTATGGTTATTGAGTTTCATGGACTTGATAGTATTACTGATTCTCAAATTCTTTCTACAGTATTACTTCCTACTTTTTCAAAAATTGATCAGTATTTTCAGTGTGTTCATGCCCATGCGAATAACTTTTGTGAAGACCACATCATACCAGGAACGGCTATCAATCTTCCACCTCTTATCGAACTAACTTTCCTCAGAAGAGATCGATTTGCAATCAACGGCTCGAAGCCCCTGCAAAGTATTAATATTCCTCACCCCCAAGATATTACGAATGTTCGACATAATCCCCCTTTATTCTTAAATAAAGCTTGGAGTGGAGATAAACGCTCATTTCAGTCTAATTGTAAGATTATCAATGATTGGATTTATTATATTCTTTATGCTTCACTTAGAGGAATAGTGAAGTTTTTTGTTTAGCGTTATGCAATCGAATTAAATAAAGTCTTTCCGCTTATTTTAGTGCATTAAAGTTATTGGCAATACAGACGATTGATAAACCGCTAAATCAAACCAAAAAGTTGTCCCAATTCCCACTTCACTAATGAGGTGAATTTGACTGTGGTGCTTATCAATAATATTTTTGACAATCGACAATCCTAAGCCTGTGCCTTCTAGGGTATGCACCCGATTTTCTACGCGATAGAAACGATCAAAAATTGCTTCCTGATCTTCTAAATCAATTCCAATTCCCGTATCTGCAATTTCAATTCGGACATAGGGAACGGGTTCATTCTCTTCGGAATAGCCTTGGATTTTAGAAGCTCGAATGACGATTTTACCGCCTGATGGAGTGAATTTAACCGCATTACCCACTAAATTCGTGAGAACCTGTAGGAGTAAATCATAATGTCCTAAGACGGGCGGTAAATTAGCTTCAATCTCTTGGGAGAGTTGTAGTCCTTTATCCTTGGCATTTAACTGATACGTCCGCAGGGTTTGTTCGATAAATTGACTAATATCGATCGCGTCCAATTGGTAAATCCGAGAAGACTCTAGACGAGAGAGATCCAAGACATCATTGACTAAACGGGTTAGGCGATCGGTCTCATTATTAGCTGTTTCGAGGAATTCATGACGCTCAACTTCGGTTAAATCTTCCCCAAATTCACAGAGGGTTTCAATAAAAGATTTGATATTAAATAAAGGGGTGCGTAATTCATGGGAAACATTACTAATAAATTGACTTTTTGCTTCATTTAATTCTACTTCCCTGGTGATATCTTGAACGGTCATCACAATCCCTTTGAGGCTTTCTCGATGTTGATCAAAGACCTGGGTTAACATCAAGCGCAATGTGCGGGGAATGGGCTGGCTGAGAGTTAGGCGAAATTCTTCAGAGGCAAAGGGTTCAGAGGAGGGATTTAATTGATGAGCATGGTGTCCAGTATCGCTGGCCATTTCCCTTAACGGTTTGGTCAGTTGGGCGGTGATTTCGCTGGGTAAATGTTCCAAAACGTTTTTGCCCGTAAAATCCTGACCTTCCCACACAAATAAACGTCTTGCTGTCGGATTGGCTAATAATAATTGGAGATTGGTATCGACTAAAATCGCACCATCGGCAATGGTGGAAACGAGAATATCTAGTTTGGCTTTTTCTGCGGTTAGTTCTTCAATATTTTGTTCTTCATAACTTTCTAACCGTTCGGCCATTTCATTAAAACTAACAATTAATTCCCCTAATTCTCCACCAAAGGGTAAATCAATGCGTTGTTTAAAGTTTCCTGTAGCAATATTTTTAACCCCTAATAGTAATTCCTTAATGGGTTGGGTAATGGTTAGGGCATTAAACACGGCTCCTAAAATCACCATCACCCAAATGGAAATGAAAACGGCGATCGTGACATCACGGGTCAGGTTAGAGGAATTCACCACCGCCGCATTGGGATTAATCCCTAAAGCCAAAACCCCTAAATATTGGCCATCGTGTTTGAGGGGAATGAAAACATCGGTGACTTCTCCGTTGGGGGTGGAATGTTGACGAACGAGGGGTAGATCAGTGTCAGTAAAGTTACTTTCGGGTAGCTCAATATGACGTTCGATCATGAGGGAATTTTGAACTTCCGCTTCTGAGTAGGGAACGCCAAAAAAAATCTTGCCCTGTTGATCTGCATAGATCATGTAACGCACGCTGGTGGTGCTTTCGTAAAAACGACTGGAAAAACGGGCAACTTCGGTTAAATTTTGTTCTGCGACTAGGGGGGCGACATTGGCGGCGAGTAATAAGCCCAAATCCCGACCGAAACGGGTATCACTCAGTTGGGCATCCTGTTGAATGGTATTAACTGCCCAAAAGGTTAGTCCGCTCATGAAGAGGGAAACGACCAACGTTGCGGCCGCCATTAGTCGAGTTTGTAGGGGAAACTCTGACCACCAGCGACGGATTAATTCTCGAATCGTTTGCAGAAATACCAACAAGTTAATTTAGAGGGAATAAAAAATAAGAATATTTTGAAATCTTCTCCTAATTATATCGTTATCGTCTAGTCAAGTCGGGTCTGTTGCGGATTGTTCCCTTGCATTGATCCCTGGTCGAGATTAAAATTGCCGATATTAAAAATTCCTTTAACCCTTTCTATATATGCTTTATAGTCATTCAAAATTCAATTTATTGTCGCTCGCATTGCCGATCGCGATCGCTGATAACGACCAATGACACTATGGCCACTTAAACCGCAAAACATCAGGGAGCAGAGGGAAAATTTTTTCGACACTTTACGTTAAAATCAAGCAAAAGCCTTTTTTTAGAGCATTTTAATATATTCATCTTAATTAAATTGGTTTTGTGATAGTCAGTTTTTGTGCCACACTCCAGTAATATGTCAACAACGTCTGGACAAAATTCCCCCGCTCCTGTGTTGCTGCAACTCTTGCTGTTTGTCGATGATCGTCCCCATTCCCAGGAAAATGTTCAACAAATTCAAGCCTATTTAAAAGAGCTAAAAACGGATTATCCTTTTGAACTCCAGGTGATTGAAATTACCGAACAGCCCCACCTCGTTGAACATTTTCGTTTGGTGGCGACTCCTTCTTTGGTTAAAAATTCCCCCGCTCCTCGACAAACCTTGACGGGGAGTAATATTGTCAATCAATTAAAAAAATGGTGGCCCCATTGGGAACAGGCGATCGCAGAACAACTATTTGAGCGTTCCAAACTCGAAGAGGCAACCACGATTATTAGCAATCATCCCCTTTCCTTTAGCGATTCGGCGGAATCCATGCGACTGTGCGATGAAATTTTTCGTTTAAAGCAAGAAAAAGAAGCCCTGTTAGAACAAGTTAAGTTTAAAGATCAAATTTTGGCCATGTTGGCTCACGATTTGCGGAGTCCCCTGACTGCCGCCACGATTGCCGTAGATACCCTAGAACTCCTCCAGCAGAAACCCGAAGGCGATCGCAAGCCCGACCTAGAGCAACGTATTTATTATCAAGCCCGTCAGCAGTTTCGCATTATGAATCGCCTGATCAAAGACATCCTCCAGGCCTCCAAAAACTTTAGTTCTCATTTTGAAATCCACAATCATCAATTTTATCTCCAAAATCTCTGTGGTGAAATTCTCAGCCTCTATCGCGATCGCTGTGATGCCAAATCCCTCACCCTAGAAATCGATATTCCCCAGGATTTACCCTCAATTTACGCCGACGAAGAACTCATTCAGCAGGTTTTTGCCAATCTATTAGACAATGCGATTAAATACACCCCCAAGGGGGGAAAAATTAATGTTTCTATTCTCCATCGCACCAACCAAAGAATCCAAGTCAGTATTACTGATACAGGGCCAGGCATTCCCGAATCGAAACGAGAAAATATTTTTGAAGGACATTTTCGGCTAACCAGGGACGCAGAAAAAGAAGGTTATGGGTTGGGTTTATCCTTTTGTCGTAAAATTATTCGAGCGCATTATGGCCAGATTTGGGTGGATAGCGTTCTGGGACAGGGAAGTTGTTTTCAATTTACCCTACCCGTCTATCCCTAAAGTCAGGGAAAATGTATGATTAAGGCATTCATTATAGGGAAGGAAGCTAGATATAGTGAGCAATCAGCAGTTAAAAAAACCCAGGATGAGCGGGCGGGTCTGTATTATCGTCAATGCCAAGGTCAAACAGGAGGGGCGATTGATTGCCGCTTCTCCCGTGACTGAGCGAATGTTAACCGCTTTAAAACAGTCGATTATTGCTAATTCTCCCGATACCCTCATTGATGTGATTGCTGTTGCTTCCCTCTGGTCTGAAACGGACCAGAAGCAAACCTCGACTGCTGGCCGTATTTACTGTCCTCTGACGATCCAACTTCCCAAGTGGTTGGTTTTTCCTTCCCAACAGGTCTATCAAGCTTGTCAAGATGTTTTAGGTCGTCGTGCTTGGGTTGAAGAGCATTTAAAGTATAAAAGTAATGCCAGTGTGAATTGGCTCGGTGATCTTTGGTTACCGATTGTCTGGACAGCGAAGGGGCCGCTCTATGCGGAAGTGATTGGAGAAGGGGCAATGCCGAATGCTTATCAGCAACCCATTGAACTGTCTGATAATTTGCGCCAACAACTCTATTCTTTAGCCTATCAATCTCTAGAGGCTCTAGAAGCTCCTCCTTCTGTGTATTTACTACAATTTGGGGTGATAGAGCAAGAAATTATTTTTGATCGTCTCTGGCCCTTTCCTGCGGCTCCGGCGATCGCGTCTTTGGGGGTTCAATCTCCTGATTTATATAGCTGTCATTGGCAATGTTTAACCAATCAGGCGATCGCGGATATTCAGATCACCGCCCATTAAAAATGCGTTAAGTTAGTCATTATGTTAATCATAAAATCCCCCATATTCAGGAGTCTAGACCATGTTTTTAACTGAATTACAACCCATTGTCAAAGAATTAGTCCAACAACCCATTGCTTTTACGGGGGGCTTCGTTTCGGGAATGCTACGGATCAAATTGTCTTCTGATCCTTTAAAAAGTTGGTTAGAAAAACAAGGAGTGACGGATTTTAGTGGTGCAGAAATGGAGAGCGAATCGAGTCAGCGTCCCCAATCCATCATGATTGATTAAATTGATTAAATTTATCGTCACAATCACGAAGAACGGTGTTGAATGCCTGGGGATGAATTCATCCTCGGTAGATTCAACTGTTGGAAAACCTGGCGATTTTGGATCAATACAAAGGTCGCCACTGCCAACAAAAAATAACCAAAGCTTTTTTGTAATTGTTTAGCTGAAACAAATTGGGCTAAATAACTTCCTGCGATTGTTCCCAGGGCGGCGGCAAAGGTAAACGAAACCGTCAGAGGCCAATCGATCGCAATATGCCCCAGATAACCTAGTAAACCCGCGATCGAATTCAGCGCAATAATTAACAGAGAAGTCGCGATCGCCGCTTTCATCGGGATATTCCCCAACAAAACCAAAGCGGGAACAATAGCAAATCCTCCCCCCACGCCCACCAATCCTGTCAGAATCCCCACTCCAATGCCTTCCGTCATTAGCCAAAGCCAGCAGTATCTACAGACAGGTTCGGGATACAGTTCCAACTCTGACGGCAGATCCTTGGGTTTCTGAATCTGGGAGACGCGACGAATCATAAATCCTGCGGCCAATAACATCATCACTGCAAATAAAAGCATCTGAAAGGTTGCCGTAATAAAGGGCATAGTAGCCAATCTTGCTCCCCCAAAGAGCCCCGATCATGGTTGCCGAACCAAAAATCAACACGGTTTTCAGATTGATATTGCCCCGTTTCCAGTGGGGAATGGTTCCCAAAAGGCTCACTGTTCCCACAATAATCAGGGTCATGGCGATCGCGGTTTTAGGGGATACTCCCATGAAATAAACCAGAATAGGCAAGGCAAGAACCGATCCACCGCCCCCCAAAAGCCCCAGGCTAATACCAATGCAAACGGCGAGAAAATGCCCAACAAGCCAGGTCATGAGCCGATTCTCCGTTGATTATTGTGTTGATTGTAGGGAAGTTTCGCAAGTAGCATTCCCATTGCACAGGTGTTGGTAAGCCCTGCAAAAACCAAACCACAGCCCACAAAACCACTTAAGATTAAAAATTTAGAGGAAACTAACACACCCAATACGGTTCCGATAACGACGAGGGAACCTGCCACAATTTGTACCTGCCGAAATAAACTAATCGGCGCATTTTTTTCTGTTTGTGTCGAAAATCCTGCGGCTGTCCAGGTAGGGATTCCTCCTTTGAGGTGGGCGACCTGGGGAAATCCTGCTTCTAGAAGTTTTTGGGCGGCTTGAGCAGAACGTCGGCCAGATTGGCAATAGAGAGCGATGGTTTTATTTTTTTCTGCAATAAGAAGGGATGGGTCAAAGCTAGAAAGGGGAAAGGATGCCGCGCCTGTGATATGTTCGTTGGCGTATTCTCCTGGTTCGCGTACATCGACTAAAACTGCCTTTTGGTCAGTGAGCCATTGCTGTAGGGTTAAAGCGTCGATTTCTTGTAATTGGGATTGATTGAGAGAGGTAGTCATGGTTGAAAGTTAACTCCTGTTTACATTAAAGTTTTTTGTTAAGAAATTAGAGCAATATTGCCACAGCGTTCATTAGCGGGGACAGCTTCCATGATTTTTTTGGGATTCGGTAAGTCCAAACTGTCCATAAATTCGATGAATTGTTGGCGATCGCGCCCTTAAAACGGGGATTAAATTGTTTTTCTTCGCCGATGGTAGAAACGGTTAAACCCCGATAATCGTGACCAGGATAAATCTGGGTGCTATCAGGTAGGGTAAATAATCGTTGGGTCACCGAATCAAACAGAATACCCGCATCTCCACTCTGGAAATCCGTCCGACCACAACCCCGAATAAAGAGTGCATCTCCTGTCAACAGGTGAGTCCCATTAACCAAATAGGCCATGTGGCTATCGGTATCGGCCTGGTGTTGCGATCGCCCGAATCACGATGTTTCCCAGGGTGATTTCTTCCCCGTCTTCGATAAAGAGATCGGCACAGTCGGCCTGGGCATTTTTAGGAACAATACCTTGACATCCCGTCATTTTACGAAACTGTCCCGTTGCTGTGATGTGATCGGCGTGGATATGGGTTTCTAGGGAATATTTGAGGGTAAGTTCTAATTGCTCCAATACTTGAAAATCCCGTTCAAATTGCTCCAAAACGGGATCAACCAAGAGTGCTTCCTGGGTAACGGAATCAGCGACGAGGTAAGTATAGGTACTGGTTTCAGGGTCAAACAACTGACGAAATAACATGGTCTTCTCCTGAGATAGGGATCGGGTAAGCCTAGAAAATCTCAACTAAGCTCATAACGTTATATTACTATGTGGTAGTATAGTTTGATAAAGAAAATCTTGTCACCTTACTTTTGGAATAGGTTGAATGATGGAAATTACTCCCAGGGCGTTAGCTCAATTGGCCGACTATTTTAAGGTTTTGTCTGAAGTGAACCGTCTTAGGGTGTTGTGTTGTCTCAAGTCGGGAGCCAAAAATGTGACTGAGATCATGGTCGAAACCGAGTTAGGGCAAGCCAATGTGTCAAAACACCTCAAAATTTTAGCCCAGGCGGGAATGGTGGATCGTAAACCCGAAGGAGTCAGTGCCTATTACGAAATCGTTGATCCGTTGATTTTTGATCTCTGTGAAATGGTCTGCGATCGCCTGACGTTAAAGTTAGAAACCCAATCTCAGCAATTAAAGGAGCTAGAGGTCTGGAAACATTCCTAACCTGCCAAACCTAAAAAATATTTCTCATCCGACCCTGATCGCGATAATCTGTGAGATTGATCAAGAATGTTACAACAGGAATCACAACTATTATGAATCAGCGAGGAGTTACCCTTTGGTTTACGGGATTAAGTGGTGCGGGGAAAACCACTATTACTCAGGCTCTAGAAAAAAAGTTAAGGGAAAGCAGTTACGGAATTGAGGTTTTAGACGGAGATGTGGTTCGTACCAATCTGACGAAGGGCTTGGGTTTTAGCAAGGCAGACCGAGATGAAAATATTCGTCGTATCGGCTTTGTTTCCCATCTTTTGACCCGTCATGGTGTAATTGTCTTAGTTTCCGCGATTTCCCCCTATCGCGATATTCGTGAAGAAGTCAGACAAAAAATTGGTGATTTTGTAGAAATTTTTGTCAATGCTCCCCTAGCAGTGTGTGAAGGGCGAGATGTCAAGGGTCTTTACGAAAAGGCAAGAAAGGGAGAGATCAAGGGATTTACAGGCATTGATGACCCCTATGAAGAGCCGTTAAATCCTGAAGTGGAATGTCGCACGGACTTAGAAAGTTTGGAAGAAAGCGTCGCAAAGGTCTGGGCAAAGTTGATAGAACTCGGTTATGTTGCGGGTTAAAGATTGAATTTTTCAGTGATTTTGAAAATAAGGAAAAGAGGGATAGGCGCATCTCTCTTTTTTTATGAACAGTATTCCCATTTTTTCAAGTGATCGCACTTATTCTAAACACAAGAAACTGAATAAACCTTTATATCAACCTTCAATATTTTTCGTAAAATATCGAAAATTAACGTCAAATTTTCCATTGTCGGATTGCCTTTTGCTGATAACATACGATGCAAACTTTTACTGGGTTTTGATGTGGCAATTGCTAGTTCTTCAAATCCAATAGTGGCATTAATCAATTCTCTTAAAATAAGTCTAGCGGTTTCTGGCTCACCATTTAGAAAAAGAGAAACTGCTTCATCTAATAAAGCTTGTGCGAAAGCGGGATCACCTTGAATGCGGGAATTAATTGTTTCACTATAATCTCTAGTTAAGGACATAATAATCACCTATTTTATTCTGTATTTTGAGAATTTTTCTTGCGTTTTTTGTATTCCTGAAATAATTCGAGAGACTTTTGAATATCCGATTGTTGGCGTTTCTTAGTTCCACCCCCAAATAGGATAATCAATTCTTTGCCATCCTGAGCTAAGTAAATCCGATAACCTGGCCAAAGTCGATTCTATATTCACCGATTCCATCAAACCATTTAATATTTGATGTATTACCTAAAGCCAAGCGAGATATGGCAACAGTTATTTTTACAGCCGCTTGAGCATCCAAGCTATCAAACCATTTTTGATAAGGAATTGAGCCGTCTTCTCTGACATATTCTTGAACTCTCATATTGATTTAGAGTAACTTATAAGTTACCTTTGGTCAATGGAGTTACTCCAATTTCTCAAGTGATCGCATTAATTTTCCCATTCCAACAGACTGACGACTCACTTACCCTATTGATTTAGCTAAAATATAGATTATTGAGGAAAAACTGATGACAACTACGATTGAAACTGATTTAAAAGAAATCTTGAGCGAATTTAAGCAAGAATTTGTCAAAATCAACCAAAGATTAGACAAAATTGATGAAACTGTCACAGATCTCAAAGTGAATCAAGTCCTTATGGAAGAACGATTATCAGGACAAATTAACCTACTTGATGAAAGATTATCAGGACAGATTAACTTGCTGGATGAAAGATTATCAGGACAAATTAACCTACTTGATGAAAAAGTGTCAGGACTAGGTAAACGCCTAGAAAATCAAGAATTTACCAACCGAGGTATTTTAATTGGGTTGATCGTTGTTGTTTTAGGAGGAGCGGCTAAAGTCTTTGGCTTTTTTCCTAATCCCTAAGATCAAACTAGATCATTCCCATTCCTTCCAGCGATCGCGTTAATTTTTCTGCTTCAGGAAACTGCTTTAGTTTTCTGCTTGACAGGACGATAAAACAAACCCCGTTGAGCATCGCTCCAGTCCGTAACCTCTGGAATATCATTAGTATTAATCTGATCATCTGGTAAAGCGGCCAACGCTTCGAGTTCTGCCTTTTGTTCAGCAGTCAGATCAGAAATTGCCTTCTTCATAAGCCCTCCGTTCATGCTGTGTTGCTTTACGTGCGCTGATAATTCGTCCAACTTCTTCACCACTTTGGGGATCATACCCAGGGGATGTATGTACTACAAATATTATTACATAATTTACAAAACCGAGAGTTTGCCAACGCTCTTCATTAGGATAGGGATCGCGCCGACTCATGGCTAGAGGATCATCAAAGATAAGCTGTGCAACCTCAAAACTAAGACCATGCTTTAGCTTATTTGACCTATTTTTTGCTTCATTCCAAATCCAATGCAAATTCTATCCTCACATTCTAGTCTAACATTAACATTTAGGATAACTAGATCATTCCCATTTCTTCCAGCGATCGCGTTAATTTTTCGGCTTCAGGAGATTGTTGTAATTCATATAAACTAATCGCTTTTTTAAACGCTTCTAAACTTTCCTGTAATAAACCCGCTTTAAAACAAGTGACTCCTAAATTTTGATAAGCCTCTGCATAATTTGGATTGAGATTAATGGCTTTTTGATAAAGCGCGATCGCGTCCTGTAATTGTCCCTTATCTTTTAGTAACATGGCTAAGTTGTAATAACCGACTGCAAAGGTTGGATTCGATTTTGAGAATCGTTTCGTAGGCTATTTGAGCATTTTTAACATCTCCGACCGATTGTAATAAACCTGCAAAATTATTAAAAGCTCCAATTTTTAATTGGGGTAAAATCGGCTGATTAATCGCTTTTTGATAATGTTTATTAGCCAGTTCCCATTTCTTTTGATGTAAATAGGCATTGGCTAAATGGTAATGTAATTCAAAGGAAATAGGGACACTCGCGGTATTGACTTTTAATCCTTGTTTTAATAATTTTAATCCTTCTTTTTCCTGTCCTAGTTGTAAATATAAAGCTCCTAATTTACTGCAAACATAGGGATCATTCGGATTTTCTTTAAAAGCGTTTTCTAATAAAGATTTAGCGCGACTAGCTTTATCGTTGGTTTGTAAAGCTTCGGGAGTATAGCCAGAATGGAGAATACTAACTATGGGGAACTCGACAATATTCCAGTGGGGTTCCTGTTTCAATAACTCTAAAACACTATCATCAATGGTTTCGTGGTAGGGACGGGAAAATTTGATTGCGGGATGGTTCCGAAACAGTCGAGAAACGGCAGAATAGGGAGACTGGACGGCACCAATTTCATGACGAATCAGGTTAACTACTAGGGTATTTTCTTGGGCAATAGCAGATTTTACATCCTTAATTGCATTGCTATTAAATATTTCATCGCCATCTAAGACCAAAATCCAATCGCCTGTGACCAATTTCAATGCTTCATTTCTCGCGATCGCAAAATCGTCTCCCCATTCCTGAGATGCGGTAACGGCTCCAAACTCCTGAGCAATTTCTAGGGTGCGATCGCTTGATCCCGTATCTAAAACGACAATCTCATCGACTAAATCTTTAACGCTGGTAAGACATTGGGCTAAATTCGCGGATTCATTTTTGACGATCATGCAAAGGCTGAGTTGAACCATAGGATTTTTTGGGATAGGGGGCGTGTGATACTTTAAAGAGACTGTCTTTTTTTCTATCGTTTCCGACTTTTCCAATTTACTATGCTTGAGACTCCTCCCGTTGCCGAAGATATTGTTGCCGCCCTACAAATGCCCGTTGATCTGAATTTTGATATCCCCGATCCAGAGGATGAAGGGATTCAGGAACTCGATTTTCAATTGCAACTAGACGGTTTTTGGAAGATTTGCGATCGCTTTGATTTACAAACGGAGATTTGGCGGGGCAGAATTATTCGGGCGATTCGCGATCGCGAGAAAAAGGGGGGAGACGGACGGGGGACGGGTTTCTTGGATTGGCTCAAGCAACGAGAAATTACCAAAAGTCAAGCCTATGCGATGATTCAACTGGCCAATAGTGCGGATTCTCTCCTAGCAGAAGGTCAACTCGATCCCAATACCATTAACAATTTCAGTAAACGGGCTTTTATTGAAACCGCCAAATCTTCCCCCGAAGTCCAACGCCTAATCAGTGAATCGGCCCAAAGTGGCGATCGCATTACCCGTCGAGAAGTGAAGCAATTATCCGATGAATGGACGGCGGTAAGTTCGGATCTCTTACCCGATGAAATCAAACAAAAAGCCTCGGATGGCAGTTTACCGTCGCGTCATTTAGCTCCCCTGGTCAAGGAGATGGAAAAGTTACCCGATACCCATCTGGCCGCGATTCAACAGGAAGCCGCCTCAAATCCTGATGTGGATACGGTCAAAAATTTGACTTCTTCGGCCCGCAATTTAGCAAAATATCTGGATGCGGCGGCCCAGGTACAAACCCTCAAGCAATATCCATTGGATTCAGAAATGGCCCTAGAAGAGGCTCTGCGATTAGATTGTCTCAACACTGCGGCTGATTTGGTAAAACAAGCCACTCAATTAGAACAAACCGTTGCTAGACTTTATACGACTTGGAAACGTTTGGGGAGTCTCGCCGATCGTCTTTATGTGGACACAGGTGCGAGTAGTCCTAATCTGCGATCGCTCTTGACGGCATTAGAAATGTTGACCAGTGAGGTGATTGAGGTGCAGTTGGATGAGGGCGGAGAAAGAACCGTGCGTCTGCGGATCTTGACGGATAATGAAACTAAAGAGTTGGAATAATTTTATCGCTACATTTTTGAAGATTAGCGGTCATTTTTCATTTCGAGAAAGTACATATGATGTTTGAAGATTAAAATCGCCGATTCATTTGATTTTTCTATTTAAGCATCAAAATCTTCTAATATCTTGTTTATAAAAATGAGTTCTCATTCTAGTGAGTTGTTTAAGGGCAATGAATAAAAAAACG
Source organism: uncultured cyanobacterium (assembly GCA_963807635.1). Classification (GTDB taxonomy): domain Bacteria; phylum Cyanobacteriota; class Cyanobacteriia; order Cyanobacteriales; family Microcystaceae; genus Snowella. The sequence continues at coordinate 68,951 of CAWEDJ010000093.1, forward strand.
TTAGTTTCCCGCATTTTTCGGATTTTACTAGGAAAGAGATCTAAAAAAAATAAATCGAGAGTGGGAATTACAAAAAATCCTAATACAAATACCGTTACTAATTTAGACTCTTTTTTTCTTTATTATCAAACCAAATTAGGGTTGAAATTAAGATGGTTTTTGAACCATACATTAGGATATCTAATTGGCTTTCCCATATCAATGACGACTGAGTCTTGTTTTAAGATTGTTAAGAAGTTTAATATCGGCTTTTTTGGATTAGAAGAAGAGAAATACAATCAAATAATAAATCAACATAAAAAACAGTTTTCAACTTATTATGATCTTGCCATAATTATTTTATTGATAAGTTTAAGCTTCTTCATGTTTTTTCTGCAATCATCTAATATTTTAAAAGTTTTTTTCGATTCCACTATTGCTACTCTTATATTTTTTATTTTTTCTGCAATAATTATGCCGTCTATATTCTTTAGACTACTATTTAGACTTATGGATTATTTAAGTCCTGAAGCTTTATGTGCGATGCAGATTATAGATTTAAATCTTGAATTGTCAAGAGATGATGTCATTTATAAAAGAAATGTTAAAAGTATGGTTCTTTTTAGGATGGACTATTTAGCTAGGGTGACAATGCTAATTCCTTGGCATTATAGTATAGGAAGAAATGCTAATCAAAAATGGATTCAACAACATTTTCAAAATATAGCTTATTATATTCGAGAAAGGCGAAGATGGCTAATTACTCCAACGGAAACAACCCTAGAAGATATCAGAAAAGATTTTCGACAATTGGCTTATTTATATTTGACGGGATTATATGGAAATTGGCAATGGCAATCTGTTAATTTAGAAACTGAAGTTGTCAAACCCACATTCCGCAGGTTGACTCAATGAAAGAGACAATACATTTGTACTACTTTTTTTCTCCATAGATTAATTTGTTGATTAGCAAAACTCTTGGAAAAGCTATGTTTCTTATTTGGCAAGGCTTTGAAGGTTTTTGGACTAAAAATATTTCCCTTTTTCATTGATCTTTTCATCAAACGAAATGAGATCATTTGTCATCAATAAAAAGATACTTGCTTGATTCCGTATCATCCCAAGCCTCTTTTTCGTTTTGGCATAAACTCATGACAAAAATGAAGATCGTCAAAACACTTGCTCTGTAAGGATTTCAAAATTGTTTAAAAGTTCCTCAGAACCTGCGGAATGTGGGGTCAAACAAACTCGTTTTCAAAAAATACAAGAGACTTTAATCAGATTTTTTGGTATTCTTTTACCACTTATAATTATGGGATTATTGATGTTATTTCCTGGTACATTTACCAATCCTAATGCAAAAATTCTTGAAAACTTACCTTATATTTTTATTGCCTGGCTTCTTGTTTCTCTTGATATAACCTTAAAGTTAGGTGTAATCGAATCATTAACAAAATTAATTACAGGATTAAAAGATTTAAGTAAATAAATAAATTTATGTCAGACGAATCATTTTTTAGTCAGGTAGAAAATTAAACGCGATCGCCGATTAAACTTACAAATATTATACTGAAATTAATTTTGAATAACGGGGTACAGGAACTGGATCGCTAAATTCTTGAGCCGTATCAATCCATAATTGAATCGCTTCTTGAATATTTTCTAAAGCAGAAACTTGAGTTTTTCCATGTGCCATACAACCTGGTAATTCAGGAACTTCAACCACAAATATCTGATCTTCTTCACTCCAATACATAAATAATTGATACTTATACATTAAAATTACTCTCCTAACTGATATTTAATAATAATTTCTTTGACCTGACGAACTTGATAGCCCTTGGCTTTATTGCCATCTTTCTGCAAATTCGGCTTTTCTTCAATTCCTTTTTTTCTGAAGATGTGATGTCCCCCACGAATCCGTTCTTCAAAGCCTAAACGTTTTAATAATTGATACAATTCGTCGAAGAGAATATTAGAGTCGGAATTCCCTGCGACAATTTTTTGTAGTAGTTTTTCATATTTACCCATTTCTAAAGATTATATCAAAATCAATTTCATTCAACAAGATGAAAAATACACACTGTGACTTAAACTAACGAGAGATTTTTCTCTAATAATTCTATCAATTAATTTGCTAAATATGATTATCCCATTGATAAAAAGTCGATTAGAAAATAAACGCGATCGTCCTTTTCGTGATTCCGTCTATGGTGACTACGAGGATTGAGTCAAATTAGTCGGAATCTGGTTCTGGACTAAACTGTAGGCGGAAGATTTACTTTTTGCACTAAACCCAAACTTTTCAATACCCAAATTGACCACCAAGTTACATCAACTTCCCACCACCGCCAACCTGCTTTGGCAACCTGGGGATAGGCGTGATGATTATTGTGCCAACCTTCGCCATAGGTAAAGATAGCAGCCCACCATAAATTGCGAGAATTATCGGGAACATCAAACGTACGATAACCCCACATATGGGTGACAGAATTAATCATCCAGGTGCTATGCCAGAGCAGAACAACTCGCACTAGCATTCCGTAAATTACCCATGACCAACCCCCGATTAAATAAAGAATGATCGCCAGGGGAATTTGTAAGAAAAGAAAATAACGATTTAACCAGCGATAAAAACCTTGGCGGACTAAATCGGGCGCAAATTTTTGATATTTTTCGTATTCAAAAAATTCAGGTTGGGGATAAAAAATCCAGAGCATATGGCTCCACCAAAAACCCCGTTTAGCAGAGTAGGGATCTTGATCAATATCTTCTGTGTGAGCATGGTGCAAACGATGACCCGCGACCCAGAAGATCGGCCCACCTTGTAACGCTAAGGCTCCAATAATCGCGATCGTGTATTCGAGCCAATGGGGAACTTGTAAACTACGGTGACTTAATAAACGATGATAGCCGAGACAAATGCCGATACTGCCAAATAACCAATGAAGAAAAAGGGTTACCGCAACGGCAGACCAGGAGAAGAACCAAGGAGCCAATAGAGTAAGAACGTGAATGGTTCCAAAGAAGAAAACAGCAACCCAATCTAGTGGCGCACGAGTCGGTTGAGCGGGAATTAAATTAGTTGTCATGAATTCTGGAAAAAGTACAAATAGAAGAAATGGGTAAAAGTTTTTTCAGTGATATATGAAAAGAACTCTTTTAAATGGCTTTGGAGAAAGTTCCCTCACTTTTTTTACTTAAATAAGTATCAAAAACGGCGGCAATATTTCGGATTAATAAGCGTCCACTGGGAGTCACTTCGATTCCATCTCCCCAACGTTGAATTAGTCCATCTTTTTCTAGGGCATCTAAACCTGCCAGTTCGGAAGCAAAATAATCATTAAAATCTAGATCAAATCCTAAATGATATTTGGACTCTAGATCGGGGGCAGAGAGTTTAAATTGACACATTAATTCCATAATAATTGTGCGACGAATCAGATCATCTTGAGTGAGTTGGACACCCTTTTCGATAGGAATTTGATGGGAGTCAATAGCTTGATAAAAGTCCTTTAAGCGTTTGTGATTTTGGATATAAACATCTTGCAACATACTAATGGAAGTCATGCCAAAACCTAATAAATCCGATTCGGGTTGGATGGTATAGCCTTGGAAATTACGATGGAGTTCTCCTTTTTGTTGCGCGATCGCCAATTCATCATCGGGTTTAGCAAAGTGATCCATGCCGATAAAAACATACTCATTTTGGGTTAATTCTGCGATCGTCATTTGCAGAATATCTAATTTCTCCTCACCGACGGGCATTTCCGATTGGGGCATTTTTTTCTGGATGGGCTTCATCCAAGGTACATAGGCAAAATTAAATACCGCAACGCGATCGGGGTTAAGCTGAATCATTTTTTGAATGGTTTCCTTAAAAGTTTCTAGGGTTTGGAAAGGCAGACCATAAATCAAATCTACGTTTACACTTTCAAAGCCTGCTTCCCGAATCCAAGACATCACATTAAAGAGCATTTCTTCGGGTTGAATGCGATTAACAGCTTCTTGAACTTTGGGATTAAAATCTTGAATGCCAAAACTAATGCGATTAAAGCCCAATTTTTTCAAGAATAAAATATAGTCTCGATCCACATAACAGGGATTAATTTCAATGGAAATTTCCGCATTAGGATCAAAGGAAAAATTTTCGTGAAAGGCATTCCATAAAAATTCTAGTTGTTCTTGATTCAAATAATTCGGTGTACCGCCGCCCCAGTGCATTTGCTGAACCAAGCGATCGCTTTTAACTAAAGGTGCGATTTGTTGAATATGTTTTTTGACATAATCCAGATAGGGCTGAACCACTTGTTTTAGCTGGGTAATAATCGTGTTGCAACCGCAGAAATAACAGGCTTTTTCACAAAAGGGAATGTGGCAATACAGCGATAGAGGTGTTTTTTTATAATTGCCCGCCGCGATCGCGCCTCGAAATAAAGATTCATCAAAATTTTCCGTTAATTCTGTCGCAGGAGGATAACTGGTATAACGGGGAACGGGTTGGTCGTATTTATGAAGTAAATCAGAATTAAATTTAACGTTTTGGCAAAGGGATTTCATAGGAAATTTATGGGTTAAATAATGCGCTTTTATGATGATTGTAGGGGCGTATAGCGTACGCCCTTTATTTAATTTATTCCGCCGCAACTAAAGCAACTGTGCTGTGATTGGAACGATGACGTTCTGTGCTACCAGGACGATCTTGGCGAGTCAGTAAATCGAAGGTATGATCCCCGATCGCAGCTTTAACATCGGGTTCTAAATCATGCATCACATCTCGGTTCAACGCAAAAGCATAATTGGCTTCTTCCACAATGGCTTTAATTGTTTGAGCATCTAAGGGCAAATCATCTAAAGCTTGACGATAAACATCTTTAAAAGCACGTCGTTCGGCAGGCGTTGAAAATGCTTCAAATTCATAAAAGCGTGTGCCTTTTTCATCGGGTAATTCTAGGGCAGAATGGATGATTCCTTTTAAACTTTGACCTCCCGATAAATCTCCCATGTAACGAGTATAGGCATGGGCAATTAATAAAACAGGATTCTTTTCAATCAGTTCTTGGAGGCGATCACAATAAATTTTTGCCGCAGATAAGGGCGCAATATCATTTTTCCAATTTTCGCCGTAATAAAAAGCAAGATCTTGTTCTAAATTAGCAGTGCGATTCAATTCAGGGAAATATAAACGACCAATAATTTCATGATCTTTATGTTGTTCAAAACCTGCTTCTAGGGTGCTATAAACGAAATATAAATTGGCGAGTAATTTACGGAAAGGTTCCCGTTCAACAATGCCTTTTAGAAAACATTTCATATAGGCTGTATTTTCGGCAAGTGTATGGGAAGCTTGGGTTCCTTCGCGTAATTGAGTTGATAAATGAGTCATGGATAATTCAGGGTTATTTTGAGTTAATGAGATTTAAAAAAATTGAGAAGAAGATCCCCCCTACCCCCCTTGATAAGGGGGGCTAAATTCTAATGAATAGCCTAGCCTTTAGCGAAATAAAATACCGTACCGATATTAGTTTTGATAAGAGGGGCTAAATTCCGATAAATAACCCAGTCCCCCTTATCAAGGGGGATGCCGTAGGCAGGGGGATCAAACCTTGGTTGATAGAGAAACATTTGTAAACTAATGAACTTGGCCGCGTAGGGCTTCGGCGTTAATGGGTTTTTGCAGAAAAATCAATAACATATTCCAGACGATTTGGGCAATCCAAGGTAATTTCTGGAAGAATTTAATCACAGTCGGCTGATTATTTTGGGCGATCGCGGATAATTTTTCGTTAGCTTGGGAACTTTTTTCTAGGCGATTAAAAAACTTGGGATGATTGGTATCCAAAACTTCGGGAAAAGCACGGGCGGCGGTTTCGTTGGTGTGACGAACGACATCGAGGTTGTACTGACGCGCATCCATGCCGATGGATTTATAAAAATCGGATCGTTCAAATACCGTTAACGTGTGGGTCACAAAGACTGTCAAGAGGAAAAATCTTGCCCAAAGCCGAGATTGCCAAGTTTTCCAGAGATTTGGCTGCGATCGCAATAGAGCTTTAAAAAAGTCACCGTGACGGTTTTCATCTTGACACCAATTTTCAAAATAACGGAAGAGGGGATAAATGCGGTGTTCAGGATGCTCTTCTAGATGACGATAAACGAGGATATAACGCCAATAACCGATTTTTTCGGACAAATAAACCGTATAGATAACCCATTCGGGCGGAAAGAAAGTATAGGTGCGCTTTTGCATCAAATATTTCAAATCTAAAGATAACCCAAAATCCGACATTGCTTTATTAATAAAACCAGCATGACGGGCTTCATCGCGGGCCAAGAGAGCAAAGGCTTCTGCTAACTGGGGATTGCGACCTTTGAGTTGGCGAGACAGTTCTTTAAATAAGAGAAAACCAGAGAATTCTGAGGTGCAGGAGCGTTCTAGGAAATCAATGAAAGCGTGGCGGGTCTCTCCATCAATATGATCCCAAGATTGCTTAAATTCCTCATCTCTAACAAAATGATAACGGTTATAGTCTGCTCTTAACTCGTCCAACGAGGCTTGAATTTCTTCTTCCTGAAGCTCAAGAGCCATATTCGCGATCGCGTTAAAATCGGTGGTATAAAATCTAGGGGTTAATAAAGTTTCTTTAACAGGGGCTTTAATACCAGGACGTAAAATATCGAAAGTCGGCGTAGGAGCGGCAGTAACCATAAAGTTGTAAAAAATCGAGAATAAAAAAACATTGCTGAATCTTATCTTTCTGTAAGCTCAAGGAAATTACAAGATAGTTTCTCCTAGTACCCCTTAGTTACCTAAAGTAAAAAATTATTGTCCTTAAAGGGATACAGCTACATCTAAAGAAATGTTAAAGTTTAAAATCAGGCTTCCTTTCCGCACGATCCATCCCATGCCAGAAGATAATCTTTGTTCTGATATCAGTTTTCAATGTCCCATCCAATTTATCGTGAATTTATTGGGGAATAAATGGTCGATTCTCCTGTTGCGCGAACTATTTGATGGCGATCGCCGTACCAATGAGTTACTCAAGATTTTGCCTGGCATCAGTAGCAAAACCCTGACCATTCGTCTGCGAGAGTTAGAAACTCATGGTTTGGTCGAAAGGCGCGTCTATGCCGAAATTCCGCCCCATGTGGAGTATTCCCTGACGGATAAGGGCAAACAAATCCAACCCGTAATGACCGCGATGTACCAACTCGGTTCTCAGTGGCTCGATCAAAAAAGTTGTATTTGTCCGATAGAAAAAGCTTCTTTCCTCTAAAAAATGTTTAATTCGTCGGATTTAACCACAGTGATCGCACATCATCGATACGATAATTTTGATTTTGAAAAGCTAAGGGAAAATGGGTTTTATAATATTCTTCATTTGCCTGAAACTCCTGTAATTCACTAGAGCCGATCACGACATAACTGATACGATATTTTTTTAACAAATTGCTTGTATTTTTACCCCCTTTAAACATTAATTTTAAATCTTTCTCTTGTTGTTCATATAAAAAACCAAAATTAGCAACCCAAGCCGTATAACCCATCAAAATCGGTCGAGCCGCCCAGAGCATAATGAAATGATTATGACTGGTTGCCGTTAAAAATCTCGCTAAAGGATCGGTTTTTTCCCGAATTTTAATTCCCAGTTGAATATCATCATTGCTTGTGATCAATAGATAATTACTCGTCTGGAGTCGAACAAGTTCCAGAAAACCACTAAAGCTTAAAAAAATTACCAAGAAAATAACAGAAAGTTTATTAATAATTTTCCATTGAGTTTTCGCTGTCCAGGTTAAACTTAATGATTGGGCCGCTAGACCTGAAAACCCCAGATAAACCCATAAAAATAATTTAGAATTATCCCAAGAAATCGGTTGAAAGGTAATTAAATTAGCCACACCAAAAAGCATAAAAAAGCCAAAAAAGAAAGCTTTAATCTCAGGCGATCGCTCTGATAGACGACTAAATCCAAAAACTGCAACGGGAAGCATCAAACCCCAGAGTTTCAGCCACATGATAATCCAACCCCAAAAGCCTCCCTGGGATGTCCAACCTGGAGTCCAACTCATAAAGTTGGAACTTTCAATTCCTCCCGCAATAAAAATTAAATAGAGAGTAATGGCAATAATTGTTGTCGGAATAATGTAATAAAACAATAACTTTTGCCACTGTTGATAGGAAACAATAAAGACAGGTATCAGAATAAAAAACAAAGCAATTAAACTGTGCATATGAGTAATTGCTAATATTCCTGATAGTAAAGATGAAATAAGGAGAATTAATTGATGATTTTGGTGATTTTTGGGATTATCTAAAAGAACATAAAGAATGCTGACTAATGCCCAAATCGCTAAAGTAATTCCTAATAAAAAAGCTCGCTGGGGTAATAGCATTCCGACAATGACATTCCCTGAATACCATTGATAGTTTTCCCGTCGGGTATAGTCTAGGGTTTTTTCAAAAAAAGATAAATTTAAAATATTGTTTAAAGAATGGTCTTGAATAATGTGTAGAATAAAATCGATAAATCCTAATCCCGAAGAAAGGAAAAATAAAGAAATTGCAATTAACGCTTGAGCCTGAGATTTTAGGACTAAATTAAAAAGCGTATAGATTCCTAATAAGAGAAAAAAAACATAAAATAGGGAAGGAATAATTAAAGCAAAATACAATGAAAAACCTGCTCTAATTAACATTCCAGAAATAAAATTGATAAGAAAGCCATAGGTGAATTTACCATCGGCGTAAATAGGATGATAGGCAAACCAATCCTGCGGATTTTTGTAGGCAAAAATATTGACCATACTAATATGTAACGGCCAATCACTCCAGACATTAACATGGCTAACGGATACACCGTCGGCATTAAATTTGATGACTCGAATAAATAAAAATAAAAAGTAAATTCCCCAGGTACCGTAGAGAATCATCAGAGATTTTTGATGAGCCTGATAAAGCGAGATTAAATCGTCCAAATATAGCTTTTTTTTCTGAACAATTTTAATCATGGGGATTATAAAATTTTTACATCAACAAAGTATCCCTGACTTTTATAAACAAGGGGTTTAAACCCCTTGCCTCAACTTGTTTAATTGCACATCGCCATCTAAATTATTGACTCGCAGTAATGCCCCTTTCTTTAAGTTGACGGATAAAATATTCCTCTAAAGAAGCCCTTGCTAAATTCAGATTAATTAATTGAATATCCAAGGCTGGTAAATGATCAATAAATGCCTGGGGGTCTCCCTTAAGTTGGCCGTGCCATAAATTATCTTCTAATTTTAAGCCCGTTATCCATTCTTCTAATTGGCTTTCCGTTCCGCCTTTAACTACTACTTGATAGACATTGGCACTCCCTAAAATTTGTTCTAAAGACCCCACACAAATTAATTCTCCCCTCGCTAAAATGGCAATGCGATCGCAGATTTGTTCGACATCCGTTAATACATGGGAATTGAAAAAAATGGTTTTTCCCTGTTCTTTTAAAGACAAAATAATTTCCCTAACTTGATAGCGTCCCAGGGGGTCTAAACCTGACATGGGTTCATCGAAAAAGACTAATTCAGGATCATTAATTAAAGCCTGGGCCATGCCGACCCGTTGCATCATGCCCTTAGAATATTGGCGCAATTGTTTTTTCTTAGCGGTTTTTTGGGCTAATCCGACGAGATCAAGTAATTGGGGAATCCGTTGTTTTTGTTTTGACGCAGGAATCTGAAACAATCCACCGACAAATTCTAAAAATTCCCAAGCCGTTAAAAAGTCGTAAAAATAGGGATTTTCAGGCAAATAACCGACTTTTTGTTTGGTAGCGCGATCGCCGATGGGTCTTCCTAATAACACTGCTCGACCAGAGGTAGGACGAATAACGCCCAAAAGAATTTTTAAAAGGGTCGTTTTTCCTGCTCCATTGGGGCCTAATAGACCAAAGGTTTCACCCTGACGCACAGAAAGAGAAAAATTAGTCAGAGATTGTACCTTTTGATTAAGCCAAAAACCCGTTCGGTAAATTTTATTAATATTCCAAGTTTCAACAACAGCAGTTTCGGTCGGGAGAGTTGGCGATAGGGGTAAATCTTGAACAGTATCCATATTTCTTGAATGACTTATAAAGAACGATCAAAATGAACTGAATAATCACAATAAAATGATACTTTCAATCATTACTAGGAAATTACAGGAAAAACTAACTGATCTGCTTCAATCATTTTAGGAAGGTCGCGAAAAATCATTGAACAAGATTTCACATATTTCTTAGCCCACTGTTGAGATAATTCAATTTGAGCAGGGGTCAATTTTTCCTTAATAGATCCCTTAAAGCTTACCTTAGCGGAGGCACGATTGATTTCAAACTGTTGAAACCATTCCAGATCAGGACGGGAAGATTGAAAATAGCGGCTACACATGGTATTACCTAAATAGTGATTCCCTAGATCGGTTAAATGATTAAAAGTCATCAATATATCTTCGACGGTAAGGGATAAATTTTCAAGATTGATTTCGGGTGGACTAGGCGGACTATTCTCAACAACTTGGGATTTTTTAACCACAGTACTTGGCATGGTGACAACAACTTCACCGACTTTTTTCATGCCATTTTTTTCGGGATTAAAGGCCGCATCAAAACGACTTTTTTTATCGTATTTCGCATTCGTTAAATCTACTCCCGTCAAATTTGCTCCATTCAAATAGGCTCCTTTAAGAGAACTTGCCTTGAGGTTAGTTTTGGTTAAGTAAGCTCCCGTAAAATAAACTTCATCAAGAATGGCATCCTCTAAATTAGCCTTAATTAAATAGGTTTTGATCAAAGAAGCCCCTTTCAAATTCGCTTTTTGCAGATTCGCCCCCGACAAATCCGCCTCATTAAAATAGGTTCCTTGCAGATTTGCGCCACTCAAATTGGCATCCCGTAGATTGGCATAGCTCAGATCAGCCCCACTAAAATCGGCATTGCTGAGGTCTAATCCGTGTAAGTCTGCACGCCGCAATTGGCAATTTTGGAAGTTGCGATCGCCAGCTTCGTAATGTTCCTGTATTTCTGATGGGCTGCTACTCTGAACCATAGGTAACTCTTTTTAAACGCAATCGTATTCTACACAAAATATTGACGAAAAGGAAGGATAGATTTACGGAATTTCTGGGGGAATCTGTTCGCTCTGAAACAAATTGGGGGAGTATCAGATTTTAAAAATCCGTTGTCATTTAGTTTACGTTCATCCTGGGTTGACACTCAAGATTGTTTCAAAAAACGAAAGATAATTTACTGTAACATATTTTTAAGCGTCGTTAGGGGAACCTTACAAAAGTATTGACGTTGAAATTTTTCTTCTTCAATGACATCACAAAAAAGTTGTATTTTTATATTATCGATAGGCTTTATTTGATTAATAAAATTAAATCCCATATTCTCTTCATAATCAATAATTTCAAACCCTGTTTTCGATAAAATCTGTAATCCTAATTTTAGGGACTGATCACTCAGTTCAAGCTGATTTTTTAATTGTTCTACTGGAATAATTAACTGAGTCCGACTGAGGTATTTGGCGATACCGAGCAGTTTTTTTAAAGTTTCAATCCCTGTTTCTGGAAAGGCAGAATAGGCGAGGGCTAATTTTTCTTGATCTTGAGTTGCTTGGTGATAGGCGGTTTGTAACTCTTGCCAATCAGTGGGACATTGTTCTAAGGCTTGATAGTTTTCTTCTAGGGTATTTTTAGTTTGGTTAATATCTTGATTTCGCCAATCGATTAACTGAATTGAGGGGTTTAAGTTACTTTTAATTAAAGCATTATTACTAATTTTAAAATCAATTAAGCGAACTTCATAACGCTCCTGACGAGACTGATAGGGCGGATTGTAATCTAACTCTACTACTACGTCACAGGCTTGATCGACGGGAATTTCATCTTTATAGTGTCCCCACCATACCCCTGGGAATCCAGTCGTAACGGTTTCATCAATTACCTCAAAAGTTGTTTTAATATATTCAATTTTTTTACCCCTAAAATCTGTGGGTTTATTATGCCAAGGACTTTTAAAATAACAATTTTTAATCAATAATTTAGGAGTCGGATTGCCCATGCCACAGGGTTCTAGTAATTTCATTTCTTGAAAAAGAGATTTTCCTAATTCAGACACTTTAACGATGAGATCGATTTTAATTTGAGCTTCTAATGAGGATTTATCTGGATTATATTGCCAAAATTGTTGATTAATTGCTTCCTGAAAAACAGGAATATTTTCTACTCGCAGACTCAAACCTGCCGCAAAGGGATGACCACCAAAACTTTCCAATAAATGTTGTTGGGATTTCATTAATTGATAGAGGTCAATATTATTCAGCGATCGCGCCGATCCCCTAGCTAAAGGATCGCTTTGTAAATCATGATGACGAGTGGTTAATAAAACCGTTGGGCGACCGTATTCCTGAGCAATTTGACCCGCCACTAAACCTAAAACGCCATTGGGCCATTGATTATCCACTAAGACAATCACACTGGTAGTCGATAAATCCAGAGTGGCTAATTTTTTCTTAATTTCATTGGTAACAGTTTTTTGGAGAGCCTTGCGTCGAGTATTAGCTAATTCGGTTTCCATTGCTAATTTTTGACAGCGTTCCTGATCGCGACTCGTTAGTAACTCCACCGCAAAATGGGCATCTCCCTGAATCCGACTAATCGCATTAATTCTGGGGCCAATGCCAAAGGAAATATCCGTCGGGCGATCGCCACTTCGTTGACAAAAATTCAAGAGATTAGCAATACCAGGGCGAGTAGGATTAGACGTTTGTAATTGTAATTTCTGGATTCCTTTTTGGGCTAAATAACGACAATCACCACTGAGTTGGACTAAATCCGCAATCAAACCGATCGCCACTAAATCTAATAAATTTTCGACGGGTTGTTGGGGAATATCGGGCAACGTTTGATACAAAGCTTCAACTAATTTATAGGCAACTGCCACTCCTGAAAGATGATAAAGCGGATGATTATCAGCAAAATAACGCGGGTTAATGATTGCAATGACATCAGGACGATCTTCAGGTAAAGTGTGATGATCGGTAATAATTAAATCAATTCCTAATTCTTGGGCATATTTAATCTCTTTTAAATTCGTACTGCCCGTATCGCAGGTAATAATTAATTTCGTACCCGTCACGGCTAATTTTTCTAACTGGGCTATATTTAAACCGTGCGATTCAGTTAAACGATTAGGAATATAATAGGTTAACTGTAAATCAGGAATAAAAAATTGTCCTAATCCTTCCCAAAGGACACTCGTGGCCGTAATACCATCCGCATCAAAGTCTCCCCAAATAGCAATTTTTTCACCTAATTCTAAGGCTTTTTTAATTCGATTCATCGCCCATTTCATTTCTTGTCCAAAGGCAAAAGGGGTAGTGGGTTGATAAAATTTAGTATCAATAAATCCTGCTAGTTTTTCCCTATCCCTAATGCCCCTTTTCCAGAGTAATTGGGCGGCGTAGTTTCCTGAAGATTTTGTACAATAGGTCTGGACTGCTTTCAAAAAGTTTGGAGGGATTTTTTCGGGGAGAGAAATTTGCCAGTTAGAGTTTGCCATAAAATTATAATAATGAGAGATAGATTATGGGATTTGTATCGCGATGATTAAAATGGTTCAAATAAATAATATTTTTCAGTTTTTTGATAAATTAAAAATCAGGCATTCTAATTTTTTTAGACAATAACTAAAAACTTCTAAATCATATCGAATATAATAGAAAAATCATTGTTTCCTTGGGATTATTTCCATGCCGCTTCCCCGTCTCATTACCCTTGCTGTTGGTTTAAGTATCGTTCTGGGGCTAATGATTTGGCTGATTAATTCGATTTATCGGCTTTATTTTCAGGTTTCCTGGACATCTCCTTTTTTAGCCAATATTTTAATCCTACTCGTCATTGGATTGCTCGGTTTATTGATCTATGCTTTTGTTTACTATTTTAATCTGGCTCGCCAGCAACAAGCCCGCAAAAAAAATCAAAAGAATCGTAAATCTCGCTTAGATCTGAAATTGCCTGAACAGAAAACCGAAGCCGCAGGAGAAACCCTCAAAGCAGTACGTCGTCAAGTTCAACAAATCCAGGATAAGGTCGCTCAAGAAGCTCTTTTTAAGCGATCGCAACAAATTGAGGAAAGTTTAGCACGGGGAAATTTACACGTCGTTGTATTTGGGACGGGATCGGCGGGCAAAACCTCCTTAGTCAACGCTTTAATTGGCGAAATCGTCGGAAGTGTGGCGGCAACAATGGGAACCACCCAAATCGGCGAAACCTATCATTTACCCCTCAAAGGATTGGCGCGAGAAATTTTAATTACGGATACCCCAGGCATTTTAGAAGCAGGCATTGCGGGAACGGAACGAGAAAAATTAGCCCGACAATTGGCCACCGAAGCCGATTTATTATTATTTGTGGTGGATAATGACCTCAGACAATCGGAATATGAACCCTTAAAGGCATTAGCAGAAATTGGAAAACGCTCTCTTTTGGTGTTTAATAAAACCGATCTTTATACGGATGAAGACTTAAATATTCTTCTGAGTACCCTACAAAAACGAGTCCAAAATTTTATTCTTTCTGTTGATATTATTCCCATCGCCGCTAATCCCCAACCCCTGCGATCGCGATCGGGGGAAATGGTTAAACCAGAGCCAGAAATCGCGCCTTTGATTCAGCGTTTGGTGGCAGTTTTACGGTCAGAAGGGGAAGATTTAATTGCAGATAATATTCTCTTACAATCCCAACGCTTAGGGGAAGAAGCTCGAAATTTAATCGATCAACAACGTCGTCGAGAGGCGGATAAAGTGATTGAGCGTTATCAATGGATTGGGGCAGGAGTGATTGCGGTAACGCCCTTACCCGTTGTGGATATGTTGGCGACAGCGGCGGTAAATGCTCAAATGGTGATGGAAATTGGCAAAATTTATGGCTGTGAATTAAATAGCGATCGCGGCAAAGATTTAGCGGTTTCCTTGGGGAAAACCTTTGTAAGTTTAGGAGTCGTTAAAGGAGCCATTGAACTATTAGCCAGAGCCTTACAATTCCAGTTAGCAACCTATCTCGTGGGAAAAGTGATTCAAGGCATTACGGCGGCCTATTTAACCCGCATTGCTGGTAAAAGTTTTGTCGAATATTTTCGTCAAGATCAAGATTGGGGTGATGGCGGTATTACGGAAGTGGTGCAACGTCAATTTCAACTCAGTCGTAAGGATGAATTTATTAAGTCCTTCGTGAAAGACGCGATCGCCAAAGTGGTTCAACCTTTAGCCGAAGTTTGGGAAGATCCCGAAGAAGAGGAAGAAATCGAAGAACCTTTATTAGAAATGTCTGAATTACCCGAATTAGAGAAAGAATTGATTCGTGATTTTAGTGATTGGGAAAAACCCAGAACAAAATATGATGATTGGTAAAATCTACCTGCTGAAATAAAAGGGCGATCGCAATTCATCCCTACCATTCTTAAAAAGATTCTGTAGGGGCGCAACGCTTGCGCCCAAAGTCTAATTTATGTACACAAGAATCCGAACTTAAGTATCATAAACTCTCGATTCAAAAGCATCAGGATTTTCTTCACAATACTCATCAAAATGACTCTTTTCTAGTTTCTTAGCGCGTTGATGGGCGCCTCTGCCTGGAGTTCTTCCACCGTGTCCCAAGCCGCCGCGCATTCAGGAGATTTAGCTCCTTTTTTGGCACAAATTGCCCTCGCATTTTCCAAGGCTTTTTGAATATTTTCATCCAAAAGTAAGGATTTAGGCTGTTCAACAAAATCACTCTTATTTAAAATATCCGTAACAGAGACAATTCCCAATAATCCATTTTGAATAACGGGGGCATGGCGAATGCGATTTTGGGCAAATAACCGAGCAACATACTCGACCTCTAATTCGGGATTGATGAGAATGCAAGGTTTCGTCATGATTTCATAAACACGAACCGTTTTAGGATCGGTGCCAAAGGCCGCAACTTTATAAATAATGTCAGTCTGGGTCACAATCCCGTAGGCATCACCCTCATGACGGAGTTCGACGATGAGGGAACGAATTTTTTTACTCTTCATTAAATGAACGGCATCGGCAACTGTCGCGCTTCCTTTGATTGTCACGACCTCTTTGCTCATAATATCGGCAGCTTTCATAATTTCTCAACGATTATTTGGTTTAAAAGTTACTCTCCCAAAAATTATCCATCAGAATGTCCCCTTCCGCACAGATTAATTAAGGCTTTAGACTGAAAAAATGGCAAACCTTTTTAAATTTTCGTTTTTATGAGATTTATCGCTATTATTTATGATTTTGAGGCGATCGCCCGCCTATTTTTAGTCTTCTTGGCTAGTAACATTCACGTTAAAATGAGGTGTTGTCACTTTGCTTCTTCTCTTTAGAATCTTTCCCAAAATCCCCTTTGCTGGTAAATCATTTTTATGTCTGTCGCCAAATCTCCCCAGAAAGCTAAAACACCTCAAACCGACAATGATTGGCGATTATTACTAAAATTATTGCCCTATGCCCGCCGTTATCCCCGTTTATTGATTCTTTCAGTGATTTTATTAATCCCAGTTTCCTTTGCAGGGGCGATCCAGCCTTTAATTATTGGACAATCGGTTTCTTTGTTACGACAGGAACCCACCTGGTCTTTTTTGCAAAAATTGCCGTTAACGAACGCTCTTCATTTGTTAGTGGGGATATTATTTGTAACCATTATTATTCGACTGATCTTTGCGGCGGTACAGGGCTATTTAGTCCAAAAAATGGGTCAGGAAATTACCGCAGATGTGAGACAAGATTTATTTATTCATATCACTTCTTTATCGGTTAGTTATTTTCAAAAAACTCCCGTTGGTAGCTTGGTGACTCGTATGACCAATGATGTAGAAGCTTTGGGAGATGTTTTCGCTAGTGGGGCGATCGGGGTTGTCAGCGATTTTATTTCTATTTTAGTCATCATCGTAACTATCTTTTTTTTGCAGTGGCAATTAGCGTTAATGTTGGTTGCGATGTTAATTCCTGTTACGGCTCTGATTATTTATTTTCAGCAGGAATATCGTAAAGCAAATTATCAAGTGAAGGAAGAACTTTCTCGCTTAAATTCGATGTTACAGGAAAATGTAACAGGCATTAATGTGGTGCAATTATTTCGTCGAGAAAAATATAATGCTGAGTTATTTCGTACCGTTAATCTCCGATATCGCAAGGAAGTCGACCGCACGATTTTCCATGATTCGGCGGTGTCCGCAACGTTAGAATGGATTAGTTTAGTTGCGATCGCGGGAGTTTTATTTTTAGGGGGAATTTTAGTTCTAAAAACAGGCTTAAACTTTGGGACATTGGCCGCCTTTGTCCTCTATGCTCAACGATTATTTAATCCCCTCCGACAATTTGCCGATAAATTTACCATGTTTCAGGCGGGATTTACCGCTATTCAACGCATTGGGGAATTAATGGATAAACCCATTGAAATTCGAGATGTGGAGAATGTTACCGCCCTTGATATCAGTATTGATCCCAATTTGAGGGGAGAAATTCGCTTTGAAAATGTTTGGTTTGCCTACAAATCCGATGAATATGTCTTAAAAAATTTAGACTTTACCATTAAACCTGGCGAAAAAATAGCTTTTGTCGGCCCTACGGGGGCGGGAAAAAGTTCAATTATTCGTTTATTATGCCGTCTCTATGAACCGAGTCAGGGACGAATTTTAGTCGATGGAATTGATATTCGCCAACTTTCTCAGGTACAGCTCAGAAAATATGTCGGGGTTATTCTCCAGGAAAGTTTTCTTTTTACAGGAGATGTTAAACGCAATATTACCTTAGGAGAAAATTATAGTCTTTCAGAAATTCAAAAAGCGGCCCAATTAACCAATGTGGATCGACTAATTGAAGACCTACCTCAGGGATATAATACCGAACTACGAGAACGGGGCAGTAATCTATCGGGCGGTCAAAAACAGTTACTCGCCTTTGCGAGAGCCGCTATTCGTGAACCCCATGTTTTGGTATTAGATGAAGCAACTTCTAGTTTGGATGTGATCACGGAATCGTTAATCCAAGAAGCATTATTACATTTGTTAGAAAACCGAACAGCGATTATTATTGCCCATCGTCTTTCTACTATTCGGGATGTGGACAGAATTTTTGTACTGAAACAGGGAGAAATTGTTGAGTCAGGCAGTCATGAAATTCTATTAGACAAACAAGGTTTATACGCGAGTTTATATCAATTACAAATGCTCGGAAAAAATTAGATTTTCAAGGTTTTAAGACTTAAAATCCATATAGAATAAGGACATAATATATTATGTCCCTACCAATATTTTTCTATCATTACAAACCAATCTGCTGTATTGACTACGGATTTAACAATGAAACTATTAACGCCTCATCCTAAAAAATTCACAACAGAATCCTATCACAAAATGTCTGAGCTAGGACTTTTTCAAGAAGGCGATCGCCTAGAATTAATTAAAGGAGAAATCATTGAAATGTCCCCCGTCGAATTGAAACACGCTTCTTGTGTTAAAAGATTGAATCATTTATTTATGAAAAAACTGGGAGATCAAGTTATTGTAGGAGTACAAGACCCTATTCAGCTTGACGATAATTCTGAACCTCAGCCCGATTTAGTATTATTAAAACCTCGTTCAGATTTCTATGCTAATGAACATCCCCAACCAAAGGATATTTTACTGTTGATTGAAGTTTCAGATAGTAGCGTTGAGTATGATCGAACTGTTAAAATTCCCCTTTATGCGGAAAATCAAATTAGTGAAGTTTGGTTAGTTGATCTCAATGAAAGCTGTTTGGAAATTTACCGAAAGCCCTATCAAAATTATTATCAAAATACCCAAAAACTCTCAGTTATCAACAGTATTATTTTAAGCAATTTTCCTGAATTTGAAATTAAAATTAGTGATTTATTTTAATTATTAAACCCCTGGGAGGCCTATGGCAACTATCCGTTTAGCAAAGTGGCAATGGTTTATCCTAATCTTACCGATCGCGAGTATCGTGATTTTTCTTCTGGTGGCTGCGTCCTGGCAAATCCATGCCTGGGGAATAAGCTGGATTTGGGCGATTTTTACCTTCGTTTTTGTTGGTTGGCGATGGTTATTAGTCAAATGGTCAAAACCTGCGGTTAATCAATTAGAAACGGTATTAACGGAAATTCAACAGGAATTAATGGTTGATCCCGCCGAAGAAATTCCAACTAATCCCGATCGCGATCGCTTAACCCAACTGGAAGCAAATTTACAAAGTATTCTCGAAAAAGCTCAACAAGACCGACCTATTTGGGAAGATTGGCCGACGTTTTGGGGGCGTTGCCAGGAGGTAATCGTTGCCGTCGCCCATCACTATCATCCCGAAGTCAAATATCCCCTGCTCAATATCTACATTCCCCAAGCCTACGGACTGATGCGGGGAACGGTGGATGATTTAGACCAATGGATGCAGAAATTATCGCCCACCCTCAATCAAGTGACTATCGGTCAAGCCTATCAATCCTACGAGGTTTATCAACGCTTAGAACCGTCGTTGCGTAAATTGTGGAAAGTCTGGAATTGGGCCCAATGGCTCCTTAATCCTGCCGCCGCCCTAGCCAATCAAGCCAGTAAACGCTCCAACAGCGAAGCCAGTCAGCAATTATTAGTCAATTTAATGCAACTGCTCCGAGAAGCGGCCCTCAGAAATCTTTCTCGTCAGGCGATCGCACTTTATAGTGGCAACACCCTACCGCCCGATATTTTCGCCACGCCCCAGACAACCTTAGCCAAAGCCCAAACCCAAACCCTCAAACAACTTTTATTAGAAGCCGAATCCCCTGAAATCGTCCAAGCCAAACCCCTGAACATTTTGCTCGTCGGTCGAACGGGTGCAGGGAAAAGCAGTTTAATTAATACGCTCTTTCAATCGCAACTCGCGGTCATTGATCTATTGCCCAGCACAGAGGCAGTCCAGGAATATCAATGGCAAACCGATGATGGTCAAACCCTAACGCTGTGGGATACACCAGGCTACGAGCAAGCTGAGCGGTCAGATTTACGGGAACAGGTTTTAGCCTATGCCAGCACCGCCGATCTCCTGTTATTAATTAATCCCGCCCTCGATCCCGCTTTACAGATGGATGCGGATTTTTTGCGAGATATGGCTCAACAAGTTCCCGATTTACCAACCCTCGTTTTAGTGAGTCAAGTCGATCGCCTGCGTCCGTTTCGGGAATGGAATCCACCCTACAATTGGCAATCAGGAGATCAGCCCAAGGAAAAATCCATTCGAGAAGCCGTTACCTATCGGGTTGAACAATTAGGGGATTATTGCTCCCAGGTTCTGCCCGTAGTCATGGGTGATCCCAGTGTTAACCGAAATTCCTGGGGAATCGATGCGTTATCTGTTGCCCTCCTAGACGCGATCGCCCCTGCCAAACAACTACGCCTAGCCCGCTTTTTGCAAAACCTAGAAGCCCGAACTTTAGCGGCGGCCAAAATCATTGATCATTACGTTTTCCAAATGGGAACAACCCAAGGATTAACTGCTTTATTAAAAAGTCCCGTCTTACAGTTTATTTCAACCCTGTCCACAGGTTCCCCGACGCTGGCCTATTTACTCGCCGAAAAAATTCCCATTGAACAATTGCCCCTCGTGATCGGCAAATTACAAATGGCCTACGATTTATTTTCCCTATTTAATAGCACCAGTGAGCAAGACCTCAATTTTGATCTGCTCAAGCTTTGGCCCCTGTTATTAGAAAATGACGCAACCTGCGATCGCAATGCTTGGGCCTTTGGTCATGCCTTAGTTGAATATTGGACGCAATCCTTAACGCCTGTTCAACTAGAAGCAAAATTCAAGTCCTATCTCCAATCAACCGAGAGAAACTTTTCATGATGACTGATTCCCCATGCAATCCGTCTTGCTAAAAATAAGATTAATCAACTAATCTTAGCTCGCCACTTGATACAATTAGAATCAATATACTGACTCTAGTGACAAGCTAATGCTCCAAGTTTCTGAAAAAGAAATTAAAAACCGTCTGATTTTCGATAATCCTTGGTGGGATGAGGCACAAATAGACGAGCGTTTCAATAATCTGCCCAGACGCTCCTATTTTGAATCATTTTTCGGGCTAATGACGGATAAATCAATCAATCGGGCCTTGATTTTGATGGGGCCAAGACGGGTTGGCAAAACAGTCATGGTTTATCACGCCATTCAAAGATTGATCAATGAAGGCTTGAAAGCGACTCAAATTTTATATGTCTCCATAGAAACACCTGTTTATACGGGCTTAAGTTTAGAGAAACTGCTTAATTTATTTAATGAACTCCATACTCACGGTCGCAAAGATAATTTAGTAATATTTTTTGATGAAATTCAATATCTAAAAAATTGGGAAGTTCATCTTAAATCTCTCGTTGATTCCTATCCTGACTATAAATTTGTGGCCACAGGATCGGCGGCAGCAGCTTTACGATTAAAAAGTATTGAATCAGGGGCAGGACGTTTTTCTAATTTTATTCTTCCTCCTCTAACTTTTGCTGAATATTTAAGATTTATTGACCAAGAAAAAGAATTTACTTTTAGAGAATCAGTCTTGAATAGTGAAATTGGAATAAAAGAATATGAATTTAAAGCACTTGATATTTATAAATTAAACCAAGAATTTATCAATTATCTCAACTATGGAGGCTATCCTGAAGCGGTGTTTTCTAAAACGATTCAAAATGATAGTTCTCAATTTATTAAAAGTGATATTATTGACAAAGTTCTATTAAGAGATTTGCCCAGTTTATACGGTATTAATGATATTCAGGAGTTAAACAGATTATTTACTACCCTTGCTTATAATACAGGCAACGAAGTTAGTTTAGAATCCCTTTCCCAATCAGCAGGTGTTGCCAAAAATACCCTGAAACGCTATTTAGAATATCTAGAAGCAGCCTTTTTAATTAAATGTGTCAATCGGATTGATCAGAATGCTAAACATTTTAAGCGTGTTACTGCCTTTAAAGTGTATTTAACCAATCCCTCTATGAGAGCGGCTTTATTTGGCTTTTTAACGGAAGATGATCCAGCAATGGGTTCTTTAACAGAAACAGCTCTTTTTAGTCAATGGTTACATAGTCGAGCAATTGATCAAATTTACTATGCTCGCTGGAAAAAAGGAGAAGTTGATCTAGTTTATGTATCTTCTTCTACTCAAAAGCCTGAATGGTGTGTGGAAGTCAAATGGTCGGATAGAATTGTCAATAATGTTAGTGAACTTGATGCTCTGGTTGAATTCACTCAGAATAATATTTTGTCTTTATCACCATTAGTCACAACCAAAACTCTTACGGATCAATTTTTAATAAAGGGAGTTATAGTGCGTTTTCAACCGATCGCAGAATATGTTTATAACGTAGGGAAAAATCTTCTCGAAAAAAAAGTCACAGACAAATCTTTGTAGAGAAATAATATATTCTGTCCTTAACCTGCAAGGACTTTAATCAAAAAGTACCATAAAAATCATGTTAGCATGACAGAATAAACTTTAACCTATCTAAGATTGTTGATCTTCAAACAATAAGCTATATTTCATCAATGATCCTAGCAAAACTCATGTAAATTCTTTGAAAACCATGATTAAACTCGGCACTGAAGAACACAAAAAATGCTTTTGTCAACATTTTATCAATACCCACCTCAACTATGAACCCGAAACCCTTCCTTGGCCAGAATTAAAAGGCGTTGCTCTAGAAAGAATGCGGTCAATCCCTTTCTGGAAAGAAGCCCTTTATACCGAACGAAAAGCAGGTATTATGGTCAGTCGTTTTGCCCAAAGCATTGAAGATCCCGTCCTCAAAGAAGCGATCGCCTTACAAGGAAGAGAAGAAACCCGTCATGGTCGGTTAATTGGTCATCTGATTAAACACTATGGCATTGAAATCGAAGAACCCGAAAGAGCAGAAATTCCCAAAAATATCGAAATAGCTTTTATCGATTTTGGTTTTGAAGAATGTTTAGATTCTTATTTTGCTTTTGGCATGTTTAATATCGCTCAACAAGCGAACTATTTACCCGATGAAATCTTTAACATTTTTGATCCAATTTTAGATGAAGAGGCCCGTCACATTGTCTTTTTTGTAAATTGGTTTACCTATTTCCAAATTCAACGGGGACAAGGTTTTTCTGCCTTGAGAGCCTTACGCACTAGTTGGCATTATGGCAGGGCTTTGAAAGGATTAATAGATGTGTTTGGAGGTGTGGCAGAAAGGGATGATCAAGCTTTTACTGCAACCAGTGCCACCATGTTTATGGATGATCTTACCCCTGAATTATTTTTTGAAACTTGTTTACAACAAAATACTAAACGGATAAGTAAATTTTCTCCTGAACTTTTACAACCCGAATTATTACCTAATTTATCTAAAATTGCTCTCTTATTTTTGCGTTTACTACCAAAAAAAAAACGCGATCGCCCATTCTTAATTTAAAGTAACGAGATAGATTAAAAAATTGTTGCTCTAAGCTGTCGCGCATTTAAATTACATAGTGTTTTTTCTAAAAGCTTTTTAACAAGGAGCTTAAGCCCCTTGCCTGTATGCAGTTTAGATGATTAACAGCTTACCGAACCTGTCTTGCCAAACTAACAAACAAAATGCCAAAATCAAATTCCTCAAAAAGGTTTAAACAACTTCCTGTTTCTTAAATTCTCTAAAATCAATTAATAAATCATCAATTTCGGTTTGTCGCATTCGGAACGCTTCATTATAAATAATGGACAAACATTTATTGAATTGTTTGGGTAATAGGGATTCATCTAGTAATTTATTAAATAATTTGGGGAATGAAAATAATCCATAGGTACTACCATAATTTTTGCTACTACCCGTTGCGGTGAATAAATAGTGATAGGGAAAGATATTTTTTTCAGAAATGTCGGAACAAAAGAAAGCCAAAAAGATAATAAATAGGGCTTGCTGAAAAAGTCAAAAAACAGGAAGAGGGGATTAATTTATGAATTTAAGGCGAGTAAAACATAAGGGTTAAATGAATTGTCAACACAAAGCATAAGCTGGGCTAATAAGAGGGCAGAAAAATAAGCTCTTCTTCCGAAAAAGACAAAAAAAACGTAAAACCTGCCGAAGCAGGGCAAAAAGATTGATGACTAAAAAGGTGATAGCAATAGCGGTTTCAGAGGTATCAGGAAGTTTTGTCATAACTCGATTGAGGCTAAATCGTCTCTTTGCTTGACCAAATTTGCCTTCAATAGCATTACGGTCTCTTTCATCTTGAAGAGCTTCTTTCTTTTTTTCTGGACTAATATTTGTGGGTCGTCTTCCCAAGGGTGGGCCACTCAATCGAATTCCCTTCTCCTTACAAAAAGCGCGATTTTCCCTTGTGCGATAGATTGCATCAGCATGAACAGACTGGGGATAGTAGCCTGTCTCACGTTTAAACTCTTCTATTTGTCCTTTGAAGTCGCCTGATTCATTATAATTATCCCAACTTAATCGGTATAAATAAAGATATCCATTCACATAACTTGCTGATAGTTTTGCACCAAACTCTACTGGCGTTCCCGCTTTTCCTCTAACAATGGGACGAACATGAGGTTGAGTCAAACTCACAATTCTATTTTCTACCTTATTTTCTTTATTTTCATACATTCCTACTTGTTGCTCATAGGCTTTTTGTATTATCGACAGTATCTTTTCGTCTTTTTTACTTAATTTTGCGACCTCTTTATCTTCTCTTAATTTTTCTATATGGGAAAGGTTTCTTTTGATATATTGGATTTGTTTTTTTATGCCCTTTCTCCTTTCTTTTCTCGACGGACGGCGTTTTTTTGACAATTTTAAGTAATCTTTTCTGGCTCTTATTCTATAGGTTCTTGGTTTTTTTCCTTTTTTTTTAGTTTTTTTATACAAGTTGTCTATTATTTTTTCGGTTTTTTCTCTTGCCTCATTCAAGATTCCTATATCTGTTGGATATTTGATGTCTGCTGGTGCACAGGTTGCATCTATTAATAGCTTTCCTCTATTCTGATTTTCCCCTTCACTTTTTTCTTTTACTTCTGATAATATTTCTTCTTCTTTTTTTACCATTGCTTTATTTATTTGATTCACCAAGTCCATTCCTATTCTTTGACGGAAATGTACTAACAGTGACGCATCAAATGCCTCCTCATTTTCATATACTTCTAGTCCTATAAAATATTGTAAGTAAGGGTTTTCTTTTATTTGTTCTACTGTTTCTCGGTCACTTATTCTCAATATTTCTTTTATTATTAATGACCCTAATGCCATCCTAAATGGTTTGGCTGTCGCTCCTTTATTTTCTGAAAATTGTTTTGCATATTCTTCTTCAAATTCCTCCCACGGAATTATTTTTGACATGATTACCCAACGATTTTCTTCTTTTGGCTTCCACTCACTTGGTATTTTGAAGTTTTCAACAGTCGATTTTTCGGATTCTTTTTTGGGGTACATCGTTCAATGCTCTGGAAGGGGAGGGGTGCAAGCCTTTTCACTCATTTTAGACCTTTTTTTTGCACTTTTTTTGCTCTCTAAATCCCCTCATCTCTTTTCTTATAAGGCTTTCAGCTTTTTTCAGCAAGCTCTAAATAAGGGAATAACAATTGTTTGTTTTTCTACCGTATCTTTGAGAATTTGTTTAACGGTGATCTTGTGATAGCCAATATTACTATAGTCAGAATTTAACAATTCTTTCAAAGGAAGTTCCTGGGGATTATTGGGAAAATGTAACATCACACCCGAATCACTAAGGTCATAAATTAATTTTTGCCATTTATTAAAATTCACATTATCTAGACTGTAATTGAGATCGCAATAATTCACAATTTCTTTTAAAGCTTCTTCAAATTGGGGAGGAAGCATAACATCATCATATTGATAGAGATCATCTGGAATGGGAGGACGAAAATGACGGACTAAAAGTAGCCGATGAACTGTCGGATTGAAAAATTCGATGAGCTTGTTTATATCGCGATCGCGATTTCTGAAGGAGGTGATAGATTGGTTATAACGGTCTTTAACGACCATTAAAAGATTACCTGGTTGCAGATTAAAAGATTGCTTATAAATTTTGCCTCTTAAGTTTTCTTTATGGTTTTCAAGGCTTTCTTTAATGGCATTCTCTATGCTGATTTTTAGGGGACTACCTTTGGGAAAATCAACTTCTATAAAATCGATAATATGTAAGGGTGTCCAAATGTCATCGTAAAGAAAATTTATAACAGATTTACCAAATTCATCAATGATTAATCGTTTACGTTGTTTTTGCCGTTCTTTTTGTTCTTCTATCGATAATTTTGCTTTCGGCTGAATGGTTTCTTCAGCGACAATTGGAGATTTAGATGGAATCGGTTCGGTCGTGGTTTCCAGTCGTTTTTTAAAAAATTTGTTAAGCATTATAAAAAATTGAATTAATAAATTGAGATTGGTAAAATTTTAGGACTAACCCTGTAAACGATGCTCAGGATGCGGCGATCGCGACTTAAGCTGAAATATTCATACTAGGGGTCTAGACTTTTGTTTCGACTGCTTATCATGATTATTTTTCCAGCATAAATGATCTTTCTAGAAATGAGAGTCGGAAAAAGTCAGTTTTTGTCTGTTGTTTTGAGTGATGACATAACTGAGCAAAATCTCTCAGGATTGACTACCCTAGAAAAAGAAACCGCGCCCCGTTAGTTTTCCTAACTGATAACGCCATGATAGAGGAACAAAATGCCGAGAATGTGAATTTAACTGTGGAAACGGTGGAACCCGTAACCGATGAGACATCTTTGGTAGACAACGCGGTGACTGTCGCTCCGTCCTGGGTCGATCATCTCGCCAGGCTCTGGAACACGACCACGACCAACCTCAACAAGCTACTTCCTGTAGAACAACTAACCCAGGGCATTGTCAAAGGATTTACGGTCAATGAAGAGCAAATGGCCGAAATTTTAGAAACAATTCGAGCTGAGTTGCCCACCACCGAAGCCCTGCTAATCGGCAAACCCCAGGCGGGGAAAAGCTCTATTATTCGGGGTTTAACGGGCGTTTCTGAAGCGATTGTTGGTCAGGGCTTTCGACCTCACACCCAACATACCCAGCGTTATGCCTATCCCTCGGCGGAAGTTCCCCTGCTCATTTTTACGGATACCGTTGGTTTAGGGGATATTAATCAAAATATTGATGTAATTATCGAAGAATTGGTCAACGATCTCAAGGAATCTACCCATCGCGGGCGGGTCTTTATCCTGACGGTCAAGATTAATGATTTTGCCACGGATACTCTGCGACAAGTGATTCAAAAATTACGTCAGGAATATCCTCAAATTCCCTGTTTATTAGTTGTTACCTGTCTCCACGAAGTTTATCCTACTGAAATGACCGATCATCCCGTGTATCCTCCCGATTTCCCTGAAATAAGCAGGGCTTTTACAGAAATCAAGGAAAATTTTGGGGATTTCTCCGACTGTCAGATATTAATCGATTTTACCTTGGAGAGCGATGGTTATACGCCGATTTTCTATGGATTAGAGTCTCTACGGGATACTTTAGCGGAGTTATTGCCTGAAGCCGAGGCGCGATCGATCCATCAATTATTAGATGGCGCAACGATGAAACAAATCGGGAATCTTTATCGAGATGTGGGGCGACGATATAGCCTAGCTTTTTCGATCATTGCGGCAACCTTGGCGGCGGTTCCCCTTCCCTTTGCGACGATGCCTGTTTTAACGGCTTTACAGGTTTCTTTGGTGGGTTTAC
The DNA here is from genome assembly GCA_963807635.1 of uncultured cyanobacterium. GTDB lineage: Bacteria > Cyanobacteriota > Cyanobacteriia > Cyanobacteriales > Microcystaceae > Snowella. Next base: position 96,709 of record CAWEDJ010000093.1, read on the forward strand.
TCGGTAAATTGTATGGACAAATTTTAACCCCTTCCCAAGCAGGTGGAGTTGTCAGTGCGATCGCGGGGGGATTTTTGGCTCAAGCAGTGGGGCGGGAATTAATCAAATTTGTACCTGGTTTTGGCAGTGTGATTGCGGCTTCTTGGGCGGCGGCCTATACCTGGGCATTAGGGGAAGGAGCTTGTGTCTATTTTGGAGATTTGATGGGAGGCAAGAAACCCGATCCGAAACAGATTCAATTGGTGATGAAAGAAGCGTTTAAATCAGCCCAAGAACGGTTTACCTCTAAAACTTAAGTCTATCTAAATTAATCGTAGTTTTTAGCAGTTGGCTATCGGCGATCGCTTTCGGTTAGGTTAATGGCAAATCGGAGTCGATGATTGTGACTTCTTCATAATTAGTTCGTAAGGTTTATAAATAAAATTACCTATTTCTTAAAATGCTTCTAATGGTAATGTATCAACTTTCGTCATCCATCCTAGTCGGAATAAAACCAAAACGTATTATTTCCCGTCATGAGACTAAAATTTTGTTCAATAATATTTTCTGTAATTTCTACCCGCAATCTCTTGATCTTCGCCTAGAACTTGAGTATTTTTAACGTTTGGGTTTAGCATCAACCCAAGAATGAACTCCATCTTTTCCGCATCGGATTTAAAATGATAAAGTAGATAATCTTCACCCTCTATTGCTTGATTAGATTGTTTAAAAATAAATCCTTCATCTTGATAAATTCCGACAAAAAAGTCAGTAATTGATTGCAAAAGATCAGTTGATTGTTTCCATTATCTCGATTGTTAGAAGAGAACGCACAACTTCCAATAAAAAGAAGAGGATAAACCCACTAAAATACTATCCTCAGAAGCCTGAAACTGTTCAGCACTCATTGCTGCATAGTCATTCTTTTGGGGATCGTAAATCCATGTTGTTTTTCCATCAGAAACAAGTAAATATTTTTATTTTCGTACTGAATCTCTGAGCGAAATTGATTGGGTAAAACAATCATCGTTTGATTTTTATTGATACTATTGACCTCGCTGCCCTCCATTGTCGCTTTCATCGTTGTTTCTGAAGAAAGTTGGTAAGCGCCATATTGAAAAACTCATTCAATGCTTTTTTAAGAGGTGCAAGATTCGTCGCTTTTTTCTCGTTTAAGCTACTTTGTACAGATTCCGCTGGCAGTCCGTCATTTCTCCCAAGGCGATCGCAGAAAAAATGAAAACAATATTTAATAAAATCAACCAACGGGGCTTAAAAATATGAAGAAACATAAATGTAATAATCAAAATAGTTAAATTTAATCATAACCTTAACATTAATCATTAACCCGTTTTGGAAAGATTCCTTCATTCATTTCTGCTGATTTATGACCAAACTAAACCCTCCTAGCCCCAAAAATCGCATTGTTTA
>CAWEDJ010000094.1:0-6767 GCA_963807635.1 uncultured cyanobacterium
TAGCTAGGTAAAATTCAGCCAATTTGTGCCTTGAATTCAGGATAGCAAGCAGTGTTAATGTTAAACATTTTTGGGATTTTTGTGCCAGGATAAAAGTGATCCAATTTTTTCCTTCAGGTGAGATGAAACAGATTTTAGCTGACCAATTTAAAAAAAGCAGTTTAGTGGGAGTCCGCTTTCGTCCAAGCGAAAAAGAGAAACTCAAACAACTAGCGGCAGAGCAGAAAAAAACCTTGAGTGAATTGATTAAGAGCGATCGCGCTTCAACAAACGGATAGGCTGAATAAAAAAGTTGTCCCTGAAATTAATCGAAAACTTTATTTTGAACTCGGACAGGTTTCCAAAAAATTACAAACCCTTGAGGCCAGTTCTGAGGCGTTGAAAGAATTTCAGGAACTGCTTAACGAAGTCAGAAGGAAATTGGTCGGACTCGACTCCTAATCAGGAAAATTCTATGATTGCCAAACAAGTTCAAGGTTCGGATTTTAAAAAAGTCTTAGATTATGTTCACCACAAGACGGGGACCGCAGATTGACTCAAACATGGTGGGCAAAGAGACCAAAGAACTCACGGATGAATTCCGAATATCGTCAAATTTGAGAACCAGAGTTAGCAAATGCGTTTATCATGCCAGTCTTTCCGTGTCGCCATTGGAAAAGCTGACGGATCAAAAATGGGTTGAAATTGCCCGTGCGTACTTGAGTGGTATGGAATTTGACGAAAATCAGTATGTTATTTATCGCCATACGGATACTCAACATGATCATATTCACATCGTTGCCAACCGTATCAGAGTTATTGATGGTTCAGTGGTTAAGGATTCTTGGCAGCATAGACGGGCTGAGAACCTGGTAAGGCAATTAGAGCGGCAATTTGAACTGTCTCCAACTCAATGCAGTTGGGAGAAGTCGAAGCGATCGCAGACCACAGGAGAAATGCGCCGTCAGAAGAGGACAGGAGAGGTTAACAAAAGAAGCCAAATTCAGAAGGGGATTGAGCAGTCTCTCACCGATAATCCGACCTTGGCAGAATTTATCGGTCGTTTAAAGCAAAAAGGGATTAGTGTTCACCTCAGAAAGTCCAAAGAGGATAAAATTGAAGGAATTTCCTATGGATTAGAGGGTGTGGCTTTCCAAGGACGACAATTAGGCAAGGACTATACCTGGACGAGCTTAGAAACTCTTTTGACGGGGAAAATCATTCATCAATCCAGTCAAGACAATTTAATTCTTCCATTAGAGGTCAACATCATCCCAGAGGATAAGGATCTCAATCATCTAGGGACAGATTACAGCGAAGGAGAAGAAGAAAAAAACAGATTGAGAGCGAAATACGTCATTTTTGCTGGTCAAGTGTGTCAATTCTTGGAATTGAAGCACCAGACAAACCGAATAATCGATATTGGGGTTGTGCTTTTATCTCTAAAAGCAGGTGAAAATTTGGAGGAAGCCAAAAGGATTTTGACGCAAAGTGATACGGTCAAACAATGGCAGCAAGAACTACCTCGTAATAGCTATCTCAAGCTTGCGACAGGATATATTCAAGAGATTGCAGACAAAGCCTCTGAAATTAGCCGAAGGAACCGTGCCAGAAATCAAGCACTTGAGTGGGAAGACTGAATCACAAAAGGCTAATCCTTTAATCGTTTCCGTAAGGCGATCGCGGATTGAGAATCTAGCGAGCTACTCGTAATGCGACCAGACGGAAACGACCTGAATAGTGTGAGTTTTCTCATTCATCGAATAAACCAGACGATGTTTAATATGAATTCGTCTTGAGTAATATCCCTTGAGATTACCTGATAGTTTCTCGTAGGGCGGTTCATAGGGAGTTTGTTTGAGGATTTCCAGTAAAGATTTAAAATTCTCTTCTAAATTAGCCGCTTTCAACTTTTTAGCATCCTTTAAAGTGACTCGAATAAAATCGTTTACCTTAAAATTAATTGGGTGATTTGCATAGCAGAAGAAACGGCTCCTTCATGTAAACCATCTCCTAGATAGGCTCCCACATGATAAGTCTGATTATCTCCATTGGTAGCAATAATTTCATTTCTATACTTAAAAGATTCTACTGTGTATAGGGGCGTATGATGTTCTTGAACATGGACAATTTTCTGTTTCGCAATGACATTATCTAGATTAAAAGCCAAACTATACTGGAGCGGCGATCGCACTCCACAAAGTTGATTTAAAGAAGCATTGTATCCCCATCCATTGACTGTTTGAAAAAAATCAAATTCCGAAGATTCTTTAATGCCATATCGATTATAAATTGAAGTATCCGTATGAATTGTGGTTGTGGCGTGACTACTTCGCCATGTTGAGAATCGTTTCTGCTCTTCAGGCGTGGGATCACCGAGCAATTTCAGAACTTGATCGGGCGGAGTTGCAAAGATGACCTTATCAAAGGTATTGCTTGTGCCATTAGCAACTTTAATTTCAACAAATTCAGCTTCCCTCGTAACTTCTGTAATCTTTGTATTGAGTAAAATATTTCCCTGAAAATGTTCTAATATTTTTTCAACATAGGAATACACTCCCCCCTTAACTCGAACCCAATTAGTAAAGACATAATCCCGTAACATAGGAATGACTAATTCTGCTGGAAAATCATCAATGAATTCAAACGGTGTCGAGTAACTATACATCGTCAGTAATTTCAACCAATCGGAGCGGATTGATGGCGTTTTCAAATAATGAGATAGGGGACGATCAGATAGTTCAGGAAGTTGGGCAGAATGTAATTTAATCCAAAGTCCTGCTGAGCGAGCATAGAGAGTATCTAATCTTAAATATTCGATCAGTCTTTGCCATCCTGAAAAGTTTTTTTGAATCATTACTCCCGAAAGAACATGGCGACCATTTTGTAAAAATAGTCCTGAACCCAATGTTACAGGTTCCAATTCAACCTCTAATTCTTTCATGAGATCTAAAAAATGATGAAACTTTACAGGAAATTCGAGGACACCACTTTCTAAAAAAAATTGACAATTAGAATGATTAGGTTGAACATTTTTATTTAATGTCCTAATATGGCCGCCTAATACGGGTTGCGCTTCAAAAACAGTGACAAAATGGCCTTGTTTGTCTAATAAGTAAGCTGTTACCATGCCACTTGCACCGCCACCAATAACGGCTATTTTCATCTTTTACCACCGATTTTATTTTGTGAAAATTTAATCTGTAAAAGTTTATGGGATAGTATCTCCCGATAATTTCTGATACAATCTTGCCCCTGTCCAGAAAGTAGGTGCAAAACCTGGGTAGCCAGAAGACGCATTACAAAAATAGAAATTCTTTAAAGAGGTTTCGTCATTTAAGCGACCCATTCCCATATTTCGAGGTGTTAAGCTAGAACCGTAGGAATTCCCCTGGGGACACCAGCAAAATCGTTCATTGGTTGTTGGGCTACCCGTAATTTTAAAAACAATATATTTTCTTAAATCAGGAATGTAATTTTTTTCTACCATATCTAAAATAGACTCTAAAATCTCCTCTTTTTTTTGTCGATAAGCTTTGGGATTAGACTCTCGTAACTCTTTAAAATAGTCATAATTAGCCACCGTTAAAAATTCAATAATTTGGCATCCTTCGGGACAATCAGGGTGTTCTTGAGTTAATAAGGTAGGGGTCGTAATCGCAAAACTAGGGTTAGAAAAATCGTTTTTTAAATACATCTGCTCAAATGCTTCGTTTAAATCTCGATGCCCTGAATGAAAGGTATTCCATTTCCCAAAGCCATAATCTCGCAAATCAATATTTTGAACAACACAATAGGCCATAAAGTTAGATGGGGAATAGTCATAATCCAGCTTTTTGCGTATTGTTTTAGAAAAATTTTCCAACCCAATCATCTGTGCTGCTTTTTTGGGGTCGATGTTACAAATAATTGTGTTCCCGATAAATTCCTTAGTTTGTTGCGATCGCGAATTCTTAGCCTTGACTCCCATCACCGCCTTATCTTGAAGGATAAAACTGATCACTTCATTATTTAATAAAACCTCTCCGTTATTCTCTTCAATGACTTTTACTAAGGAATCAATCACAGATTCAAAGTGTTTTGTGGGATAAAAAGCCCCTTTTTGATATCCCGTAAATAAAATAACCCAAGCATAAAAAGAAAGTTGATTAGGAGGTAATAAAAAATCAGGCCATTGTAGAGCGAGAAGCGTTTGGGCTTCTAATGGCAATTGAAATTGATTGAATACATCTTGCAGCGTACTATGTAAGTATTTTAAGGCACAAAAAACCGATCCAAGATTTCGTATTAATTGACTAAAAATAATCGGACGAGCTAATTGTTCCAATCCCTTACTTGTCTTATTTACTTCCCAAACAAAATTCTGAATGTTCTTAATATTTTGAGGAAATAAATCAGATAGTCTTTGGATTAATTTTTCAGAGTTGGAGGGAATTTGTAATGAATAACCTGGCATTTGCATATGGTCAAAGCCATCGGGATCATAACGCTCAAAAGTAACTTTTTGATCTAAATTTAGTTTCTTAAGAACTTGATTAACGGGTTGTCCTTCACCACAGTTCCAAACGTAATGAAGCTGGGCATTAAATTGATATTTTTTAGCCATTGTAAAGGTGTGTCCAAATCCTCCTGGATGCTCATGTGCTTCTAGGACTTGGACTTTTTTACCCGACTTAGCCATCAATGCCGCAAAGACGAGTGCGGATAAACCACTGCCTACAATTAAGTAATCTGTCTTCATATTACCTCTTTTTTAAGGAATTTGTAGATTATAAGCGAACACTTCTTACATCCCAGATTTAGTCAGTCTTATTAATCTAGGGTAAAACTTTTAGCACTTAATTGTTTGCGTAAGGCTTCAATCATCACCGTATTAAGAGTATTTTGAGACTGAGAACGGGGAGATTTTGTCTTAATATACTCATTTCTTTTGAGAGATAAAGCAGCGATTTTAGTTTGTATTAATTTTCTTTCATTACTCATTTTTTGAATATAGTTCTCTTTTTCAGCTAAAGACATAGATTGCATCTTTTCGGGCAAATTAGTATTATTCAGAGAGCTTAGATTAACTGTCTTATCCGTTACTGCATCCACTAGATCCCAAGAAGAATTACGATAATACCCTGATGTTTTAGTCACTGCCCGTGAAACGGCTGCTTGGGGATTAGGAACATTGGCAAGATTGGTATCTTGTACCTCTTGTCTAGCTTGTCCTAATCTTCCTTGTTCACCATAGGGAATATAAGTTTGATTGAGTTGACTATTCAACTGGGAAATTTCTGAATCATAGGGAGTAGGAATAGCATCTATTTTTTGATTTTGATTAATATTAAAATAACTACCCTGTCCTTTTCGAGAAGCTTCAGCCCATAATTGGCTATCTGGATTTTCTGCATTCTCACAATAAATAGTATTTACAACAATATCTTTATCATTGGCTAACTGAATTGATTTTTGCCAGTCCATATCCCCTTGATCAAATGGTTCATTACCCGCAATAAAAATAACCCGAAAATTGTGGGTATCTTCATTCCAATTAAGTTGTTTTATAGCAGAATCAATCACCCATCCAGTATATTCTTGTCCTCCGTTGGTATTAATCGTAAACAATTCTTCTGATACTAAGTCTAAATCGGTTGTTAAGCCACTTAAAAGACGATTAAAGCCTTCCGAAGAAGGTAAAGAATCATTCCCATAATGAAATAACGCGACTTCTAAAATAGGGACTTCACCATTTTTGGTTACTTTAGTGAGGGCATTTACGATGTCCCAAATTTGAGTACGAGCTTGCTCAATTAGCCCATCCATACTATTGCTAGAATCTAATAAAATGGCTATTTGAATTCTGGGCTTTTTAACATTGATATTAGTATCAGCTAAGAGATTTACTTCTGTGTTCTTTAAACATTCACGATTATATTGATATTCTGAGCAAGGCAATTGAACAGCCGAAACATTTCCACGAGGAATCAATGGCCTGTGCAGCATTGCTACCACTGTGATAAATGTTAATCTCCAAAACAATATTTTTTTCATTAGCAATGGCTGATATTATTGGGTAAGCATCGATAGCTAGTTTCCATTCTAATTTTCTCTTTCAGGAATAGAATTACTCTATTCATCAATAAAAATAGCTTAGCAAGTTCTTTAGTATTTTCGTATCAGCTCAACCATTTGATATGGGCAAAATACGAAGCTTAAATACCAAAATACTAACTATTGACATAACTCATTAATGAATAGTGCCAGTTCAGAGACTGTAACTCTTGAAAAATAGCCGAACAGATTGGTGATTAAGCGGAAAAAGGGCAATTATCTTGGAGGGGAGATTAGGATCACGATTTAAAAAAGCCTATTTCGAGACTAAGTATTGATATTTATTACAAAAGTAGGATACGTCCCTGAAGCCATTGGTTAACATTAAGCTTTAAGACTTGAATATCATATTCTCCATTGGGAAGAATACTTTTTGAATAGTCAAAACAGCTTAACGAACATTAAAAACAACTTTATTGCCAGAATTTTGTATGCACACTAAACAAAGCTGGGTATCAGTCTTTCATGCTTTACACATGGCCTCAATGCCTTTTTCAACAGTCATTGGATTGGTGATTTTTGGAATGCTAACTGCCCCACCGTGTTATCAAAAACCACCTGGAACGATATCAGAACTCTTCTCTGCGGCAGAAGGAAGGGCATTAGCAGGAAAACAAGAAGAATCGCGTGGCTTTTATAATCGAATTATTGCTCAATCCCCAGGAAGATGGGGCTTTAGCGAGTGCCTATTG
>CAWEDJ010000095.1:0-6236 GCA_963807635.1 uncultured cyanobacterium
ATTAGATTTACCCCAGGATTCGGCGAAAAATCATTTAAACAATCATCAAATGTTAGTCATGTTCGATGGTTTTGATGAAGTTAAACCCGAATATACCAAAAAAGTCAGTCAATGGATTGGCAAACAGTGGCAGGATTTCCGCCAAAATTATTTTATTTTAACGTCTCGTCCCAAAGCCTATCAAGCATTTCGCTCTGAGCATAAACCTCGGCAACAGGTTTTTGTTAATGAATTTACAGATGAAAATATTCAGGATTTTGTGCATATAGTCATTTTAGATAAGGATGAGACAATAAAAAAATGATGTATACTGGTTAAAAAACATAAAAGGATTGAAAAATATGCCTTACAGTCTAGACTTAAGAAAAAGAGTGATAGATTTTGTGGAAAAAGGAGGAAGTGCAACCCATGCAGCAAAAATCTATCAGGTAGGCAGGGCAACAATATATCGGTGGTTGGGAAGAGAAAATCTAGCACCAACAATAGTAGAACATCGTAATCGAAAATTAGATTGGAAAGCGTTAGAAAAAGATGTAAAAGAAAATCCCAATGACAGATTAGTAACGAGAGCAAAAAAGTTCGGAGTGCATTTAAGTGCAATATCCTATGCATTAAAAAAGATGGAAATCACCAGAAAAAAAAAGAATTACGTTACCAAGAAAGAAATAGAGAAGAGCGTATCAAGTATTATAGAATGCTGAGAGAACTGATTAAGATATACGGAAGTGGAAGTCTAGTATTTATAGATGAATCAGGATTTGAAGAATTTCAAGCTATTTTGTACGCTTGGTCAAAAAAAGGCAAGAAAATCTATGGAGAAAAGCAAGGAAAGAGAGGAAAGAGAGAAAATTTAGTAGCGGGAAGAAGAAAAGGGAAAAAAGATTTTATTGCACCAATGATATTTGAAGGAAGTTTAGATGCGTCGGGTTTTGAAGGTTGGTTAAGTCTATTTCTGCTACCTTCACTAGCTATACCATCAATACTAATTATGGATAATGCCCCGATTCATCGAAAGACGGTGATCAGACAGTTAGTAGAAGAAGCAGGGCATAACATCATATTTCTTCCCAAATATTCTCCTGATTTAAACGATATTGAACATGATTTTGGTGCGCTAAAACGAGCGAGGATGTATGCTGACCCTGGCACATCTCTCGACGAAATTATCCGTCAATACTGTACCGCATAGTGTCTCATTCTTATTTAAAATGACTATAAATGGTATTTTTGGCAAGAGCAAGAAACCAAAGTTAGCAGAAGTTTAAAAGCCAAAAAAGAAGCCGCAGATACTAAAGCTGAGAACTTAATTAATCAGTTATTTAGGAAAGATGAGTCGGGAGAAGCTTCAACTCTATTGCAACTAGCAAAAAATCCGTTAAATCTGAACATGATGGTACGGTTACATCGGGCGCGGTCAGGTTCAGAAGAAGCCTTACCCCAGCAACGAGTAGATTTATTTCGTCAAATTTTTGATTTGCAATTGGTCACTCGTCCTGAAGCGAGGGGAATTGAGATGGTTTTGGACAATAACGACGAAAAACATCGTCAACGGGTATTGCAACAGTTAGCCCTAAAAATGGGGAATACGACCACCATTGAATACTCAGAATTGCTGAGTTGTATGCAAAACTTTATTGGAGACTTGGGTTATCCTGAAACGACCTTAGCGAAGGATTTTGTAGAGCGGTTAATTCATGTGAGTGAATTGATTTTGAAAAAAGATGAATGTTCTGAATTTGCCCATAATCTTTTTCAATCCTATTTAATGGCCTTAGAAGTTAAACGCTTAAAACAAGAAAATTTACTCTACGAAAATTGGGAAAAAAATCTCTGGTATGAGGCTTGCATTATGTATGCAACTTTATTGATTGACCCGACTAATTTTATCGTGTATTTTTATAATCAAGGCAATGCTAAAGCTCAGGGATTAGCGGAGCGGTGTTATTGGGAATTACCGATTAAAAAACGTCGAGGTTTAGGATTTTTAGAACAAAAACGACAGACTTCCCTTTTCACTCGACTGGAAACCTATCTCAAAAATGGCCAATGGCGCGAAGCCGATGAAGAAACAACGCGCTTAATGTTGCTAATTGCCAAACGGGAAGATGAGGGCTACCTAGACGGAGAAAGTATTGAAAAATTTCCCTGTGAGGAGTTACGCACCCTTGACAAGCTCTGGGTAGATAATAGCGACGGTAAATTTGGCTTTTCTGTGCAGAAAAAAGTCTGGATGGATTGCGGTGGTATCCCTGGGGGTTATTATTATGATGTCTGAAGTGGCCCCCCAAAACTGGACAGTAGTGTAAGCTCTAAATCGAAACCCAGGAGATCTATGAGCAACAAGAAAAAACAGTACGGTGCCCAGTTCAAAGCCAAAGTCGCCTTAGAAGCAATTCGAGGAGAAAAAACGGTATCTGAATTAGCCAGTCAATATGAAATTCATCCAACAATGATTAATGGATGGAAAAGAAAAATATTGGAAGAAGCTAGTCAAATCTTTGAGACAGAAAAACAAGGAAAAGAAATCAAAGAAAAAGCTGAAACCCAGATAGATGAACTATATCGACAAATAGGAAAGCTAAAAGTCGAGCGAGATTTTTTAGTAGACAGGTCGGTACAATTGGGGCTGCCGACCGAAAAACCTTGGTAGACCCCAAGCATCCTGAATTGTGTATCCAACGTCAATGTGAATTATTAGGAATAAGTCGTTCGAGTTATTATTACGAACCGAAGGAAATAAGTTCCGAAGAATTAACGCTATTGAGACTGTTGGATGAGCAATATATGAAAACACCATTTTATGGGAGTAGAAAAATGACAGTATACCTCAATACGTTGGGTTATGAGGTAAATCGAAAAAGAGTGATACGATTGATGAATCAATTGGGGATACAAGCAATTTACCCAAAGAAACGAACAACAATACGAAACCCTGAGCATCAAATTTATCCTTACTTATTACGAGAGTTAAGCATTGAAAAAGCCAATCAAGTGTGGTGTACCGACATCACCTATTTGCCAATAGGAAAAGGACACTTTTATCTAGTCGCCATTATGGATTGGTTTAGCCGTAAAGTCTTATCATGGAGGATGAGTAACACGATGGATGTTTATTTTTGTAAGTCAGCTTTGGAGGAAGCATTATTAATTTATGGCAAACCAGACATCTTTAATAGTGATCAAGGAAGCCAATTTACTTCAAAGGAATTTACAGGATGTTTAAAGCAAGAAAACATCAAAATTAGTATGGATGGAAGAGGACGTTGCTACGACAATATTTTTATTGAAAGATTGTGGCGTTCTCTGAAATACGAATTAATTTATATTTATTCCTTTGAGGATGGAAAACACTTGACAGAAGAGGTAAAGAAATGGTTTAATTTCTATAATAAGGAACGTTTCCATCAAGCCTTAGAATATCAAACGCCAGAGCAAGTCTACGGTCAAAGTTTGAATTTGACTTGAGAGAACGTTTTTAGTTAGGGAGTCCGTTAACTTCAGAGCTTCACTCCCCGCTATTTTTGTTCAGCCTATTGGGGCCACCTCACCCAATAGGCACTCGCTAAAGCCCATCTTCCTGGGGATTGAGCAATAATTCGATTATAAAAGCCACGTGATTCTTCCTGTTTTCCTGCTAATGCCCTTCCTTCTGCCGCAGAGAAGAGTTCTGATATCGTTTCAGGTGGTTTTTGATAACTCGGTGGGGCCGTTAGCATTCCAAAAATCACCAATCCAATGACTGTTGAAAAAGGCATTGAGGCAATTTGTAAAGCATGAAAGACTGATACCCAGCTTTGTTTAGTGTGCATACAAAATTCTGGCAATAAAGTTGTTTTTAATGTTCGTTAAGCTGTTTTGACTATTCAAAAAGTATTCTTCCCAATGGAGAATATGATATTCAAGTCTTAAAGCTTAATGTTAACCAATGGCTTCAGGGACGTATCCTACTTTTGTAATAAATATCAATACTTAGTCTCGAAATAAGCTTTTTTAAATCGTGATCCTAATCTCCCCTCCAAGATAATTGCCCTTTTTCCGCTTAATCACCAATCTGTTCGGCTATTTTTCAAGAGTTACAGTCTCTAAACTGGCACTATTCATTAATGAGTTATGTCAATAGTTAGTATTTTGGTATTTAAGCTTCGTATTTTGCCCATATCAAATGGTTGAGCTGATACGAAAATACTAAGGAACTTACTAAGCTATTTTTATTGATGAATAGAGTAATTCGATTCCTGAAAGAGAAAATTAGAATGGAAACTAGCTATCGATGCTTACCCAATAATATCAGCCATTGCTAATGAAAAAAATATTGTTTTGGAGATTAACATTTATCACAGTGGTAGCAATACTGGCCATAGGGCCATTGATTCCTCGTGGAAATGTTTCGGCTGTTCAATTGCCTTGCTCAGAATATCAATATAATCGTGAATGTTTAAAGAACACAGAAATAAATCTCTTAGCTGATACTAATATCAATGTTAAAAAGCCCAGAATTCAAATAGCCATTTTATTAGATTCTAGCAATAGTATGGATGGGCTCATTGAGCAAGCTCGTACTCAAATTTGGGACATCGTGAATGCCCTCACTAAAGTAACCAAACATGGGGAAGTCCCTATTTTAGAAGTCGCACTATTTCATTATGGGAATGATTCTTTACCTTCTTCGGAAGGCTTTAACCGTCTTTTAAGTGGCTTAACAACCGATTTAGACTTAGTATCAGAAAAATTATTTACGATTAATACCAACGGAGGACAAGAATATACTGGATGGGCGATTAACTCTGCTATGAAACAACTTAATTGGAATGAAGATACCCAGAATTTTCGAGTTATTTTTATTGCGGGTAATGAAGCATTTGATCAAGGGGATATGGACTGGCAAAAATCAATTCAGTTAGCCAAGGATAAAGATATTGTTGTAAATACTATTTATTGTGAGAATGCAGAAAATCCAGATAGCCAATTATGGACTGAAGCTTCTCGAAAAGGACAGGGTAGTTATTTTAATATTAATCAAAATCAAAAAATAGATGCTATTCCTACTCCCTATGATTCAGAAATTTCCCAGTTGAATAGTCAACTCAATCAAACTTATATTCCCTATGGTGAACAAGGAAGATTAGGACAAGCTAGACAAGAGGTACAAGATACCAATCTTGCCAATGTTCCTAATCCCCAAGCAGCCGTTTCACGGGCAGTGACTAAAACATCAGGGTATTATCGTAATTCTTCTTGGGATCTAGTGGATGCAGTAACGGATAAGACAGTTAATCTAAGCTCTCTGAATAATACTAATTTGCCCGAAAAGATGCAATCTATGTCTTTAGCTGAAAAAGAGAACTATATTCAAAAAATGAGTAATGAAAGAAAATTAATACAAACTAAAATCGCTGCTTTATCTCTCAAAAGAAATGAGTATATTAAGACAAAATCTCCCCGTTCTCAGTCTCAAAATACTCTTAATACGGTGATGATTGAAGCCTTACGCAAACAATTAAGTGCTAAAAGTTTTACCCTAGATTAATAAGACTGACTAAATCTGGGATGTAAGAAGTGTTCGCTTATAATCTACAAATTCCTTAAAAAAAGGTAATATGAAGACAGATTACTTAATTGTAGGCAGTGGTTTATCCGCACTCGTCTTTGCGGCATTGATGGCTAAGTCGGGTAAAAAAGTCCAAGTCCTGAAGCACATGAGCATCCAGGAGGATTTGGACACACCTTTACAATGGCTAAAAAATATCAATTTAATGCCCAGCTTCATTACGTTTGGAACTGTGGTGAAGGACAACCCGTTAATCAAGTTCTTAAGAAACTAAATTTAGATCAAAAAGTTACTTTTGAGCGTTATGATCCCGATGGCTTTGACCATATGCAAATGCCAGGTTATTCATTACAAATTCCCTCCAACTCTGAAAAATTAATCCAAAGTACTATCTGATTTATTTCCTCAAAATATTAAGAACATTCAGAATTTGTTTTTGTAAGTAAATAAGACAAGTAAGGGATTGGAACAATTAACTCGTCCGATTATTTTTAGTCAATTAATACGAAATCTTGGATCGGTTTTTTGTGCCTTAAAATACTTACATAGTACGCTGCAAGATGTATTCAATCAATTTCAATTGCCATTAGAAGCCCAAACGCTTCTCGCTCTACTGGGCTGATTTTTTATTACCTCCTAATCAACTTTCTTTTATGCTTGGGTTATTTTATTTACGGGATATCAAAAA
>CAWEDJ010000096.1:0-17927 GCA_963807635.1 uncultured cyanobacterium
TCACAGAAAGTAAGCCAATTTTTCTCGACGACAAGTAATGTGTTACAGTGACACCAAGTTGTTACCGATGACAAATAATTAGTTACTGTACACCAAGCTGTCAAAAAGATTCCAGAAACCGAAGGTATAAAAATGGGCGATACTGGATTCGAACCAGTGACCCCTTCCGTGTGAAGGAAGTGCGCTACCCCTGTGCTAATCGCCCGATCGCGTAAAAGAGTTTTGTAAAAGATATTTACGATTCTCAAATCATAGCTCAAAATCGACCCCAAAAACCGATCGCCATTTGACAGAGTAACCAAAGATTCAAACTGATAATGATAAACGCGATCGCCCAGGCAACAATTTTTAACCAGTAGGGATTGACAAAACCGCTCATAATTTTGCGATCGCTGGTGAAAAGTACGAGGGGAATAACGGCAAAGGGTAACTGTAAACTCAAAACCACTTGACTGAAAACTAGCATCCCGCCCGTCGTGCTTTCCCCAAAAATTAAGATGACGAGTAACGCAGGAATAATCGCCATTAAACGGGTGATCAAACGGCGTAACCAAGAGGGAAGACGAATTTCCAAAAAGCCTTCCATTACCACTTGTCCCGCCAAGGTTGCCGTTAGCGTTGAACTTTGTCCAGAGGCTAAAAGCGCGATCGCAAACAGGAGAGAAGCCACCTTCACGCCAACAACGGGAGACAATAATTGATAAGCATCCTGGAGTTCGGCCACTTCATGATGACCATTGCCATAGAAAACGGAAGCGGCAACAATGAGAATAGCTGAATTGATAAATAAGGCAAAGGATAGGGCAATCGTTGAATCAATCGTGCCAAATTTGATCGCTTCCCAGCGTTTTTTAAGATCGGGTTGCCAGGCGCGGGTTTGCACAATGGAAGAATGCAAGTATAGGTTATGGGGCATGACCGTCGCTCCCAAAATCCCGATCGCCAGATACAGCATTTCTCCATTCATTAAAATCTCCTTTTGGGGTAAATAACCCGCCAAAACTTGGCCGATATCGGGTTTAGCAAAGAAAATTTCGGCGGCAAAGCAAATTCCGACCGTACTGATAAGGGTAATCACCAGAGCCTCTACATAACGAAAACCCTTACCCTGCAAAAATAACAACATCATTACATCCAACGCTGTCAGAGCGACTCCCACCGCCAAAGGCAACCCAAATAACAGTTTTAGGGCGATCGCACTCCCCAAGAGTTCCGCCAGATCACAGGCGATGATCGCAATTTCACAGAGAATCCAGAGAATAAAAGTAACAGGACGGGGAAAATAATCTCGGCAAGCCTGGGCTAAATCCCGCCCCGTTGCAACGCCTAACCGCACACAAAGAGCTTGGAGAAAAACCGCCATCAAGTTGGATAAAAGAATAATACTCAACAGGCTGTAGCCAAACTTTGAGCCTGCCGCAATGCCCGTCGCCCAATTGCCAGGGTCAATATAACCGACAGAAACTAGATAGCCTGGCCCCGCATAGGCCAATAGTTTTCGCCAAAAGCCCTTGTTCTGGGGAATGGAAATACTACGATGGACTTCGGGCAGACTGGGCTGGGATGGGGTAGGATGGAGCATGAAAAGACTCTCATAATTCTTTCATAATCTCTTCATGTTATCATCATTTATCGTGACTTTGCCTATTGGAAAAGCCTTCTGAGAAGAACGTAATTTTCAATCAGGGTGATGATTTTAGCTTGATCCCGCGATCGCCGATGACCGAAAAAACGACGATTAATGATCAGCCCGTTCCAGTTGCCAAAGAATTTGATTTCCTTCGCGCCGAACCCTAGAAACAACCCAATTTCTCCATGCCCAATGATCACCGCGACTGGTGACGGCACTGGCATTAATATCCATAAGATCAGCCAGTTCCGAACTAGTAACGAGATATCCTTTAATCGCGATTTCTTCGGCGGCACGCAAAGTTTCGATGAGGGTTTTGATGTAGCCGATCCGTTCTTCACGGGGGACAAGAGATTCTTCGGGGGAATTCGGAGAAGATTCGATCATTGTTTTGGTCAATATTTGTGACTTTGAATCGTCTGGAAAAAAGAAAAGTATTACTCAACTGTTTTAAGAAAAATAATCTTTCATACTGGTTTATGAAAATGCAGAACAGTTAAGTTACATTGAGTTGAATTTTATGCTAGAAAGCGTTTTTATCAGATCGACTACCTATTCCATCATTTTAGCGATTTCTGACAAGGATTAAGGTGAGATGCGTCTCTTATCAAGAATGATTGACTTTAAGGGTTGCAAGCTTTTCTAGGAAAACAGAGATGAAAGCCAGTCATACCAGTCTCTTTTTGATTTTTGAGGGGAATTGAAACGTTTTAAAGATCTTACCTTTTGTCTCTGAAATAAAATTTTTTTTTGTTCCCAAATGTGACATATCTTTTAACCGTTGTCCCATTCACAGCTACGCTCATCAAGCCGTTCTCAATAAAAAAAACTTATTTTCTATTTCTGATAACAACCATTCTTCAGGGTTATTCTTGGCGATCGCGGCCAATCGAGGTAGTTCATTTAATAAAGAGTGATTCTGACCGATTTACAGCTAAATTAGCAAATTCGGCCAGAATTTCAAATTAACTCAGTTAAATTCCTGCATGACCCAAGGCCAAGCCCGTAATTAACATCCCAATAACCAAAAACGGTTGCGCGCTGGCTTGATATTTAACATCATTTTCCAACGGATTGCGGAGAAAATACATATCTTGAAAGGTGATTTGGGGAATAATCAATAATAAAACAATGGTTGCATAGAGATTTTCCTGAATGGAGATTAAATAACCTGCAATTCCTGCCTGGAAAACATCGATCATAATGACACAAATCCAAGCGGCTGTGGTAATTCCAAACATGACAGGTAGGGATTTTAACCCTAATTGGCGATCGCCTTCCACACTTTTAAAATCATTAACAACGGCAATTCCTAGACCCGCTAAACTGTAAATTAAAGTGAGAATTGCAATTTTCCAATTTAATTGACCAAAGAGCGCGTGACCCGCCCACCAAGGTAGCGCAATATAACTGGCTCCCAGGGCATAATTTCCTAACCAACCATTTTGTTTGAGCTTGAGCGGTGGTGCAGAATAAATATAAGCAATAAACGCTCCTCCCAGGGTCAGACAAAACATCACAGGAAATTCGTGACCCGCCCACAGATCCAGTAAGTAGGAAATTCCCAATCCACCCAATAGCAAAACAAGCATTTGAGTCACGACCTGGGGAATGGAAATAGCACCACTAGGAATGGGACGGTAGGGTTCATTAATGGCATCAATTTCTTTATCGTAGAAATCGTTTAGGGTCTGGGTATAACCCGTCATCAAGGGGCCAGAAAGTAACATACAGGTCAAAACCTTGAGGATATTTTCTAATGACCAGAAATATTCCCCCGACGATGCGGCTCCACAGACGACTCCCCAAATTAAAGGAATCCAGGTGATCGGTTTCATTAATTGCAGGCGAATTTTCCAGATCGAGGTTTCTCCACTGGCGGCTCCTTTCATGCCTAAGAGTTGACGGGTTTTGGCGGTGCGATCGCCTTGGGATTCGGTCGTGGTCGAGTCAGAAGGGGGTACATTAGCCATAAATCTAGGGGATTGAACAAAGTTTTTCGTTATTCTACTGTATAAGCAATCGGTTTTTTGTTGGTGACAATGGGATCAAGCTCAGTTGAAAAAATGCGATCGCTCTCCCTGGATCAAATCTTTAAGGTTCAAGCGGATGGGGTGAGAAAAGGTGTAAAGCAAGGAAAAACACTATAATAAATAGCGTTTATGCAGTTTTTAAATTAATCTCAATCACCCTTTGTCGCCCTAGTCAATTCAAGAATTTCATGACCTACCTAGAAACCACCGCCCAATTTTATCGTGAAGTTGCCCAAACCCCAGAGGTTGGCCTGTGTTGTGTGCAGAGCAGTCCCCTCCAACTCCCTGGATTGAATATTCCCCCCTCTATGCAAGACATGAACTATGGTTGCGGTACAACGATTCATCCCACTGAACTGGGGAATGATCCAACGGTTCTGTATGTGGGAGTTGGCGGTGGTTTGGAAGCTTTGCAATTTGCTTACTTTTCCCGTCGTCCAGGGGCGGTGATTG
Source organism: uncultured cyanobacterium (assembly GCA_963807635.1). Classification (GTDB taxonomy): domain Bacteria; phylum Cyanobacteriota; class Cyanobacteriia; order Cyanobacteriales; family Microcystaceae; genus Snowella. Next base: position 4,117 of record CAWEDJ010000096.1, read on the forward strand.
CGGTTGATCCTGTAGAAGCGATGAGAGAGGCGGCGATCGCCAATTTAACATTAGCTGATCAAGAAAATGACTGGTTTGAGCCAAGTTTTGTGGAAATTCGAGCAGGAGATGCTTTTGATCTGCCCGTTCCTGATGCTTCCGTTGATGTGGTTGCCCAAAATTGTTTGTTTAATATTTTTAAACCGACAGATTTACACCGCGCCCTCACTGAAGCGTTTCGAGTCCTCAAACCCAACGGACGCTTAATTATAAGTGATCCCATTGCCACTCGTCCCATTCCCGAACATCTCCAAAATGACGAACGCTTGCGGGCCATGTGTTTATCAGGAGCTATTACCTACGAGCAGTATATTCAACATCTCGTTGATGCAGGTTTCGGGCAGGTAGAAGGTGCGATCGCGTCGTCCCTATCGTCTGCTGAATGCTCAAAACTATAATTTAGAAGAAAATTTACTCTTAGAAAGTCTAGATTCGGTGGCTTTTAAAGTCGCAATTCCCGAAGATGGAGCCTGTATTTTTACGGGAAAAACTGCCATTTATGCGGGGCTAGAATCCTTCTTTGATGACCAAGCGGGACATATTCTCCTCTCAGGTATTCCCACCGCAGTCTGTGATAAAACCGCTCATAATTTAGCAAAGTCCTATCTCCAAGAAATCTTGATTACCGATTCTACTTGGCACTATAACGGAGGAGGTTGTTGTTGATTTTAAATACACAAATTATAGTAGGGGCGAATTGCGTTCCCCTTCTTATCTATCTTCATAAAAAACAAAACTCTAAATGATTCAGCAAACCCTAAAGCCCCCATCTTTAAAGACAGGAATTACCCCATTCAAAAAGAAATTAGATTCTCCCCTAACTAAAAAAACGATTACCGTATTACAAATTAACTTAGGCAAACGCTGTAACTTAGCTTGTACTCATTGCCATGTCGAAGCCAGCCCCAAACGAACGGAAGAACTTTCCCCTAAAATTTGTGAGCAAATTATTCAATTAATTGAGCAATTTCCCCAAATTGAAACGGTTGATCTGACAGGGGGGGCGCCCGAAATGCTCTACGGTTTTCGACCGATTATTGAAGCAGCTAGAGCTAGGAAAAAACAGGTGATTGTGCGGTCTAATTTAACGATTTATTTTGAAGAAGGTTTTAAAGATATTCCCGATTATTGCAAGCAAAACCAAGTGAGAATTGTGGCTTCTCTTCCCTGTTATCTCTCCGATAATGTGGATAAAATGCGAGGAAATGGGGTTTATGAGCTTTCGATTCGCGCCCTGCAATGGTTGAATTGTTTAGGCTATGGTCATGATCCTAATTTAATCCTAGATTTGGTTTATAATCCTCCTATTCCGTCTTCGGAAAAATTTGCTTTGTCTCCGAATCAAGTTGGACTGGAGCAAGATTATAAAAACTTTTTACAGACAAATTTTAATATTATCTTTAATCATTTATTTGTGATTACGAATTTACCCGTTGGTAGGACAAAATTTCATCTAAAACACCGAGACTTAGAACAGTCCTATCTACAGTTCTTAGAAGAAAATTTTAATCCTAGTACGACAGAACATTTAATGTGTCGTAATGAGCTTTCTATTGATTACCTCGGCAATGTTTTTGATTGTGATTTTAATCAGATGGAAAATTTTCCTAGTCAAACCCGCCAGTATAAAAAACTAACCGTGAGTAAGTTATTGGAAGCGGGAAAATTAGATCTAATTGAGGAAATCCAAACGGCTCCCTATTGTTACGGCTGTACGGCGGGGAGTGGGTCGAGTTGCGGCGGTTCGTTAATTTAGGATGAGAAAATGGTGTTATTGAATCATTTTTAAAATTAAAATAAACGACTTTTTTCAACTATTCTATCTCAACAAAATTAGCGATCGCACCCAAAAGCGGTAAGCGCAAATCATTCGCTTTTTTAAGAACTTTTTTAGCAGAGGAATGCTTGGTTTTATTAACCCCAACCACTAACAACATACCATCCGTACAAGAAGTCATAAAATAAACATCCGTTGTTTCATTAAAATGGGGAAGATCATAAATAACTAAATCAAATCTTTCTTGAAGCTCCGACATTATATACTCCATTCTTGACCAGAGATGTTGGGAAGAAATTCTATCTTCTGTGGGACTCGCCACTACATAAAGATTGCTATTCTGCGGAACTTCTTGGATCACAGATTCTAAGTCAACATTATGGGTTAAAAGATAGTTAAATCCTTTCTGCCCCGTGAGATTCAATCGATGGCAAAGCGTCGATTTTTTTCCACTGGCATCCACTAAAAGCACTCGTTTTCCCTTTTTTGTAGCGGCGATCGCCAAATTGAGAGCAATTAAAGATTGGCCGTCCCCTGGTTCAATCGAAGAAATGGTTATGGCGCGTAGAGGGGGAGTCCGATAATAGAAAGAAAGCTCGGCATACATATCATCAAAAACATTGACAAAGACCAACCAATTAAGAGGGGGAGAAGGATTATTCCAAGATTTATCGGCACTATTTTTAGGGAGATCTAATGTCGCGACACTTTCTAAGCGTTCTAGCGAATTGGATTTTTGGGATTTTTTAGACTGTTTAGAAACCTTAGACTGTTGAGATTTCTTGATACTAACAGGAGGCGACTTTGAGAAAACAGCGGTGTCGTATTTAGGGACTCTTCCAAAAAGAGGTAAGGCTAAAATATCCTCAATATCATCTGGGGAGAAGAATAGATCTTTATATTTTTCCCATAAAAAAACGAGTAACGTACTAAGCAGTAATCCCCCACCAAAACCAGCAAGAATTATATTAAGACGGTTAGGGGCATCTCCTGAAGGAAATCCTTTTTCATCTAAGGGAATTTGCGGTTTTGATATTAGTTGCCAGGGCAGTTCTTGGGCGGATTCTACCTTTAAAGTTTCTCGTTGAACCAGTAATTTATCTAATACTTCTTCTGTTAATTTAATCTCTCTTTCTAAGGCAGTATATTGATTAATTATAGTAGGAAGTTTTTTGACGGTATCATCGACTTGTTGCCGCTCAGAAGTAAGGGATGGTAATTGGGACTCTAGGGCTTTGATTTGATTAGTAGTTTCAACAAATTGCTCAATTAATTTTAGTCGAATAGGATCTTGGAAGTCGGAGAGAATGGGAGAGTTAATAGAAACTGATGTAGAAAATTGTTTCAATAACTCCTCAGTTCTTTTTCTTAACAAATTACTAACATTACGAGATCTTTCTTCTAAATTTTCTACCCTGACACTTTTATCGGTAAAAACGGATTGGGTATTAATCAATTGAGATTGGATCTCAAGCAGCTCTTTTTGGAGAGATAATCTTTCAGGGTCTTGATTTAATGAGGCAAGCACCAGGGCATCGGCGGAAGAAATACCTAATTGTTGTTGTAACGATGCAGATAGGGTCTTAAGCGATAAAAGTTGTCTTTCTATCGTTGATTTTTGTTTGGTTAAGTCATCTACTTGTTCTAGTAGTAAGGCATTTTTAGCAGTGGGATCAACGAGATCATATTGCTGACGAATTTGTTTTTGTTTATTTTTTAAATTGTTTAAAGTTTGCTGTAAGGCAGGTAATTGTTTATCAATAAATTTTACCCCTGCTTTAATACTAGTTTCTCGGTCTTCCGAACTATATTTAACAAATGTTTCAGAGGCGATATCGAGAACCGTTTGGACTTCTGTTGGATCTTCTCCTTTGTAGGAGACTTTAAAAATTTTGGTTGGCCCTGTTGCTGCAGACCTTGCCCATTCCACCGAAAAATTTTCGCGTAAGTCTTTCCAAATTTCATTAATTTGTCTGCGGGAAACTTTTTGACTGACATCCTGGGCAATGCGAAGAGTCATACCAGGACTTTGTAAAAAAATTAAATTTGTGGGATAGTCCAAGGAAACTAATTCTTCCTGGGGAATGCCTTGTGTGCGAGTCAGAGTAGATGAGTTGCTTAATTTTCCTGCTGCGGTGATGGGTTCTACTAATAAATAAAAATTCCCTGTATAGATAGAAGGCTTCAAAAAGGCAATAACGAGTGCAATAGTTGTGGTGAAAAAAGTAAAGCCGCCAATCCACCAAACTCTACGAACAAAAAATCTCAGAAACATCTGCCAAAAATTATTTTTAGGCGGTGAGGATAATATTTCTTCGGTTTCGGCGATCGCAGGGAATAAGTCGTTTTCTACCACGTTTTTTACCTAATGACTGAAATGAAAAAGCTACATTGTTTAGCAATTAATAAGAAAATGATAAAAAAATTAAACAATTAACTTGAATGGACAACGACGGATAGGGTTGAAACTAATTTGACACCAAATTCTTCTTCAAAGATTCCTTTTTTATAATCTAAATTCCATAGTTCTAAAGCACAATCATCCTCTGAGTGAGCGGGGACAAGATGAAGATGAAGCTTTTTATATTCTGGATCATATTTACAATCAAAATCCCGAACAGCTCCAATTTGGCGACGATCCAAGGCAACGGCAATGCGGAGAAGCGCACTGAGCTGTCGAACAATCAGACGGTTAACCTCCGATAACTTCATATAATATTCATGTCGTTTTTTAGGTTTACTACGTCGATGATAACGCGCAATATTCGCAATCAATTCTAGCTCAATTTCCGTAAAACCTAGCAACTCAGCGTTACGAATGAGGTAATAGGAATGTTTATGGTGAGAGGAATGACTAATATAAACGCCGCAATTATGCAACACCGCCGCCGCCCAGAGCCATTCTCGCTCTATTTTTCCCCAGTTGTGTAACGTTCCTTGAAGTTGATCAAAAAGAGTCAGTGAAAATTGAGCAACTCGTTCACTATAACCCAGATCAGCTTGATATTTATGGGCAATTTTCAAGACACTCCGTTGACGAATTTCTCCCTGAAAGCGAAGACGGTTTTCGATTAAACCGTGAGTTAACATCCAATCGACAATTACGCCTTCCCTCAAGGCACGTTCACAGATAGTAATCGTCTCCAGATTCAGCATATTCATGGCTTCGAGGAGAATGACTGCGCCCGCCAAAATAATTTCAGCCCGTTTATCGGACATTCCAGGTAAGGCAAAGCGTTGTTCATAGTTTAGGCTACTCAATCGTTTCACCCAGTCTCGAATTTCCTTGCGGGTGAGTTGATAGCCATGCAGAGGGTTGGGGATTTCCCGTTGTTGACTCAGGGCATTAAGAATGGCGAGGGTTTCAACGGTTCCCGATGTCCCCACTATGGTGATATTTTCACTTGGTTTTAAATAATGGCGTAATTCATCAATAGGACGTTCTAGCATTCCCTTGGCGTAGGCTCTGAGGGCGACAAATTCTGTCGGACTAATGGGATCGGTACGGATAAAGTCACGAGTGAGACGGACGGCTCCAATTTTTGTGCTACTGAGAAAACGGGGTTCCTGGCTATCAGCCAGAATGATTTCGGTTGATCCACCGCCAATGTCAATAATAATGTGGGGCTGATTACGGAAATCCATGCCCGATAATACGCCTAAATAAATTCTCCGCGCTTCTTCTTGTCCTGAGATGAGGTCAACCTGGAGTCCAACTTCGGCTTCGATGCGGTTTAAAAATTCGTAACCATTACTGGCTTCCCTGGTGGCACTGGTGGCGACGGCAATAATATGATCGACATTGATGCTTGTGGCCAGATCCTTGCAGCGTTTGAGGGCCGCGATCGCCCGTTCCATCGCAGGTTGGGAGAGATTACCCGTCTTCGGATCTCTTTCCCCCAGTCGAACGGTATCTTTTTCCCTGGCGATAATGGTAAAAGCCGTTAAAACTGGATCAATGCGGACAATGACCATGTGGACGGAATTGGTTCCAATATCGATCGCAGCTAAAACACAGGGATCGAGAGGATTTGGGTTTGTCGGAGAAACAGCGATCGGATTAAGGGCATTATGAGAATCCAGCATCATGGCGGCTATCGTCAACCTTTTGGGATGAATTGAGATTGAATCTTCCTGAATAACGCATTTTCTTGCAAGCAGCTTGACATACCGCAGTTTACATTGGTGGAACGTAGAAGATCTTTGTAGGGACATAATATATTATCTTCTTACCCTATGCGTCCCCCAGCTAAATTATTTCCCCCTAGCAATCCTGATGTAGCAAGCTTTTTAGGCTTATTTGGCAGACAATTTCTTTTGCCGCTCCACTGAGAGGATTGAACAAGAAAGTGATATTGCTTAAAAACAACTGCTTCGGTCAGGCATGATATCAATGGAGAAATTTGCTATGGAGTTTAGTTTATTTTAGTCATCCTCGAAAAGAAATAGTCTTAATCATCTAGGTTAACTTCAATCTCATCATATTTTTTTAGCCTATAAATTGTCGTAGAGACAATCCAACTAAAAATAAAAATCCCAATAATAAAATAGCCAATTAATCCAAAATCCTCACTCAGATAGCTGATAAAATCCCAAAATTGTCCCTTTAAACTAAGCTTGTCCGCAAATAATCCCAGGGCTTGAATTCCCCCCACCAACAGGGCAACGAGGACAGAAACAAAAGTAATGCTCATGTTGTAATACAATTTGCGGATCGGTTTAATATAGGCCCATCCATAGGCTCCTAGCATTAAAATTCCGTCTGTTGTATCAATCAACGACATTCCCGCCGTGAATAGGGCAGGAAAAATCATAATCGACAAAATAGGTAGGCCCTGGGAAGCTTGAATCGCCGAAATTCCCAATAATCCCACTTCAGTGGCAGTATCAAAGCCTAATCCGAAGAGGAGTCCCAGGGGGTACATATGCCAACTTTTGGTAATCAATCGAAATAGGGGACGGCAAAAACGTGCGATCAATCCCCTTTGATCCAAAAACGCTTCTAGGCTTTGATCGTTATAATTTTCTCCCCGTTTAACACTTTGAAAAGTCTCAAAAACATCCCACAGCACAAATAGGTTCATGACAGCGATCGCCAACAAAAAAAACGTCGAAACCGATGTTCCGATCACGCCCCCGACGGTTTTCATTTCAGGAAGATTTGTTTGAATAAAACTAGCTCCCAAAGCAATACCAATGGACATCAGGACAACAATGGTCGAATGCCCCAAGGAAAAGAAGAATCCGACGGAAATCGGCTTTTTGTCTTCCCGCATTAATTTACGGGTAACGTTATCGATCGCCGCAATATGATCCGCATCCACCGCATGACGCAGACCCAAACTGTAGGCTAAAACGGCAGTTCCTAATAGTAAGGGAAAGCTATGAAAGACGATAATCGCCATCATCCAAACCCCAATATTGGCAGTGATCAAAAAACCATAAAGGTTAAAAATTTTGGAACGGACTTGACGTGGATTGTCATTTAATATATTTCTGAGGACTGATAGCATTTAAATAGTTGACGAAGGCAAATAATAGGCGATAAAAACAACTATCCTGATTAAACCGTTTAAAAATGATCAAAACAATGCCCCCCTAGAGGATAGGATTTTTAAAATAGTTTATATGTCAGAGTAAAAATCATTTATCAAAAAAACTCACCGAGATTCATCCAATAGAAGATCTGTCTAAACGCGAGGCACTATTGTTTTTTCAACCAATCCTGTCCTATCCTAGTTTTAACCCATTCCGTCAATATCAAGGCACAAAGCAAGCCCAAAAACCATCTAAAGTAATGCTGAGAAATTTGATTCCACCAATAGGTTCAAGTTTACTCAAGGGTTATGGCGATCGCGTTAGTTAATCAAAAAACATCGTTAAAATTATTTTGTCTAAAATATCCATGAAAATCATTCATTCTCTGACTTTACTGACCCTGGGTGTCATCAGTAGTTGTGTGTTGGCTCTACCCCATCGGGTGACGGCGGCGGAACCCTCCATAACGTCTTCTTCCCAATCTTCTGGTCAATTAACGGAAGAAAATGTATCTCAGGCCATGAAAGCCATTGCCGAAGCTGAAAAAAAGGAAGATATTGATGTACTATTAATGTTTCTCGTTCCCTACGGTGTTTCTGAAGTCACGGTAGAATCCCAGGGCAATAGTATTGCCCGAAACTTGGAAGGGGTTGATGCTCACCGAGAGATGTTAGAAAAAACCTTTAAACGGGTCAAAAACCGCGAGATCCTCAATGAACGTCAAACCATTCGTTTTACCCCTGATGGTCAATTGGCGATCGTGACGCGGGCAACGATTGAAAAACTAACGACAGAAGACGGCAAGCAATTTATTTCTGCGGGGACGGATACTTTTCGTTTTGCATGGATTGACAATCAACCGAAAGTGATTTCCACAAAAAGTCAAGGTTGGCTCGAAGAAAGATCAACTTCTGCCAAGTAATCCCTCAAATTCCGAACATTTTTTACTGAATCTAACATTCTGAACCTTATTATGAAGCGAATTACAGTTATTAGTTTGACTACCGCGATCGCGTTTAGTAGTTTACCGTTGTTCTCTCGTCCCGCTCAGGCCAGTTGGGGAGACTTTTTTCTCGGAGTCGGTGCAGGAGTGGGAACCAGTGCGATTATTAATAGCAACCGACGCGCCCAGCAACAGCGTTATGCCCCCGCTTCCCCCGATCAGGAATTTTTCCGAGGCGTTCAAGATGGATTGAATGGGGCAAGATACGATAATCCCCGCAATTCTCCCGATTATGACCGAGGTTTTGAAGAAGGAGTCCGCAGACGGAATAATTCAAGGTAGTAAAAATCCTTGATAATTTATAACAAGGGGCTTAAGCCCCTTGCCTATATGAACTTTAGACTATGGACAGCCTAACGACGACCACGACTAGCGCAGAAATTGCTGAATTTCATCAACCAATGCCTGGCTAGACTTTCCAGAAATTAGATAAATTTTGAATTCCTGACCCTCACTCAAATGTTGAGCATAGGAAGAATAGGACTCAATAAAGGGTTTAAATTCAGGATTTTGGGAAAGATAAACCTCGAAAAAGGGTACTAATAAACCATCACGGTAGGTATTGAGTAAATCTGGACTAGGAAGGGTCATTTCCCCCATTGAACCAAGAAAATCTGAAATTCCCGCATCTAATTGGGAAAAATCAACATGGGCCTGACCATCCGAGAGAACTAAATATTTATCTGCACTCGACAGCCAGGGAAAAGTCCGCATCTGTTCCAGAACCGCAGGAGCCGCAGGATCAAAACTCCCCGCCAAAAGCACAACAGGAATTTTCACCTTAGCCAAGCCTTCTCGGCCAAATACAGCACTGGTGACTGGATTGAGGGTAAAAACAGAGGTAATTCGTTCATCTCGAAAGGAATACTTATCCTGGGGCAACTTGAGAGCCTCGCACTGTAACAGGAGAGAGGTATTGGGATAATTTCCGAAGTCACATTCTCGTTTGAGATTCTGCCAATCAAATTCTGCTCCTGCTACCAGCAAGGCCGTTGTCCCCCCAAAGGAATGTCCGACAATCCCCACGGAAGTTAGATCGAGGCGACCTGAGAATTCGCTCTGATTACGTCGTTCCAATTCATCTAGGACAAAACTAATATCCTTGGGTCGATCCAGAAATTCATTTTTATAAAACACTTCACGGGATAAACCGCTCAATAAAGCCTGGGCTTGTTGAAAATCACTGCCAGGATGTTGGGGCATTATCACTAGATAACCGTAGGAAGCCAAATGTTCGCCAACTTCAGCAAAATCTTCAGGACGAGAGGCTAAACCGTGAGAAAGAACGATAACAGGCGTTTTTCCAGCGCGTTGACGTTGGGGCTGATAGATCTCTGCATACAATTTTCGCTTACGACTCGTATCTTCCAATTGCCAAGTCATTTTAGGTTGAACGCCGTAGGGGCCAGGCTTACGAGGATCGATTAACTTCGCAAAATCTACAGGAGTTTGGGTTGCCGCTTCCTGGGCGGACAGTTTAGCCATCCTCACAATAAATTCCTGGGTGGCATCTACCACAAATTTTGTTGCTTGTACTCGGTCTAAAACTAATTCCCCCTGAATCTGCATATCGGTGGGTAATTTTCTAAAAAAATTGATGGCAGTTAATCCTTCGGGATCGAGGGCGGCAGAAATCAAGGCTCCACGAATGGCCTTAACGCCATTGCGTCCCCCCTGAATGGTGATCAAACTTCCAATGCGCGAGAGGATACTCTCCCCCATTGAGGTATTGAAAAAACGAGAAAGTTGAATGGGATCAATTTCTAATCTTTTATTGAGAGCTTCACGCAATTCGACTCTCTGCTCTGCGGTGATTCCCGAAAGATCAAAATAAAAGCGAAGATTCGCATCCACAATACCTTTGTCTGCAAATTTTTCGATAGAGGCGATTCTGATAGAAACATGGACAGGGGCGAAGGTAAAAAAGATTCTTTCGGCGGCTTTGACGGGGAGACTAAGGATCAATGCAGAGGAGATCGCTAACACTAAGGGACGAGACCAGGGACGGCGATGAGGGCGTTTGAACATCATGAGGGATTGGGCTAAGTGATGGGATGTCAGAAATTTTAAATGATTTTGAAAATGATGGATTCTTTGAACAATTCTAAGCCTAAGATAGGGCATTTTCTGATTTTGGTCAGCTTTGTTCCCCAAAACGATATCCCCTTCCATAGACGGTGTGAATCAGAGGCGTTTCTCCATTGGTTTCTATTTTACGGCGTAGAAGACGGACGAGGGCGGCCAGGACATTACTGTTGGGCTGGTCGGTTTCTGTCCAGAGAGATTGATAAATTTGTTCGTGAGTTAATAATTGTCCAGGATGCTGCATCAGGAAAGACAGGAGTTTCACTTCTTTTTCTGATAGATTAATGACTCGGCCTTGGCGATAGGCGGTCTGATTATCTTCGTCTAGTTCGAGATCGGCAACTTTTAAGCGATCGCCTGGGGACGGAGTTTCTGGTGGGGAAAAACGACGCAATAAGGCCCTTGCCCTGGCGAGTAGTTCCCTCAGTTCAAAGGGTTTAACCAAATAATCATCGGCTCCTGCATCTAGCCCTAAAACTCGATCATCGAGGGTATCTTTGGCGGTGAGGAATAAAACAGGAGGATTTTTTCGTCGCGATCGCGTACCTAGCGGACTTTGCTCATGATCAGGCTGGCTTCGTAGTTTTTGACAAATTTCTAAACCCGATAGATAGGGCAACATCCAATCGAGAATCAATAAATCATAGTCATTCTCTAGTCCCAAATTCAAGCCTTCTAGTCCATTATTTGCCACATCAACTTGATATCCCTCATGACGCATTACCTGACTGAGGGAAGCGGTTAGTTCTATTTCATCATCAACCAGAAGAATTTTCATAGGGCGATCGCGTTTTTATCTCTACTGTAAGCAAGTATTAAGAAAAGTTTCATAAAATGATAACCAGAAAAGGATAACTGTAGAGAGATTATAACTTTTGATACATTTTATACGGTTTTTTAATAACTCTTTACTTGAGTTCATCAAAAATTTTAATAAAGATTTAAGATTTATAACAACTTTGTTTAAAATAGCGAAACCCATCTAGAGTAAGTGTATCCAATCAGGGATTCACAGATCGCCTACTTGGGTAGTACAAATCGATCATAGAGATATCTGAATATGTCTAATTTACTGAGATCCCTTGCCCTAACCACCCTCTTTAGTTTTACGACCCCGATTGTCTTCCTGGGGGGATTATTGCTGACGCTCTGGGTGCTGAGTTTGTTACCTTTAATTGCCTTTGTTGGTCAATTTGGCGAAAATCAAGTCGTTGAATTTCTCACCATTTTTGGGAATGGCTGTCCTTTGACGGGTCTATTTATTATCGGGGCAACTTGCGGTTTAGTTGGTGGAGTGTTCAATCTATTCAATTTTTGCCTTTATCAAAATATCCGTGTGCGGAATTCCTAACTGTCCTGCGATCAACCTAGAATTTTCCTTTCTTCGATATCGTTAATATAGGATTGAACCATGTTTAAGATATGAGTCTAGTGTTGGATTCTGGCTTAAATTTTTAAAGGATTCTATATTGATGAGTGTTATGCAAGTTATTCCTGGGTCACGTTGGCAAAAACGCTTTATTTCTCTACTGTTAATCGCAACTACCACGTTTGGTCTCACTTTCGGCTTTTCCCAACCCAGTTATGGTCAGTCTTGGTTGAACCTCCTCTTTCAAGGGATTCAAGTTTTACAGCTTTCTAGTTTGTCCAATTCCCAGGAAGTACGTTTAGGACAGCAAATTAATCAACAATTAATCCAACAAGGTAAATTTCAGGTTTCCCGCGATCGCCGCTTGAATGCCTACGTGAATGAAATTGGTCAAGAATTCGCCCGATCTAGTAAACGTCCTGATATTCCCTACACTTTTCAGGTCGTCAATGATCGGGCCATCAATGCCTTTGCTACAATGGGCGGTTTTGTTTATGTCAATCGGGGAACCATCGAAGCGGCAGATACAGAGGCAGAATTAGCGAGTGTGATCGCCCACGAAATTGCTCATATTGTGGCTCGTCATGCGGTAAATCAAATGAGAGATGTGGCCTTATCGCAAGGTTTGATGGGAGCGGCGGGTTTAAAAGAAAGTACCATTGTGCAAATGGGCGTACAATTGGCGGTGAATTTACCCAATAGTCGGGAAGCAGAATTAGAAGCGGATCAATTAGGGTTACAGAATTTACAACGAGTGGGTTATGCTCCCATTGGCATGATTAATTTTATGCAGAAGTTATTACAGGCAGGTGGTGGCGGTACTCCAGAAATTTTAAATACCCATCCCGATACTCGTAATCGAATTGTTGCACTCCAGCGAAAAATTGATCGCAATACGGCCTATGAAGGTTTGGGTTTAGATGAACAGGACTATCGCGATCGCATTCGGGCTTCACGGTAGATCGAGTTCTTGCTTGATGAGTAATTCTAAGAGGGTTTCGATTTTAGCTTTTTTTCAGGATTAAGCTTTTGATAGGCTTGGGCAATCTCTGGTTTTACTTGAATGGTAATTGTTTCCATAATTTGTATAATTGAAGCTGATCTAGTTTATCAATTTAAGCAGTGCAGAGAGCGATTGTTGACGTTGCTGATTTGAGATATGAATCTTCTTTTATGGGATTTTTAAAACCTAGACTCAAACTGACTTTTGGATATGTGCAAAATTGACATTCATACTTTGATTCAGCAACGCCATTTATTCTTGTCCCTTACCGATGGCGGGTGGAAGAATTTCATAAAGTCCTTAAGTCTGGTTGTCAGAGTGAACGTTATCGACTTGCCTCTTCTGGAATGAAAACTCTTTTGGGCTTTTTAAGTGTTCTTGCTGCTGAACTTTTACACCTTACTTAGGGCTTGCTGAAAAAGTCAAAAAACAGGAAGAGGGGATTAATTTATGAATTTAAGGCGAGTAAAACATAAGGGTTAAATGAATTGTCAACACAAAGCATAAGCTGGGCTAATAAGAGGGCAGAAAAATAAGCTCTTCTTCCGAAAAAGACAAAAAAAACGTAAAACCTGCCGAAGCAGGGCAAAAAGATTGATGACTAAAAAGGTGATAGCAATAGCGGTTTCAGAGGTATCAGGAAGTTTTGTCATAACTCGATTGAGGCTAAATCGTCTCTTTGCTTGACCAAATTTGCCTTCAATAGCATTACGGTCTCTTTCATCTTGAAGAGCTTCTTTCTTTTCTGGACTAATATTTGTGGGTCGTCTTCCCAAGGGTGGGCCACTCAATCGAATTCCCTTCTCCTTACAAAAAGCGCCGATATTCCCTTGTGCGATAGATTGCATCAGCATGAACAGACTGGGGATAGTAGCCTGTCTCACGTTTAAACTCTTCTATTTGTCCTTTGAAGTCGCCTGATTCATTATAATTATCCCAACTTAATCGGTATAAATAAAGATATCCATTCACATAACTTGCTGATAGTTTTGCACCA
>CAWEDJ010000097.1:0-27189 GCA_963807635.1 uncultured cyanobacterium
GGGTAAAATTGAAACTTCCCTCAAAAAAGCGATCGCCCACAAATTTGAGATTGTGTTTGCGGGGGCTTTTAGTGCGGGCAAGTCGATGCTCATTAATGCGCTGTTAGAGAGGGAATTGCTCTACAGTGCGGAAGGTCACGCCACTGGAACGGAATGTCACATCGAATATGCCGAACCAGGGGAAGGAAGAAGTGGTTTTAACTTTCCTGAGTGAAGCAGAAATTCGTGAACAAGTGACCGCTTTATGTCATCGTTTGAACCTGCAAGCTGTTAACAATATTAATCAATCCGAAACCGTTCAACTGTTCCGGAACAACAATGCCAAAAAATCATTGAACAAGAAGGAAGAGCCAGTAAGTCAGATAAGGCAAAACAAGCTTACGGTTTAATTCTACTTTTAGATGGATTTAGCCAAAATCGGGATAAAATCCACACGATGAACAATGCGACCTATTCAATGGAACAATTGAATTTTTCCAATCTGACGGAAGCCGCAGGTTATGCTCGAAGGGGTAGCAATAGCGCGGTTCTCAAACGTCTAGATTATCATTGCTGTCATCCCTTATTGCAAGACGGGAATGTTTTAGTGGATCTGCCAGGAATTGATGCCCCTGTCAAAAAAGATGCGGATTTAACCTATCGCAAAATAGAAGATCCCGATAGTTCTGCCGTTGTCTGTGTTTTAAAAGCGGCTTCGGCAGGGGAAATGACCACCGAAGAAACGGAATTATTGGAGAAAATGCGCTCTAATTTGGGAATCCGCGATCGCGTTTTTTATGTTTTTAATCGTATTGATGACACTTGGTACAATACCCAATTGCGTCAACGATTAGAAAGTTTGATTCAAAATCAGTTTCAAGGTAATACAAAGCTCTATCAAACCAGTGGTTTATTGGGATTTTTTGGCAGTCTGATTAAGCAAACTACAGGACGCGATCGCTTTGGATTGGATAGCATTTTTGCTGATAGTATTAAGGGACTCAATGGTGAAGAAGAAACCCCTCAATTTGTCAATGAATTTAACAATTATTGTGGTAATTCTAAAAAGCTATTGACCCGTACTGACTTTAAAGTTTCAGTCAATAGCTATGAGACTCCTAATGAAAATTATGTTCGCATCTTAAGCGAATGGGGAACGCCTTTATTGGATCAACTCTATTCAGAGATAGTGGTATTCAAAGTTTTCGGGATGGGACAACCTGTTATCTCGCGGAAGAAAAGTATCCCGAACTGTTTAAAACTTTAGCCGATGATTTACAGCCCCTTTGTATCAGTCTCAAAAGTACCTACTTAAAAGAATATCGTGATTTAGATAGTCAACCCCGCGAAATTGAAGCAATGAAAGCCCAGGAACTAACCCTATTAAATCAATCTTTACAGGATTTAGGTGTTGCTTTCCGAGAACATATTGCCCTAGAAGTCAATAACACCATTACTAATCTAGATCGGGAATTTGAAGAGGATTTCATTAAGCTCAAAAATCGCATGGTAACGTATTTAGATGAGCTATTAAAAAACTTTTCTGTCGGTGTGGCTGATCGTCAAACAAGACTAAATCACCCCGGAACTCAACGGCTCCTTTTATTGCTGTTTTAGTTGAGGCTTTGTATTATCTCGCTAATGAATTAGAAGATGTTTTAGTCGTAGGAATTAAGGATTTAGTCAACAATTTTTCCCCTCGGCTATTAAACCGAGTTCGTCAAACGGATCATTATCGTGAAATTTCTCGTCTGTTAGGGAAAGATGCGGGGATCGAAATTGATTTAAAACAAGTGGAAGAAGATCTCAGCAAAGCCTTAGTGAGTGCGGCAATTTCTGAATGTGATTCCTATGTGCGAGAAAGTCCCCGTTTCTATGATGAAGGAACTTTTTCGATTCATCAATTTCCGCAAAACCTTACAGCAAACTTCCCAAAGTTATGACGCTGAAAGTATTGTCACGGCTGAACCTGCGATTCGTCAATTATTAAAGCTAGATGTGAACCCAAGGTTTTTAATACCGTTCGGAAAACCTTTCGTCAAAAAATTAATCAGGCGATTAAAACCCATCTGTTACCAATGGCAGAAAAACAAGCGGATGAGATTTTGCAACAATATGATGTAGCTCGTTCCTATTTGCAGCAAACTCTAGAAAAGGAAGCAGAGGAAAAAATTGCTCGCAATAGTCGTTTACAAGGAACCGTTAAGGGCAAAATTGATGCCTATAATGAAGCCATTTCAGCGATTAATGAATGCCTAAAAGCAATGCAATTGTATCAATTACCTTTGATTACTCAGGAAGAATTTTCTGCTCAATCTGAAAGCATTAAATCTGAAATCATTGAAGCAGATTTAGTTGATAGTGCTGATATTACCTAGACATTTCTTACGTTATAATTTTTAGGGGGTAGTTTTTACCCCTTAATAATTTTTTGATGATAATTCTCAAATAAGACTTAAAAAAATGATTACGAACAATCAATATACCCAAATGGCAATTGAAGCTTTAAGTGACAAGTTAAATGATTCTATTCCAGAAATTCGGGCTAAGGCGGCTGAATCTTTGGGAAAAATGGGAGATGGTGTTCCTATCTCTGCTTTAATTAATCGATTATCATTTGAATAAATTAAAAAAGTACAATGAATCTGATTCAAACATTAGGAGAAATTGGCAATGATGCGGCTATTCCTAGCTTAGTAAATTATCTCAATGTTCAAGATAGTCTGATTCGTACTGCCACTGCCAAGGCACTCGGTAAAATCGGCAGTGAAAAAGCCATTTCCTATCTTATTAATACTCTTTCCGATTCAGAGGCATCAGTTCGGGCAGTTGCGGCCCAAGCTCTCGGACAAATTGGCTCAGAGGAAGCAATTCCTTAACTTAATCCAAATCTTTTCTGATCCTGATAAAATGGTTCGACTTCAGGTGGCAGATGCGATTGGAAAAATTGGTCAACGTTACGCCGTAGCTTAAAATGGCACTGAATAAAAAGTATCTAGAAATCTCGAAACGTAAGTAGTATATAAACGCTTAAAATTATTTTCCCCCCCCTTGGGTATTCCGATTAAAATGTTAAAATTTTGGCTAGAAATTGAATCGTAATCGCATTTTTTGAGTTATAATTTTTAGGAGTAACTTTTGCCTTTTAAACTACTTTTTTTATTAATGGAGACAAAATCATGGATCTTGAATATAACGATCATCTTAAAAATCTTCGCGATGACGATATTTTAGAACAGACAGAAAAATTGTTTAAAGTTGGTAAAGTCAAATCAGCTTTACAATCAGCTTTTGATAATGCTATCCCTGATTCACTTACTAGGCATCTTAATAACAATCAAGTTCAGATCGCTGTTCAAAATGAATTAACTGATTGGTTTACAAAAGGAGTCGATCGTCAAATTTTAAAGGCTGGTTCTGATGGCTGGAAAAAAGGGAAATTAAAAATCAAAGTTAGAGCGTGTCATCAATTAACACACTTGACATTAGTGAATAATTATGCTGTTTAAACTGGGCTACGCTAACCATATAACTGATGCGGCCAGATAGATGCCGCCCAAAAATTGGCTGAGCGCTTGTCGTAACGAGTCGCAAGCGCACGATATTGTTTGAGTTTCGCAAAGAAGTTTTCGACTAAATGACGCGCTTTATACAAAAATGTATCATAAGGGCGAGGTTCTTTTCGATTACTTTTCGAGGGTATCACAGGCACTATCCCTCTTTTTTCTAGAACCTTAATGACTCTATCGTCTGCGTCATAGGCTTTGTCCCCTAGCACCGCTTCTGCTTCTCACAATCAGGCAATAGCACATCGGCTCCGTCTAAATCACACGCTTGACCTGGCGTTAGAAAAAGAGACTGGATTCCCTAATGCGTCTACTACGGCATGGATTTTCGTACTTAATCCTCCTTAACTCCTTCCTATATCTTCTTCCTCTGCGCTACTGTTTTTTGCTCCTGCACTGTGTTGATGCGCTCTCACAATCGTTGCATCTATCATTGCGTATTCATTATCAGCGTCCTGCCGCTAAGTGCTTGAATACCTTTTCCCACACCCCTGATTTCGTCCATCGCGTAAAACGCGTGTGAATCACTCGAAAATCTCCAAACCTTTCGGGTAAGTCTCTCCAAGGAATGCCCGCTCTATATCGATATAATACGGCTTCAACAAACAAACGATTATCTTTGGCTGTTACTCCCACATCTCCCTCTTTTCCAGGTAATAGCTCTTTGATTCTTTCCCATTGGTCATCCCGCAACGCATAACGCCTCGTCATATTCACACCTCTCTTCAACGTATATTGTGTCATTTCATACTCTGCGAATTATTTGCCACTAATGTTAACCCCCCTAATTGATGACACGCCCTAGTGTTGAATTTATTCCTGATGAGCCAGAAATTCCTGAATATCAATCACCGCTTGACGAAATTCGTCGGGAAATGCAACAAAATAGTTAAACTAAATAAAATTAATAGGAGACAAAATCATGGCAATTGAAGATAATTTTCACTTAGAAGGATGTTCTGATGAGGATGTTGTATCGTTATATGGCAAATTCTATAAAGTGGAAGCTCTTAAGGCGGAATTAAATAAATTTCTAACAGGTAATAATTCAAATTCAGCTTCTTCTGGTCTATCCGAAACATTAAATAGCTCTGGAATCAAAATTAAAAAAGCAAAAGCTTTAGCTTTATTTACTAAAGGGACAGACTCTGAAATATTAAAAGTGGCCTCTACTGGATGGAAAAAAGGAAGGTTTAATCTAAAAATAGCTATTGAATTTATTCCAGATGAACCAGAAATTCAAAATGAGCCTGAATCCTCTAAATATGAATCACCCCTTGATGAGATTCGTAATCATCCCTCTTTCCCTAATTCTTAATCTTGATTAAACCCAAAATAAATCTCAGAGGAAATATAAAATGATTGCTCTCAAATCAGATTATTACATGAGTCCAGAAGAATATCTGGAATTTGAACACCATAGCGACACCAAACACGAATATATTGATGGTGAAGTCTATGCAATGGCAGGAACAACCAAAGCACACAATACAATTAGTCTTAATCTGGCAATACTTTTTCGAGAAAAGTTAAAAAACTCTAATTGTCAAACCTTTATGGCGGATATAAAAGTAAATGTATCAAACCAAAAACGCTTTTTTTATCCTGATATTGTCGTAACTTGCGATGATAATGACGATGTAAATGCTTATGATATTAAATTTCCAAAAGTCATCGTTGAAGTGCTTTCTGAATCGACTGAAACCTTTGATCGCGGTAAGAAGTTTCAATATTATCGTACTATTCCCAGTTTACAAGAATATATTTTAGTCAGTTCTCAGGAATATCTGATTGAATGTTTTCGACGGACTAAAAATGATTTATGGACTCTACAAACCTACGAAGAATTAAACGCAATTCTCCGTATTGAAAATTTTGCGATTGATGCCCCATTATCCGAGATTTATGCCACCCTCGATTTTAATATAATAGAAAATCAAGCCTAAATTTATGACAAAAACTCCCCGCATTCCTATTCCCAATTCCGTTAGACAATACATCTACCAAAGAGATCATTATCAATGCCAAAGCTGTGGTCAAACTCAGACCGAAACCAAGCTAAATATTGACCATATTATTCCCCTCGCAAAAGGTGGCAGTAATGATATGAGTAACCTACAAACCCTCTGTCAAACCTGTAATCAAAAGAAAAAACACTACCTCGATCCCCGATTTAAACGACACTTTGATTAAAAGCCCGATCGCGTTTAGGGTTTTGCTGGTGCTGGAATGGTAATGTCAATGTTGCCTACGGGTTGCTTCAGGCTGGATAAATTGGGTTCGATCGCTTGTCTTGACAATTAAGGTGAAAAGTTTATCGGGAACTAAGTATTTTTGGGAACCTGTTGAATAGATTCTGCTGTAACGTCTTTAACTTTGCTCTGATACTGAAAAATAAAATCAGCAGGATAACCGTAATATTCATAGGTCATCAGACGGGTTAGGGTCTGGCTAGGATTTTCAAATTTAAAGACAAAAGAGTTGAGGATAGATTCTTTTGCGTAGGATAATTCTTCTGGCGTGACGAGAGTAGTGCGAATGCGGTCAATTTCACTCAACAATGATTTGATGAAAGGAACGGTTGCATCAGTACGGGTTTGTCCTCCTCCAATTAAAACGCCTGGGTAATCGTAGGCGGCATTCCAACTTCCATAGACAGAGTAAGCTAATCCTTGTCTGGAGCGGATCTCGTTGAATAAACGCCCTCCAAAGCCGCTTAATACCCCATTCATGACACTGAGAGTCGGGTAGTCGGGATCACTTAATTTACCGTCGATGTGTCCTAATAGGATATTGCTTTGGGTCAATTTGGGTTGATCGACGATGAAGATTTTTTGTTGGTTTTGTTGACTAGCCCCTGGAACATCAAGATTGGGCTTGGGCGTAGAAACTTCCCAGTTACCAAATTTTTGAGCAATTAAAGCTTTCATTTCTGTTGGATCAAAATCACCGACAATTCCCAATAGAGTTGATTCGGGTCGGATGTAGTCGGCGTGGAATTTGACAATACTATTGCGATCAATTTGGTCTAGGGTGGCGTATTCTACGATGCGGGCATAGGGACTTTCGCTACCATACATCAGTTTTTTAAATTCTCGACTGGCAATATCATCGGGATCATCGTTACGACGGGCGATCGCTCCTTGGGCTTGAGTTTTAGCGAGTTCAATTTTGTCGGCCGCAAAAACAGGTTTTTGGATGATTTCAGCAAACAGATTAAAAACCGTTTCCTTATCTTTGCTCAGGGCATCAAAACTAGCCGAGCCTGATGTGGCTCCAATGGCGGTTTCAATGGCGGCGGCCCGTTGTTCGAGAATCTGGTTTAATTCATCGGGGGAATGGTTGGCAGTTCCCCCTGTACGCATGGTTTCGCCTGTGATTCCTGCTAGGCCAACTTGCTGACTGGGTTCTAAACGAGATCCTGTCCGAAATAGGGCGGTTCCTTTGACGAGGGGCAGTTCATGGTCTTCAACTAAATAAACAATTAGTCCATTATCGAGTTGATACCGTTCATATTTAGGGATTTCGATATCGGGGAGGGGCGGAAACTCTAATTGATCGTAATGACGCGGAACTTGGGCGGTTATGATCGGGGCGTTTTTAGCATTGGCGGGATTATGGATCGCCAGGGAAAGTATCAACGCGATCGCGACTAAACCTAGCCAACCAAAGCGTTTCAATAAGTTGTTCATCATGTCTTTTTACAATCAATAGTTTCAGAAAAGTGTCTAACCACCCTCTATCATATCCTGTGGTTTTGTCGGTTAACTACTCAGTTAAGGATAGATAAAGGGGTTGAGTAGAGATTAATCGGGTTTTTTGAGGATTGAGGTGGGTGGAGTCATTGCTTTTTTAGAATCAATCTTTTTCTGTTCGGCGGATGAAGATGCGACGACTTTTGTTGGGATACTAGGCGGTTTGGCCGCAGGAATCGACTCGGTCGCCTTGAGGTGTTGATAGGTCGCGCGGGACATATCCTGAATGAGCGTTCTGGCGGCAATGTCGTTGTAAGGACGCTTGGCAATGATGGCTTCAATGTACCGTTTTCCATTGGGCATATCAATAATCCCCGCATCTCCTAATACGGTTCCGATATCTCCTGTTTTATGGGAAATAATTGCCCCAGGCTCTAAACCTGGTGGTAATAGGGTACGGGTTTTAGTTTCCTGCATAATTCCCAACAGGCGATCGCGGGATTTGAGGGAAATTAATTCGCCTTGATTGACCTTTAATAAAACCGTCGCCAAGTCCTTGGAACTGGTCGTATTAGTTCCTTCGAGATCGGGCAACAGGTTATGGATTTGGGTGTGGGTTAATCCCCAGGCTTGAAAACGTTGATCGAGAACCGCTTTGCCTCCCATGCGCTTAATCAGCATATTCGTCGCCGTATTATCGCTAATGGCGATCATTTTTGTTACGGTTTCGAGGGCAGTAAAGGATTTTTGACCTTGTTGATACTGCATATCTCCTGAACCACTGGCGATCACATCTTTACCCATTGGCAACTTTTCATTGAGCTTGATTTTGCCCGCGTCCACATCTTGAAAAAACGCGATCGCGATGGGAATTTTGATCAAGCTAGCGGCGGAAATCGGCGTATCTCCCGCCAAATTCACGTATTTTCCGTTATCTAAATCAATAAAAAAAGCTTGGGTTTCAATTTTGGGCTGCTTTTTATCTAGATTCGCTAATTTTTGTTTGAGAGGAATTAGTTCTTCGGTCAAATGAATCTGGTTACTGGCGGAAGAATCGGCCTGGCTATCTTGCGGCGTTAGGGTAGAAACGAATTTTGCGATCGCCTCCTGGGGTTTAATGCCGACTGCGGCTGTTTTTTGGGCCGTAGATTTTTCCTGTCCTTTGAAAGTTGACGCTTGGGAAGACAGAAAACGAGTCGGAGCAAAAACCGTCAAAGCCGTTCCAGCAATTACCGCCAATCCCGCGCCGAAAATACCGACCCGAAGGGCATAGAGTACACTCGTCGTTACCCAATTCGGTTCACGAGAAGATTTTCGCTTGCGGGGAACCTGAGTTGAAGCGATCGGTTCGGCAGCCACCGTAAGAGTCGTTACATTGGTGGGCTGGGGAACCAGGGAAATATGAGAACGGGTCGAACGACGAGAATTTTTCCTAGACATTTTCTTTAATTTTAGTGTGAGAAAGATTTAGACAAAGATCGTGTCAAAGCTTTATTTGGTTAGGGTAACAGACTTCGATACTTTTAAGAAGTTGACTTTTGGTTCTGACTATGAGCCGTCGAAAAATGTTGCGTCTTCCAATCCATTTGTCCCAAAATTCCTCGCAAGAGAGCGACTTCCTCCTCCGTCAGTTGGGCGCGTTGGTAAAGACGACGGATCTTTTCCATGCGAGCGTTGACCGTATGGGGATAGAGATAGCCAATTTTTAATAATGTTTGTTCTAAATGTTGATAATAACCCTCTAAATTTTCGAGAGTCGCCTTTTTACTCAAAGATTCTGCTGGAATCGAGCTAATGGGCTCGTATTGATGCTGATAAAGTTCATAGGCACAAACGGCAACGGACTGGGCCAAATTGAGGGCAGAATAATCAGGATTTGAGGGAATAGTGACGAAACGATGGGCATGGTTTAATTCTTCGTTACTCAGTCCTCGGTCTTCCCGTCCAAAAATCAGTGCGGTTTTTTCATCGGCAGTAATCAGCCAGGGTAGAGCTTGTCTGGGGGTTTCCAAGGGACTTTCTAAACTACGGGAACGGGCAGTGGTGGCGATCGCGCGGTGACAACCTTTCAGGGCATCGGGCAAAGTGGGGACTTCTTCGGCCTGTTCTAAAATATCAGAAGCATGAACGGCCATCAGTCGAGCTTCTTCGCCCAGGCGATCGCATTGGGGATTGACTAGAACCAGATGATGTAGTCCCATATTTTTCATAACGCGAGCAATGGAACCAACATTTAAGGCTCCTGCGGGTTCCATCAGAATGATTCGGATATTGTTGAGGGGGGACATCATATTCTTAAGCAACAGCCAGTAATTGTTCTAGTTTTCTCAGACAATGATAGATTCTATCCCAGTTTTAAGAGCTGTAACAACTATTCAAATCCTGTAGATAATTTGAGTTTGAATATTTGTAACTGGCAATGTTTTTGTGATAATTCTTAACTAAAGACTTTCCCTAATTCAGAAAAGAGAAATGTCTAAAATAAATCCAGGTAAAATCTTTTCTCCCGATAACGTTGTGGGTAACGGAACAATTTCAACGGATTGATTAGGACGGTAAATTTCAACTTCCTGGGCTTGGGGATTAATTAACCAACCTAACTGCAAACCACCGTCAAGATATTCCTGCATTTTTTCTTGAAGTTGATTTAATGAATCAGTCCGAGAACGTAATTCAATCACAAAATCGGGACATAATGGAGGAAATTTTTCCTGTTCTTCTAAGGTCAGGGATTCCCAGCGATCGCTTTTAACCCAAGCAACATCAGGAGAACGTTTAGCTCCACTGGGCAAAGTAAAGATAGTAGAAGAACTAAAAACGTGTCCTAATCGAGTTTGGCGATTCCAAATAACCAAATCCGCATTCAAATCAGATTCTCGCTTACCGCTTAATCCACCGACGGGGGGCATAATAATTAATTCTCCTTGGGCGGTTCTTTCCAGTTGCCAATTTTCATTATCTTGGCAGAGTTGGTAAAATTGATCGTCGGTTAAAGCAACATTTTTGAAGCTCAAGGTAATCGGTTCTAAAGTAATCATTAAATTTACCTATTGATTGGTAATTAACTGTTCCAAATCTTTTCGGATATTAGGAAAATCATTAATAGTATGGTTTAAATTATCCCCATCAAATTCCTTAATTTGCAAATCTAATTTTGTAGTATAGTTAATTAAAAGAACAAAAGGATATTCCTCACATAAAAGCTGTAGGCGTTTTGCAAATTGCCGTAGCTCTTTCATGATCATAGTCTGACGCAATTTTGGCCAGACAGTTTCTTCTTCTATTTTTAATTGCTTAATTAATTCGGGTAATTTACTGAAATCTTCGGCGATCACATTGGATCGAGGGGATGAATCATTGACTTCCTTTACAGGCTCAATTATACCCTGGGAGTGAACTACATTGGCAGAAGAACAATCCGACTCTGGACGCAGGGTTAAAATACTTTTTAAAGCTTCTACTAAATCGGCTCTAACAAGAGGTTTAGTGAGAAAACCTTGGCAATGAGGCTTTAATTGATTTCGTAAATCCACCATTAAAGAAGCCGTTAAAATGAGGATAGGAATTGTAGAAGTATCAGGATTATTGCGTAACCAGAGGGTTGCTTCTTGACCATCTAAGTTCGGCATTAAAATATCCATAATAATCACATCAGGATGATGATTTTTAGCCATTTGAATCGCTTCATAACCGTCACTAGCCTCTATGATTTTATGGTCTGTAGATTGGAAAAAACTGCGGAGTAAATGACGATTGGATTCAATATCATCAACGATTAAAATGGTTGCAGGAACAAACTGATTGAAATCAATATCTTGATGGTGGTTAAACGTTTGATGGGAATAGGTTTCAATCATAACAGAGGGAAAAATCAAAGTAAAAACACTTCCTTTGCCTAATTCACTCCTTAATTCAATTGATCCCCCTAGCATTTCCGTTAACCGTCGAGTAATCGTTAAACCTAAGCCCGTGCCACCGTATTTACGGGTACTTTGTCCTTCGCTTTGGGTGAAAATATCAAAAATTCGCGTTTGATTTTCGGGGGCAATGCCAATGCCTGTATCTTGAATTTGTAAAACGAGTTGAATTTTTTGCTCATCTGATAAGATGCTCGATACCTGAATACTGACATGACCCTGTTCGGTGAATTTAATGGCGTTGCCCACCATATTAAAGAGAATCTGTCGTAATCGGACTTCATCAAAGGCGATCGCCTCTGGAACGGATTCGTCCACAGTGGCCAGCAGTTTAATTCCTTTTTCTGCGGCTTTTACGGAAAATATTTGCTGAATATCACTAATTAACCCCCGAAGATTAATGCCTTCGTAGCTGAGTTGAAGTTTTCCTGCTTCAATTTTAGACAGATCCAAAATGTCATTGATCAGGGACATCAGAGTTTTTCCACTGGAACGAATGGCTTGGAGATAACTCTGGTAACGCTCATCGGTGGTCATACCCTGAAGTAAATCGGAAAACCCTAAAATCGCATTCATGGGAGTCCGAATTTCGTGGCTCATATTGGCTAAAAATTCACTTTTTGTCCGATTCGCAATTTCTGCCGCTTCTTTGGCCATTTTAAGTTCTTCTTCGGCTTCTTTTTTAGCGGTAATATCCGTAATGGTTCCCACTAGGCGATAGGGTTTACCCTCCTCATCTCGCAAACATTTACCTTTAGCAGAAGTCCAAATATAATGACCATTGCGGTGCTTCATACGATGGGTATTTTCGTAAATTGGCGTTTCTCCGCGCAAATGACGTTGGATAGCCTCTTCTGCTGAACTAAAATCTTGAGGGTGGACGTTTTTTGACCAGGTAGACAAGAGAAAAGGAAGGGGAGCCGATTCATAGCCCAGAATTTTCATCCAAACGGGAGAATAATAAACCTCGTTGCTAAGGATATCCCAATCCCAGAGACCATCATTGGTTCCTGAAATGGCGAGATTGTAGCGTTCTTCACTGAGTTCCAAGGCTTTGGTATTTTCTTGGATTTTGGTGGCCATTCGGTCAAAGGCAGTGGAAATTTGGGCGATTTCATCCGATCCTGAAAGGGAGGCGCGATCGCTTAATTCTCCATTGGCTAGATTATTGCTCACCGCGACTAGGCGGGCGACTCGTCGAGTGAGGGTGAGTTCAAAGAAAAACCATAGTCCCAGACAAAAAATCATCAGTGTGCCGCAAAATAACAAGGAGCGTTTGAGGGCAATTTGTTGAGATTGTTGTTTAATTTCCGTTAGATCATGTTCCAAAAAAAGAATCCCGACACGGGAGGGGCGCAGTTCCCCTGGAAGCGATTGCAGTAAAACGGGATAGATAGCAATTAATTTTTGTCTATTTTGGGAAAAAAGAATTTTGCCCGCCATTGTAGAACGCACTTCACGAAACGTTTTAACGTAAGGAGCGGCAACGGTTTCACTAATGAGGCGATCGCGACTCTCGTAACGATTGGCTAGACGAACAATGTCATGATCATCAAAGAGAATGGCAGAGGTGAGATTGGGATCACTCCCCAATTGACTAATGGCAATTTCGGCCTGTTCAACATCAGAGCGACGATAGACGTAATCCAGAATGCTTGCAGTCCGACTGGCCGAGGTTTGAACAAAATCCTTACTAGTAGTTTCAGCTCTGCGGTAACTTTCCGTAATTTCTTGTTCAAAAGAAATTAATCCCAACAAACTGCCGTACAAAACTAAAATTGTCGGGATTGAAAATTTCAGAGGAAAGGGAAAACGTTTCATTCGATACGTCTGTCCATTTTAGGTAAATAAGATTAGGGTTTAGCATTCTTGACGAATTGGGGATCAAGTAGAGTGGCTGGATCAACTTTTTTAGGGAGTAGTTTATTTTCAACCATGATATCCACTAGTTTGTTCATCCCATTCACCAAGGTCGGGTCACTTTGATCGAGTAATCGCAAATTGTCGGCTAAATTGGGCTGAATGATTCCTTTAAACGCATCGAGAATCTGCTCAGGAGAAACTTTAGTTCGGGGGGCAATGCGAGCGGCGGCATCCTGGGGATTTTTGTCTAAATACTCTAAGGCACGAAACCGAGCATTCACGAGGGCTTGGATGGTATCAGGGGAATTGGCGATCGCGTCCTTACGAACCACGAGGGTATCTACAATTTCCCCTGGAATCTGACTGCTATCAAACAACATTTTTGCCCCTGCGTCTAGTAATTTTGCCATAGCAGGCCCAAATGTAACCACCGCATCGACTCTTCCTTCTTTGTAAGCCCGTTCATGTTCGGTTAATTCGAGGGAAACAATTTGAATATCCTTGGGAGTTATGCCATTTTTTTCCAGGGCGCGGGCGAGAAAAAAGGCTCCTAGGGCAGTGGACTCTACCCCGACTCGTTTCCCCTTTAATCCTCTAATATCCTTAATTTCTGGTCTTCCCAAAATCGCATCTGCGCCATTAGAAAAATCCATGATGGCAATAATCCGTACATCTTCCTGGGTCGCCGCCAAGACTAAGGCTTGATCAATCGAAAGTCCCGCTCCCTCAATTTCACCATTACGATAGGCCCTAACTTCTTCGGTTCCTGATGGATAATCCACTAATTGAATCGGTTTATCCTTAAAATAGCCTAAATTTCGTGCTAAATAGAGGGTTTCGTAGCCTGGCCAAAGATTGGTTGCAATACGGACAGGAGAAGCCACGGGACTACTACAATTGGTCAAGGCGATCGCGACTAGACTCGCCATTAAACCCAAAGTAAGATATTTGAAAAATTGGCTTTGTAATCGCCCTAATCCTTGCTGAAGCCCAAAAAAACTCTGGGAGAGCAATCCTTTTAATCGATCCATAAATTTTTCATTCCTATCTGCAAAAACTTGATGCTGAATAATCCATCATTTTGTTGTAATTTTTCTACCATATTTTCTCAAACATTACAGGTAAAAATGGCATAAAAAAACAAAAATTAAGGTGACTTTCAGTAAAGCTACCTTAATTTTCAGAATTATTCATTGGCGATCGCCTCTAAAAGACTGAATCAAACGCTAAATTTCATCCGTCTCAAAATCAACATAAACCGCACCCGTTTTCTTATCCGTCAACCATTTTAGATATTTAAAATAAACCTCCTCACCCACAAATTCAGGGGCAAAATCGATGGGCTGTTTGTACTGGTGGGGCGGATGAGCAGCTCGAATACTCAGGGCCGTTTGATAGGGCCTAAACCATCGTTTTGTGATTCCCATTAACTCTTCAAATTTGATATAGGAAACCCCGTGTCGGTAGGATAAACCAATGTATTGAATCATCCTCGCGTAGGTTTCAGGGTTATTATTTTTGTCCGAAACATTAATGATTTTACGCAATTTTTCAAACGAACTATAGTTTGCCATTACCAAGGAAACCAAGGCTTTGTAATCCTGTAAATCCTGTTTGTTGAGACTTTGAACCAATTCAGAAATTTCTCGTAGAACGGAATAATCCGCTAGTTGATAGGCTTTAAAAAGAGACAGTAACTTCAATCCCAATTCATGTTCGGATAGTCGGTCTAGATGCTTAGAATAGGCATTCAAGGCAACCTTTCCTTCTTCCGTTTTGGTCTGCGGTATCGTTTCTGATAACTTCAGTTGAACATTTTGGCGGAAGGATTCCGTACTACTATGATTCGCCAGTAATTCTTCTATATATTGATAAAAATCCTGTTGCTTAGAGCCGCGATATCGGAGTTCCGTTTGGTCAATGGCGATAAAACTATCCTTGGTATCAATCGCTAATTGCAAAAGTTGAATACTTTCCAGCAGGCCCGCATATTGATCCAGATTTTTATTCAGTAAATATTTAATTTTAATAAAAACCAAAAATTCATCATTGCCAAATTTTTCATTGTCAATAATTTGCATATTCTTGCCTAAAATCCGAATATCTCCCATCGCTCGGTTATAGAGAAAGATGGTACTTTCGGAAACTTCTTCTTTTATATGAAAAAGATGACCGAACCAACGATGGAGCCATTTTCCGATTAACCCATTTTGACTAAAAATTCCCCGTTGCCACCATTTTTTGGGGGGACTAGAAGAAGTAACATCGGGATCAAGTGTGGTTTGGGCAGGTTTGTTCATTGTAATCCTCACAGTTTTTATAATGTAACTGGGTTTTTCCTATTGGAAAACTTAATTGATAAATTTTTGTGTATTTCTATTGATTATATTTATTGCTGAATTTGGAATTTGTAACAGGGATTAAGTCTTTCTATGGTTGAAATTTGGGAGTGATTATCGATTTTAAAGGGAATTATTCCCAGAAAATCAACTAATTTTGAAAAAAAGTATCGATCTCGAACTAAGTCAAACGATCTTAATCTGTTTTTAGCCAAAATGTCAAGAAAATTAAGTGAATATGTCAAGAAAATTCATCTTGCCAAATACCAAAAAAGAAAGAAGCTTTCCAGTCATCTATTCTAGAAGAATAGGAAATATTTTCTGATGAATCTATTTCACCGCTAAACTTAATCAATAGGGGGAAAGGCGCGATCGCGATCAAGAGTGTTGCAGGTCTTTCCAAACTTTTTAACTTTATTTTTCTCACCTGATTATGACGAACCGTCTTGCCCAGTGCCAAAGCCTTTATCTTCGTAAACACGCTGAAAATCCTATTGATTGGTGGAGTTGGACAAAAGAGGCTCTTGAAACCGCAAAATCTCACAATAAACCGATTTTTCTCTCGATTGGTTACGCTAGTTGCCATTGGTGTACGGTGATGGAAGGAGAAGCGTTTTCTGATTTGGCGATCGCCGATTATTTGAACACCCATTTTTTACCGATTAAAGTTGATCGAGAAGAACGACCTGATATCGACAGCATCTATATGCAGGCATTACAGGCAATGACGGGAGAAGGTGGTTGGCCCCTCAATATTTTTCTCACGCCCGATCAATTAATTCCCTTCTATGGCGGAACCTATTTTCCCCTCGAATCCCGCTATGGTCGCCCTGGTTTTATCAATGTTTTACAATCTGTCCGTCGTTTTTATGATCAAGATAAGGAAAAATTAGGAAATTTTACGACCGAACTTCTCCAGGTTTTACAAAACTCGACGCTACTAGCAAGAAGTGAATTAGATCTACAAAATCCCGCCTTACTTTATCGAGGAATAGAAACTTGTACCCAGATTATTGCGGCAAGTGAAAAAGATTTTGGCCGACTCAGTTTTCCTATGATTCCCTATGCCAACTTAGTGCTTCAGGGAAGCCGATTGCCGATTAATGATCCTAAAAATAGTCGAGAAATTGCTTATCAACGGGGAGAAAATCTGGCACTAGGGGGAATTTATGACCATGTAGCGGGAGGTTTTCATCGCTATACGGTGGATGCTACCTGGACAGTCCCCCATTTTGAAAAAATGCTCTACGATAATGGGCAAATTGTTGAATATTTAGCCAATCTTTGGAGTGCAGATAAGCCAGACCCAACTTTTCAAAGGGCGATCGCTGGAACGGTGCAATGGTTACAACGGGAAATGACGGCTCCCGAAGGTTATTTCTATGCGTCCCAGGATGCGGATAATTTCATTGATTCCCAGGCCCTAGAACCCGAAGAAGGCGATTTTTATGCGTGGGATTATCAAGAATTAGCCGAACTGTTAACGGCCGATGAATTAACCCAATTACAATCCGTTTTTCGTATTACAACGACGGGAAATTTTGATGGTAAAAATGTCTTACAACGTCATCAGGGAGGGGTTTTATCAACAGAAATTGAAGAAATTCTTGCTAAACTTTTTGTCGTTCGTTATGGCAGTAATCATGAGAATTTAACGACCTTTCCCCCTGCCATCAATAATGAGGAAGCTAAAAACAAGCATTGGGCAGGGCGGATTCCACCTGTTACCGATACGAAGATGATTGTTGCTTGGAATAGTTTGATGATCTCAGGGTTAGCCAGAGCCTACGCTGTCTTTGCTGATCCTATTTATTGGACATTAGCAACCCAAGCAACCCAATTTATTCTGGATCATCAATGGCAAGAAAATCGCTTACATCGTCTTAACTATCAAGGAAAACCAACAACTTTAGCCCAATCGGAAGATTATGCGTTTTTAATTAAAGCGTTGTTAGATTTACAAGCGGCTAATCCAACAGAAAAATATTGGTTAGAAAAAGCGATCGCTATTCAAGAGGAATTTGATCAATTTTTCTGGAGTATAGAATTAGGTGGATACTATAACAATGGCTTGGATAATAGTCAGAATTTATTAATCCGAGAACGAAGCTATCAAGATAATGCGACTCCTTCGGCTAATGGCATTGCGATCGCTAATTTAGTCCGTTTGGCGGGACTGACGGATAATTTAGATTATCTCGCTCAAGCAGAACAAGCTCTCAGTGCCTTTAGTTATGTTTTGAAACAGTCTCCCAAAGCTTGCCCTAGTCTTTTTGTTGCCTTAGATCATTATTGTTTTGGTAATACAGTTCGCAGTCAATCTGAGCTTTTAAGCACGCTTTGTCCCCAATATTTACCCGTTACCCGTTATCAAATTACTGAGAATTTACCTAATCAGGCGATCGCGATCGTTTGTCAGGGATTATCGTGTTTGGAACCAGCCATTAATCAGGAACAAGTACTGAACCAACTTCAATCTTTAACTCTCTCTGAATAACTCAATCTGCGATCGCTGATCTAAATTTTCCTAAATGCTTAACCAGTCCTGATCCCAAGGCGAACCACCGATTTCCAAGCCACCCAATTCACTGGTCGCCGCTACAATTATTCCTTGAGTTGAACTTAATTCGAGGCTTAACAATCCTTTCATGGTATCTCGACAACAATAGCGCAATCCCTCTTCCGTCGGTGCGCGGAGGGGTGTACCCGCTAAATCGGTTTTCCCTGTGAGTTTAACCCTAAATTCTGAATTAATGGCCTGCATCTGCCATTCTCCCCAGGGAGAAATCTGCCAACTAACTTGGGAATTCCAAGGAACAAATTCATAAAATTTACCGCGATAATGAATGCCAACCATCGCCACTTCTTCCATCGTCCAGAGAACTTTGCGCAGTCCTCCCCCTGCGGTTAGCGCTAAATCCGATTCATCAGAAAAACGATTGCAATTTAACCAAAACCATTTTTGGGGAAACGATCGCCCCCAATTTTTTTCGCTGTAGGCGGGAGCATCGACAAATTCATACCGTTGACCCTGCCATTCAATCCAACCCGTTGCTAAACCGTGTGCCATTAATATTTGCCAACCAGGTTCAAAAATTTGGAAGGAAGAGAGCCAGCCCGCCGTGGATTGTTGCCATTGCTTAGGATTGCCCCAGCCATAGACAGGTCGGGTTTGGTAATGCCAACGGCAGGGTTGGGCTTGATCCAAGGTTTGTAAACTTCCTTGATGCAAGGTTGCGGTGACTTGGTAGCCTTCCTGAATCTGGGTCAGAAAATCCTTAGCCGCCAGGAGTCGGGGTTTAATCTGTAAATGAGTTTTGCCCCAATGCCCCAAGCCTAAATAATCCTTAGCCGCCCAAAAGTTATCAACATCAGGAAAGGTTCGACAAAGATATTGATCGGCTGGCCCAGGATTTGTGCCGCACCGCCACTATGGGGTTGACCACCAATGGGATCTTCAATGGAGTACATAAAGGCGAAGGTTTCCCCGATTTCTGGTAATGTCACCCGAAAATACCATCCTTCAAAGAAGCGATCGCTGTTTCCGTCCCAATGGTAGCCGCTATGGGGAGTTTGGAGCGGATTATGGTAATACTCAGAGGCGATCGGCGATAAATTCATGCTTAATTAGCGATTTATGATTGAATACTAAAACTTTAAACTGATTTCCCTAAAAATAAGGAGATGACCAGCAACCTCTTT
Source organism: uncultured cyanobacterium (assembly GCA_963807635.1). Taxonomy (GTDB): domain Bacteria; phylum Cyanobacteriota; class Cyanobacteriia; order Cyanobacteriales; family Microcystaceae; genus Snowella. Next base: position 19,062 of record CAWEDJ010000097.1, read on the forward strand.
CGTCACCAGCCATCCTATTGCTACGGAAAATATGGGAAATACAGTCACCAGCAGAAGGAAAATTTCACACTGACAACCGTATTTCGGTTTAATCCTTACAATCGTCGTCGCTGTCCTTGGGACACTTACCGTTGTGGATCGTTTGAGAATCTGTCGGGTATTGAACACTAGCAGTGGCTACCGTTTCGACTCCAATTATGACCAACAACGCGATCGCGAGGCTCATGGCTAGGTTACGTTTCATAGGTCATCTCCTTATCACATCCTGACACACCCAGACAACTCAGAGAGAATTTTACTCTCCACCTTGAGCATAATTTTTTAAACCCAGGATGTCAGTCCCATCGGAATAAAGATGCAAAATGGAGGAGATAGAAAAAAAGGGAAAAAAGTGGAAATTAGCCAATGTTATCGAGTTGTTCAGCAGGGAAAGAGAAGGGTTAAAAAACAATTTTCTAGTTTTCAAGATCTATTGAACAATGCTAATCTTCCTATCCTAGTGGATTTCTACGCAACTTGGTATCGCCCCTGTCAAATGATGGTTCCTGTTTTAGAACAAGTCCGTGTTCAACTCCGCGATCGCCTAGATTAACAGCTTTATACAGATAAAATCAGGATTGATCGAAATTATTTTCTCCAAAAACGCGATGCAAAATACGCTGGTTTTCTACCTGCAAACCCCGAATTTCCGACTGTAAACCCCGAATTTCTGATTGCATTTTCTCAATATTGACCTGTTGTTTCCGCATAATACCAACGGATTCCGTGAACATTTCGGATAATCGTCCGATTGATAAGCGCAGATCCAAACTATCTTCTGATAATCTTTCAATACTTTCGGTATTCCTTTCAATAGCTTCGGCATTACGTTCAATCGCTTTGGAGTTACGCTCAATGGCTTCGGCGTTACGATTACTCAATTCCGTTGTACGGTTGATATTTTTTGCGGCAGTTGCTAATAAAATTTCAATTTGGTTTAATCGTTGCTCTGGGGTTAGGTCTTGGGGAGTCATTTTGATATTATTTTTTGATAGAATGACAATCGTAATGAAAATCTGTATTTATTTTAGCCTAAAGCATTATTTAAGAGGCGCAATCATATCAATTCATTTGATTGATCTACCAAGGGGAAAAAGAATTAGCTATGATCGAAATGATTCATTTTTTTCATTTTCTGCAACATTATGAGCGTTAAAAAGCAATTTTCTAGTTTTCAAGATCTATTAAACAAGGCTAATCGTCCTGTCCTAGTGGATTTTTATGCAACCTGGTGTGGCCCCTGTCAAATGATGGTTCCTGTTTTAGAACAAGTTGGCGTTCAACTCCGCGATCGCGTCCAGGTCGTTAAAATCGATACCGATAAATATCCCCAACTCGCCACCCAATACCAAATTCAGGCCCTACCGACCCTGGTTTTATTCAAAAACGGCCAACCCGTTCAACGCATCGAAGGAGCCATGCAAGCCCCGCAGTTAATCCAACAGTTACAAATGTTGCTCTAGAAAATTCAACAATGCGATCGCCCTCCCCCCTCAGAAATTCCATAGGAATAATCGCGACAACCGATTCGGGGATGCTTTTATGTCATAATTTGTTACAGATATTTTAAGATTTGCTTTATTTCTGCAATGAGCGATCGTCCTCAAGAAAAAACTCTCGTAGAAAAAGCCGCGCCTAGTTACGAATGTCGTGCCTGTGGGTATGTTTATGTACCAACAAAAGGCGACAACAAAGCGCAGATTCCCCCTGGAACTCCCTTTGAAGACCTCCCCGAAAATTGGAATTGTCCCGTGTGTAGTGTTCCACGCAAACAATTTTTCAATATTGGTGCAACTGATGCGCCTTCGGGATTCGAGGAAAATCTTAACTACGGTTTCGGCTTTAATCGCATGACCCCAGATCAGAAAAATTTATTGATTTTTGGGGCTTTATTTCTAGGCTTTATTTCTTTTATTGGTCTTTATGGCTTAAATTAAAATCGAAATCAGCTTTTTGGCTGTAAATCCTAAAAATAGTTTGAATGATCCCTAACCCAGACTTCGGTACGGTCAATATTTATTAGAGTGCCTGACTTCAGATGTTTATGAATTTTTTAAGGCAAAAATTGAAACAAATTGTTATCTTATTTGCCATTTCTCTATTGTGTATCAGTTGTAGTAAGGTTCAACCCCTCGGCTACAATCCTTGGACAGCCATCACCCTAGACACCGACTCTACCTTTGCGGATATTTCCTTTACGGATGATCCCCAACACGGCTGGTTAGTTGGAACCAAATCCAGCATCTTTGAAACAACGGATGGGGGAGAAAACTGGGAACAACGGGTGATTGACCTGGGCGAGGAAAAAATCAGCTTTACTGCTGTCAGTTTCCACGGTCAGGAAGGCTGGATCACGGGGAAACCCTCAATTCTTCTCCACACAGAAGATGGTGGCAAAAGCTGGTCGCGCATTCCTCTCAGTGAAAAACTGCCTGGTTCTCCCTACAGCATTATTGCAACGGATAACCAAACGGCAGAGATGATCACCGATTTGGGGGCCATTTATCAAACCAATAATAGCGGTAAAAGCTGGAAAGCTCTCGTCGAAGGAGCGGTCGGGGTTGCCCGTACCATTGAACGCTCTAAGGATGGTCGTTATGTGGCGGTTTCTGCGCGGGGAAATTTCTATTCCACCTGGGCACCTGGGCAAAGCGAATGGACACCCCATAATCGTAATTCTTCCCGTCGTTTGCAAACAATGGGCTACAGTGAAGATGGTCGTCTCTGGCTCCTAGCAAGGGGTGGACAACTTCAGTTTAGTTCGAGTCTGGATGGGGAAGAGTGGGGAGATGCGATCGCACCTCAATCCAAAAGTAGCTGGGGTTTACTAGACCTTTCCTATCGTACCGAGGATGAAGTCTGGGTTGCAGGGGGCAGTGGTAACTTATTAGTCAGCCACGATAATGGTCAAACCTGGGAAAAAGATGTGGCGATCGAGAACATTCCCGCTAATTTGTATAAAATCGTCTTTCTTAATGCGGATAAAGGATTTGTCCTTGGACAAAATGGTGTTTTATTAAAATACGCTCCCCCGACAGCCGCCGCTTAAGGCTTATCGAGACCGATTAACTCACTGAAATCCACTAACTCAGATCCATTAAATAGTAAACTAGAATTTACCATTTGGTTTCATTTGCAGGAGATTGTCAATGTCAGGAACTACTGGAGAACGTCCGTTTACCGATATTGTTACCAGTATTCGCTACTGGGTTATTCACAGCATCACCATCCCGATGTTATTCATCGCAGGTTGGTTATTCGTGAGTACAGGCTTAGCCTATGATGCCTTTGGCACCCCCCGCCCTGATCAGTATTTCACCCAGGAGCGTCAGGAATTGCCCATCATCGATAGTCGCTATGATGCAAGCGAAAAAATCAAAGAATTTAACCAATAATTCATCAAAAAAGGGAATAAATAATGGCCACGAACAATCCTAATCAACCTATTTCTTATCCTATTTTTACCGTCCGATGGTTGGCAGTCCACACTTTAGCGGTGCCTTCTGTCTTCTTTGTGGGTGCGATCGCCGCTATGCAATTTATTCAGCGATAGGAGTTAATCGTAATGGAAAGACAGACAAATCCCAATCGTCAACCCGTTGAACTAAACCGCACTTCCCTCTTTTTAGGGTTATTATTGGTGGCGGTATTAGGAATTTTATTCTCCAGTTATTTCTTTAACTAAGCCGAGAACTAAATCGAGTATTATTTGGAAACAATTAGGAGGAAAATTTAATGTTTGCAGAAGGTAGAATTCCCCTGTGGATCGTTGCGGTAGTTGCTGGATTAGGCGCGCTCAGCGTTCTTGGTTTATTTTTCTACGGAGCCTACGCTGGTTTAGGTTCTTCGATGTAATTTTTCTGTTCCAGTTTACTGCGTAGATTTTGACTATTAAAAACTGGTTTATAGATTTAGGGAAAATTTTTAAATTAACCGTCGGTTTGTTATAGCTGGCGGTTTTTTGTGCAATTTTTTAAGCATTAACCCGTCCATTATTTTTTTTGATAGCGGCGATCGCCCGTCTGCGAATTTCCAAAATTTGACCAATTTCCCTAGCAAAACTGGGTTGTCGTTCAATCATTTGATTAATCACATTTAACGAGAGAGTCATGACTTCTAAATCACCGACAGCCGCGATCGCCACAGGACTGGTTTCTCCCGAAAAAAGAGCCATTTCTCCAAAAAATTCTCCCACTTTTAACGGTAAAATTTCCCGTTCGATTCCCTGTTGATCTGAAGCCAAAAGTTTCGCCTGTCCAGAAACAATAATATAAAGAGCATTTCCTTGATCGCCTTCTTTGACGATATATTCCCCTGCTCCAAAATGTTGTAAAATAACGCCTTCTGCTAAGGTTGTTAAGGGTGGGGACTCTTTTTCTAAAGGAACAAACGCGGGAATGGACTGGAGACTGTCGGCGACTTTTTTCGATCTGCCTTTGCCTGGGAGGTTGGGCCATTATAATGATAAACCGTGCGAATCGGAAAGGGAATCATTAAATTATTCCGTTGGGCCGCGTACCAAACCCTAGTAACAAAGCGATCGCGAATTTCTTCTAATTGGCTGTAATCTTCAATAAAAAATTTAACTTCATAATTAATCACAAAATCATCATAGGAAATCGTAAAAATTTGCGGTTCAGGTTCCGTAAGAATTCCCTCCGTTGCGAGGGCTGTACTTTTGAGAATTTGTTTAGCTAAATTAGGGGGGTCTTCATAGGAAAAACCGACTCGAAATCGTTCCGCATGGAGCCGTAACGGTTGACTAAAATTGCGTACCATATCCCCACTAATCAACTTATGGGGAATAATAATCATTTCTCTCTCTAAAGTTTGCAATCGCACTGCTCGCCAATTAATATCAATTACCTGACCCACTACGTCCCCCACTTTGAGCCAATCTCCTACAGAAAAAGGGCGTTCAAAAAGAAGAGCAATTCCCGACATAACACTTCCCAAAGTATCTTGTAAGGCTAGAGCAATCACAATGGAACTAACGCCTAAAGCCGTTGCTAATCCTGCTAAATCGGCATTCCAAACCGTCGCTAAAACGATCGCCGTTCCTACTAAAATGAGAACAAGTCGAGACAGATCAATTAATAATTTAGGAACCCTAGAACGCCAGGTATTAGTTTGGGCTTGTTCAAATAAAACGACATTGACAAGGGATAAACTTGCATGAATAAGACAGATCCAAAATAGAGTTTGCACTCCTTTGACTAAGGAACTGGTAAGACTCAGTTGGAGAACTTTTTGTAAAAATAGCATTAAGGCCAGTACAGGCAATACTAAATTACGAATAATTTGTAGGGTTACAGCGAGGGGTTTATCTTCTTTTTGATAACGATGGATTAATTCTCCCAGGACTAAAATCAAGATGGGAAAAATGACGATTAAGGCGATCGCCCAGGGTAAAATAGAATTTTGGAGGTTGGCATTATTCATCATGAAGCAGACAGACCTAATATAATAATTAAATGACTACACTTATCGGAAAAATTCGTCGTAAAATTGCTGAAAATCAGTTTGAGTTTTCTAAACATTCAGTTGATCAGTCGATTCTGCGACAAATTCGAGTTCAAGAAATTCGAGAGGCTATTGCGAACGGACAAGTAATAGAGGATTATCCAGATGACAAATATGGGCCAAGTTGTTTAATTTTTGGCTGTACTCAAACCAATCGTCCTCTTCATATTCAGTGTAGTTATCCCATTCGTCCTCTCGTTAAGATTATTACAGTGTACGAACCTGATTGCCAACAATGGAATAATCATTTTACTAAAAGGAAGCATAGCAACCATGAAAACTAATTTACAAGAAACCTTAGTTGAAAAAAAAGTAACCTATACCTTAAACCTAAACGGTAAAATTGTTTTAATCGAAAATGTTCCTGCTCGTGTCAATGAAGAAACGGGGGAAGAATTTTTTTCGCCATCGACAGTGGAACGTCTTCAACAGACAATTTTAGAGACAAAAAAACCTGATCATTTTGTACAAGTTCCTGTGTATAACTATTTAAACAGTGCGGCATAATAAATAGTTAATAAAATAGAACAAAATTATTTTTTATTCTATTCTATTGTTAGCGTTGAAATCGTCTAGGTTGCTAATCGCCAGGCTTGGACTTTAGTTTTGCCGTCACTTTCCACATCGGGCATTGCCTCAAACTGATAGATATCCTGTAAACGTCGATGAACTTCCTGGGACACTAAAATCATCCCAGGGGGACAGGCGGCGCGTAAGGCACTGGCTAAATTAATCGTATCGCCCCAGACATCATAGATAAATTTATTGCGCCCCACAATTCCCGCCACCACATCCCCAGAATTAATTCCAATACGGATATTGAGTTCAAATTCTCGTTCATGGTTAAAACGACGGACAATGGACAACATATCTAAAGCTAGATCTAACACCCTTTTGTCGTGGTCTAGATAGGGAATGGAAAGCCCACAAACGCCTAGATAACTATCGCCAATAGTTTTAATTTTTTCAATGCCATAACGTTCGGCACTTTCATCAAAGGCGGCGACTAAATCATTTAAAATTGAGACAATTTCATAGGCAGTTAAAGTTTCTGATAGTTTAGAAAATCCTGTTAAATTGGAAAAAATAACGGCGACATTAGAGACATCTTCGGCAATATTTCTTTCTCCTTTTTTGAGTCTTTTTGCAATAGAAGACGGAAATACACTTAATAGTAATTGGTCATTTTCCTGGCTTTTTTCTTTGACTAAATTCGTCTGAGTCCGCAGACTCCGTACCATTGCATTAAAGGATTTGGCTAATTCCCCAAATTCATCTTCATTTTTTAGAGTTGCGATCGCGTCTAATTCCCCCGCCGCGACTTTTCGAGCATTGGCAATTAACTGATTAATCGGTTGCACAAACCAATCCGGCCAAACCCATCGCGATCAACGTGACTAATAGGCTTAACAAAGTGGCATAGATCAAAATTTGTTTCGCAAAGGAATAAATTGGTGCATAGGCTTCCGCAAGGTCAATTTCCGACAAAATCACCCAATCTAAGCCTTCTAACTGCAAAGGAGCATAGGAACTGAGGACGGGAATACTGCGATAATCCTTGATAATTTGAGTCCCTTCTTTCCCCGCTAGCGCTTCTTCTACAGCCTTCGTTCTGACAGGTTGTTGCAAAATCGAACTTTTATATTGATTAATGCGACTAATTACCGATTCCTTGACTCCCAGCGACCGCAAAATCTCTCCGTATCCTTTGGGATCTTGTTCCAAAAAACGAGAGACAGAACGCATCAAAAAATCTCGTCCCACCAGATAGGTTTCCCCCGATTTTCCCAGCCCATCCGCTTCCCATTTGCGATTGCCCGTCATCACATTATTAATCTCATCAACGGGTAATTGAAAGGCTAAAACCCCAATTAATTGAGAATTTTCATAGATCGGAGCCGCAATAAAAGCCGCAGGAGCATCGTAGGAAGGGCTGTAGGCTTCAAAGTCCACAAGTTTAGAATAATCTCGTTCCTTTGCATTTTGAACCAGTCGATTGAGTTTGGCTAAATTACTATTTTTGTAGGGGCCCGTTTGAAAATTTGTGGTGAAATCGGTTTCCTTAAAAACGGTATAAACGACAGTTCCATTAGGGTCAATGAGGAACATATCATAATAGCCAAATTTTTTAATAATATTGCGAAAAATAGGATGATAGAATTTATGGACTTTGGTATAGTCGCTTCCATCCTTGGGGTCACTTAATTGTTGTTTTTTGCCAACAGGGTTGGGATTAGCGGCAATGTAATGGTATTGCAAGTATTGGGAAGCAGTCGCCTTTGGTGTATAGGATTCAATAAGAGGAGAACCCCCTGTGGATTGAATTAAACGGGGTAAAAATTCCTGATTGTAATATTGCTTGATTTTAGTGTTAATTGGATTAGTAACTTTTTCGGTTTGGAGTGTTTGATAGGCATCGGTAAATGAGCGCATTGCCGCAATAATTGACGGATCTTCACTTAAAGTTTCCGTATGATTGCGAATATTTTTAAAATAGGATTCAATCTGATAAGCTTTAGAGGCGCGGATACTCGTCAATTGATTAAAAACTCTTTTATTTAAGTTA
>CAWEDJ010000098.1:0-65087 GCA_963807635.1 uncultured cyanobacterium
AGCAATTTCCGATCAAACGCACCACGAAAAAGCTATCTCAAAGGCTCAAAGTAGAGACCACAATGTTGGAACCAATCAAGAGCATTTTCATCAGTAATGGTATTGATCGCATTAGTAATAGCTTCGTCAAGAGCCTCGATTGTTCGAGCTTTAGCAGAGCGAATAATTTCTTTTAATTTAGACCAACACAACTCAATTGGTGATAAATCTGGCGAATAGGAAGGTAAAAATTTAACCTTGGCTCCAACAGATTCAATCAGATTTGTAGTGACGGTAGCGTAATGTACAGACAAATTATCCATCACGACAATTGCCCCTGCCCATAACTGAGGTAATAATACTTGCTCAATAAAGACTAAAAAACTATCGGTATTTAGACTGCCAGGAAAGGTCATTGAGGCAATCAAACCTTCATCACTCATCGCCCCAATTAAAGTGATGTTTTGTCCTTTATTTCCTGGACGCTCATCATAAACCCTTTCTCCTCCCAGACAACGCGCATAGAGTCTTACCATCGCTAGATTAAGACCCGTCTCATCAATGAATATCAGGTTTCTTATATCTATCGTCTCTAGCCAACGTCTAAATTCATAACGCGATTCTTTAACCTTTTCTGTGCCTTGCTCACTTGCTACTAATGTTTTTTTTTTACGCCCTAATTCTAAACGTGTAAGAGTTCGACTTACCCCCGATATACTTACTTCTATTCCTTTCTCTTGTTGCAATTTTTCTTGGATTTCTCGTAAATATATATCATTTTGTTCTGCAACTATTTTTTTTAATAATTCTTCGTCTTCACCCTTTATCTTTGAACGGCGATCTCCCCCTTGGGGTTTGGGTGCTATTTCATTTGTTTGTCGATACCGACGTAAAAAATCGCGAACGAAAGATAAGCTAACCTTAAATCGTTTTGCTAAACCTCTTTGAGTATTTTCTTGGTTTTGCCATGCCGTTAGTATTCTTTGGCGTAAATCTAGCGAATATGCTGCCATATCTCATTAATTTTTTTAAGTTTTTTTCATGTTACCATACTTGTAGCGGGTTTGAACGAAATTTGCTGTAATCTCAGTATTTTTTATGCACAAGTTGAACCAAAAACCTCTATTGCTCTCGCAGAAGAATCTCTAGAAATTATCAAACAATTTCCCGAATCGCCAAGCGTTCAACAATATGCCGAGAAAGCCCGCGCAGTTTTACAGGCAATATCAGATTTACAGGCAATATCAGAATGATGATTCAGACCAGGCGATCAGCCAAAATATCCTGGTAGGGGTTTGGTTGCCAAATCCAGAGACTTTGCAAATGACAGACCCTTGATTCTAGCTATAATTGATAAACCAAATCACAATAAACTCTTATAACAACAAGCCTTAGCCTTAATCAAACCTTTGAGCAACTTTGTCAACAGGCGATCGCAACTCGGCAACCCGTAGAAATTCAACAGGAAGGGCGCGAAAGTCTTTCTTTAATTCCTACCGCCGAACTTAATAGCCTCCTAGAAACCGCTTATTTGTTTAGTTCCCAGGAAAATGCCGATCGCCTTCTTGATTCTCTTAAACGCGCTAAAGCCAGAAGCAATCAACCCCAAACCTTAGAAAACCTACGCCTTCATTACAATCCTTAAAATTATTATTTTTAAAACGCGATCTTCTAGCTTATCAACTCTATGGCCTCACTGAAGCAGAAATTGTTATCATCGAGAACTTCCAATAAAGTAAAATATTCAAGTATGCCTGAAATTAGCCGTTTTTTTGGAATCATTATTACGATTAACTACAATGATCATAATCCTCCTCATTTTCATGTTCGCTATAGTAATCAAAAAGCCCTGATAAGTATTGAAAATCTCAATATTATGGAAGGGAAATTAACCCCTAGAGTGCTTGGATTAGTGATTGAGTGAGCCACCTTAAATCGAACACAATTACGAACTAACTGGGAACTTGCGAAACAACAACAACCTTTACAAAAAATTTTACCCTTAGAATAATCATGCTAAAAGACATTATTGCTGTTAAAGCTCTCGACAATTATCAACTTTATTTACGCTTTGAAGATAATCAAGAAGGCATTATTAATATTCAACAACAAATTGAATTTAATGGCGTATTTGAACCCCTTAGAAATCCTGAATATTTTGCTCAAGTGGTCGTTAATTCTGAACTTGGAACCATTCAATGGCCAAACGGAGCCGATCTTGATCCTGATGTATTATACAGTTTGATTACTGCTCAACCTCTTCCTCAATTCTCTAGTAATACTAATACTTATTTTGTTTAAATAAAACTCAGCAATAGTGATCATAATATAGACAAAACTACTTTGGAAAAAGAAAACGATCGCCTAATTTATAAACTGTACGGCCTCACTAAAGAAGAAATTGCTATCATCGAAAGCTCCCAATAGTCTAAATTTATAGACAATTCAACTATAAATAACCTCTTAAAACTATGACAATTAATCAAAGGTAATCACACTACGAATCGATTCTCCCTGGTGCATCAACTCAAACGCATCATTAATCTTTTCCAAAGGCATCACATGGGTAATCAGATCATCAATATTAATCTGCCCATTCATATACCAATCCACAATTTTTGGTACATCTGTCCGTCCCCTAGCACCGCCAAAAGCCGTTCCCTTCCAAACTCGCCCTGTTACCAATTGAAAAGGTCGTGTGGCAATTTCTTCCCCCGCACCCGCAACCCCCACAATCACCGAAACTCCCCAACCCTTATGGCAACATTCCAACGCCTGACGCATTACTTTTACATTGCCAATACATTCAAAAGTATAGTCTGCCCCTCCTTTGGTCAAATCCACTAAATAGGAAACCAGATCGCCTTCTACTTCCTTCGGGTTAACAAAATGGGTCATGCCAAATTTTTCAGCTAAAGCTTTTTTAGCAGGATTGAGATCCACCCCAACAATCATGCTGGCCCCGACCATTTTCGCCCCTTGAATAACATTTAGCCCAATCCCCCCTAAGCCAAAAACCACCACCGTTGCGCCCGCTTCTACCTTGGCCGTATTAATCACCGCCCCGATTCCCGTCGTTACCCCACAACCGATATAACAAACCTTATCAAAAGGGGCATCTTTACGAATTTTGGCTAAAGCAATCTCAGGTACAACGGTATGACTGGCAAAGGTCGAAGTTCCCATGTAGTGATGGAGCTTTTTACCCTGATAGGAAAATCGGCTCGTTCCATCGGGCATCATTCCCCTTCCCTGGGTTAGTCGAATCGCTTGACAGAGATTGGTTTTAAAACTCAAACAATAATCACATTGCCGACATTCAGGCACATAGAGGGGAATCACATGATCGCCTGGCTTCAAGCTGGTCACACCTTCCCCCACTTCAACCACAATTCCTGCGCCTTCATGACCCAAAATAGACGGAAATAATCCTTCAGGATCGGCCCCCGACAACGTATAAGCATCGGTATGGCAAACTCCTGTCGCTTTGATTTCTACTAATACTTCTCCCGCCCTTGGCCCTTCTAGTTGGACGGTTTCAATGCTTAGGGGTTTTCCTGCTTCCCAGGCGATTGCGGCTTTGATGTCCATAACTTAGGTATTGAATCAATAGGGTGATTTCTTAAAAAAATATTTTAGACAGCCCAATTCCTAGACCGTCTAAAACATCTAGATGGATAAGCCAATCTTAGTCAACAGAAGGCTTTTCAGAGGTAGGCAGATCCCAATTATCAAAGGAGATCGTATCATCCCCAAATAAGTCTTCCAATCCCTCAGTACTCGCTTTCGGCGTTTGGCTCTCTACCGAATCAAATAGCTCATTGATGTCGGATGGAGCAGAATCATCGGGAGTAAATAAATCTCCGAATAAATCATCGGATTCGCTCGATCCTAAGCGACTGAGATTATCATCATCAGTTTTGAGCATTTCTAAAAACTCAAGATCGGATTTTTCAGCTTCCGAGTCAAAAAAATTGATGAAAGGAAGATTCTCTTCACCTGCCAGAGTTTCGGGCATATTGGCTAAATCTTCAGTTTCTGGCGGAAACATATCCAAAAGCTGGAGATCATCTTTTAGGGTCTCTTCCCCCAAAAAATCAGGTAAAGCGGGATCTTCCGTGTCCATAAAGGAAGAAAGCTCTTCAGATTCATCTAAGGATGGTTCCTCTGTTTGCAACATAGAGAGAAAGTCTAGTTCAGAGTCCGTAGAGGTCTCTGACAGAGCATCTTCATTTTCAAAGGAAGGCAATACTGCTTCTGCGGATGAATCAAAACCTTCGCTCAAATCAAAAGAGGTATCAGGTAAATCAAAAGAAGTATCAGGGGTTTCAACCGTTTCCTCTAGGGACTGAATCGGTTCTTCTAATAGTTGGGGGGCTCGGGCTCTGTCCAACTGGCTAATTCAGTTTCGCCCAAAAGAGCGTCTTCTAACGGGGTATCAGCCCAATTTTCTTCGGAAGTTTCTTCGGGGATTTCCAAGGAAGATTCGGCAACGAGTTCTTCGGTAATTTCTTCAGAAACAGGTGCGGGTTCGGCATTTGTCCAACTGGATAAATCAGCTCCATCCAGAAGATCTTCTCCCAAGGAAGCATCAGCCCAATTTTCGTCGAGAGTTTCTTCGGGGATTTCAAAGGGAGATTCGGCAACGAGTTCTTCGGTGATTTCTTCAGAAACAGGCGCGGGTTCGTCATTTGTCCAACTGGATAAATCAGCTCCATCCAGCAGATCTTCTCCCAAAGAAGCATCGGCCCAATTTTCTTCGGGAGTTTCTTCAGGGATTTCAAAAGGGGATTCGGATTCTTCGCTGACTTCTTCAACGGCGGGGGCGGTTTCTGTCCAGCCCATCATTTCAGATTCGATCGCAACTTCTTCTGCTAGGGGTTGATCGGCCCAATTGTCTTCAGGAGTTTCATCGGGTATTTCAAAGGGAGATTCGGCAACTAGTTCTTCAGTAATTTCTTCAGAAACTGGTGCGGGTTCTGTCCAACCCATGAGTTCAGATTCTGTCGCAACTTCTTCTGCTAGGGGTTGATCGGCCCAATTTTCTGTGGGTGTTTCTTCACTGACTTCAAAGGGAGATTCGGCAACGCTTTCTTCACTGATTTCTTCTATAACGGGGGGTTCTTCTACAACGGGAGTTTCTTCGTCTTCTCGATTAAGAAAATTAGAGGTTGCCCAGCCCGCTAAACCTGCGGCCCCTGCGATCGCGGCGGCTCCCATTGCGGCTCCTGGCCAACCACTGGATTCAGTTGTTTCGGGAGGAGTCGGAGAGGAAGTATCAAACCCTTGAACGGGAGGAGTTTGTTGAAGTTCTTCTAGGGTTTGTTGATGGGATTGTTGTAATTCTCGGATTTGAGCTTGGTAGGATTGCTCGATCGCCTGTTTTTCGTTGTGATGATTGGCTTGCAATTCCTGAATTTGAGCTTGATAGGATTGCTCAATTTGTCTAATGCGGTCTTGAGAATCGGCGAGGGCGGCAGGATTACCCTGAAGTTTTTCGACTTCTTGTAATTGCAATTCATAGGACTCCTCTAAATTACGGAGTTGACCCTGATAGGAAGCCTCGACGGATTGGAGTTGTTGGCGAGCATTTTGGAGTTCTTGGGTGTGGATGGACTGTTGCGATCGCAGAGATTCAGTGTCTTCAAGGGCCCGATTCGCCCGTTCTAGTTTTTTTTCTGAGCTTTCAAGTTTACGCTGGATCTGCTGTAATTTATTTTGAAAAAAGAAATAAGCAATCGCACCGCCGATTAATAGACCAATTAGTCCGAATATAAATGGCATAAAAAAAAGTCTCCAGATGTCTCCAAAATGATAATTAAAAATGACGATAAACCTAATATGCCCAAAAACTAAAATTAAGTTAGCATCAGTTACTGTCTATTTTCTATATTTTGTCCAGATTTTAGATAAAATATTAGAAATATTTAACAAAATCTTTATTTTTAGTTAAGGCAATTTAAGAACAGAATACCAGAAACGTCCACGATTTTTGAGAATTTAATGACATTAACTCTCGAAATTTATTCTTAGGATTGGCTTTCTCGGTACGCGGCATAAACCCCCTGAACGTTATACCAATTTAGAAAAATGCGGGCAATTTCTAAGGCTAATTGAGGTTTTTTGCGGTTAATCAACCATTGTAAAAGAGGAGCTAAGGTTCGTTCATTGAGGGTTCCTCCGAGGGAAAGTAGCCCCCATAATACCCGATGTAGCCAAGTCATTTGTATCATCAAACGCACTTCCCAGGTGGGATGTTTCTGATAAAACAAGACCCCCATCCGTCCTCGTTGGATTTCTTGATCGATTAATTTGGGAATTTGTTCTAGGGTAAAGGGAGGATGCCAATGATAACCAACGGCGGCGGGACATTTGACGAGCTTTAGTCCTAATTCTTTTAATCTAACGCCTAATTCCAAGTCTTCCCAGCCATAAAGCTGAAAACGAGTATCAAATAATCCTGCTTGTTCTAGCCATTTTTTAGCGATCGCCACATTACCCGTTGCAAAATAGGCTGCCGAAAAATCGGTAATTTTATAGGGTTCCGCCGTCGGATTTTCAAAATTACAGGTATTAATCACCGCTCCGTAGGTAAAGAGGCGATCGCTATTGAGAGCTTTTTCTTCTGTTTTCAAAGCCGTTGCATGGGACTGTAAAAACTGCTCCGTCACCACGAGATCGCTATCAATAAAAATGATCGTATCGCCCTTGGCCTGCTGAACGCCCAAATTTCGAGCCGCCGAAGGGCCTTGATGATTTTGTTCATAGGAAACAACATGGGGAAATTCTGCTTGATGGGTTTTCAGCCAGGTCAACGTTCCATCAGTGGAGCCATCATCAACCACAACGACTTCATAATTTTCGACCGTGCGATCGGTTAACCGTTGATTCTCTAAGGCTCTAAGGCATTTTTCTAAAATGGGCTGACGATTATAGGTGGGAATGACGATGCTAAAAAACATTTGCCGTTTAAAACTAGGTCAAAACCATCTTACTCTGTAAAAATCCTAATCACACAAAACTAAAAACATGGTGGCATTCATACAAGTGAAGCATGACCAAAGATCGATTAACAAGGGGCTTAAGCCCCTTGCCTGTAGCTCATACGCTGTATTTAGAATCGAATTTGTTCTAACAATTGGTAAATCGCGGGCGCGTCCTGGGCATTGGGGGACAGTTTCAAATAGGTTTCTAGATCCACAATGGCGTGTTCCCCGTCTCCCATTTGATAATAAAGTAAACCGCGATCGCGTAGCTCTGTTTCCGAGTCTGGCAAGAGAATTAACAATGAATTAATCACTTGAAGGGCTTTTTCATAGTTATTATTATTAACATAAATAAATTTTAAATTCGTGAGCATTCGGACTAAAATTTGTCGATTACTAATGGGGGCTAAAAAAGCGGGATCTAATTTTACAGGCTGTTGATAAACTTGTTGTAATCGCGTTTCACAATCCTCTGGAAATAAAATTTCTCCCTGATTAAAGGCATCGACAAAAATTCCTGCCTCTTCAAAGTTGGGACGAATTAAAAAATGTCCAGGCATCCCAATTCCCACCATTGGAAAATTCAGGCGTTGGGCAATTTCTAAATAAAGAATTGATAAACTAATGGGAATTCCCAATTTGCGGTCTAGGACTTCATTCAAATAACTATTACGGGGATCGTAATAATCACGAGTATTACCTGTAAATCTTAATTCTTCAAATAAATATTGATTAATCGTTTGAATGATTTTTAACGGATAGGAATTATCAGGAAGTCTATCTCGTAAAACAGACGTGATCGCATCCAATTGATTTAGATAAATATCAGGATTAAGCTCAGGATATTGAGTCTGGGCAAAAAATAAATTCGCTTTAGCCAAACTAATTTGATCATCGGGTTGATTAACCTCTAAAACAAACAACCTCATCAATAATCTCCTCCTGAGCCATACTGCCAAGCTTCTAGATAACGTTGATAATAATAATGTTGCTGTGGACTCAATTTTTTTGTCCAGGGTTCCAAAGATTTCCCCAAGGGATAAAGACCACTATAGACTGCGAGATTCAAATAATGAAAACTCCAATCAATTAAAGGATTTAAACCCACCTGGGGTAAAAGGGGTAATACTAAGCCTGGATTGACTAGAGGTAAGGTTTTAGACAAAGCCGAAAATTGAATAACATCCTGTAAAAACGGTTTTAAAACATCATCTCCTAATCTATCCATGACTTGAAAAACTCCACTCATTAAATCATTAATCTGATTAGGTTTATAGGTTTGATTCATGCCCACACTCATAGTTTTTTGAAATAACCAAGTGACAGAAATATTGGGTTGATAGGGTTGGAGTAACGCTAATTCTTTAGGATTTAAACTATCACTGTTTAACGCCTCATCAATGCCCTCTGTTAATCGCTTTAAATGTCTAACCATCGCCCCAAATCCTCCAAAACTGACAGGAGATTGTCCGCCCGCACTGTCTCCGATCGCCAATAACCGAGCATAGGGAATTTTTAAAGGACTGTTTCGGTAAGCAGGAAAGAATCCCCAGAGAAATCGTTCAAATTTAAGCTGTTCTAATTCGCAGTTTTGATAGGTTGGCAATAATCTGAGATACTCTTCCATGAAAAATTCTAAACTAAAGCGATCGCGGTGAGTATCGAGATAGGTAAATAAATAGGTTGTGCGTCCATCCCTGGCAGGAAAAGCTTCCCAAAAATATTGACATTGATTTAAAATAGGCGTAACTGTCGCGATCAAATCTCCTGTTTCATTTTGGGGATAATTTTTAGCACAACTGCCCACCACTAAACAAACACCGTCGGGTTTTTGTGTGCCACGAATTTGTTGAACAATGGGGGAAAAATGACCCATTCCATCAATTAGTAAACGACTGGTTAATTTGGCTGTTCCGATATCAATCACGACTCCATCGGGACAAATTGTTGCACTTTTAAAAGTTGTATTTTCTAATAATTTACCCCCTGAATCTAGAAATTTTTGTTTTAAGATTTCTAATAAATAGATCGGATCAACGCCAATATTTAAAACATCTTTTACCCACAATTCGTATCCTTCAAAAAAACTAATTCTGGCGGGATTATATTCCGTTGCGATCGCCTGCTCCAGTTCTGCTTCTGTTAATAAATCTAATGCTAGAAATACTGTTAATTCATGACGAGAAATATTCCATTCCTGTTCTCTACCTCGTAAAATCCCCCGTTCAATGAGAGCAACTTTCCAGCCTTTTTTTTGTAGAGCGGTTGCTAGTAAAATTCCTAACGTTCCTCCACAAAAGACCAGATCAAACTCTAGATTGCCCAAATTTTCTGAAGATTGATTAATTACCGTTGATGGTGTAGAACTTTCATGGCGTAAATCATACCAACGCCGATCCATTTGGCGCAGGTTTGCGAGGGAATTTTTTTGAAGTTGGGAAAGAAATATTTCGGTTAAGGTCATTTTAAAAATAATTTCAGGAATGTGTAAGTAATTATTATTGGATGAAAACAGTATCAGCAAAGAGAATTTCGCATAATTACCCATTTATAACAGGAGTCAATTCCCTCTGGGGATAATGCTGAATATTTTTTTTCCAAAATGCAAAAAACAGGGGGAGTTTACGGAACTAGCCCCTGAATATCAGTTATTTTTAGAAATTTCTAAGGATTAATACAAAATTGACTAATATCTAAACGGGTTTCTCCTTGACCAGGCACCCAGGCCACCCATGCACTCTCTGATTCCTGACACAACAGCAGGGCTTGATCGTCGGCGAATAGATCTTCGGCTAATAGTTGTACCCACGTTTGATCTTCTGCCTTGGGAGCTTCTCCTGTCCAATTCAGGGGGAGATAACACCATTTTGCTTGGGATTGGGAGCGATTGTTGACTAAAGCTTGCATATTTCCCCTCTTTTGATTGCTGAATGACTCTTTTGAGCGTGATTAACTTGAATCCAAAATGCTAAGACAAACCATACATTCTGTATAAAATGCTACATAAAATTTAGTGGGATCGTCAAGTCAAAGTTTCATAACTTAATGATCGCCTGGGAGTTTTCCAGAAATGAATTTCCTTCCTTCGTCTCTTGATAAAATCTCCTTATAATAAAATTACGTCCTGAACGCTAAGATTCTGTGAGTAAACGTAAACTTGTTTCCAAAAGTCCCCTGTTGTTTTGGCTTAATGACCAAGCGTGCTTTGCAGTAGCGACTATTGTGGTGGCGATCGCTTTGGGCTTGATAATTACGAAGAATGTTAAAAATTCTTTGACGATGGGACTCGTTGCAGTCTCCGCCGCCTACGGGGGAAATTGGGTCAGAAAAAAACGGCTTCATTACCAACAAAAACAACTTAAAACAGCGTTAGTTAAAGAAATTTGGGGATTGGAAGAACGGCTAGAGAATTTAGAAAATTATGAGAATCAACTTTATCAGGCGATCGCCTCAGCCCAAAGCTTTAATCAAAATATGGAAATAGAGAGCAATCGACTGAAAACGGAACGATTTTATTTGGTGGATCATATTTCTAACTTACACCAGAGACGGGACGAATTTTATCAATTGTTTGCCCAACTTCAACCCCAAAAACAAAAATTAGAGACGGTCTTAGCTGAACTATCCAACAAAATTGATCAAGCTAACTATCAAAAAGAATCCTTAGAAAAACGTCTCGTTGAAACGAATTATAATATGAAACTCATCGAAAATAGTTGCGGTTTCATTCGAGAAGAATTAGAACAATTACAAAGTGATATCCTCAAAAAAGCCCAGTACAAAGAAGAATTAAAGCAAGAAATTCAGGAATTGGAGAAAAAAAACTCCCTACGAGCAACTAATTTAGATGAACTAATGACGGCAGAAAATCATCTCCAATCAGAAGTGCAGAATTTTATACAATCCAAAATAGAATTAGAAAAAAAGTGCCAAAACCTACAAAATAATCTAGAAATTTATAACCAAGAAAATAATCGTCTAGCTCAAATTCTGTTGGAAAAACGTCAGGAAATTTATTCTCTAGAAACCTGCTTAAGCTATTTAAAAAATGAATACGATTATTTACAAACGGATGTTTTAGAAGTACAAAATCAAGTCGTTATTTTAACCGAACACCAACAGCAAATGATCACAGGAAAAGATTAAAAAATAAAGGGAAATATTGAAGATTTTAAGCATAATTATAAGGACTGGATGAAAACGGGGGATAATAGATTAAAGATTTTGTTGAGTATTATTTTTAGGATAATTAAAGACCATGACTCATGATGCGTTAATTCCAGTGGTCGTCAATGGGGCGGCGGGTAAAATGGGACGGGAAGTGATTAAAGCCGTTGCTAAAGCGGAAGATATGATGCTTGTGGGGGCCGTTGATGCCAATCCTAATCTTAGAGGACAGGATATTGGCGAAATTGTCGGTATTGGCCCGTTGGAAGTGCCAGTCTTGGATGATTTACAGAGTGTTTTGGTGTTGGCGACCCAGGAGAAAATTCAAGGGGTGATGGTGGATTTTACCCATCCTGATGGGGTTTATGAAAATGTTCGTTCCGCGATCGCCTATGGGGTGCGTCCAGTGGTGGGAACAACGGGATTAAGTGCGAAACAGATTGAAGAACTGACAGAATTTGCGGATAAAGCCAGTACAGGGGTTTTAATTGCGCCTAATTTCGCGATCGGGGTTTTATTGATGCAACAAGCGGCAATTCAGGCTTCTCAATATTTTGACCATGTAGAAATTATTGAATTGCACCACAATCAAAAAGCCGATGCACCGAGTGGAACTGCCATTAAAACCGCAGAAATGTTAGCAGAATTAGGCAAAACCTATAATCCAATGTTAGTTAATGAAAAAGAAATTATCACGGGAGCCAGGGGCGGATTAGGCCCCGAAAATATCAATATTCATAGTATTCGTTTACCGGGATTATTAGCCCATCAAGAAATTATTTTTGGGTCTCCTGGTCAAATTTATACGTTACGTCATGACACGACTGACCGAGCTTGTTATATGCCAGGGGTTTTGCTCGGAATTCGTAAAGTGATTAACTTAAAAACCTTGGTGTATGGCTTGGAAAAATTGTTATGAACGTGAGTAAAAATTGATGGAAAATGATTTGTTGTAATGCGATCGCCCCATCAAGTTAAGAATCTGGAGAAAAAATCAATTAAAAATCCCCCAAAATTCAAAGATCGAGGGGGATTAATAAGTTTATTTAGCAGAAAAGTCCTGAAAGTAAGCCTAGCGTTTGGCCACCTTTTGCTTGCTGACTTTGCGTAAACGAACCGACTTCGGCGTAACTTCCACCAACTCATCCGAGCCGATATATTCCAAAGCCCGTTCTAGGCTCATTTCAATGGGAGCTTGTAATTGCACCAATTCATCCCCTGTTGCGGAACGGTGATTTGTCAATTGTTTGGCTTTACAAACATTTAGATCCAAATCCTGGGGACGATTATGTTCCCCAATGATCATGCCGCGATAAACTTTTGTACCAGGCGTGATGAAGAAAACACCTCGATCTTCTGCGTTTTTCATGGCGTAGAAAGTTGCGGTTCCTTCTTCAAAAGCGGTAATAATCCCGTTGTAACGAGTTTCCACCGTTCCCGACAGTTTCCGATATTCGAGAAAACTGTGATTCATAATGCCTTCACCCCGTGTCATACGGATGAATTCACCCCGAAAACCGATTAAACCCCGCGCGGGAATAATAAACTCTAGTTGAGTACGATTATTCGTGCCTTTTTGCATATCCTGCATTTCACCCCGACGTTGATTCAGTCGGTCAATACAAGATCCCACAGCCGCTTCAGGAACGTCTAAGACTAAATATTCAAAGGGTTCACAGGGTTGGCCATTAACTTCACGGAAAATTACCTGGGGTTGGGAGACCTGAAACTCGTAGCCTTCCCGACGCATGGTTTCAATCAAAATCCCTAGATGCAATTCCCCCCGTCCTGAAACGAGGAATTTTTCAGCAGAATCACTGTCTTCGACCCGTAGAGCCACATTGGTTTCTAATTCACGGTGCAGGCGATCGCGGATTTGGCGAGAAGTCACAAATTGGCCTTCTTGACCTGCAAAGGGTGAATCATTGACGGAAAACGTCATTTGTAGGGTTGGTTCATCTACTTTGATCAACGGTAAAGCTTGAGGATCATCCGCACTGGTCAGGGTTTCACCAATATTCGCATCTGCAAAACCTGCGACTGCGACAATATAACCGGCACTAGCCTCTTCCATTTCGACTCGTTGTAAACCAGAGAAGCCTAATAACTTAGTCACCCGACCTTTAACAATGTCTCCCGTATCTTTAACCAGGGCGACCTGTTGACCTGATTTAATGGTTCCATTGTGAATCCGACCGATAATAATCCGTCCCAAATAGTCGGAATAATCGAGGGTTGTCACCTGCAATTGCAATGGTTTAGTGGGATCTCCAGCCGGGGGCGGAACGTGGTGTAAAATCGCTTGGAATAGGGGAGTCATATCAACTCCTTCATCTTCTAAAGAGTCTTTCGCGTAACCTGCTAAACCCGAAGCGAAGAGGGTCGTGAAATCGCACTGGTCATCATCCGCGCCTAATTCCACAAATAAATCAAAAACTTTATCAACGGCTGTGTTGGGGTCAGCACGGGGGCGATCAATTTTATTGACGACCAGGATCGGGCGTAATCCTTTTTCCAAGGCTTTTTTCAATACAAAGCGAGTTTGGGGCATGGGGCCTTCATTGGCATCCACAATCAGGACGCAACCATCTACCATTCCCAATACCCGTTCAACTTCTCCACCAAAGTCGGCGTGGCCTGGGGTATCAACAATGTTAATGAGGGTGTCTTGATAACGAACGGCGGTATTTTTAGAAAGGATGGTAATTCCCCGCTCTCGTTCTAGGGCATTGGAGTCCATGACACAAATCGGAACGTCTTCCCCTTCGCGAAAAATGCCAGATTGTTTGAGGAGTGCATCAACTAAGGTCGTTTTACCGTGATCGACGTGGGCGATGATGGCAATATTGCGAATGGGAAGGGACATATAGACTCTGGAGGTACGTTTAGGAGTTGTTAGTAATATTTTGTAACGATTCTAACATATTAGGATGACAAATTGACAGTATGGAGGTTAGAGGTTCTTAACTAATGCGTTTGACTCAATGGAAGATTAGCCGATCGCGTCTAAAATTAGCTCTAGAGCTTCCCCCAAATTATTAACAATAAAATTGGGTTGATAGTGTTCTAGGCGATCGTGATCGCGGATTCCCGATAGCACACCGACAAAGGGAATGTCATAACTTTTGGCCGCCGCAATATCTGCTTCCGTATCCCCCACCATCCAGACGTTTTCACAGGGGGCTAATTGCTTGATCGCCCTTGCCATTAAGCGAGGCTTGTCTTCCACGTCCGTTGTCTTGACATAATCATTACTCAAGCAATAACGCTGTTGGGGCGGAAAAAATCGCCCTAAATCATAATTCTCTAGGGCCGCATCTAGTTCTCGAACCCGCCGCATGGTCATTACCACTAAATCAATGTCTAGTTGTTGAATTTTTTCTAAGGTCGCGATCGCGCCAGCTACGGGTTGGTCATAAACTAGATAAGGAAGCGTATGAACCGTTTGACGGCGTAATTGGGTAAATTTTTGTGCTTGTTCTGCCTCTAGGCCCGACATCAATCCAATTTGTCGTTCGGGAACCTGAGCGCGTTTGAGTTCCCAGAATTCGGACTTGGAAAGTTGCTTGACCCCTTGTCCCTGCTCCTGAGCTTGTTTTAGGCAGTATTGATAGACCTGATAATATCGTTCGGAAACATCCATGATCGGGCCATCGAAATCGGTAATCAGTCTCAGCATTCGGCTTAAGCGTGGAAAGGATCAAGTTTGCCTATTTAAGGTAACTCAATGCGTAAGGAAAAACAATTTTCTTAAATCTCTCTTTTATTCCTCTATTTTCTAAAATTTTCCCTTTGATTGATTTGACTTAACCGAATAAAATAAATTTTTTTTCGCGATCGCGTAGAGACAGTTGGTGATCGTCGGTTTAAAATAGGGCGGGTTGAGATCCAAGCATGGAGGATTTACGGATTTACGGTAAGATCTTAAATTGGTTCTATAAAATACGTGCCGACCGCCCAATGGTGCATCAGGATATTCAGTGCAGTGGACTTAAATCAGATTTTCCAAACTAAAAACCCGATAATCGGCGTAGTTCATCTGTTGCCCTTACCCACTTCAGCCCGTTGGGGAGGTAGTCTTAAGGCCGTTATTGAACGAGCAGAACAGGAAGCCACAGCCCTTGCCGCAGGGGGAATTGATGGCATTATTGTTGAAAATTTTTTTGATGCGCCCTTTACCAAGGATCAGGTTAATCCTGCCGTCATTAGTGCCATGACCTTGATTGTCGATCGCCTTATGAATCTTGTGGTCGTTCCCGTTGGTCTCAATCTTTTACGGAATGACGCAAAGGGAGCTTTGGCGATCGCCTCCTGTGTTAATGCTCAATTTATCCGAGTCAATGTCCTCAATGGCATCATGGCAACGGATCAGGGATTAATTGAGGGAAATGCCCATGAAATATTACGATTTCGTCGAGAATTAGGCTCCGATATTGCGATTTTTGCAGATGTTTTGGTCAAACACTCCCGACCCTTGGGAACGCCCAATTTAACAACGGCCGTTCAAGACACCATTGAACGCAGTCTGGCTGATGCCGTGATTCTTTCGGGTTGGGCAACGGGCAGTCCTCCTACCCTAGAAGATTTGGAACTCGCCACCGCCGCCGCCAAAGGAACCCCCGTATTAATTGGCAGTGGCGCAAATTGGGATAATATTGGCCAGCTAATGCAGGCCGCCGATGGGGCGATCGTTGCTAGTTCCCTAAAACGTCAAGGAATGATTCATGAAACGATTGATCCCATTCGGGTGGCTCAGTTTATCGAAGCGGCGAGAGAAGTGAGTGCCGCTAAATTAATTGAAAAAACGGCCGATCCTGTCCCGAATTCTGTTTAAATTGATCCTGAAATCTAGACTCGGTTGAAGCAGAGTAAAATAAGGAAATCTCTATTCTGAAAGCTTTACTGGGTCGAGATTTTCTGTTACCTACTCCCTATGTCTAATTCTGCCCCGCTACTGATTCTGATCGATGGTCATTCCCTCGCTTTCCGTGCTTACTATGCCTTCGCGCTGTCTCGAAAAGGGCCACTCCGTACCGTCAGTGGGATTCCGACCAGTGTGTGTTTTGGTTTTTTAAATTCCCTGGTTCAGGTGATTGAGTCTCAGAAACCCCAGGCGATCGCGATCGCATTTGATAGAAGAGAACCCACCTTTCGCCATCAAGCCGACGTTAACTATAAAGCAGACCGAGAGGAAACCCCCGAAGATTTTATTGTTGACCTCAGAAATTTACGGGAATTATTAGCGGCCTTAAATTTAGAAACGATTACCTACGCGGGTTACGAAGCCGATGATATTTTAGGAACCCTCGCCCATCAAGCCAGCCAAGCCAATTATCAAGTTAAAATTGTAAGTGGCGATCGCGACCTATTTCAATTAGTTGATCCTGATAAAAATATTAGTGTTTTATATTTAGAAAGAAATCCGTTTCAAGCAAAAGGCAGTGAAGGTTATAGCGAATTTGATCAAGAAGCTGTTAAGACTAAAATGGGAGTTACCCCCGCCCAAATTGTCGATTATAAAGCTCTCTGTGGAGATAAATCGGATAAATTCCTGGTGTACGGGGGATCGGCGAAAAAACGGCTGTAAAATTGTTGAATGAATACGGAACGCTAGAAGCTATTTATGAAAATTTAGACAAAATTAAAGGAGCCATTAAAACTAAATTAGAAACAGGTAAAGCCGATGCGGAACATTCCCGTCATTTAGCAGAAATTGTCACTAATGTACCCTTAGAAAATTCCCTAGAAACTTTCCAATTAATAGGTTTTGATACTGCCGCGCTGAAATCGGTTTTAGAAAAATTAGAATTAAGAACTTTTTTAGAAAAATTAAATCAATTACAAGTGCAGTTTGGTGGAAAAATTGTTACACCAACTTCATCGGTTATTACGCCAATTGAAACGAGTGATTCCCAACAACTTTCTCTTTTTAATACGACTGAAACTACTACAAAAATCGTCCCCAATCCTTCCTACACCCAAGCCCAGACGATCATTCAGCCAGAAATTATTGATACTCCCGAAAAGCTCAATCATCTAGTCCAAAAATTACAAAACTATACCAATCCTGAATTTCCCGTTGCCTGGGATACGGAAACCACTGGTTTAGACCCTATTAACGTCGATTTAGTGGGAATTGGTTGTGCTTGGGGAGAAAGCATTACCGATATAGCCTATCTTCCTATCGGACATAGCGAAGGTCAGCAATTGAGTAAATCAGAAGTTTTACAAGCCTTAAAACCCATTCTAGAAAGCGATCGCTATCCCAAGGTTTTTCAGAATGCAAAATTTGACCGACTGATTTTTAAACATCAAGGAATTAATATTCAGGGCGTTGTGTTGGATACCATGTTAGCCAGCTATGTGTTGCACCCTGAACAGAACCATAATTTAACCGATTTATGTCGCCGCTATTTACCCAATATTGTGGCATTGAGTTATAAAGATTTGGGCATTCCAAAGGGTAAAAATATTTCCCATGTGAGCATTGAAATCGTTGCGAATTATTGTGGTTTAGATGCCTACAGTACCCTTTTGTTGGTTCCTAAATTACGAGCAGAATTATCGGGCTTGTCTGAACTTGAAAAACTCTTATTAACCATTGAACAACCCCTAGAGCCAATTTTAGCCTCGATGGAAGATCGGGGAATTCGCATTGATGTTAATTATTTGCAAGAACTTTCTCAACAATTAGAACAAGATTTGCATATAATTGAAACAGAAGCCTACCAATTAGCAGGAGAACAGTTTAATCTAGCCTCTCCTAAACAATTAGGAGAAATTTTGTTTGAGAAATTAGGCTTAAATCTGAAAAAATCCCGTAAAACTAAAACGGGTTATTCTACCGATCATGCGACCTTGGAAAAGTTACAGGGAGATCATCCCCTCATTGATGAAATTCTGAATCATCGCACTCTGTCTAAACTGAAATCGACCTATGTTGATGCTTTGCCCCTGTTAGTTAACCCCAAAACTCAACGGCTACATACGGATTTTAATCAAACGGTTACGACAACGGGTCGCCTTTCTTCTTCTAATCCTAATTTACAAAATATTCCGATTCGGACTGAATTTTCTCGCAAAATCCGTCAGGCATTTATTCCTCAAGAAAATTGGATTTTAGTATCTGCTGATTATTCCCAAATCGAATTACGCATTCTTGCCCATTTAAGTCAGGAACCTGTTTTATTAGAAGCCTACCGCAATCATCAAGATGTCCATCAAGTAACGGCTCAATTATTGTTTGATAAAGAAGTCATTACGCCAGCCGAACGAAATCTGGGTAAGACGATTAATTTTGGCGTGATTTATGGCATGGGAGCGCAACGTTTTGCCAGGGAAGCAGGAGTCAGTTCAGAGGAAGGACGCAAGTTTATCGATCGCTATCGACAAAAATATTCCCAGGTTTTTAACTATTTAGAAACGATGAAAAAATGCGCGATCGCTGATGGTTTTGTGACGACCATTGAGGGCAGGCGGCAGTTATTTTGAATTCGGCAGTCAGAGTTTACGCAAATTACGGGGCGTTGATCCCCAATCTTTGGATTTGGAGGCGATCGATTTTAACTATACGGATGGTCAACTTTTAAGGTCTGCGGCGAATGCTCCGATTCAAGGGTCTAGTGCGGATCTGATTAAAATTGCTATGATCAAGCTGAATAAAATTCTCGCCAATTATCAAGCCAAATTGTTATTACAAGTCCATGATGAATTGATTTTTGAAATGCCCCCAGAAGAATGGGAGATTTTAGAAAGCCAAATCAAAACGACGATGGAAGAAGCGGTTTCTCTGAGTATTCCCTTGGTTGTTGAAATTCATGCAGGAAAAAACTGGATGGAAGCGAAATAATAATTTAGGCTCGGCAATCATACTCTTCTAAATTCAGAAAAAATTCGATTCGGAGAAAATTTCTGTAGAAAATACTATTATGCCCTGATTCCATGAATTTTAGGACTTATAGTCATTTTAAATAAGAATGAGACACTATGCGGTACAGTATTGACGGATAATTTCGTCGAGAGATGTGCCAGGGTCAGCATACATCCTCGCTCGTTTTAGCGCACCAAAATCATGTTCAATATCGTTTAAATCAGGAGAATATTTGGGAAGAAATATGATGTTATGCCCTGCTTCTTCTACTAACTGTCTGATCACCGTCTTTCGATGAATCGGGGCATTATCCATAATTAGTATTGATGGTATAGCTAGTGAAGGTAGCAGAAATAGACTTAACCAACCTTCAAAACCCGACGCATCTAAACTTCCTTCAAATATCATTGGTGCAATAAAATCTTTTTTCCCTTTTCTTCTTCCCGCTACTAAATTTTCTCTCTTTCCTCTCTTTCCTTGCTTTTCTCCATAGATTTTCTTGCCTTTTTTTGACCAAGCGTACAAAATAGCTTGAAATTCTTCAAATCCTGATTCATCTATAAATACTAGACTTCCACTTCCGTATATCTTAATCAGTTCTCTCAGCATTCTATAATACTTGATACGCTCTTCTCTATTTCTTTCTTGGTAACGTAATTCTTTTTTTTTTCTGGTGATTTCCATCTTTTTTAATGCATAGGATATTGCACTTAAATGCACTCCGAACTTTTTTGCTCTCGTTACTAATCTGTCATTGGGATTTTCTTTTACATCTTTTTCTAACGCTTTCCAATCTAATTTTCGATTACGATGTTCTACTATTGTTGGTGCTAGATTTTCTCTTCCCAACCACCGATATATTGTTGCCCTGCCTACCTGATAGATTTTTGCTGCATGGGTTGCACTTCCTCCTTTTTCCACAAAATCTATCACTCTTTTTCTTAAGTCTAGACTGTAAGGCATATTTTTCAATCCTTTTATGTTTTTTAACCAGTATACATCATTTTTTTATTGTCTCATCCTTATCTAAAATGACTATAAATGCTCAACAGCTTAAACTAGCTCTACAAAAAAGCTACTTTTGGGCGCAAGGCTTGCGCCCCTACAATCTCCCAAAAAATCTTCTGTAGGGGCGAATTGGGTTCGTCCTTGAACTTTATATGATAAATCTATCACCCCTATTTCCACAAAGCCGTTAGAAAATATTAGAAATGGATTTACAAAGCTTGCGATCGCAACCAGGCAATGGGTAAATAGAGCATCTTCTTAGGCGTTGGCACAAAAGCCCGTTGATCAAAAACATTATAATTATTCGCCTCAATCACATCCAAAATTCCTTGATATAACATCAACGCCGTCCACACAGGCCAACGGGAATCTCGATTTAACGCCCGAATTCCCCTTTCCGCAGACTCATAATACTTCCTAGCCCTTTGAATTTGGAACTTCATTAAA
Source organism: uncultured cyanobacterium (assembly GCA_963807635.1). Classification (GTDB taxonomy): domain Bacteria; phylum Cyanobacteriota; class Cyanobacteriia; order Cyanobacteriales; family Microcystaceae; genus Snowella. The sequence continues at coordinate 20,458 of CAWEDJ010000098.1, forward strand.
CCCTGCCAACGCTCATCATTGACACCCTTCAACAAATCCTCTTCCGTGTAATTAAACAACGCCAAATCTTCCAACGGCAAATAAATTCGTCCCCGTTGCACATCCTCCCCCCACATCTCGCAAAATATTCGTTAATTGGTTAGCAATGCCCAACGCGATCGCCTCTTCCTGGGGAATATACACCGCATCCGACTGCCAGGGTGCTGGACTACAACTCGTATCGACACCGAGAACAGAACTCGACATCAAACCCACCGTTCCCGCCACCCGATAACAATAGAGGTCTAAATCCTCAAAGGTTTCATAACGACTACGGTAAAGATCCATGCGTTGACCCGCAATCATATCCCGAAACGGCTGAATATCCATCGGGAAACGTTGCAAAGTATCCACCAACGCCACATCCATATCATCCGTTGCCTGACCCGCAAATAGAGCCTCCAGATGCCGCTCACACTCATCCAAGGTCTCAGGAGTCGTAAAGCCGCCTGGGGGTCATCGACCAACTCATCCGTCCGCCGACACCAGACATAAATAGCCCAGATTGCCTTGCGTTTGGCGGGGGGCATCAAAAGGGTTCCTAAATAAAACGTCTTGGCGTATTGGGACGTAACTTGACGACAGAGTTCGTAGGCCTCATCAATAAAGGCCAAAGCTTGGGTGGAAGGGGATGATTTAGGCAATTGCAGCATTAAAGGCGGACGATATTCAGGGGTCAATGACCAGTTATCGAAGCCGATGACTGAGTTTTTAGGAGTGGTTTGACCGTTAGCCATTTAGCATTGTCTCATTCAAGATGTCTTTTTGTCAGTGAAAAAGTTAGAGGTTACTAAGTTTGTTCCTATTCTCCCTAACTGGCTTGCACAAAAGAGGCTTCCTTGAGCGATTTTGTGGGCGCGATCGCGAAATAATCTTCTGCGACAACTTGGGCGGCTTGCTTACCCGACAATACGGCTCCTTCCATGCTTCCGAGGTACTGTTGCATGGTGAAATCTCCTGCTAAATAAAAATTAGCGATCGAGGTGCGTTGGTCGGGGCGACAATCTTGCCGTCCTGGGGTTGCCTTGTAAACCGATCGCGGCGTTTTAACCACGTGGGATTTAAGCAGTTTGGTGGGATTATCGCCCGTGAAGTCCTGGGGAAATAATTTTTTAAGTTCATCTAGGGTCGCGGTAATAATTTCTTCATCGGATTTCGTGATCCAATCCTGGGCAGGGGCTAAAACCAATTCCAACATGGAGCGATCGGGATTAGCGTATTCTTTACAGGTGTTACTCATATCGGCATAGACACTGAGTAAAGGCGATCGCGAAAAAAGCAGATGATCAATGTCGGTCAATTTGCGATCAAACCAGAGATGGAGATTAATCACAGAAACCCCTTCTAAGACCTTCGATCTTTTCGAATTCTGGTAACCTGCGCCAGGGGGCAGGGAACAATGGTTTTCAAAGGATCAACAGGCATAGCTGAAATATAAAGATCTGCCGTAAACACCTCATCGGCTGCGCCGTCTTGTCCTCGAATCAGAAAACCCTTAACGGTGCCATCGGCATTTAGCAAAATTTCCTTTAAGGGAGCCTTGAGGCGGACTTCTCCACCGCTTTCGCAAATATACTCCACTAACGGCTCACACAACCGCTCCGTGGGGGAACCATCCAAAAAAGCCATCTTTGAGCCATTTTTTTCCTGTAAAAAGCGATTAAGCGAGTCAGAAAATAGTCGCTGAGATTTCATCAGGATTAATAAAATTCAATGCCTTAGACATGGCAATAAAAACTTCCTTCTCAACCCGCGCAGGAATATTTTGTTTTTTCATCCATTCCGAAAAGTATATTGATCCATCGCTTCCACATAGCTTTGACCCTTGACAATCGCGGGCAACAGATCCCAAACCAAATTTACTTTTCTGCCCAGGTTAGCATATCGTTGTTTCTCAGAATCGCCACCAGACCATTGACGGGCGCAGGAATATCAGGAAAATCGAAACGGGAGTAGGTTCCCGGTTTTCGGGCTGATTAAAGATCATCGAATGCTCTTTCCATTGCAGACCGATCCTCGATATTGAGTTCTTTAAACAATTGCAGCATATTGGGATAAGCCCCAAAAAAGATATGCAGTCCTGTTTCATACCAATCTCCATCTTCATCCTTCCAGGCCGCAATCTTACCACCCAAAACATCCCGTCGTTCTAGGACAATGGGGGTAAATCCTGCGTCAACCAAATATTTAGCACATGACAGTCCCGCCAATCCTGCTCCGGCGATCGCAACTCGCATCGATAGTTCCTTGTGTCTCCGCGTTATTAAATCACTTTCGTTATTATACGTTACATTTCGTAATATTTTCTTAAAGATTTGGATAAAAAGATTCAAAAGATTTGCAAAAATCGCAAGATTAAGGAAGACAGTGATGATTTTAAAAAAATCTCAACAGTTTTGACAAAAAAGTAAAGAAGCAATGAGCATTAACTCTGCTGAAACTCAGTAGGCGATCGCCTTTTTTCTTCTCCTGAATGCTAACTCAGGAACATTTTGTCCTGCTTGACGATGAATTTTTGGCATAAAAACTGAACCCAAAATTAAGAAAAAAAAAACTCTCCTTAACCAGTAAAGAGAGAATCAATTTTTAGATAAATTTGCAGCAAATTTCATTGTAATGACATACAAAAAACTGTAGGGATATAATATAGGGAAATTGATGCAAGTGAGGTATAGCCAAAGCTTGGTTAACAAGGGGCTTAAGCCCCTTGCCCATATTTCACAAGACTATATTATGTCTTCGTACCCAGAGAATTAAACCGCGATCGCTTGTTTAGCAGTGGAGCTTAATTCACCTTTGGCATATTTAGCCGCATAATCATCTAAGGTCAATTGTTTGATTTTGCTCGCGTTGCCTGCTGTCCAGAACTGTTGATAGCGCTCAGCACAAACCTGTTTCATATATTTGATAGAAGGTTTGGTGAAGTGGCGGGGATCAAAATTGGCGGGATCTTTAGCCGCCGCTTCCGGAAGGCTGCCGTGATCGCAAGACGGTTGTCGGTGTCAATATTGACTTTACGCACCCCATTTTTGATACCTTTTTGAATTTCTTCAACGGGAACACCATAGGTTTCAGGAATCGCACCACCGTATTGGTTGATCATGTCAATCCATTCTTGGGGAACAGAGGAAGAACCGTGCATGACCAAGTGGGTGTTGGGCAGCAGACGGTGAATTTCTTCGATGCGGCTGATGGCGAACACTTCACCCGTGGGTTTCCGGCTAAATTTGTAAGCACCGTGACTGGTTCCAATCGCAACAGCGAGGGCATCAACCTGAGTTTGGTCGACAAATTCAACCGCTTCTTCGGGATCGGTGAACAGTTGGTAATGGTCCAGCTCACCTTCAAAACCATGGCCATCTTCTGCTTCGCCTTTGACCCGTTTCGAGGGAACCTAAACAACCGAGTTCACCTTCGACACTTGCACCAACCGCGTGGGCAACTTTCACGACTTCTGCCGTAACGTTGACATTGTATTCAAAGCTGGCAGGGGTTTTGGCATCGGCTTCGAGGGAGCCATCCATCATGACACTGGTAAAGCCATTACGGATTGCAGAGTAACAGGTGGCAGGGCTATTTCCGTGATCCTGGTGCATGGCAATGGGGAGATGGGGATAGGTTTCCGCCGCACCAAGGATGAGATGACGGAGGAAGTTTTCACCAGCATAGCTCCGCGCCCCCGGGAAGCTTGAAGATAACGGGGCTGTCGGTTTCATGAGCCGCCTGCATGATCGCAAGGATTTGCTCCAGGTTATTGACGTTAAATGCGGGAATCCCATAATTATGTTCTGCCGCGTGGTCTAACAACAGCCGCATGGGTACAAGAGCCATAAAAGTCCTCCTAAGTTATTCCTTAAATAAATTTTCAGTGGATAATTAACAAACTTAATGTTGCATTATGTGTTTAATCTTAAGATAGTTTTAACATTTTTTGACATTTTTTCGTCTGGGAATCTAATAAGATTTTTTCCCTTCTTGATTTAAGGTTTTGGCGGTTGGGGAGCCGCACCAGGAGGGGTTGTCTGGCCCGTTGGTGCCGTTTGGGTCGGACTAGCCTGGGGTTTGGGTTCGGGTTTTTTGACTTCGGGAATGGGAAGGAAATACACCATCAGGGTCGCGATCGCAATGCCGACGAGACCCATTGTGGCAGGAATGGCTCGTTGAACCAGGGGTTCATCGGGTTGACGATAACGACGGGAAACGGGTTGGAGCTTAATTGAAAAATCGGGGAGAGCCTGACTATCGGCGATAAATTGATCCACTGCTTCTACCAAATCAAAAAATTGTACCGTTGTGAGATCTAAAGAAACAGGCTCTGTTTTGGGTTCTGCCGAAGAATACCAGGTCAAACGGTGTAAAAATCCATTGTCTAAGGCCGTCAATTCGACGCGATCGCCCTCTTCCCCCGATTCCCTGGGATGGTGTACCCCACTCAAACACTCTTGAGCATAGGCATTCACCGCCTTCACTAAACTTTCTAAAAAAGCCCGTCCCCCTTCTAATTTTTGATTTATTGTCGCAAAATAACATTCCACATTCACCACAATGGAAAGATTATTATCCAGGGGATTATTCATATCGCTCAATCCCTCTAGGACAAGCGTGCAATTGGGCAGACTATATTGACGACGAATATTCATGCGACCTCTCCATCAAACAAACTAATCCAAAACCGTTGCATTCCCGTTGTTCCCGTACAAAATAACAATTGCTTTAATAACGACAACGCAAATTCATCCAAAGCTTCTTCCGAATCGAGGTAAATAGAAACTTTAGCACGGCGCACATTCATCCGACTCCGAAAATGGGAACGGAATTGGTCTAAATACTCAGATAACAGAAAATGATTAGCGACAGGCAAGCCTTTTTCCCGCATTTGCTGTTCTGCTAACAACAGTTGACGAATTTTCACCGTTAGTTGTTTGGCCCGATGGCTGGCTAAGATCACTAAAGCTTTAGCCTGTTCTAGGGTTAAGGGGACTCGATTATAGGAACGTCGCCAGGGATTGGTGGAGCGTAATCGCCAAAGCGTCAATCGATGGTTAATAATCGTTTGTAAATCAAGCTGCTCGACGGTGGCTAACATCTGTTCCGAGCCGCCTAGTTCCAACGCTTCGATCGCCAAGAGCAATAAATCAAGTTGTTGTTGGATGCGGGCCGACAACGCTCCCCTGAAATAGGAAAATCAGGTAAGGTTTTTAAAATAATCGGTTGGGACTCAACGGGAGCAGGGGAATCGGGCATTTTCGCTAGGGTAGAACTCATCTAAAAGGATTACCTTCCGTGACCAAACACATTTTGCGATCAATCCTCCCTGCCCCTCTTATATAAGGGGGATGTCCGTAGGACGGGGAGGATCATCTTATAAATTTTAAGACCCATCTACATCAGGTGTCTTTTTATTATCCTGGATTCAGTGGAGTACAGAGAATCGACTTTTCATCTTACCACTAGTCGTCCGAAATCCTGACTTGGGACAAATGATCAACGGGTTAGGGGACAGATTTAGTGGCTAGGTGACCGAAATGAGGATCGCGATCGCTGCATTAATGTTCAAAGTCCAGGGCGATCACCTTTTTTAATGATCAGATGAAAGCTGGCAATTTTCCAAGGATGAATCTCTGTTACCGAATCCGTTGTTCGTTCTAATAAATCGACGTTTTCTGAGATCGCTAAGTTCAAATTATTTTTAAATCCTAATTCTGCAACTTTTCCCGCCGATTCATAGACCCGCAAAACCCAACTTTCTGGATTGAATTCAGCTTGTTTTAAAGCCATTATGCAAAGATGATGAACATTGATATTTAGGAATTCATGAACAGGAGGCAAAGGCATTTTAAAAGAATTTTGTGATAGATAACTATTTTCCCCAGGACTAAAAATGCGAAGCGGACGATTTAGCTCGTAACCCCGTTGAACCGTTTTTGCAGTTTGCCAGTTTCCACTATGGGGATAGATACTATAGGTAAATTGATGTAATCCCTTATCCGCTTGGGGATCGGGCCATTCCGTACTGCGTAAAAGCGTTAAGCGAAGTTGACTCGGTTGGCCGTCATAGCCATATTTACTGTCATTCAGTAAACTTACCCCATAATTTTGGTCAATATCGGTTAAATCAGCCCATTGTAACGCGGGAACTTCCCATTTTGCTTTGTCTGCGTCGGTTTCAGGTCGAGTGGGTCGGGCGATCGCGGCACAGGGAATTTCATAATAAATTTGCTCACTTTCTAGGGTGAGGGGAAAAGCCGCTTTAACCAAAACATGGCTTTCTTGCCAATTAACTTGAGTAATAATCTTCAGGATAGGGGAATTAATCTCTAAACAATAATCTTGACAAAATTCTGATTGATTAAATTGCTTGATGACTCGAATTCGTTGGTGCATTAGCCCCGATTCTAGAATTTCAATCGATTTTAAAATGCCATTCGGTAACGGATGTTGAGCATAATTAGGATCGATATTCCAAGCATCCCAATATTGACCTTTATCTTCAAAGAATTGTAATTGATTGCCTGAATTTTTCAGAATTTCTTTTTGATAATTTTTATCAAAGATACTGTCAATTTCACCTGTTTCAGGATTAATTTTGACTTTAAGATAATAATTTTCTAAGATAAATTCTGAATGCTCTTTCTGTTGAGCTAATACATCTAAATTTTTCTGGGGACAAAGCCAAAACACTCGATAACCCAAGGAGGGAATATTACTCGCTAGAAAACAAAGCTGATGATCAAAGGTTATTTGGGAAGGTAATAAATTGCCGTCAAGGTCATAAATTACCCAATTTTCTGACTCAACAGGATAATGAATAACTTCTGATCGCATCCAATTTAGACTATTAAAAATCACAATCGGTTTCGCATTTTCCTGGGGAGCCGAGGAAAAATCAATTTGAGATGCGATCGCTTCTAGAGCTTGATCAATAATTTGCTGAGTAATTTTTTGTACAGAATCCCAAGCTTGATTCGCATCTTTAAAAACCTGGGGAATCGATGTGCCGGGTAAAATATCATGGAATTGATTTAATAAAACTTTTTTCCAGGCTTTTTCTAATTTATCTTTAGGATAGGTATATTGATCAAGAATATGAGCAATAGATGACCAGATTTCTGCTTCATAGAGTAATCCTTCACACCGCCGATTTTGCTGTTTTTGATCCGCATGGGTCGTATAACAACCCCGATGAAATTCTAAATATAATTCATCCTGCCAGAGGGAAATCTTGTCAGGTTTATTTAATAATTGATTTTTAATATTAGATAAATAATCAAAGGCAGTTGCGGTCTTAATTTGTGGAAAAAAATCGGAGTGCTGCCAACGATGTTTCACTTGCCACATATCCCGACTAGGGCCACCGCCGTGATCTCCTACCCCAGGCAACCAAAAACTATCCTGTAATCCTGTTTGTTGTTCCCAATTTACGGCATAATTGACCATTGTAATCGGGTTAGTATCCATCACTCCTGCCACATTAGGAGGAGACATAGCCGTAAATAATTTTGTACCGTCGGGAGATTGCCACCAAAAAGCTCCTAGCGGAAATTTGGTACTATCATTCCAATGGAGTTTTCCCGTTACAAAATATTCAATTCCTGCTTGCTCACACAGTTGGGGTAGTTGCCAAGAAAAACCAAAACTATCGGGCAACCAAGCCACTTTACTAATCGCTCCAAATTTTTCTTGAAAATATTTTTGACCATAGAGTAATTGACGAACTAAAGATTCTCCCGAAATCAAATTAACCTCTGGTTCGACCCACATTCCGCCTAATAATTCCCAGCTTTGATGATTAACGGCTTCTTGAATTTGTGAAAATAAATCAGGGCGATGATTTTCTATCCACTCGTATAAAATAGGACTAGTATGACCAAATTTAAGATCAGGAAATTCTTGTTGTAAATTGATAACGGAACGAAAAGTTCTTTCTCCCACTTCCCAGGTTTCTGCTAGGGGCCAGAGCCAAGCCATATCAAGATGGGCATGACCCATGAGATGAAATTGACGTTTTTTAATTGTGTTTGCTAAAGGTTTTAAGGTTTGACGAAGTTGAATCAGAGATTGATCAAAGAGTTGAAGATAACTCACATTTTCCCAATTGATCGCTTGCAAAGATTCTTCTAAAAAAGGTATTTTATCGGGTTCAAATGCCTCTAGATATTGACTTAAAATATCTAATTCATCAGCAATGAAGCCAGGATCAATTTCAGGATAATCTCTTTCATAAATTAAACGCGATCGCATTAATCCTCCGATGTCATGGGCAGGACTGACTAGGCGAAGAGTGACAGTGATTTCTTCCCCAGGTTGAGCCAAGGGCGTTAATAAAACCCTAGCACTGGAATCAAATAAATCACCTGCTTGGACTAATTGTTGATCAACATAAATTTGGGCATCTTCTGCCCACCAAGTTAACGCTAATCTGAGACCAAAACCTTCTAGGGGATAACCTGCTAAATTTTCAGGAATTGTAATTTTTTGCGTTAACCATTGCACCTGACGACCCTTGGGCCACACGATATAATTATTTTCATTTAAGGTTGCAATTTCCCTCATTTCTGCGCAAAAAGAAGAGCCTAAAACAGTCTCAGAAGTTTTATACCATCGGGATTGGATATCTAGTTGAGTAAGGTGACGCAGTTTTTGAATGGGCAAAATATTCATGGTTATTGCGGTAAAGAAAAAGAAAAAGAAAGAATGACTTAGTGACTAAATTTTCGGTTTTCGTTAATATTCTATTGTGACATTAACGATGATTTTGTGAGTTGTAAAATATCATAATAAGTTGCTTTTTTTTTGAATATTGCTACACTGAATAGAATTTTAGTTTTAAGTGTCATGTTATAAGAACAAATGACTAGTTTTTTATTCAATTACGTTAGATAATAGAACTAAAGGTGTAGTATCTACTCAAGTTTAAATTTTGTAAGGAGATTAATTAATGAATCGTCGTGAATTTGTTACTTTGGTTGGTGTTGGTGGTGCGATCGCCTGTACGCCTGAGGTGGTGACTGCCTCAACAGAAGGAACAAAAGAGAAACGTCCCGATGGCTTTGTTCCCGTTGGTACGGTCAAAGAATTAGAACAAAAGGGACAATTACTCAATAAAAAATCCCCACTAGGGCCAGTTTTATTGATTAAGGAACCAGGGAGTAACACCATTATTGCGGTAAATCCTACCTGTACCCACGAGGGTTGTACGGTCAAGTGGAAAGCAGATAAAAAGATTCTAGCTTGTCCTTGTCATCCTGGGACTTTTACCTCTACAGGGGTTGTGACGAGTAAGCCTCCAAAAGCCAATCTCAAAACCTATCAAACCAAAATTGAGGGAAATGTTATTCTCATTAAAGTCTAAATTAAGCCTAAATTTTTAAACCGCTAACTTGTTCCCACGAGATCACAAACCGATCCAACAAAAAAGAGATCTCGTGAGAATTAATTTCCACTGATTAATATTTTTAATCCTCAGCTAACACACTGACATCTAATAAAACCTCTCCTGCCATTAATCGTTGGGACGCTTCTAATAAAGCATCTTCAATATAGGGTTTCACAAAATAGCCCTTGGCTCCCTTTTCGGCGGCGAGACGTTGCATTTTTTGCGCTCCCCGTGAAGTAATCATGGCAACGGGAATTTTAGAGAGATTCGGATCTTCTTGGATGCGATCAAGGAGTTCTAAACCATTCATGCGGGGCATTTCAATGTCACAGAGAATCAAGTCACAGAGTAAACCCGATCGCAGTTTTTCCCAGGCATCTTGACCATCACGGGCCACTTCTGGCTGATACCCTGCTTTTCGATAGGTGAGGGATAACATTTCTCGCACCATCACCGAATCATCAATAATTAACACCTTGGGCGTAATATCTTCATCGTCAAAGGATTTAGGAGGTTGCTGACCTGGGATAGTCTGTTTGGCTTGGTTTTGTTTGAAACGAGAGATAAAGGAATGGGGTTGCTTGACACTTCCCTGAAGAAGAATTTCTCCATGAATCATCCGTTTGGCCGCATCCAGAATATCTTTCTCGGTGTAGGGCTTGGTAAAATAACCGCTTGCCCCCAGTTTGGCCGCCACTTTACGGTGACGATCTGCTCCCCGCGAGGTCAATAGGGCCACGGGAAGACTGGAGAGTTGTTCATCATTTTGTAAATGAGAAAGCAATTCTAAGCCGTTCATACGGGGCATTTCGATATCGCAAAAGACCAAATCACAGGGTAAACCAGAGCGTAGTTTTTCCCAGGCTTCTTGTCCGTCTCTGGCTTGTTCCACCCGATAACCTGCTTTGCTAAAACTGAGAGAAAGTAGTTCGCGGACGGTGATGGAGTCATCGATGATCAGTACAGTCGGCTCTATTTGTGCTTCATTCAGGTTCGGAACAATGGTTTTGCGCCAGAGACTACTGCCCGTATCGACCCGCATCCGACCCTGGGCAATTTCAATCAGTTCTATGGCATCCCCAATGGGCATAATACTCCCGTCTCCTCGGACAGTTGCCCCTGCAATCCCAGGGGGTTTGGGAATGGGGCCTTCAATTTGTTTAATGACAATTTCTTCTTCACCAACCACCTGATCTACTTGAACAGCCAAGACATTGCTGCCGCCGCCCCGCAGAATCACGATCGCGACAATATCATCCTCTGGTTTGCCTCCATAAACACTTCCCCTGCTCAATTGACGATGATAGGTTAATAAATCCTGGAGTCGATAAATGGGCAATAGCTCATCATTCCAAGGAATACAGTTTTGTCCTTCTTCGTTTTGCACAATATCACTGGGGAGATAATCCTTCGTATCTTCTACCCCATCCATCGGAAAGGCAATACGGGCGCGATCGCTCAGACAACAGAGAGCCTTACAAATACTAAGGGTAAGGGGCAAGCGAATATTGAAAGTCGTTCCCTGACCCAACACAGAATCAATGGTCACCGATCCCCGTATATCCAGCAGACTCGTCCGCACCACATCCAGACCCACGCCCCGTCCCGCAAAATCATCCGCCTTGTCTTTGGTGGAAAATCCTGCATGAAATAATAATTCATAAACTTCCTGTTCCGTCAGAAGATTCACATCCAACTGACTCATTAACCCTTTTTCCACCGCTTTCTGCTTCACTCTTTCCGCATCAATTCCTGCTCCATCATCGGAAACCATAATTAGGGTTTGATTTCCTTGCAAAAACGCCCGAATTGTGATTTTTCCCTCTGCTGGTTTTCCTTTTTTGCGACGAACTTCAGGAGATTCGATCCCATGAGTAATCGCATTATTGACCAGATGGGTCATGGGATTATAGAGATGCTCCAGAATCATCTTATCGACTAGAACTTCTCGCCCTTCTACCTGAAGTTTCACTTGCTTATTTAACTTCATGGAAACTTCACGAATTGCACGGGGTAAACGATCCGCCGTTTGAGCAAAGGAAACCATTCGAGATTTGGTCATTCCTTCTTGCAATTGGGTCGTCACCTGGCGCAAGGAACGGGCAACTTGATCCGTTTCATCTACCAAATACTGAATATCAGAAGAGGATTCCCTGACCCGCACAATCAATTCAATCATTTCTTGGGAAAGCAGGTGAAAACCCGTAAATCGATCCATTTCCAGGGCATCTAGTCCATCATTGGAACTTCCTGAAAAGGTGGTATAGGAACCCGAAAAGCTGGATTTTGCATTCCCTCTATCGGGCGATCAACTGGCCAGCAAGGCTCCTTCGAGTAGGGTTCGTTCATACAAATCCTGCATCCTTCCGCCCACATCACTCAGGTTTTGGGATTGGGTTAATAAATTATCCAAAAATTGACGCAGACGTTCCTGGTCTTGCTCTAAACGATTTCGTTTGACCACCAGTTCCCCAATCAGATTACTCAAGTTATCCAGTTGTTTGACAGGAACCCGCATGGTCTGTTCAAAGGATTTAGTCTTACTGGGACGACTACGGGGTTGCAAACGTTGACCACCCACCGTAACCATTGTGGGAGGCCCGCCCATTGTGCGATCGGCCTGTTCTAGCAGGGCTTCTAGATCCTTAAATTCATCTTCTGTTTCTGATGCAAATTGTTTACTGACGGCGATCGCGCGGGGAGCAACGGGTTTAGGCGCAACCACCTTGGGAGCAACTGCATCAGGAACTCGACAAGGCGCGTCAATGAGAGCTTCTAGAGCCTTGATATCAAGCTTCGCAACATTGCCTAGAAGAGGAGGCTGGGAAATCAGGGTTTCCAAAGTCTCTAAGCCATCATAAAAAAAGACTGGGAGGGGTTTGGATAAATCTAGGGAAGGGCTGATATGAAGGGCGGAGACGGAAGTTTTCTCCTGAATTCTGGTCGGGGTAGTCCTAATCGGGGTTTTGTGGCGAGCAATGACGGGTTCTTCTTCAACTCCTAATAAGTCCCGTAGATCATCCAGTTCGGAGGTTGTCACGGAAGTAGGATGGTCGTCTATGAATGTTTCAAAACTCATAGGTTCCCCATGAATTTCGACATCACCAAAAAGATCGTCAATTTCAAATAGAGAATCTTCTGGCTTAGAATCTGCTTCGGATTGGGTTCCTTGGGGTTCAGCGTCGGGGATACTCCCAAAATCTAACCAACTAGAGGTTTCGTAGGGGTCTAGTTCGGCATTTTTTAGATCGGGGTTCTCACTAAAAAGGTCTTCGAGTCCCGCATTGCGAGAATCGAGAGAGAGCGTCATCCGTTGGGGATGTTGGCTTCCTCTGCTCAGGGGGCTAGATAGAGGAACCGAGGGGTCAGGCTCAGGAAAATCATCGTCAAAGAGATTGACCAATTGATCTAAGTCGTTATCTAAACTGTTATTAGAATCCTCTGCCTCTAGATCATTAAAGAGGCTTTCCATCTCGTCGTCAAACCAATTATCCTGGTTTTGTCCTGGGTCATGACTGGTCATGTCTTCTTTTCCTGCCGCGTTGAGGAGGTTAATTGCCTATGGTTTGGTTACTAACACTCATGGTTTTAATGTACCCAGGACTGTCGTAACAATTATTATCTCAATATTTTTTCGAGGGAGTTATTCTTCGATGCGATAACCAAATTCTAGCAATTGTTGTCGAGATTGTCGCCATTGGGGTTCAACTTTGACAAATAACTTTAGATAAACGTCTCCTGCGATTAATTTCTGGATTTGTTGACGGGCTGCTGTACCGATCGCCTGTAACATGGTTCCCTGTTTTCCGATGAGGATGCCTTTTTGGGAAGACCGTTCGACAGTGATGGCAGCATAAACACTGGTTCGTTGGGGAGTTTCTTCGATTTTTTCGATCGCGATCGCCACTGAATGGGGAATTTCCTGACGGGTTTGCAAGAGAATTTGTTCACGGATTAATTCGCCCATAATAAACCGTTCGGGCTGGTCGGTCACTAAATCGGGGGGATAATAATAGGGGCCTTCTTCCAATCTTTCTAAAATTAAGTTTTGTAACGTATCTAGTCCATCTCCCGTTAGAGCCGAAAATTTAACAATGGGCCAGGTTTTATTTAGGTTCAATGCCTGATAACTGGCATCTAGGGCTTCAATATTTTCCGTTTGTTGGTCAGTTTTATTTAAACAAAAAATAATCGGGGTTTCAGTTTTTTCTAACAGTTCGGTAACAAAGCGATCGCCGCCGCCTGCGGGAACGGAACTATCCACAATAAATAATAATAAATCAACGGAATTAATCGCACTTCTGGCATTTTTTACTAAAACTTTCCCTAATTCGTGGTGGGGTTTATGAATCCCAGGCGTATCCACAAAAATCATCTGAGCCTGATCCGTTGAAAGAATTCCCTTGAGTCGATTACGAGTCGTCTGGGAAACGGGGGAAGTAATGGCAATTTTTTGACCCACTAATTGATTCATCAGGGTCGATTTCCCCACATTGGTACGGCCCACAATGCCAATAAATCCCGACTTGAAGCCTGGGGGCGCGATGGGAATAGGGGTGTAATTTTCTAATAGATTAGTCATAGTTATTTAGTTATTATTTCTGAAACAAACTTTTCTTGATTTCGATATTTTCATAAAACCGTTATGTTAGATTGCCTCGTGATAACAGATCCGTGCTGCTGCGCTTCTACTCACAATTGATCAACGCTTCAATATCTGCCGATAGGATCTTATCCAAATTGCGTGTAATCTTTTCGATTTCCCAATTCCACCAAGCTATTTCCAGTAATGATCGAATTACTTTATCATCAAAGCGTTGACGGATGTACTTGGCTGGATTACCGCCAAAAATCGTATAGGGAGGGATATCACTTACCACTACTGATTTTGCCGCAATGATCGCTCCATCTCCCACCTGTACCCCTGGCATGATCACAGTTTCATAGCCAATCCACACATCGTTTCCAATGATCGTATTGCCTTTGTATGGTAATTCTTCAGGTTGAGGAGCAACTTTTTCCCAGCCATTGCCGAAGATCTCAAACGGATAGGTCGAAAATCCATCTAACTTGTGATTTGCACCATTCATGATGAACTTTACGCCTCTGGCTAAAGCACAAAACTTCCCAATAATTAGCTGATCTCCAACAAATGGAAAGTGGTACAGGACGTTACGCTCAAAATCTTCCGAGTCTTCTGGATCATCGTAATAGGTGTAATCTCCAATAATGATATTAGAATTTGATACAGTGTTTTGGATGAAGCAGATTTGTGGAAATCCCTTCATCGGATGCTTATCTTTTGGATCTGCTCCGTACAAAATAGTCTCCCGCTTTTAGAAATGTCTTATTTCTGTATCCTAATTCAAAATTACTCAGAAACGGGATTAATGCTAATATTTTACTCTGCAAGTTTAGTCGCGATCTCCGCTAAAAAACCTCAGCAATATAGATTAACATATCGCTCTAGCCTCAAACTGTCAGAAACAAAACAACTTCGGCGATCGCATCACAACGAAGAAAGCAAAAAATACCCTAAACTATTAAAGGAGCGACCCAATTTGCGGTTATTCTGACTCAATCTTCATTTATTGCCGAATGTGGAGAAATTTTAGCCTAATTCCCATCATTTTGTTAACCAGCCTTTTAACCAGTTGTGGCGGTTATCCCCGTTATCTGAACTTTCCCTTTGACAATGCAGGACGCGGCTTAAATAGTCCTTCCGAGGAATTAACACCCCAAATTTCCTCGCCTTATCTAGTTTTTGTCTCCGATCGCAACGGTTCCCAGAGCATTTATTTATTTAACGCCCAGACTCGCCGTTTGATGGATTTACCTGGGTTGAATGCCTTGGATGAAATTGCGTCCCATCCTTCCATTTCCGAAGATGGCCGTTATATCGTTTTTACTGCCAGTCGTCAGGGAAAATCCGATATTTATCTCTATGACCGCGAAACTCAACAAAAACGCGATTTAACCCCCATGTTAAACACGGAAACCCGCAATCCGACTATTAGTGCCGACGGCGATCGCATTGCCTTTGAAGTGGCGAACAATGGTCAGTGGGACATTATGGTAGTAGATCGTTCGGGAAATCCTTTGGCGATTCAGTAAAATTTGGCAGATTAACCGTAAATTTTTTCTAAGGCGGCGATCGCGGCGGCTTTCGTGGCTTCTTGTTTTCTCACTCCTTTGCCCTGACCATAAACTTTATTCTGAATACGGACACCAAAGGTAAATTCCCGCGCATGATCAGGCCCCGTTTCTTCAATTAAAAAATACTCAGGAAGTCCATCAGGGCCAAACTCTTTTAAAGCCCACTGCTGTAACTGATTTTTAACATCGATTAGATTATTTTTAAAGCTAGAAGAATTGGTTGTCTGAAAGTCTTCCACAACCCCCAAGAGCAAAGTATGGATAAATTCGCGCACAGGTTCCAAGCCCGCATCGAGAAAATAGGCTCCGATAATGGCTTCCAAGGTATCGCTAAGTAAGGAAGGATTCTGTTGTTCCCCACTTTTTTTAGCCCCGTTTCCTAAACGAATAAACTCCCCAATCTCTAAAATTTGGGCAAATTTCGCTAACTGGACTTCATCTACTAATTGCGATCGCAACCGAGTTAATTCGGCTTCAGCAAAATGAGGATAACGCCGATAAAGAAAATCTCCCACAACAAATTGTAAAATCGCATCCCCTAAAAATTCGAGGCGTTCATTATGCTCATTGCCTGGATTTTCGTTGGCGTAGGAACGATGGGTTAGGGCCTGTAACCAAAGATTTTTTTGTTTAAAAGTTGGTAATGTCGGAGGATTGGGATATTTGAGGGACATGGGGATGATTAATGGACAAAGACAATCTTTTTATCCCTATTTTACCGTTTAATTTTGGGTAGCAACCTGATAAAACGCCAGGGAACTATGGCCGTAATGTTTTTCTCGACAAAGGGTTAATCCTGGGATTTCTGCGGGTGTCCAGAGTTTGCGACTATATTCAACCGCCATTTCTCCTGAATCTGCTAGGATTTTTCCTTCGGCGATCGCGCTTAAAACGGGAACATAAAGCGAGCCTCGATAGGGCGGATCAAAATAAATATGATCAAATCCCTTATCCTGCAAACCAGACAAGTGATACAGCACATCCCCCCGCAAAACTTCAAAAATTTGACCAGATTGGGCGACCTTTTGCCAATTGTCCCGAATTAAAACACAAGCTTCCCCCAACTGCTCTATTCCCACAACTTCCTTGGCTCCCCGACATAAAGCCTCTGCGCCCATCGAACCATTGCCCGCACAAAGATCCAGCCATCGACAATCCCGAATGCTTCCCTGCCAAATATTAAATAAAGCCTGTCTCACCTTCCCCGTTGTCGGACGAGCAACTTCACCTGCTAAAGTTTTTAATTCCCGATTTCCATAAATTCGCATGACTTATCCCATAACTCTAATCGGGGGAAGATTCATCGCGATCGGGAGCCACCTCTTCCTTAAAGCCCCGTAAACTTTTCCCCAAGGCCGCACCGATTTCAGGCAATTTTTTCAGACCAAAAATCAGTATCACAGCAACAAGAATAACCACAATTTCCGTCCACCCTAATCCAAACATTGATCAACTCCTTATCATTTAAGTCAATTTAGTTATAGTAAACCCCACCTAACTCGCAACCCGTCATTATTGCCCTCTAAATCCCCCAATTCTGGGGGACTTAACCAGAGTACGATTCTGATTTTTCCCCCAAAGTTCGGGGGCTAGGGGGGCTAAAAACTCAAATTCTCAAAATTGATGAGGTTTAGACATTAAAAAACGCTAGTCCTAAGTATATCAAAGTCAACCCAGAACTAGCGAAAAAGCAATTTCAACCAAAAGACAATTAAAAAACTTCCGACATTAAAGATTTCTGTAACACTTCCAATCCTTTTTTTAAGCGTCTGGATACAGTAATAACGCTAATGCCCAATTGATCAGCCGTTTCCCGTTGGGTCAGGTCATGAAGAAAAACAAACTCTAAAACATTGCGAGTACGGTCTTCGAGTTGGCCATTGCTTGCTGTAATCGGATCTGGTCTTCTTGACTTAATTGAAAACTATGATAATCGGCATCCGCTAAACAATCTCCTAGATTCGTCAGACTATCTCCGTCTTGATCAACCTTGATGTCTAAGCTAATCGGTTCTCGATTTTGAAGTGCCAATTTAATATCCCGCAACTCACTCAGAGAAATTTCTAAGATTTGGGCAACCTCTGATTCTGTCGGTTGACGATTAAAACGAGCTTGAAAATTTTTTGTTTCTGTGGCCGCTTGTTGACCCAATTCTAACCAACGTCTGGGAATACGGACACAATAGCCCTTATCCCTAAGATAGTGTTGAATTTCACCCCTAATGTAGGGAATGGCGAAACTACTAAAGGCACTGCCTTTTTCAACATTAAATCGTTCGATCGCCCTAAGCAGGCCAGGCAACCCACCTGAACTAAATCTTCATAACTTTCAAGGCATTGACCCACCCAGTGGTGAGATTCTTTGCGGACTAGACCGACATTCAACTCCATAATTTGGTTACGAAGTTTGGTGTTTCCAGAAGTTCGGTACTCTTGGAATAAATGTAGGGTCTCAAATTTTAAGGATTCATTCGCGAGGGTAGTCATAATTTTCAAGACTGAAAAGAAAATTGATTATTAATCAATAGGGTTACTTAGAGCAATGACCTTTATAGAAAGGAGTTTGATGCTTCATTAACTTTAGTCTTCCCAAATCATAATGATAAATCCAGGATAGGACAACAGAATTTTCAAGGGGGTTTGGAGAAAGAAACGCCAGATTCCTAGTTAATTATACGGAGATGGGAATTTACAAAACTATTTTGACTAAAATTGTCGTTATTCTAGGTAATTCTCAATTATTATAAAAGAAAAGAGAGCAAAATTCAAAATAAGTTAAGTTTTTTAGGAAAAGGAATAAAGGCTTATTTTTGCTGCTTAACTAGATAGAATTTAGGCTGTTGCTATAGTGGAAAATTTCTAAATATAGCGAACCTAAATCAATTGTGAAAACTCCAAGCTCTTTTGACTTATTCTTTATTTCTAACAGAAGTCATAGAGAGAAGCTAATTGAGCTTTTGGAAATTAAACGATTTCATCTGTTGCCTGTTCACATCTCATTTAGACTGGCTATACCTTGATTCTGTCTCTGATTTATCTTTACTTTTTCTGCCTGGTTACTAGAAAATTGCATCAAAGATAATTGACAATTCTTTATAAAAAATGATTAACGACTTATCCCTAGACAATTATCCGCTGATGGTATTGAGTTCTTGGAAATAGGGATGATCTGTTGAACGGACTCCCCAGGGCGCGATCGCCGTTTGATGAACTGATCAGGAGAATATTAAGCACAAAAAAAGAAGGGCATGGTCACCCTCCTTGCTTAGGAAGTAAAAGCCCTATTAAACATTAATCTTCAGGCGCAATACGAGCATAGAAAATTCCGCGAATCTTGACATCCACAGGTTTTTTCGCTCCTAAATCCGTATCAGAAGGTTGTTCGCTTTCAAAGATTCCGCCAATTTCTCCCGTGTCGCCATCAACTTGAGTCACTTGGAGAGAAAGGGTTCCTTTGCCGATGGGCGTTTGTTTAACATTGGTACGTTGGAGTTCCTTACTATCTGCGGATGCAGGTAAAGCCACCGCATTGTCATAACCCGTATAAACACCGCGAGCTTTAGGATCTAAGAAACCTGCTCCCCGATAGGAGGGGACTTTAAAACTACCAACAAAATCCGTAGAACTATTAATAGAGGTAAAACCAGGTTCAGTTTTGCCAACAAATTTTTTAATAGTAAAGAAAAAGGGAACTTCTTCTCCCCCTGGTAACAGAACTGTCACTGGTTGAAAGTCAATCCCATCTTTCTCTTTCAGGGTTAAAACGCCATTTTCATCAACAAAAATGGAACCCCGAATTTGCTCTAGACTGCTGGTATATCGAGTTAAGAGTTTTCCTTCGACAAATTCCGCTGCTTGACGTTTGTTAAGGGGTTCTTCTTTAACAAAGTATTGCTGTGGCTCGATACATAAATCAGAGACACTATAGGTTTTATTACTTTCTACGGGGATCGTTCCTCTTGAAAAAGAGGTAACGGTGGGGCAGCTATTTGCTAGTCCAGTTCCGACAATTTCGTCATAGGTCATTTGCTCTCGGTCAAGAGCAAGGGCTGATCCGCCATTGAAGATGGTGAGCATACCTAGAAAAAAAGACAGAAAGGCTACGATTAATGCACGAAACCTCATGGTCAACCTCGCTTAGTCAATCTCAAATTAGTAAAATCTTGTCCTGATAGGGCTTACGCATAAAGCAATTAATTATATCTGGAGCAAGTTAGGCTAATGTTATCGGTATCTACTTTACCAAACTTTCGGGACGTTCTGAGCGTTATGGTATTCAGAATTCTTTTGGTTCCCCAATCTTTTATAGTGAGGGATGGAATAATTTAGTGGGTCAAACGGGACGTATCTAGTAAAGATGAACGAGCATTTGTTGGAAAACGAGCTAAAGATGATTGCTGACCGAGTGGATGCGATCGCGAAGGAATGCGGGGATGACAGCGATCAACTGTTGGCTCTGTTGCGGACGCTAGAAGGGCTACACCGTCGTATTTGTGCTGAACAATTTGAGCCTTCTTTGCCCAATACTCGCAAGGATCTGTACGCATTACAAAGATATGGAAGAACAGGGAGGCTGGCCCTATATTAAACGGGGTAAGTTACAAACCTTTATAAGGTTGTTTCTAGAAAATGATGGTCTTGATGGGGATCAACAACCAGACTCCCTTGAAGAATAAATCAATGGGAGGTGTTGGTAGGGGGAGCAAATTCCAGTTAAAGCAAAATTAGGCTTACGGAAAACCTTCCCTTTGGATTGATAGGTTGGACAAATTTTAATTTAACTGGGGTGCTAGGATTCGAACCTAGGAATGGCGAGACCAAAACCCGGTGCCTTACCGCTTGGCGACACCCCAACGTGTCAAGACCTTTATTATCTTAGCAGACCCTATCCGTAAACTGTCAAGTCTAAAATAAAAGATTTTTCAGGAGAGAGGCCCGATCGCGATCGCCAGCCAGAGCAAAAAACACTGACGGGTGAGAGTGAAAGGCCTTTTCGACAGTGGCAGAGGTAATAGGATGGTCGGGATTGCCCAGTAAGGGTTTGAATTTAGGAACGCCCTGGTAAGAATTCATTCCCCCTAGCTGTACCCCTAAAATGGCGGCATAGACGCATTCACTCCAACCTGAATTCAAACTGACATCCTGGGGTGCGTCCCGACGACAAATTTCCAAAAACTGGCTGGGGTTTCCCCGATAGACAGGCTAGGGTGAAAACCGTTAAACGGCAGGGTAAGTACGTTAAATAATCTTCAAACTTGGCACTGAACCAACCAATGTCGGTATAGGGTTCTCGTAAAT
This sequence comes from uncultured cyanobacterium, assembly GCA_963807635.1. GTDB lineage: Bacteria > Cyanobacteriota > Cyanobacteriia > Cyanobacteriales > Microcystaceae > Snowella. The sequence goes on from CAWEDJ010000098.1 coordinate 41,326, forward strand.
AGCCAATCATGGAATCTAATGTGCTGGCTGCTTTATAGGCGATCACGAGAAAAACAGTACCAATAGGCGAGAAGAATGCGCCTAAAATTGCATAGAATAGAGGAGAGGTCACTCCGTCAATCGTATTTTCCGCCACACTTTCTAGGGTTGCCCGTAGAATATCCTCAACGCTCAGTTGCTCCGTATCTCGACCCACAAACTGACCGAGTTTAGTCCGAGCCTCTTCAATTTCTCCTTGATTTAAGGGGTTTAATACACTTTGGGCGGCGTTTCGTAAACTTTTTCCCGCAAAGCAACTAGCCAGCAAAATAATTTCAACCATTATTCCTAGCAAAGGATGGATTTGTTGCGTTAGTTGAATCAGTCCCCAGGCGATCGCGGCACTCCCAAAAATTATCACCAATCCGAGTAAAATTCCGACATAACGACGCGGCTCTTTCTGTTGCCAACGATTCAAGCTCCATTGAGTAAAATAATTAATGCTCCATCCCATCACCTGGACGGGGTGAATCCATTCCCAGGGATCACCAATGAAATAATCTAGCATCGCCGCACTAACTAAAATAATTGCCCCTAGATTCTCCGTCATGAATTTTGATTAAATATCCAGTAACTAAAAAATTCTGTTGAATCCCTTGACATTTTAAGAAAAACTCGTTTCTGATTTATTCTGGATTTTACTAACATTCTCTTCCCAGTTCACGCCATCAAAAATCTCGATAGTAAATTCAGATAAGATATCACCATCTAAACAACGGAGATTAACATCAATATCCTGGGGATGGGAACGGGGATGATAGAAAGGATGAATGCCACAATTACGACAAAAATGATGTTTGGCAGTGTGGGTATTAAAGGTATAGGTACTCAAATTTTCTTTCCCTGGAGGAGAGTAAAATCTGATTGGGGAATAATCAGATGCAAAAAACCTTTCTTACGACAGATTGAACAATTACAATCAATGGCTTTCTGTTGGGTGACAATTGCCCTAAACCTGATGGCACCGCAATGACAGCCCCCTTCGTAGTTCAGCGATCGCCTTAATTTTTCCATTAATTTATGTCCTCAAATGTCTAAACGATAAAATTGCTTTCTTCGTCCTGGGATGCCTGCCAACTCCGAGCATCATAGTAAAGATCCGCTAAGGTAATACTATAAAGTGATTCCTTGAGTTTTTGATGGAGTTGTTTCCATAAACTGAAAGTCACCCAATCTTCCGCTTGCTCAACATCGGGCTGATAATGGGGCAGGGGATCAACAGTTTCTCCGACGGCTTCTAAAATTTGTCCGAGGGAAATTTGATGGGGAGGATAGGCTAATTGATAGCCACCTTGGACTCCTCGAAGGGAATGGACTAAGCCCGCCCGACGCATTTCCATGAGTAATTTTTCTAAATAGGGAGCGGGTAAATCTTGCCGAGTTGCGATCGCTTTTACGGAAGCTGGCCCATAATCTGACTGTAAACTCAGATCAAGTAAAGCTTTAACACTATAGTGACTTTTGGTTGTTAACTTCATTGTCTTGGTTAAATCGTCAAGTTATCTTGGAAGTTATCCGTATCTATATCTATAATTATCTCCGTTGTAGATAGGCATCAGGCCAGTTCTCTAGAAAAAGAGAAAAAGTCAAATAGTCATCAATCATAATTAGATGCTAGAGTAAAATTGCCCAAAAAGTTTAAAATTAATTTAGTCAAAAAGTGAATAAATTTTACTTTAAGCGTGTAAGATAAGTTTAGAGAGAGATAGTAACTGCAACTTTTTTTAGGGAGCTTATTACTACTGCAACTCTAAAACTTGTCCACTAGACTATTCATTCCTAAATATTAAAGTAGATGCCTAAAACAACCCAAACCAAACCCCTAACTGGCCCTGAGTTAATCCAAAAAGTTAAAGAACTGGGCAACCTAAACAAGGAAGACAAAGCAAGAGAGTGTGGTTACTATACCGAAACTAAAAATGGTATCGAACGGGTCAATATGATGAAATTCCTCAACGCCTTAATTGACGCAGAAGGAATTGATCTCGATAGTACCCTCAATGGTCAAGGACGGGGTGGACGTTCCGCCAGTTACCGCATCAGTGTCCAATCTAATGGCAATTTATTAATTGGTTCTGCTTATACCAAAAAAATGAACCTCCAAGCGGGTGATGAGTTTGAGATCACTCTCGGTCGCAAACACATTCACCTCAAACAGGTTGACGCGGAAGACGAAGAAATCTAAGGTCAAAAAAAAAGACATTGTTTAGGTGCGAACTAAGCAACGTCTGATACTAGATTCAAGTTTAAATTTAACTCGAATTTTTAGATTGTTAAGAAGTAACTATACCCGTTGGCGTAGTTGCTTCTTTTATTTATTGTAGTATCTTACAGGGTTTTAGTAACTGAAAGGAAAAAATACTGTTTTTGTTGATCTCTGCGATCGCCAAATCCCCGACGATCGCCCAAAATCTGGTCGTGATTCGATATTATTGAATTATTTCATGGGAGATTGTAAATTCCGTAAAGGCGGCAATAAGCGTTGATAACGACTGACAATTCCCGCGATCGCCGCCAGTAAGATCCAGGCGATCAGATTCACGCGGATATCAAAAATAGTGACATCGGAAAGATTATAAAGGGTCACACTGCCAAAGGCGATGAGGTAGGACAATAACAAGAGGTGATCCCGTTGTTTTTTTTGCGATCGCGACTGACGAGACCAAACCAAGAGTAAGCGGCTGGCATTCAACATGATCCAACCGACTAAACCAACAAAAAGAAGCGTCCAGGAATCCCGATTTCTCCCAGTAACATCACAAAAATATTATGGGGATGACCCAACCAAACATTCATTTTGGCTTGATATAGGGGAGTGAAATTTCGTAAGCCCCAACCTGTGAACGGACGACTGAGCATCATATTCCAAGCAAATTCCCATTGGGTTGAACGAAAAGCCGTCATGTAGCGATCGGGATACATTTCATCGGATAATCTCGACCATAAATATTCAGGGACAATTTTTCGTAGAGGTTCTTTGGCAAAAGGCCCCAGGAAGCCCATATCACGAGGCCAGCAACTCCCACGCTGATCCCAATCAACCAGTACCATCCCCAATACAAGGCAAAGGCTAAAACAATTAAAAATAAAACTCCCCAAGCACTCCGAGAATCCGTCAGGAAAAGGGCGATCGCGTTACTCAAAGCAGTGAATCCCAGTAAACCGAGTAACCATGTCGGAAATGTTTGATTATTTTTCTGCCAATTTCGATAAAAATCCGTCAATAGTCCCAAATTTAAGGGTAAAACCATTAATAAATAAGCCGAAAAAATATTGGCATACATCAGCAATGAAGACATACGACCTTCGGGACGGCCGTGAGCAATCAAATTTGAACCGATCATTCTCAAAAAAGCAGGACTTTCCCACCCTGCAAAAATTTGCCCAAAGCCTAAGATAATCATCGGCAGAGAACCTAAGACTAAAACCCAAGCCAATTGTCGCAAGTGGGAAATAGAGCGTAATAATAGACTACAGGCAAGCAAAAAGCCAAAATAGGGCAGGAAATTGGCTAAACCGAGGGCTGCTTCTCCCCGATTATCTGCCAAAATTGTCGTCAAAATTAACCAAAGGGATAAGATTCCCAAGCCTATCCCCAGGGGGCGATTAATCAGGCGTTTATATTTCTTTTTCCAGGTAGCGAATAGGGCAAATAGGAGTCCAGGCAACGATAAAATTGGATTAAAAGGTAAAATTACCATTCCCCATTTCAAACCGAGCCATTCTTTTTGTAAGGATTTTGGGGACAGGCGATCAATGTGCATTTTTAAGCCGTTTTTTTCCTGTTGTATCGGTTCTTCTCCCATTTTTTTAACGATTTGTCCTTTAACCTACAGTTTCAATCGAGTTCTTACTTATATCATTTTTCGGGTTAATCTTGACTATTCTAGGCAGGTTGCCAACAATCTTCACGGGTCAGACGGATTTGGGCAAGGGCAAAAATGACGGGAATAATGCGGCCATAGTTCGTGGCGATCGCCCGCCAACCCAGATCGGCTAAAAACCATCCCCAGAGCGCAGGCCCCGCAAAGGCGAAAATTGTTCTTACAGCACCGTAACGGGCGGCAGTCAGGCTCATGCCATGTTTGGCAGTTTGGAGTGCTAATTGGCTTTCTAGTTGGACAGTAACCGCTTTTCCTCCCTGCAATAGAGCCGTTTTTGCGATCTGATAACGGGCCGTGTGGAGGGTAAACTGCTGGATGATCTGTTTCAACAAAAAAGGTTTGAGGACAGAACTCACCGCGATCGCGCTACTGCCTTTGAGTAATAAATTAACAGGATTATGCTGTAATTGGACAGGGAGCGGTTCAGGGGCAACGGATTCTAATAAAGAACGTTGAATTTGGACGGAAAGCGTTTTTTGTTCCGATTTGGGGAGTTGTTTCCAGGCTTTGCTGACTAAATGGAGAAAAATTTCTGATTCAATATCCGTCGTCGTCATCTGATTGGCGTAGGGAACTTTCAAATAATGACGACTCGGATCAGGGTTTCGCGATAACTAAAGGTCTGGGTCTTGCCCCGCAATACGGTAAATCCATCAGCGGCCAGATAGCGAAAACGCTCTTCTAGGGAATCCAGCCAAAGGCTCAAGTCCTGACCCTGGACGGCGATCGGCTCAGGGGTTTTTAAATAATCAAGGGGATTAAATTTGCGCGAAAAGAGTATTTGAGTCAGCTGTTGAAGTTCATCTTCCGTCGCCAACTCCAGTGCTGATCTGAGTTCATCCAAGGTTTTTTCCTCCCCTACCCATCGTTAGAGTTGGTTAACTACACTATTCTATAGTAGGACTCTGGGATTGAACAATGGAGCCACTAAATTTCCTAGAGGCGATCGCAGGGACTGATAGGTTATATTATGCAAAAATATTGATTTCCAGGAATTGTGACCCATAAAAACGTACCCGAAACCGTCGCCCATCTTCGTGTCACCAAACAATCTTGGCAAGAGGGCAAAATGGAAGGAGAAATCAAAGCCGCCGATTATGAGTGGCAGTTTCAATGGCATTTTCGGCGAGGCAAACTGCTGGTTAAACCGTCTCTCGGTCGTGCCTTGATCTATGAACCCCTGGGCCGTTTTTTAGAGCGGAGTGATTATCAGCTAGAACCTGGGGGAGATTATGAGTTTCTCTTGCGGGCAAAGTTGTGAAACAAACATTATTCGAGCATGGTTTCTGACATTTCTTGTAAAACTTCAATGGAAGGCTGTTGCAATAAATAGGGCAAATAGGCTCCTTCTAAACCCCGTCGAATATGGGGAGGCGTTTGTTCAAAAATAATAAAGAGGGGACAGACTTTTTCGGCGACCTCACTAAAAATATGTTCTTCGTGGAGGGGCATTAACCATTCATAGTTTTGATTGAGAGAAATCTGGCTATTGCGCCAACGCATCAAGAAATCAGAAAAATCTTCGTCAGGGCGGTGAATAAAGATGAGAATTTCAGCCCCTAGTTTGATTTGCCATTCGGGGTCACACATCAAAATCGCTAGATCACAGGGTAATGCAATCGTTTGTGGGGGAGGCGTGGTACTAAAACCGCTTTCTGCGATGGATTTGGGAGCAAGGATACGAATGAGGGGCAGGGGAATGGTAATGATGCTTTTTTCGGGACGACGCAGACTTGGCAACATTTCCAAATAGGGACGATATTGTTTGAGGAGCGCGATCGCTGCTTCTCGGTTACTGTATTCTGCCAAAAACCTTTCGTAATTTGATGCTTTGATCGACACAAGAAAAACCTAAACCTAGTTTGATGAATTCGTCTCCCGATGACTATACCAACAATGGGAAGCATCTGAAGACAAAACTGCGATGACTAAACTGATTTCAGATTATTCCAGATTTTTCTATCATAGTCTAGCCATCGAAGGAATAGATGCCAACTAGCATCGGAAATCGACTTGACTCTTTAATGACAAGTGAAGGACTTCCTTGTGTTTATTGCGGAAGTGAGTATTGCTTTTTTGATGTAATAGCGATATTGTAAATTACCACAAATCACACTAAATTTTTTGCGTTCTTTAAGTGGTTACCTTAAATAATTGCTTCGTCTTATTGCGCCAAGTTTTCAGATACTGATCGTAAAAAACAAATTTAGATGTCATGATTTGAAATGCATTTGCTGGAGAATCCAAATCATCATGAAAAATAATCTTAGAATCATCCACCATTTAGCCAAATCAGGAGGGACGATCATTTCTCGTTGTTTGGGCTGTATGCAAGACATCATCCTATTGAGTGAGGTTCATCCTATCGATAATGAACGACTAAGGATTATCACCCATCCCATAGAGCAGGCTTATTTTTGGTTTAATCTTTTAACAACAGAAGAACTTATGGCAATTAATGAAGTTGGTTTTATTAGTTTTCTTGATTCTATTAAATTACTTTATCAAAAAATAGAAGAATGTAATCAAACGTTAGTTTTAAGAGATTGGAATCATCTAGATTTTATCGGTAATCCTTTTATCCAACCAAACTATCAATTAACGACTAATGAATATCTACAACATGATTTTAATTTATTAGAAATTTCAACAGTAAGGCATCCGATTGATCAATGGTTGAGTATGCGAAAACAAGAGTCTTGGAAGGAGATGGACATCGAGAGCTATTTATTTGGGTATCTTCAATTTATTAAAGCTTGTGGTTCTATGCCATTTTTTCGTTATGAAGATTTTGCTCAGAATCCTCAATTTACGATGCAATTAATCTGTCAAGCATTAAATTTAAACTATGATGAACATTTTATTGACAATTGGCTCTCTCATCAAACTATAACAGGAGCTATTCATCCTGAAGATACAAGAAAAGAAATTGTTTATCAGACTTACTCCTATTCTCCTGAGCTTATCGAAGCTTTTCAACAATATGACAATTATTTTGAAATTATCAGCTTGTTAGGATATCAAGATACTATAAAATCTCACACAATCTCACACAATCTCACACAATCTCACACAATCTCACACAATCTCACAATAGTTGAAGAAACAAGAAATAAGAGATTTGTTCAATCTAAACTAAGATAATCTCACTAAAATAATCGCAAGAGAATATTTGCAAAATTTTCTGGAGACTGTTAATTGATCTTTTTTTGATAAATTCATTACATTAATTCCATCAAGACTTTGAGTAAAATAGTTAGTTGTTGCGTTTGATAGGTAGGATGAGCCAATGTCTTATTCTTTTGACGTTTTAGGAATTACCCCTATTTTTACTTTTTTCAATTATCAGCAGGAAGTTGAACAAAATCCCCGACGTAATACTGCTTATTTGGGAAGTTACCATTGTTCCTTAGAAGGCTTTATTCAAGCGACCGAGTTGATTCCCCAAAAACCTGATTGGGACTGGGACGATGTCGTGAAGCAGATTATCGATTTTTGGCTGGGTCATGAGGAAAATATTCAGCAATGGAAAAGGGAACTAACCACCATCGGGCAAGAGAGTTTGATTGTGGCGAGAGTTGCCAATATTGATGGATTGAGAAAAGATTTTGAAGTCCTGCTATAAAAGCTAGACCTTAAATTTGGTAAGATGCCCTAGATGCCTTAATTTGACGCGATCGCTGTTTAGGACTGAGTATATCTAATTCAATCGCGATCGCTTCTGATTATTCATAATGTGTCCACATTCGTAAAATTTTGATTTTATGTTCCGACTCGATAACCTCATAAACTAGACGATGTTGAATATTAATTCGTCGAGAATAGGCTCCCTCTAAATCACCGATTAATTTTTCGTAGGGAGGTGGATTTTGAAAAGGGTTTATTTCGATTAGATCAAGAATTTTTTGCGCTTTTTCTCTAAGGTTACTCGCATTGAGTTTTTTGGCATCTTTTTGGGCTTGTTTGGTATAAATCAATCGCCATCTGACCATTCTAATTCCTCATCACAATCTTCAATAGAAGTGTTTAAACCTTCTTGAATAGATTCTCGCATTTCTGGAATAGAAAGCAAATATAGGGTTTCTTGTATTGATCTCCAATCCATTTCCGATAACAAAACGGCATTGTTATTTTGACCTGAAATGATAATAGCTTGATGGGATTGATTGACAGAATCAATTAAATTAGGTAATTGTTGTTGAGCTTCATTAACAGTAATCATGATTTTTATATTTCTTTGTTTATGGTCACTAATTTCAATAATTTGATGGATTGATATTTTATAGTTCTGCCAGCCAAGGCTTCACAAATATTCCACACCGATTATAAACATCGTAGAACTAATCTTCGGTAATGCGAATCATAATTCTAAATAAAAGCTAGACCCAAATTTGCTAAAGTGCCTTAGATACCTTAATTTGACGCGATCGCCGTTTTCGTGGTTTACGTCCATGAAAGACACTTTTTTGAGGTGAATTAACACGATTATCTCTGAATTAACTCTAGTGGCTATAATCTATATAGAACAGTGATAGGGGAGAGGTAATCATCGTGGGAATCCGTCAACCCCTTTATAGCAAAGAAGAATTTGCCCAACGTGGCGATCGTATTTACCAAACTCAAATACGCCCTCAGGTCGAAACAGGTAATCGGGGCAAAATTGTGGCCATTGACCTGGAAACTGGAGATTTTGAAATTGATGCGCGTGAAATAGCGGCTTGCGATCGACTCGAAGCCCGTCATCCAGACGCTCAGATTTGGATTGTTCGCGTTGGTTCTCGCTATGTTCGTCGATTTGGTGGACGAGCTAAGGGATCTGTATGATCCAGGGAATCGTTAATGCTGATTTTGAACCGATTATTTCGCTTTTTATCTGTCACTCTGATGGAAAAGTCCATCAGTATCAGGCAATTATAGATAATCAGGCAATTATAAATACAGGTTTTAATGGTTGGCTCTCTTTGCCGCCAGAGTTGATCGCTTTCCTCAATCTGAAATGGAAAAGACGAGGACGCGCTATTCTTGGTGATGGTAGTGAATGCGTTTTTAATGTTTACGAAGCGATTGTAGTTTGGGACGGAGATTATCTCACTATTCCAATTGATGAAGCTGATTCAGAACCTCTAGTAGGAATGTCATTAATGGAAGGCTATCAACTTGTGGTTCAAGTGATGGAGGAAAGTGGTGTAGAAATCCGCAGAATAAAAGTGGTCTAATTTCACTAAAAGCTAGACCTGAATTTGGTAAAATGCCCTAGATACCTTAATTTGACGCGATCGCCGTTTGGGACTTGTGTATGGCTAACTTGACTTTTTTATTGGAAATCGGTACAGAAGAACTACCCGCAGATTTTGTGGCCAACGCGATCGCCCAATGGCAGAGTCGAATCCCAAAAAGTTTGACCGACAATTTATTAACGCCCGAATCGGTTCAGGTGTACGGTACGCCCCGCCGTTTAGCCGTATTAATTCAAGGTTTACCGAGTCAGCAACCCGACCGCGAAGAAGCCATCAAAGGCGCCGCCGCCGCCGCTTTTAAAAATGGTGAACCGACCAACGCCGCGATCGGGTTTGCCAAAAAACAGGGTGTGGAAGTGAGTGCATTAACAATTGAAGCGACGGATAAGGGAGATTTTGTTTTTGTCCAGAAAAAAACGCCTGGTCGTCCCGCTCAGGAAATTTTAGCTGAATTAGTCCTGAATTGGCTCAATAATCTGGAAGGTAAACGGTTTATGCGCTGGGGGGATGGCGATTTGCGTTTTCCTCGTCCCATTCGTTGGTTAGTCGCTCTGCTGGATCAGGAAATTTTGCCCCTGCAATTAGTTAATGGTTCCACAACCCTCAATAGCGATCGCCTTTCCTGGGACATCGGGTTTTACATCCTGAAATAATCAGCATTAAACAGGCAAAAGATTATCAAGAAAATTTGCGATCGGCCTACGTTATTGTTGATCCCGAAGAACGTCGTCAAATTATTACGGAACAAGTTAAAAATGCAGCCAAATCCTTAGAAGGAACTGCTGAAATTTATCCTGATTTACTCTCAGAAGTTGTTAATTTAGTTGAGTATCCCACTGCTGTCATTGGAAAATTTGATACGGATTTTCTCAAGTTACCTACAGAAGTAATTACCATTGTTATGGTGACGCACCAGCGTTATTTTCCTGTTAAAAAAGCTGATGGAAATTTATTTGCAAACTTTATTACTATTGCTAACGGTGATCCTAAAAAAGCAGAACTCATTGCTGAGGGAAATGCGAGGGTGATTCGCGCCCGTTTAGCCGATGCCCAATTCTTTTATCAAGCTGATTGTGATCAATCCTTAGAAAGTTATTTACCCCAACTTGAAACAGTGACTTTCCAAGAAGAATTAGGAACCATGCGAGATAAGGTTGATCGCATTATAGAAGTTGCTCAACAAATTGCAGAACAACTCAATTTAGATGAAAAAAATTGCCAAGAAATTGAAAGTACGGCAATGTTATGCAAGGCGGATTTAGTCACCCAAATGGTCTATGAATTTCCTGAATTGCAGGGCATTATGGGACAAAAATATGCCCTAGTAAGTGGTGAATCAAAAGCGGTTGCAGATGGAATTTTTGAACATTACTTACCCCGTAATATTGAGGATGATTTACCTGAATCTTTAACGGGTCAAGTCGTGGGAATCAGCGATCGCCTAGATACCTTAGTTAGTATTTTTGGACTGGGATTATTACCCACAGGTTCCTCCGATCCTTTTGCCCTCAGACGTGCCGCTAATGCCATTGTGAATATTACCTGGTCTGCTAACTTAGGGATTAATTTACATGAACTATTAACCCAAATTTCAGCCGATTTTCTGACCGCTCATAGTGGTAAAAACTCTCCCTTAGAACTTCTCAAAAATTTCTTTATTCAACGTATTAAAACTCTATTAGAAGATGAATTAAAGATTGATTACGATTTAGTTAATGCCGTTCTGGGAGATAATGATCCAGACTATACAACTCGCGCCTTAGAAAATTTACTCGATGTCCGCGATCGCGCTCAGTTTTTACAACAAATTCGCCGTAACGGTCAACTCGAACGTATCTATGAAACCATTAATCGCTCTACTCGTTTGGCAAGCAAAGGCAATCTCGATCTCCAAGCATTAAATCCCCAATCCGTCATTAACCCCGATTTATTTGTGAAGTCTTCTGAAAAAGCTTTTTATGATGCTCTCATTGCCCTAGTCCCGATTACGGAAAAAGCCCAGAGCGATCGCAATTATCAGTATCTTGTTGAAGGTCTAGGGAAAATTGCCCCGATGGTTGCCTGCTTTTTTGATGGGGAAGATAGCGTCATGGTAATGGATGAAAATCTAGAAATTCGTGCCAATCGTCTTAATTTACTAGGATTACTGCGAAATCACTCACGGATCTTAGCCGATTTTGGTGCGATCGTTAAAGATTAATTTAAGGTTAAATTTAGTTTTTAGTGCCATATTAAAAAATGGATTAAAAATAGTTTCATTAAATCTATGGAATATCGACGTTTTGGCCGTACAGAACTTGCAATGCCCGTTTTTTCCTGTGGCGGGATGCGCTATCAATATCAATGGCAAGATACCAGTGAAGATAAAATTCCCCTGGACAATCAACAGAATCTAGAAGCCACCATTGAACAAGCCTTAGCCTTAGGAATTAATCATATTGAAACGGCACGGGGTTATGGCACTTCTGAGATGCAATTAGGGAAAATTTTACCCCGACTCGACAGAGAAAAATTAATTGTACAAACCAAAGTTTCACCGACAGAAAATCCTCAGAAATTTCGAGAAAATTTTGATCAATCTTTTCAATATCTCAATCTAGACTATGTGGATCTTTTAGGTTTACATGGAATTAATACTCCCGAAATATTAGATTACAGTCTCCGTCCAGGCGGATGTTTAGACGAAGCAAAAAAATTACAAAAAGAAGGGAAAGTTCGTTTTCTTGGGTTTTCGACTCATGGCCCGACCGACGTTATTATCAAAACCATTGAAAGCGGAGAATTCGATTACGTTAATCTGCACTGGTACTATATAAATCAGGTCAATTGGCCAGCTATTGAAGCCGCAACTAAGCAAGATATGGGGGTTTTTATTATTAGTCCGTCAGATAAAGGCGGGCAGTTATATAATCCTCCCGAAAAGTTAGTTAAACTCTGTCAACCTCTGAGTCCGATGGTTTTTAATAATCTTTTTTGTTTGTCCCATCCCCAGGTTCATACCCTCAGTGTGGGAGCCTCTAGACCAACGGATTTTCAGGAACATTTAAAGACTTTAGATTATTTAGATCAAAGTTCTCAATTTTTAGAACCGATTATTAAAAATCTTAAACAAGAGTTAGTCAATACATTAGGCAAAGAGTGGGTAGAAACCTGGCAAGTTGGTTTACCAAATCATCAAGATACTCCTAATAATATTAATATTCATACAATTTTGTGGTTACGGAATTTAGCCCTAGCCTATAATTTAGTGGACTACGGAAAAATGCGTTATAACCTATTAGGAAATGGGGGTCATTGGTTTCCAGGAAAACAGGCAAAAAATGTCAGCGAGTTAGATTTGAGTGAGTGTTTAAAAAATAGTCCCCATCGAAAGATTATTTCGCAACTTTTAAAGGAGACCGATGAGCTTTTAGGGGGTGAGTCTGTTCGGCGTTTATCGGAAAGTTGACAACCCACTAGCGCAACCAATCATTTTTTCGCGATAAAATCTAACATAGAACCTCATTCAATTCGGAGTATCCATGAGTAATACCAGTAACTTCCGCCAAGCAATGAAGGAAGTCCAAGGCCAATCCCTGATTGGGCCTAACGTTATCCCCAAAGCACTCCCCTTTTTAGGTGGTGGATTAATTCTAACCGCAGTGGGAACCTACGGTGGATTGGGAATGATTCAAAACAATCCTGCTCTCGCCATGCCCACTTTCATCGGCGCGATGATTGCATCCTTGATTCTTTTCTTTGTCGCACGAGGTATTGCCGAAAATGCTAACAATACTCTTGCTTTGCCCCTTTTAGCGCTTTATAGTCTATTAACTGGCTATACTCTCAGTGGCATTGTTTATGTTGCCCTCGGAACTCAGGGAGTCGGCATTCAGGGAATTGGTATCGCCGCGTTGGGTTGTGGAGTAACCTTTATTGTTGCCCGTTCTATGGGGTCTAATCTTTCCGATAAAGATGGATTAGCTCTGAGCCAAACCATTGGTCTAGCAATGATCGCCCTTTTTGTCGTCATTTTGGGACAAGTCGTTTTATCTCTTTTTGGCGTTTATACTCCCAGTTGGTTAGAGATTGCGATTTCGGGTTTAGGTGTTTTGATTTTTGCTGGGGCTTCTGTTGTTGATTTTTATATCCTGCCTCGCACCTATTCTGATGATCAGTATCTTTCGGTTTCTCTGTCGATGTATTTGACCTATATCAACTTGTTTGTTTTTATTCTTCGCCTGTTGATTGCTCTCAATGGTAGAGATTAATCTTTTTTGATTAGATGTTAAATAATTCCCCTGATCTTTCAAAGGTTGGGGGATTTTTAATCGCGATCGCTTTTTAGGTTCTGATATTTTTATCCCAGTCTAAAAAATTTGATTAACCGTAAGATTTGAGTCTGAAAAAATTGTGGAAATAACGCGATCACGTAGAGCGTGTCATCAATTAACACACTTGACATTAGTGAATAATTATGCTGTTTAAACTGGGCTACGCTAACCATATAACTGATGCGGCCAGATAGATGCCGCCTAGAAAATTGGCTGAGCGCTTGTCGTAACGAGTCGCAAGCGCACGATATTGTTTGAGTTTCGCAAAGAAGTTTTCGACTAAATGACGCGCTTTATACAAAAATGTATCATAAGGGCGAGGTTCTTTTCGATTACTTTTCGAGGGTATCACAGGCACTATCCCTCTTTTTCTAGAACCTTAATGACTCTATCGTCTGCGTCATAGGCTTTGTCCCCTAGCACCGCTTCTGCTTCTACATCAGGCAATAGCACATCGGCTCCGTCTAAATCACACGCTTGACCTGGCGTTAGGAAAAAAGAGACTGGATTCCCTAATGCGTCCACTACGGCATGGATTTTCGTACTTAATCCTCCTGTACTCCTTCCTATATCTTCTTCCTCTGCGCTACTGTTTTTTGCTCCTGCACTGTGTTGATGCGCTCTCACAATCGTTGCATCTATCATTGCGTATTCATTATCAGCGTCCTCCGCTAAGTGCTTGAATACCTTTTCCCACACCCCTGATTTCGTCCATCGCGTAAAACGCGTGTGAATCACTCGAAAATCTCCAAACCTTTCGGGTAAGTCTCTCCAAGGAATGCCCGCTCTATATCGATATAATACGGCTTCAACAAACAAACGATTATCTTTAGCTGTTACTCCCACATCTCCCTCTTTTCCAGGTAATAGATCTTTGATTCTTTCCCATTGGTCATCCCGCAACGCATAACGCCTCGTCATATTCACATCTCTCTTCAACATATATTTTGTCATTTCATACTCTGCGCATTATTTGCCACTAATGTCAACCCCCCTAATTGATGACACGCCCTAAGAAAACGATAAATTCCTTACCCATCGGTCATAAACCTTCTACAATAGGGAGGGTTTGAAAAAAAAGCTTAACCAATCACGAAAACTCTATGGATACCAAAGCCTTTAAGCGATCGCTACAACAGTCGGAAAACTATCATCGCAGAAGTTTTGGCCACGCGGCAGAAGTCATGGAAGTGATGGATTCCGAGTATCAAAGCCAACTCATTCAAGAAATTCGCCAAAATAATTACCGACTGCAACGGGGCAATGTGACCATCCGACTCGCTGAAGCCTTTGGTTTTTGTTGGGGCGTAGAACGGGCGGTGGCCATGGCCTATGAAACTCGACAGCATTTTCCCCAGGAACGGATTTGGATTACCAACGAAATTATCCATAATCCCTCCGTTAATCAAAGACTCCGAGAAATGGACGTGAACTTTATTCCCGCGATCGCAGGGGAAAAAGATTTTAGTCAGATTGAAACAGGGGATGTCGTCGATTCTTGCCCGCCTTTGGAGCGAGTGTTTTAGAAATGCAAATACTCGATGAAAAAGGTTGCAAGATTGTTGATACCACCTGTCCCTGGGTTTCTAAGGTTTGGAACTCCGTCGAGAAACATAAAAAACGCCAATATACTTCCATTATTCACGGTAAATATGCCCACGAAGAAACGATCGCCACAAGTTCCTTTGCGGGTATTTATTTAGTTGTCTTAAATCTCGAACAGGCGAATTATGTGAGTCGTTACATTCTGGAAGGGGGGAACAGAACTGGTTTCTAGAAAAATTCAAAAATGCCCATTCGGTCGGATTTGATCCCGACAAAGATTTAGAATGTATCGGCATTGCTAATCAAACCACCATGTTAAAAAGTGAAACCGAACAAATTGGTAAACTTTTTGAGAAAACCATGTTACAAAAATATGGCCCAACGGCTTTAAATGATCATTTCATGAGCTTTAATACCATCTGTGATGCTACCCAGGAACGTCAAGATGCCATGTTTGATTTAGTCAAAGAAAACCTGTCTTTAATGGTCGTGATTGGTGGCTATAATTCCTCAAATACCACCCATTTGCAAGAAATTTCAGTCGAACACAACATTCCTTCCTATCATATTGATAGTGCCAGCCGCATTGCGTGAGGCAATCGGGTCGAACACAAACCCCTAGACAGAGAGTTAGAAATCGTTGAAAACTGGTTACCAGAAGGAGAAATCTGTGTAGGAGTGACTTCTGGAGCTTCAACCCCCGATAAAGTGGTAGAAGAAGTGATGGAAAAGATTTTTGCCATTAAAGCGGTTAATTCTCTAATTAATCATGGCTAGTATCTATAAATTCTAGAGAGCGATTTTACCTATGAAAAATTCCCTTGGATTAACCCTTAAAGTCTTGGGGATTTCCCTAATTCTTTCCTGTATTCTGAAGTATATCGGCCCTGAGTTAGCCTTAGAGCCGACCACTTTCAATGGGTTAATCGGGATTAGTTTAACCCCTATGGCGATCACGATTTTCTTATTTTACAAATCTCAGATCGATTAAAAAAAAGATATCTGTCTCAAGGAAAAATTAGTTTAGAAGTTACTTAATTAGAGTATGAATTATCATCACAATGATTTTTTATTACCCCCTAAATTCTCCAATTCTAGAGGACTTTCAATGAATTGTTCTCCCCAAAGTTGGGGGGCTAGGGGGGCGAAAACATACTTCAAATCAGCAAAGCCTGAGTTTATTATGAATTTAAGATAATTGGGAGGTCAGGGTTTGAAGTTTTCCCAATGGCTCGGCTTTATTGGTTTTATTTTATGTTTGTTAGTATTATGGCAAATTCGACAATTATTACTCTTATTATTTGCCGCTATTGTTGTTGCCAATGCACTCAATCATCTAGCTAACTGGTTCCAATCCAAACGGATTAAACGGGGATACGCGATCGCCCTTTCGGTGAGTTTATTAATTAGTTCCCTGATAATTTTTGGCTGGTTAATTATTCCGCCTTTTATCCCCCAATTTCAGGAATTATTAACCCTCATGCCCAGGGGAATTGAGCGTTTGATCACTTGGCTAAGAACTAATGCTTCGACCATTGATCCCCAACTGATTCATGCCCTGCCCAATCTTCAGCAACTTACCCAACAATTACAACCTGTGATCAATCAGATTGCAGGCCAAGGTCTGAATATTTTCTATAGCACGCTAGGACTACCCCTAACGCTGTTATTGCTCTTTGTTTTAAGTTTGATGCTATTAGTCGATCCCCATCCCTATCGCCAGGGTTTTATTCGTCTTTTTCCGTCTTTTTACCGATCGCGAATAGATTATATCCTCGTTCTCTGTGAAGAGTCCTTAGAAAATTGGTTAATTAGCATTTTATTTCGCATGGGGACGATCGCCCTGGGTAGCTTCATTGGATTACTCATTCTAGGTATTCCTGCGGCCCTTGCTCTGGCTTTACTCGCGGGATTATTAGCTTTTATCCCTAACATTGGCCCCCTATTAAGCGTCATTCCCCCAATGGCCATCGCCTTGCTCGACACACCTTGGAAATCCTTAGCTGTTTTAATCTTATACCTGATTATACATCAAATTGAAAGTCATATTATTGCCCCCAAAATAATGATTCAACGGTCAAATCTATTACCAGCAATCACTCTTTTGTCCCAATTATTTTTTGCCACTTTTTTTGGATTTTTAGGATTATTTTTGGCTCTTCCCCTCAGTATTGTGGGCCAAGTTTTATTGAAAGAAATTTTAATTAAAGATGTTTTAGATAAGATTCAATCCCCCACCTGCTCCTCGGTCTTAACCAATATTTCAGAAGAAGACAAATTATCCTCTGATACAACCTCATCCAGTTCGCCTCAAGGAAACCAGTCGTTTTAGCTCTATAGACCCCTCTTTTTTTTTTAGTAAATTATTTTTCCTGACGGTCTCCTACATTTTTCACTTAAAAAGACCAAAAAACTGATCCAAGCGGGTCGTCAACCAGGGAATCCGAGACAGAAAACTCCGATGAAACTCGGAAAAAAGACTTAAAAACCCACTTTATAGCTCCTCTTTTGCCATTAATCTATCTTTAGATAGAGGCGATAGGGTTTAAAATTCTGAAAACTGTGATAAAAAGGTATAATACTCCAAAAACAAGAGAGTTGAAACTTTTTGGACTTTTAAGCTCTTATCTCTTACGATAAACTTAGGTTCACATTTAGTGCAATCGCTTTTCATACGGTCTGACCGTTTATAATTTATATGGAAATACAATTGATTAACATTGGCTTCGGAAATATCGTTTCAGCGAATCGAGTCGTTGCGATCGTCAGCCCAGAATCTGCCCCTATCAAGCGAATCATTACCGATGCCCGTGAGCGCGGTCAATTGGTTGATGCTACCTATGGTCGTCGTACCAGAGCTGTGATCATTATGGATTCTAGTCACGTTGTCCTATCTGCTATTCAGCCTGAAACTGTCGCGAATCGTTTCGTTGTTAGTAAAGAATCCGTTTAACCCAGGGAAGGTTCATGTCAATCGGTCAATTAATTGTATTGACAGGCCCTAGTGGTGTTGGTAAAGGGACATTGGTGCGGGAATTGTTGGCTCGGCATGGGGAGTTATTTCTCTCTATCTCAGCAACGACCCGCGCTCCCCGTACAGGAGAAACCGATGGCAAAGATTATTTTTTTGTCAGTCAAGATCGTTTCCAATCCATGATCGCCCAGGATGAACTCTTAGAATGGGCGGAATATGCGGGAAATTATTACGGGACTCCTCTTTCTGCGGTGGAATCCCAAATTCAGCAGGGCAAAAAAGTTTTATTGGAAATTGAGGTATTAGGGGCAAGTCAGGTCAGAAAAACCTATCCCCAGGCATTAAGACTGTTTATTTTGCCGCCTTCAATGGAAGAGTTAGAGGTTCGTCTTAGGGGGCGGGGTTCTGATGCTGATGCCGCGATCGCCAAACGCCTAGCGAGAGCAAAGGAAGAATTGGCAGTAAGTCATGAATTTGACTATCAGATTGTTAACGATGATTTAGAGACCGCTTTGGACAAAATTGAACAGATTTTATTCGGGGCGATCGTATAGCCATTGTTTAATTTCTTCTGGCCAGCCAAAGGGCTTCTGACGGTTCTAATTTTTTACCCAGCCAATAGATTTGCTCGTGGGTATTTAAAGTTACTTGGCAATTTTCTGGATTGAGTTGGGGAAAAACACCGATGATATCCTGAAACTTGCCTTGTTTTTTATAGTAGGTGATTCCTAAAAATGTTTTACAGAGTTGATAGCCGTCTGCTTGTAGGGAAAGCTCAGTTTTTTCTGACGACCAAAGCATTAAATCTATCAAATAAATTAAGAGAACAATTAACAAGTTAAGGGCGCAAATTAGTTCAACTTCCCAAAACAATAAAGATTTTTCGGTACTGAGAAAATAAGTTAAAACCATTAAACTAGGAACAATTAAAAAACTCCAGATTGATAGAGCTAATACGGCTAAACGAGGAAAATTAGAGTAAGAATTTGAATTAATTTTTAATCGAGAGAGAAATAAATTTTTCCAGAAAAAAGATTGACCTGATGCAATTTGTAAATCTAGGCTTTCGGTTGATTGCAAAAGCTTGATCTGAGTCTGTTTTGGCTTAATGATTTTCTGAGTTTGCTGAATAACTTTTTGCCCTAGTGTTAACGGTGCATCTATTCTGAATAGTGCGGTTAACGCTTCCCTAGCAGACTGATAGCGTTTTTCGGGTAAGGGATGGGTTAATCGTTCTAACCATTGTTTCAAGACGGGATCAATTCTTTTTTTATGATCTGACTGAATAGGTGATGGTTGAGTCATTAAATCTTCAGGTAAGGTTCCCGTTAAAAGATGAATTAATGTCGCCCCTAAGCCATAAAGATCGGATGCAGGAACCGCTTTTCCCCAATATTGTTCTAGGGGAGCATAGCCATTGGTTCCGACAACGGTAAAGGTTACTCCTGTCACATTTTTCTGAGTTTGAACGGCTCCAAAATCAATTAAATAAATATGGCCGTCATTTCCTAAAATCAGGTTACTAGGTTTAATATCTCGATGTAAAATGGGTGGATCTTGTTCGTGTAAATAAATTAAAATTTCTAAAATTTCTTGAGCAATTTTTTTAATCTCTTTTTGATTAAAGGTTTTATTTTGATTCAATAATTCAGCTAAAGACCAACCCGCTAGATACTCTTGCGTGATCGCAAACCAGGTCATACCACCAACCTGTTTAGGCGCAATTTCAAAAGACGCATGATAACGGGGAATCCGTTCATGGTTAAGGGTTTGTAAAACTTCGGCTTCTCGTTCAAAGAGTTTAAATTCTGACCACTGCAATTGGGGACTAAAGGCTAAAAGTTTAATGGTGACGTATTGCGGCGATCGCTGAAAAAAGAGTAGTTTTAAAGCATTCAACCAATCAATATTATTGAGTTTTTCCCAACGCCAAAATAGACCAAATTCATGGGAACCTAAATCGATCACCAACCAAGTTTGTCGCCCATTAACAGGCGTTCCTAAAGGTTGTTTAAGCAGATAACGTTGATTGAGAATATCACCTATTTTAAACATATTATGTGGCCTAAGTAGGTTAGGTTGAAACCATTGAAACTCAAAAATGGAAGGCTTTTCTTCTGGTTGCACTTTAGTTAACCCAACCTAAATTTATTTTCCCTTTTTTGTTAGAATAATTACGAAACTCTAATAGACATCTCCATAATACAATCTAGAGCTTGTAAGCTTTATTAGGTAAAGAATCTAGCTAAAAACAATTTATTTTTGTAATCCTATAATTTTTTTTGAAATTGAATTAGGAACGAGAAATCAGCGTTTTAGCCGTTGGACTATTTTGTTAATACAATAAAAAAGCTTGCTGGAAAAGGCTTGTAAGTCTTGGAGATGTCTAATGCATCCCTACAGAAATATTGAATCCCTTAACAAAACTTTACATTTAAAGACGCAGTAACCCCAAAACAATGAAATTAGTTCGCACAGACAATCCTCCTGAACCAGTGTACATAGCTCGTATGTTGACACATAAAACTCTGTAAATATCGCAGTTTATCTAATAAGCTTTTTCCAAATCCTTCCTCAATATCTATTAGTTGTAAAATCAAGTACGCTATTATGCAGCTATAAATTTGTATTCTTATTCCATTCTCATTCTTCGTTATTAAATTGTCCAGTTTTAGGTTCATTTTCAAGAATTTCCACAACAACTCTATTTGCCATCTTTGTACATATATTTCTGCTATTTCTTTATTACTTAATGCTCCCTCTCCTTTAAAAGGTAAATCTGTTGCTAGTCTAAATTCAGTCCTTTCTTCTAGGTCACAAAACATTACTACTCTTACTTCTACTGCATCTTTTCCTTTCCCTACTTCACACTTTCCATTTTCTAACATTTTTAGGGTTACATTATTCTTTATTCTTAACACAAAATGTTTCTCTTTATTTCCCAATAATTCTTCAATTCTTTTCATTGATGTAAATCCTCTATCCATTACTCCTACTGAATTTTTTGGGATTGATGCTATCGTTTCTTTTCCTTCTGTAGAATCATTTCCTTGACCAAAATGGATCACTATTCCTCCCACTTCACTTGTTATACTATTTAGTCCACAAAATAGCTTTACTTGATGCCATTTTTCTTGCCATAATAGTTTACTTGTTAAACTGATTGCTGTCGAATCAATTGGAAATAAAGCTCTTGCTTTTTCCACTCCTTTTTTAATTGACAATCTTTTGTTTAGGTCATCAATAACTTTTTCAAATGCCTCTATTTCTCGCATCTTACTCGCCTTAGAAAATGTCGAAATTTGTACATTTATCCCTTGGAGATTCATTCTCATACATAAGTTTCTCATACTCACCATACTTTTATCTAATGCAAAACCTATCCAGCACGATACAAATAAAAATGTATTTAGTACGGGATAATCATTTTTGGGCAATGGCTTCAGAATCTCTTTGATCAGTTTAGGAAATTTTATTGACATAGCTTTAACTTCTTTTTTATTCTTATTTTAGCTTTTTATGCTATCTATAATACTCGATTTTTTTAGACTTTTTTCGACATTCAACACTTCTGGTGAGCAGGAAAATAAATTCCTCAATAAAAAAGTAAAAATCCTTTACGGAAAAGCTAAATTTAATGATTGTGAGAGCATAGAGCCTTGTGGCAAAACTAAGGTACATACTGTCATTCTTAAAATGTCCTTAATTCAGCCAAAAAAGTGATTAGGGATGAATAACCAAAGGAGTTTTCACCTTTGACCAATTAAATAACCATTTGGCATGATCAACCGCGAGATTAATACAACCATGACTGATCGGTGTACCAAATTTTTTGTGCCAATAAGCCCCATGAATCGCGTAGCCACCACTGTAATATTGGGCATAGGGAACGTCATCAATATCGTAATCTTCTCCTTTCATGCGATCAATTTTTCGTTTGCTTTGGATGTTAAATATTCCTGGAATGGTGGGAGTATTTTTCTTGCCTGTAGAAATAATAACGGCATACACAGGTTTTGCTCCTTCCCAAGCGGTTAAACGCTGTTTCGAGAGATTAATTTCAATCCAACGCTCCTCAGATTTTTTGAGGATAGCCATTTTTTGAGTGAGAGTATCCTGGTAGGTCTGGGCAAAAGCAACAGGGACGAATAAATTAATTTCAATCAGTTCAGTTAGGAATATTCCTGCAATAACGAACCAACTTCCCCCATATCTGACAAGCGGCGATAACATGAGTAATAATCCTACTACGTAAGAATTCAGGTGAATGGGTTGACAAAATAATCAGGAGTGGGAATAAGAGAAACAAGGTTATCCTCGTCAACAGAAGCTAAAGCTTCGCGCAAAAATTCTAAAACAGAGCGACCCTGAGCGCGACAAGATTGAATCACAGTCAACAAACTGGCGGTGTGAGAAAAACCAGTCATAGAACGAGAGCCGCCCGAAACCTTACGCTTAGTCACACCTAAACGCAGGGAACGTTCTGCTAAATTATTATCAGGAGCAACTTCAGGATGGTCAAGAAAATACCACCACTGATGAGACTTGTCCTTAAGAGAAGTCAGCAACAATCCTGCGGCATAACCAGCTTGCGGTCTCCAAGTATGAAGAGCTTGCTTTAATCTCTCCCTAAAATCGAGAACCCATCGGTCATAGAGACTTCTATCACCCGTTTCACGATAAATTCGGTGGTTAGTAAAAGCTTCCGTTAGTAAAGTCAAAAAAACTTGGGCTAACTCGACTTGCTTCGGAATTTTCAGTTTCTCTACTTGTTTAAAGTGCCGTAGTAAATGAGCCAAACATTTCTGTTGAGCAGAGGCAGGATAACCGTTATACACGCTGAAATCATCGGAGATTAATACCCCTTGAAAACTTTTTCCTAGAAGATATTCCAGTTCTTTTCTCGAACGAGTGTCGCTAGCATGAAATAGGCAAAATTTCTTTCCACTGATATTCCAAAGCCATTCTTTTACCCCTTTCACTGTCCAAGGGGTTTCATCGGCATTTACTTGCGGTTGTTCTTTTACCCAATCCTTTAATTGACTGATGGATGGCTCTACTGCCTTTGCCAGACGAGCTGTCGTTGTTTGTAGTGTCCCCGTTCCTACTTCTATACCTCCTATTTCTTTTAGCCATTCCTGCTGTTTTTTATAGGATAAATGACCATAGTGACTCATCCAACCTAACATTGCTTGTAGTCCTGCACCCAAATCTTGACCTACCACTACCTCTTTTGGCAGAACGGCTAAGACCTTACTACCACAGTCTGCACAGTAACCACATTCTTGTTTATACTCTACTATTTCTATTGGTCTCTCCACTAACTGAGCTACCACATGACTTTGTTCCCAACGACCACTTTTTTCTAAATGACTGCCTCCACACACCAAGCATTTTTCTATCTTTAGACTTTCAATTCTATCTATCCGACCAAATCCTTTTCTCGTTTTTCCTTCATGCCCTTTTTGTCCCCCTGGACGACGCGCCTTCCCTACCTCCTCTTTTCCTTTTTCTGATTTTTTAAGTAAATCGCTTGATGGGGGTTTTGACGATGTTTTACTATCTTTTTCTAAATAACCTTGAAGTCTTTCTATCGTTTCGTTCTGTTTTAATACTAATTCTTGTAATTTCAGCACCATATCCACCAGTTTCTCAAGTGGCAATTTTTCTAGACTCTCCCTATCTAATTGCTGGGGGGCTTCTTTTTTCGTCATTTTCTCAATTTACACTTTTTTCCGTTTCTGTCAACCCCATTTCCTGAATTCTTACG
>CAWEDJ010000099.1:0-25705 GCA_963807635.1 uncultured cyanobacterium
TACTTAAAACATCAGGTTGTTGCTCGCAATAACAAGGTCTTGTTGGAACTTATTGGTTATTTGGAGAAACATCACTCAGAAATCATCAACTACGAAGGTCGGCGAAAAGTCGGTAAAAGTATTGGTAGTGGTCGCATTGAAAAAGGCGTAGATTTGGTCGTTGGTCATCGTCAGAAAAAAAGGGTGTAAGTTGGAGCATGAATGGTAGCAAGGCTTTAAGCTTTCTCAAGGTAGCTGAACTTAATCATTGCTGGACTTCTCTTTGGTTTCCTGCTCAATCTTGTTAATCATCAACTAATTATTTACAGGTGGAAAATTTATGACCCTAACTCGGATAACGTTCAGATTACTCAATTTAACCTACAGTGAGGGCGATCTGCGTGGCCGTACTTTCAGCGATCGCATTTTGATGAGAGTTGAAACCGCGATCTCACTTGAGGTATTCCAGAAATGTGCAATGCCAAATTACAGATTATGGAAGTAATTGATAATGCCTTCCTCAGCTTTGATGACAGGCAAAAATAACTGGTACTCCCATCCCTCTCCAGGGGAACGATCCTTTTTAGTAATGTAGTCTTGTCTTGGATCGCCTTTGCCTTCCGCCCCTGCGTAACGTTCCACAGCGTGAAAAATAAATACTCTAGAGTAAGCATAACCGAGTAAGTACACGCACAACCCACCCAATAAGATAGGGAATAATTTGCTGTCCTTTTGCATAATTATCTTTAATCATATTTCTCAGTTAATTCTAAAATGCTATTCTGGCTGAGTCAAAGATTCCTTCGCGATCGCCTGATTGGAAAGAGCCGTATTAAAAGTTACCAAAGGAACCTCCTCCACATCGGGCAGGGTTGCAAGAGCCAGACGAGAAGTTTGTACACCCCCTGATAAACGCTTAAGGAGATTCGGGCGGGGATCATGCAATAAATAGAAAATTTCGTCCTCTGCCAACCAATCCTCATCGCTTCTGACTATCTGTAAATTTCCCTGACGTTTTACCAATAGGGGCAACAACTCACCCGAACGCATTAAAGCTTGGATATGGGCCTGCTGTAGCGATAATCCTATCTCCCGAAAAATAGTTTTCCCCAGCTTGACTTGATCATCTTTTAAATATTGATTCCAAGTCTTGAACGCTGTTTGATCCATCGATACTTGAACAACCTTTGATTGAGCCTGAGTCACTTTCGGCTTAACAGGAACTTCTTCGTTTCCATTAGTCGGAAAAATAGCATAAACGCGGGGTAACTTAAACTCTTCCAAAGCCCGTTGAGCCAACACTAAATTCACCTCGCCGTTACTGGTCAGGGCGATAAAAGTTCCCATCGAACTAATACCCGCTTCTTCTAGAGTCTTATGATCTAAACCACTACTTTGAAATACCGTTAAACCCTCTGCTTTGGCGGCTTGACAGGCTTCAGGATCGGTATCGATCAGAACAACGGATTCTCCCTGTAACTGGAAAAGTTTAGCAATAAGGCGACCAAGGGGCGTACAACCGATAATCACAGCCCCCGTTGCCGTTGAAGAAGTAATTCCCAACAATTGAGCTAAAAGACGAGCCGTTAATCCCTGGATAAAGACCGTCATCATAATAGTGAGAAAAACAAGAGCCTTGACTGCATCTCCCCCATTAATGCCCTGTTGTGTCAATAAAATCGCAAACAAAGAGGCAACCGAGGCCGAAACAATTCCCCTGGGAGAAATCCAAGCCACAAAAAGTTTTTGTCGCCAGTTCAAATCACTATTAATGGTGCAAATCAGCACACTAATGGGTCGGACAATAAACATTAAAGTGAGAACCGTCCAGACACTCCCCCAACCTAAAGCCACGATACTGTTTAGGGATAAATCACGGCCAATAGAATAAACAAAATTGAAACGCAAAGAATCGTTAATTTCCCTTTAAAACGCTTTAAAAGCCGTTCATCGGGTAAATCATAGGAGTTTAGGACAATACCTGTCGCTACGGTGGCCATTAATCCTGATTCACTGATCAGGGCTTGGGAACCACCAAAAACTCCCCAAACACCTGCTAAAACCACTAAGTTATTGAGATCTTCCGATAAAAAAGTTGCTTTTTTGAGAAAGAAACTGAGTAACCAACCGCCGCAAATACCTACCCCCAAACCAATGCCAATCCGTAGGGATAAGCCGATCGCAATTTCGGTGATATCGCCTTCTACACTGATATTGGTCTTAAAAATAGTTTCTAAGACGACGACCGACAGAATCGCGCCAACGGGATCAATCAGCACCCCTTCACCTTCTAAGAGGGCGGCAACGGAGCGGTCAACCTGTACCTGTTTAATCATCGGGCCAACAACGGTGGGGCCAGTGACCACTACCAGAGAACCGTAGAGGAAGGCGATCGCCCAAGGAAATTCGGCTAACCAATGGGCGGCCAATACCTGCTCCTGCGAGGGTAATCAGAGTTCCAATGGTAACAAGATTGCGTAAACTTCCTGAAACTTGGCTTAATTCCCGTAAACTCAGATTTAAACCGCCTTCAAATAGGATGATAGCCACTGCTAAGGCAACGATTACCTCTAATCCCATGCCCAAATCCTGGGGATGGAGAATATGCAATCCATTTGTCCCTAAAAGAATACCAAAGCACAATAAAAAAACAATACTGGGAACCTGAAGATAGGCCGCAACGACTTGGGCGCTGATCCCCGCCAGTACCGTGATGACAATTTGAAGTGTTAGGTTGAGTGATCCTTCCATGCAACTGTCATGTTAGTGCGTTTTTTGAGAAATGGCGAGAAGATAGTCGGGATATCTGCATTCAATTTTGAACAAGAAGTCAGGAAACTACTGCGATCGCGTTCAGAAATATACTTTCGCATCTTCCAAATGTTTAATCAAAGTACTTTGGGGTAAGGGGCCTTCCAAATGTTGCCAGGGTAGTATTTGATCCACTGACCAATTTTGAAAAACATAATAATCTAAATCAGGAAGCTGTCCTTTTAATTCCTTAAAGGCTCTTTTATAACTGCCTAAAGTGTCGCCATAATGTCGGGTTAATTCTAATAGGGGAGTCAAACGGCGATCGCCACGAGAAATGAGAGTTTGGATCACTGACCAATTATAACTTTCAGGTCGAAACTCAATCCCTTGAGAATGTAAATTTTTTTGGAAAAATTTTAATCGTTTTTCTGCTTGGGGATTAACACCAAACCACTGAAAAGGCGTATGGGCTTTGGGAACAAAGGTACTGCAACCAAAAGTTAATCGTAAACCAGGAGCAGTTTTTTTAACTAGACGTAAAAGCTCAACGGTTTGAGAAATATCCGCTTCCGATTCTCCTGGAATTCCTGCCATGCCATAGAATTTAAGATTACTTAATCCCCCTGATTTTGCATTAATTGCCGCTTGTAAAATTTCTTCATTACTCAGTTTTTTATTAACAATTTTACGGATTTTTTCACTTCCACTTTCAATGGCGATCGTGATCGAACGAGTGTCTCTTGAAACCAAAGTTTTTGCTAATTTTTCTGTGACCGTATTTGTCCGAACTGAGGCAATACTGAGGCGAATATGTTGATATTGAGGTTGGGATAAATAATCTAAAAGGGTTTCAAATTCAGGGTGTTGGGTGACAGATGCCCCTAATAAACCGATGCGATCGCTAACTTTTAGACCTTTTTCAATGGCAGGAATTAAGGAAGTTTCCAGATCGGCAGTACGAAAGGGTAAGGTTAAATAACTGGCTAAACAAAACCGACACATTTCGGGACAACTTCTAACCACTTCCACCATGTAAATATTTTCCCAAGCGGCTTTTTCGGTGACAACGGTAGAAGCAGATAAGACATTTCCCCGATAGGTTTGTTTTTTAACAGTTACGGGAATACCAGAATCAATGGGATTAATGGCCGCAATTTCTCCCGTTAAATTGGTATAAGTAACTTCATACAAACTGGGAATATAAATGCCTGAAATATTCGCAAGATGGCGTAATTTCGTTTGTCGATCTGCATTTCTCACCAATTTATAAGCATCCAAAAAATTATTAATTAAATCTTCTCCATCTCCCAATAAAATGACATCAAAAAATTCGGCAAAAGGTTCAGGATTTGCCGTTAAAACGGGGCCGCCCCCAAAAACTAAGGGGTGATTATTATCTCTTTTTTTGGCATGGCGAGGAATTTCTAATAATTCCAATAAATTTAAGATATTGACGTAATCTAATTCCCAGGAAAAGGAAAATCCTAATAGTTCAGGCGATCGCGGTAGGTCTTCGTGGGTGTCGGTAAAGAGGCGGCTAACGGCAATATCGGGACGAGTGGCGAGATTTGCCCAGATAATTTGATAGCCCAGGCTAGTAATTCCCACACTATATTCATTCGGAAAAGCAAAAATGACGGGAATTGCATCATCTTCGGGGGTGACGGGCGTAAATAATAATTTTTCGCTATTGGCTTCTTTCATTGACTTATTTTAAAAATTCCTTCAAAACGACGAATATACAAACTTATTGGCTTTAATAAAACTCACTTAGCGATGTGTTACGGTAAGAATGGCAAACCTTTTGGGAATCAATAATGACACCTTTAATAAATCGAACAATTTTTCCAATTCATCGTGATCTTTCATTAAATCAAATACAAAATAATCTTCATAATTACTCTGAAGTTGAAGGTACTCTACGAAAATTATTTACAGAGACTAATCCGTCTAGTCAAAGTCTAAATCCGCTAAACTCGGTTGTGGTATTCAAAGAAATTGTAGAGGATGCTCTAAAAAAAGAACTTACTTTATAATCCTTTAAAAATAGTTTCTCGTTCTTCAATGGCTAAAGCATGGGCAGGAAAATCTTCATAATGAGCTAAGGTTTTCACCGTTTTTTTGACCCCTTCAAATCCTTCTTGAGTTAAATAGGCCACCGTCGCTCGTTTGAGAAAATCAAAAACAGAAACGGCAGAAAAAGAACGGGCAAATCCCCCTGTCGGTAAGACGGCATTAACTCCGATCGCATAGGTTGCGGCAGAAGAGGGAGTGTAAACACCAAGTAAAATTTCCCCCGCATTTTTAATTTTTCCGACTAAACTCATCGGATCGGAAACGAGAAGTTCCAAATGTTCGGGAGCGTAATCATTAATAAATTCAATGGATGCTTCTAAACTGTCGGTCAACAAAATCCCACCATAGGCCGCTAAACCCTGTTCACAGAAATCCTTGCGCCATTGGGGTAATTGTTGGAGATAGTGGTCGATCCATTGCTGGGCTTCCTTAGCAACTTTTTCGCTGTGGGTGACGAGTAGGGCGGCAGAATCGGAACCGTGTTCGGCTTCGATTAGTAAGTCTAGGGCGGCTAATCGGGGATCAGTCGATTCATCCGCTAAAACAATGGATTCGCTAGGGCCTGCGGGTAATCCCACATCCACAATGCCCGATAAAATGCGTTTAGCCGCCGCTCCGTAAATGCTACAGGGCCAATTAATTTATCGACTTTCGGAATGGTTTCCGTTCCCAAGGCGATCGCGGCCAATGCCTGCACTCCCCCCAATTTGTAAACCTCTGTGACTCCTGCCATCTGAGCGGCTACCAGGGAAACGGGTTCAACTTTACCGTTTTTATCAGGCGGCGTACAAACTACGACTTTTTCAACTCCCGCCACGCTTGCTGGAACAGCTAACATCAGCATCATAGAAGGAAACGCACCTTTGCCCCTCGGTACATATAAACCGACCTTGGAAATGGGTGTAATTTTTTCTCCTGCAAAGACCCTGGTTCAATCTCTGCTAGGTGCATTTCGGGGGGCATTTGCTTTTGATGGACGGACTGAATATTTTTAAAAGCGTGTTCTACTGCTGTTTTAATCTCTGGATCAATCATTTTCCAGGCTTCAGCAAATTCTGCTTCCGTTACCTTAATATTTTCAACCGTTGCCCCTGCATAATCAAATTTACGGGCATATTCAATCACTCCCCCGTCCCCATTTTCCTTGATCTTATTAATCACTTCCTGGGCGATCGCGAGGGCTTGATCAATATCTAACTCAGAGCGTCGTTTGAGTTTGCCCAGTTCGGCGGGGGTCAACTGAGAGAGTTTTAAAATACGGGTCAAAGTGCGGCTCACGTTCAAATTCCTACATTCTTAGACTAAAAAAATAGGGGAACATTGTTTGCCTAAAAGCCCAGTTCCCCATTGATCAGATATAAATCGACTGTCCCTTACAAACCAGGTAAATTCAAACCACTGGTCAATTCTTCCATCTTGGCGCGCATGGTTTCAGTGGATTGAGCATAGGCGGTCTTCATTGCTTCCGTGACTGATGCAGCAAGGGCATCCGCACCCTTTTCGTAGGCTTCAGGAGTAATAACAATGCCTAGTGGCTCTTGATTGCCTGACATGGTTACAGTAACGGAACCATCTTCACTGCTACCTTGGATTTCCATTTTTTCCAAGTCTTCTTGGAGTTGTTTGGCTCCCTCTTGGACTTGCTGCGCTTTTTGGAACGCTTCTTGCAATTCTTTAATTTTGCCTAGACCAAATCCGAATCCTTTACCCTGTGTCATAATTAGTTTTACTGAAACCGTGATTAATATATTAATACAGGACAATATCCTGTTTTTCGAGACAAATATCTGCACAAACTGAGGCAGAATTTTTGAGTAATAGGGTTTCATCACCCATAACATCAGATTATTATAACCTATGGGGCTATTTCTCGTTGAACTTGCCACTGCGATCGCGTCTTCATGACTCGTTGAGCAAAAAATAACAGTAAACTTATCCCAGAGTTAACGGTATTCCTGCTTTAAATGCCCCTATTCTTGAGACAATTAGAAATTAACTTTAGTCAAATTCACTTATTTCCTATTTACCTATGCCACGTTTTCGCTCTTTTATTTCCCTAATTTTGGTATTTGTGACGACCTTTCTTGTCAGTTGCAGTAGTCCCGAAGTGGCTGTACCAACTACCTATACGCCTGAAAAAATTGCCGAACTTCAAGTTTATATCCAACCCGTTGAAGAAGCCCGTGAAAAACTAGACGTTTTAAGAGGTCTCATCTCCGATCAAAATTGGGTTGATACCCGTACCTGGATTCATGGCCCCCTGGGAAAATTGCGTCAAGAAATGTTAGGACTATCTCGCTCTCTGTTACCGAAAGATCAGGATGAAGCTACCAGACTTGCCCGTGAAGTATTTGGCCGATCTTGAGCGTTTAGACGCATCCGCTAAAGAGCGCAGTTTGTCGGCGGCGGGTGTGCAGTATGCCGAAGCTTTGAAAGATTATGATGCTTTTTTAAAGTTAATTCCTAAAGCGAGTTAAGTTTTTAATGAATTGATTTTTCAAAATTTGAGAGTCGGAAGAAATTTGGTCTAATTAAACCAGTCTTTTCCGACTTTTTTGATGCCAAAAGTAGCAACGCGATCGCCTCTTTTGGAATTTGTGCTTGAATAAAGAAGAACTCCCAGCGACGGATGCTAGTTCAGAATCCATTTTTTTGTTCTGAAAAAACCAGTAAATAGTCAGTTCTGATTTTTTGATATTTTTTTTCCCATGAATTATTCTTCCTCTGTTTCAGGTCGAACCCAACGTCAATGGCGTAAAGAAGAGCGTTGGCTGGAATGGCTATGTGTGGGCGGACTAGGGATATCAGCCTTATTTTTATTTTGTAGTGGTCTAAATCAAGGGCCGCTTTTGGATGGACAGGAAGCCACCCTCGCCCAGGTTGCCAAGGAAATTATTCAAGCTCCTCTATTTCAACCTGATGTATTGCAAGATTTTTCGGACGCTTTAAGGGTCAACAATGCTATCCCAGCAGTAAAGGAAAACTTTGCAATAAACGAACCTTGGCTCTTTCCGACACTCTGGGGTCAGCCCTATTTTGACCATTCCTTTTTAGTCCCTAGTTTGATGGCGATCGCCTACCAATGGGGCGGAATTCATGAATGGACAACCCGTTTACCGATCGCTTTATTGGCAGCGTTGAGCGTTCCTTTGTTTTATAAAGCCAGTAAAGAACTTTTTGTCACCCGTTTAACGGCATTTGTGGCAGGATTTGTTTATCTTACGCTCCTTTTGGTGGTTTATTGGGGGCGTTTAGGGACAGTTAATGGAGTCATTTTATTTTTCACCGTTCTCTTCATGGACGGTATTTTGCGATCGCGTTGAAATTTACGAGCATCTTTAGAAGTGGGCTTGGCTCTCACGGGATTATTGTTAACTGAACCCTTGCTGGCAATCCTACTCAGCGTGACCGTAATCGTTTTTTGGGCTTGGGATACGCCTCGACTGTTGCAATCTCCCACCATTGCCTTCGGTGTGTTGTTGGGACTGGTTCCCGCGATCGCGTGGTATAGCTATCAATGGCAACACTACGGCTCTGTTTTTTGGCAAGAAATTTTATCTCCTCAAGAATTTACCTCCCAGGGACAATGGTTCAAATTAGTCTTATTCTATGGACTCAAGTTGAGTCTTTATTCTTTACCCTGGTTAATTTTTTCGATTTATGGCTGGCAAATTACTTGGAAGTCCCAGTACTGGAGTTGGGCGAGATTTATTCTCAGTTGGGGCGGTGCTTATACCCTACTCCTCCTGATGATGCCAGGCTATTGGGAAGCCGCTTTAATTCCCATCTTTCCCCTCTTAGCTTTAACTTCAGCGATCGCCCTCATTCAACTCCGCAATTTTCCCCTCATCATTCCCTATCCCAAACCCTTGCGACTCGCTTTACTAGGATTTGCTCTCATTAGTATCTTGATTACTGCTGCGATCGCCTTCAACTGGCCGATCAATTGGCTTTCTGCCCATCAACAACCCTTTGCCCTATTAGTCCTATTTTTCCTCTCTTTTACGCTGGTGATGGCCGCCAATCTGATGGATCGTCATCGCACCGAATTTATCTCGATTTTAATGTGGGGAATCTATGTTTCTCTTGTATTGTTAGTCAATACTCCCTTTGAGTTGGCTGAATTTTCAGGAGAATATTCTGTTAAACCCGTCGCGAGCTTGATTCAAAGAGCCGTCCCTCCGAATCAGTTAGTTTATACCTCTTTTCCGAAGGAAAGATCGAGTTTAAATTTTTATAGTAATCATCCAGTCATTCCTGCCGAGAAAAAAGAGTTATTAAAATATTGGCAAAAAAATAAATCCCCCTATCTTTTAGTTGATGGAGAAACCCTAACAAGTCTAGAAAAATCCTCTATTAAACTGTTAGGAGAATCGGTTCCAGATTGGCATTTAATAACAAAAAAATAGCCCTAGTTATATAGAGCTAAACGGTTAAACTCAGGAATTATTTATTCTTCTTCCTGACCCTCTTCAGGGATTTCTAAACGATTAATCAAATTGAGAATGCGATCGCCGCGTTCAATAGAAGAATCCTCTAAAAAAGCAATTTCAGGAGTGCGCCGTAAACTCACCCGTTGCCCCAGTTCCCGACGGACAAAACCTGTCGAAGACTGTAATCCCTCCATCGTTTCGATTTTTGCCGCTTCCGTTCCATAAATACTGACAAAAATTTTAGCGTGTTGCAAATCCCCAGAGACTTGAACATCAGTAACGCTCACCATCCCCGCCCCAACACGGTCATCCTTAATGTCATACAGTAACATTTGGCTGACTTCACGTTTAATCAGTGAAGAAATGCGAGAAACCCGCCGACTAGTCGCCATTTTATTTTGCCCCCTACTGAGATCCACTACTGGGCTAGGTACGTAAATAACGGCCCTATACTGTCGTTAATCCTAGCATGGCTCGCAGGGTAAAAAAGAGAAAAAGAAATCCCCCCGATAAAATACCCACTAGGGCGATCGCGGTCACGGGATTTTGGAAAAAGGGTTTTAGCCAAGCAAAAAAGGCAAAAAAGATCCCTAAAATTAAGCTAATCATGTAACGGGGATAGCGACCCACGTTATCTAAAAAATCTCCCATAGTCTTTTAACGCATCATTATTTAACAATATTATTAGTGGTAACATTAATTGAGTCATTCGACAAGGGTTTATTTTTTTAGAACTGAATGATTTTTATTTGTCTCAGCTTGAAATCAACTTTTTAAATGGAAAATCAATACGTTTTTTTGATTCTCGGTGGATTAATTTCGGGGCTACTTGCAGGATTATTAGGCATTGGCGGGGGAACAGTTTTAGTCCCTATTTTAGTAACTTTAAATTACACTCCTGTGCAAGCGGTCGCCACTAGTAGTTTAGCGATCGTTCTCACTTCAATTTCAGGCAGTATCCAAAATTGGCGTATGGGTTATCTAGACTTTCAGCGCGTTCTACCCATAGGCATTCCAGCCCTAATTACTGCCCAATTTGGGGTCTATTTAGCCAGTCAATTTCAACCTGATTTATTGCTAATGGCCTTTGGATTATTATTAATTGTAAATATTTTTCTGGTTAGATTACGCAAAAATTTAGAACAAAAAGAAGCGACTAAAAATACAGTTAAAATTAACCCTCTTTTATCTCGATTCGGAACAGGAGCATCGGCAGGTTTATTAGCAGGTTTATTTGGAGTGGGGGGCGGGGTGATTATGGTTCCCCTACAAATGCTATTACTCGGTGAAAAAATCAAGGTGGCGATTCAAACCAGTTTAGGCGTAATCGTCATCACAGCGATCGCGGCCACACTGGGTCATGCCCTCAAGGGAAATGTTCTTTTTGGGGTGGGTTTGATATTGGGAATAGGGGGATTGATCGGGGCGCAAATTAGTACTCGTTATTTGCCCAAATTACCAGAGCAAATAGTGAGTTTATCTTTTAATTTATTACTCGCAGTTTTATCGGTTTATAGTTTCTGGCAAGCTTGGCAAAAATATCAAAATTTCTAGCTTGACTACGGATTAAAATAGAATATTCTATGATTATGTCTTTTGCGATCGCACTTTTATTTTAAGGTGGAGTAACAACGTCTGGGCAAAGAAATTGAATTTTAATCAAACAATGAAAAATACTAAAACTTGTCATCATTGCGAAGGAAAAGGCTTTATCGAACTTCGGGATTGTTCGGGAGAAATTCAACGGGAAGAAATCTGCTCATTTTGTGAGGGGATGGGAACAGTTACTCAATCTGTTACGGTTAAAGAAGGACGACAATAATATCAGACCTATCGAAAAAATTTTAATCGCGATCGCCCATGATTTTGACTTTAATCAATTCACTGTTGAAAATTAGATCTTCCTTCTTGCCTTTTTTGCTGAGTATCGGCATCACATTGGGGATTAATACTTCTCCTGGGGTAATCAACGCGGCTGAACTACCAGAAATTATTCAACGCGGAAAATTAATTGTCGGCGTAAAAACAGATGTTCGTCCCCTCGGTTTTAGGGATGCCCAGGGCAATCTTCAGGGATTAGAAATTGATATTGCTAAACGGTTAGCCGAATTAATTTTGGGTAATCCTGATGCGATCGCCTTAGAGTCCGTCAAAAATCAAGACCGATTGCAGGTAATCCTAGACGATAAAGTGGATCTCGTCATTGCAAAAGTAACCGTTAATCCTTCCCGTAGCCGTCTAGTGGAATTTAGCCCCCATTATTATCTCGATAGCACGGGCATCATTACCAAACAAACCGACATAAAAAATTTATCTGACCTAAAAACTCGTCGGATTGGCGTTCTCAATGGCTCAAGCGCGATCGCCTTCCTTCGTTCTGAGTTACCAACGGCCAAATTAGTAGCGGTCAACTCCTACCAGGAAGCCTTAAATTTATTAGAAACAGAAGAAATTGATGGATTCGCGGCAGATAATAGCCTATTAACGGGATGGGGGCAGGAAAATCCCGACTATCACACCCTACCTGTCCATTTATCCCAGTACGCGATCGCGGTGGTCATGCCCAAAGGACAACAATATTGGGGACTCAGAGAAACCGTCAATGGAGCGATCAATGAATGGCGAAAATCAGGCTGGTTAAAAGAAAGAGCCAAATATTGGGGTTTATCCGAATAATAGTAAAAATTAAAGACAGGGGGCAAATCGATGACGAATTACGACGATCAAAGCTTTTCACCCCCAGGGTTGAAGATTTTCAACTTCTTTTAAAACTTATTCAAATTGATACCAGCTTCATTGGCCATTGCTTGTAAACCCTTACTTGATAAGGTTTTAATCGCTTTAGTTGATAAACGTAATTTCACCCAACGATTACCTTCAGCCCACCAAATTCTCTTCCATTGCAAATTAACTTGTTGTAATTTCTTGGTACGACGGTGAGAATGGGAAACCGCACAGCCATTATTCGCTTTTTTTCCTGTCAGTTGACATCTACGGGACATGAAACCCCTCCTTTTAGCAGTGTAAGTCCAGCCTACTATTCTATCAGGAATCAAATCCTAGAAGCAAGGGTTGATCCCGTTTTTCAATTAAAAAATTATTGAACATCCCACCAACCGAACAGTGGCCCGATAAATCGAACCGTTATCCAAATTGTCGCCATTGCCCCAATTCCGATCCAGGCTCCTTTGGTTGTCCAGCTATAAAAATCCTCTGCCTGGGTTTTGGTGATGGGTAGCCAGGAGACAATGCGTTTTTCTTGGCCGTATTGCTCTCCCAAGGTTGTTTTGCGTCGTTTTGCTTCACCCATGATTTTTTTAACCTAGATTAAACTTCCTTCCTTCATCCTATCGGATAACCTCCCAAATTATGGCAAAATTTAGAAAAGAAAAATCACAAAATTAGCAGGGCAAGCAATGTTTAGCAAAATCGTTATCGCAATGGATATGTCCGAAATGGCTAAGGAAGTTTTTGCAAAAGCCCTATCCCTCGCCCAAAAATATGATGCCCATTTGACGTTACTGCACGTTCTATCAACGGAAGAAGAAAATAGTCCCTTGCCTGTTCCTGTGAATTTGGATGAAATTTATCCTGCGACGGGCAATGAATTAACCTTAGAGTTATGGCGCGAACAATGGGAAGTTTTTGAACAAAAAGGTCTGGATACTCTCCAATCCCGTGTCCAAGATGCGATCGCGTTGGGAATTAAAGGCCGACTCTCAACAAATTTTAGGGAGTCCAGGCAAAACAATCTGTAAAGTTGCGAAAGAAACCGAAGCTGATCTGATCGTCGTTGGGCATCGTGGTCGTTGGGGACTGACGGAAATTCTGCTGGGAAGTGTCAGTAATTACGTTTTTCACCATGCTAATTGTTGTGTTTTAGTCGTTCCGACCCATGAATAAAACAACGCGCTTATTTCAATTAATTTCTTTTTTTGGACTAGCTAATCTTTTTGGAATATCTTGTTTAGTTTCTTCTGCCGAAGCGGGCCAATATCAACATTGTTATCCTGTCCAAAAAACTCGAACCGTTGAAGATGCGGGTTATCATCCCAACGCCTATGACAATGGCTATCGTGAAGGGGCAGAAAGTTCTAGAAAACAGGAAGCCTATCAACCCAGGACGGCGGCGGGAGAATTTTCGAGGGGATTTGATGATGGCTATTATGGTCGTCCCTATACGGGGCAAAAAAATACGGTTCCTAACCGCAAAGAAACCTATGAAACGTCTCAGTGTCGAACCTATTATTACAATGATAAAGATCCTATTAATAAAATTCTTGATAACGTTTTAGATGATTTTCAACGAGATTTACGACGGGATTGGAATCAATAGAATTTAATACTAATCTTGCCATGAAAAATCAGGGCTATTCAATTTTTTTCTCTTTTAGTAAAATAATATTTTATCTATTCATTATTGTCCTGATTAATGTTGTTGGTGAAATCGCGATCGCGGAAGCTGTTACGATAAATTTTCAATGGACAGGAGAAAAGGGTTATTCGGCAAAAGTCGTTTTTAGTTATGACGAGCCGTTAAATTCTGATCAAATTATCGAAGAAGGTAGGGGAAAGGCAAAAATTATCGAGAATCTCACGGTTTCTTTTTATAATCCTGCGGGTCAATCCTTGGGAAGTTACGATAATATCAAACAAGGTGTTTCTCAATTTCCCTATTTTAAGTTTAATTTTGATCCCAAACATCAAAAAGTTATCGGTTTAATCGATCTAGGGGGAGATTCATCGGGAGAAATTTATTTGAAGGGAATTGTCCAGGAGAATTTAAAACTTTTTAAGATTGATCAGTCAGGAAAAGAAACAATTTATGATCAAAAAGCCGATTTTAAGGAACAAGAAGCATCATAAAATCATGTAAAATCTGTTTATGAAAAATAATTAATTACGGTAGGAGTTTGGTTTCCAAATCCATATTCTATAAGGATTAAACCTTAAATAACCTATGGGGTAAGAACATAATATATTATTTCCTTAGAAAGTTTTTGTCTATCATCATAACGCAATACAACGAAATCTGAAACTATTGTTAATTATTTAGAATAATACTTTACCAACACCAAGAAATATGATAAATTAAATTATTATTTTCTCACTAAAATTGTCAAAAATATTTTGGGATTCTGACTTAAACTGAATTTACAAAATTTGATTAAGAAATTTTTAGAGAAATCTTAAAGACTCACACGCTATTCAGGATGAATGACCATGAAAATTTGGGTAAATGAACAAATTGATCCAGGCGGAATAGTTTATTCCTGTATCGCCTGTCTGGATGAACAATCGGCCCAGGATTGCCACGAAACTTGGCTAAAAAATTTGACAGAAGAACAAAAAATAGAGGGATGGTCAGCCCAACTGAGAACGGTTGAATCCTGGGATCAAGTTCCTGTTAATGCCCTTAAATTGAGTTTTTAATTGGGTTGATAGAGAATTAAACGATTATGGGCGGGATCATAGGCATAAATTTCTCGACCGTGCGAAGATGTCTGGATTTCTGTTGTTGGGGAATATCCTAAATTTTTTAAACGCGCGATCGCGGAATCGAGATCTTTGACCGCGAGACAGAGACTAAAAGCACTCCCCCCAACCTGGGAAAATTCTGCTTTGTGATCAGATTTAGGGTAAAAAATAGCTAGACGGAAACCCTTAATCCGAAACTCTGCATATTTCGTCGGATTATAGGGATTAGGGTCTTGATTTAAAAATTGGCGATAAAAATCAACCACTTCGGTAAATTTTTCAGTCCCGATGGTCAGAAAAGCTTCTTGAATATTGTCCAGTGATTCCATTCAGTCCTAGCTCAACGTTAGAATTTCAACACCATCTTCTGTGATGGCGATCGTATGTTCAAACTGGGCGGAAAGTTTGCGGTCTTTGGTGATCGCTGTCCAACCGTCTTTTAATAAAATGTGTTCGTAGGTTCCCTCGTTAATCATGGGTTCAATGGTAAAAACCATGCCAGGGCGGATTTTTTTACCCTTTCCGCGCACGCCAAAATGGGGAACCTGGGGGGGAGTATGGAAAATATTGCTAATACCATGACCGACAAAGTCTCTAACCACAGAAAAACCACAGGATTCGGCATATTCCTGAATAGCCGCCCCAATATCCCCAATTTTTCCGTTAACTGTGACGGCAGCAATGCCCCTACGCAAACATTCTTCGGTGACTTCTACTAATTTTTGAGCGACGGGAGAGGGCGTTCCCACAAAAAACGTTCTGGAAGTATCGCCGTGATAACCATCGACAATGGGGGTCACATCTATATTAATAATGTCACCATCTTTGAGAATTTGTTTAGGATTTGGGATTCCATGACAAATTACTTCATTAACGCTGGTACAAATGGATTTTGGGAAACCGTTATAACCGAGGGGCGCGCTTTTGGCTCCATGCGATCGCGTCCAACGTTCTGCTTCGTCATTGAGAGCTTGGGTGGTAATCCCTGGTTGTACCATTGGCGCGAGGTAGTCTAATAATTGAGAGGCTAACTGTCCTGCGCGTCGCATTTTTTCTACTTCACGTTTGGATAAAAGGGTAATGGTTTCTCCCATGAGTTTTTTCTATCGTCTAAAAAAGATTGAGCGGTGGTTCATTTCTTATTTTGACATTTTCTTCGCCCTAAAAAGTAGAGATTTCTTCCGAAATGGATTTAATGCCCGCATCTTTCATCCCAGTAAGCCCCTAATCCGAAAATTCAACATCGCTTAAATTGGCTCCCCGAACTGGAGGCGATCGCAAGCTTTGGGGGGAGGATGGACACAACTTGTCTTGACTAAACAGCGTTAAGCGAATATTTAAAATCAAAACGCATTCTTGAAATTAATATTTTAATATAAGGATTGACGGTCTTTTCGCAGTTAATTAAATTGACCCTAGAGCGGACTAGAATAATTCACAAAAACTTCACAAGAATAATATATGAATGTTCTAGCTCAAATTATATAGCTCACCGTTTTCATCGATATCAATTTATCTTTTTTAGGACTCGTCAGCACGTCAAAATAATAAGTTTAATTTCGGGTTATTTTCTCAAATTACTGGTTTTACTGACGCTTTGAGATTTTCCTTGGCAATTAACTTCATTGATATGGAGACGAATATAAGTTGTAGCAAATACTGGAGAGACAGATATTATTTTTGCGTTAAATATTTGCAATCATTGTATTTATTTTATTCTAACTTTTTATTGCGATTTTCATTAAGAATACTGTTCAAGCTATACTTATAATTATTTAGAAATAATCCTTTGATTTTAATTATATTGAAAAATATTGAAACCCATGAATGAAAAAAAAGGAATGAATAAAATCCGTGTTGTTGTGATTGAAGATAATGACTTAACTCGTCGTGGCCTTGTCTCGTCTTTGCGTGATGTAGAGGATATTGAGATCGTGGGCGAGGCGGCAACGGGAAAACAGGGATTAAAGTTATTAGACAGCGTTCGACCTGATTTAGCGATCGTCAATATTGGACTGCCTGATATCGATGGCATTGAGTTGGTGGGACGTTATCGACAATCCCATCCCTTCGATCAGCCTGGTACGGCAAAAATGTTGATCCTGACGACGAATCAAACGGAAGATTCGGTATTGTCAGCATTTATGGCAGGGGCAGATTCCTATTGCCTAAAAAGTATGAATGTCGAAAGGTTAACCGAGGCTCTGCGTTCTACCTATGACGGGTATCCCTGGATTGATCCCGCGATCGCGAATATTGTTTTAGTTCAAGTGAGGCAAGCCACTGAAGCCAGGAAAATAACCACTAAGAATGGGAATAGATTTAAAGTTGCCATTCAGGCCAGTGAACCTGAATATCAAAAAATTCTAGAAAATACGCCCCTCACCGCTAGGGAATTAGAAATTCTCGATTTAATAGTAGGGGGTTGCAATAATGCCGATATTGCTGAAAAACTCTACATCACGGTTGGAACGGTCAAAACCCATGTGCGTAATATTCTGAATAAACTTTGTGTCGATGACCGCACCCAGGCCGCAGTTCGGGCGTTGCGATCGGGTTTAGTGGGTTAAACTTTATCAATTTCTCAAAATCAAAACCGTAAGGGTGGAGAAAAGACGGATAATAATACTGCGTCAATTGAGAAGAGTAATTTTTATGAATACCAAACACCAGACCCAGGCAATGCGTGTC
The DNA here is from genome assembly GCA_963807635.1 of uncultured cyanobacterium. Taxonomy (GTDB): domain Bacteria; phylum Cyanobacteriota; class Cyanobacteriia; order Cyanobacteriales; family Microcystaceae; genus Snowella. The sequence goes on from CAWEDJ010000099.1 coordinate 17,412, forward strand.
GGAATACTTGGATTTGGCGGGTTAGGTCAAGCCGCCTCGCGTATTTTATCCCCCAAACAGGAGATGATTTGGGTTGCTGCTGCCGATCAAAAGGGTTTTGCCTATCAAACTGAAGGACTTAATGCTGATTCCGCGATCGCGACTTATCACCATAAAGGTTCCGTAGGGTATTTAGAACCCTGGGGACAATTAAGCCAACAAAGTATTGCAGAATTAATCGAAAAATCCGATGTAGCGGGTTATTTTTTAGCATTACCGAACCTCCCTAATACCTTTATGGCAGATATCGCTCGCCTATTTATCCAATCGGGATGGCAGGGCGTTTTAGTGGATGCTCTTAAGCGAACCAGCGCGGTGGAACAATTATTAGAACTCAAGGATGAACTCGCAACCGCAGGCATTACCTACATGACAGGCTGTGGTGCAACGCCGGGACTGTTGACGGCGGCGGCGGCTCTGGCGGCTCAAAGTTTTGCAGAGATTCACCAAGTAAAAATTACTTTTGGGGTCGGAATTGCTAACTGGGAAGCCTATCGTGCCACCATTCGCGAAGATATAGCTCATATCCCAGGCTTTGGAGTAGAAAAAGCCAGTTCCATGAGTGATCAAGATGTTGCAGATCTATTGGATAAAACTAATGGGATTTTAGCCCTAGAAAATATGGAACACGCCGACGATATTATGCTGGAATTGGCTGGAATTTGTTCACGGGAGCAAGTCACCGTAGGCGGAATTGTTGATACTCGCAATCCGAAAAAACCCTTGAGTACCAATGTGCAAATCACAGGACGTACCTTTGAAGGAAAAATTTCTACTCATACTTTTACCCTGGGCGATGAAACCAGTATGGCGGCAAATGTTTGTGGCCAGCTTTTGGTTATTTAAAAGCAGGAACTCGGCCTCCATCAACGGGGAATTCATGGCCTATTTACGGCGGCAGAAATTATGCCCCAATTTGTCCGTTAGAATTTTTCTGTTAGAAACTAAGTTAAAAAGTTAAATGATGCGATCGCCTACTCTGCTGTGATTAGCTTGATTGAGTTGATTAAGCAAAGCCGACTAATTATTGCTGAAAATATTCAATTCCTTGTTGTAAATAATGTAAATAAAGTTGACTATCTTCTTCTGTTTGCAGCTTAGGAATAATAATCGCTTCTTTGGCGGTTAAAATTAAAATTTCCGAGTGGGGATTCGCTAAAAATAAGACGGCTTTAATCTCAGCAGTATTGAGTTTTCCCACAACTTGATTGTCGATCGCAACTTTGAAAAAATTTTGATCTAAATAGGTATGTTTAACACGACTCAGTTGCCAGCCCTTGTAAATCATGAGGGCGATCGCAATTAAAAAAGGAAAGAAAGTCCATTGAGAAAATAAATGATTAGGAACTTCTAAAATAACAACATTATCTTGAAAACCTTTAATGATCCCATCAATGATTTGCCCACAAATGAGCATTACTTTTGACATCACCAGCAGAAATAAAATAAAACCAGAATCCTGAAAAATTTGTTTAAATAATGCCCAGGAATGTCTTAGTCGCCATACGGAATAAATATGCCATTTTTGCTGATTTGTTTGGACTTCAACCCCTGGTTTAGTCCTATCTAAAAACTTAATAATGTCAGGATCTAAATCATACTCCGCATAATTATTGTGTCCCCGACTCCCTCGAAAAATAATCGGCACATCGATCCATTGTGTAAAAATCCTAACTTGATTAAAGGCTTGGGTCACCGTTTTTTCTTCATCAATTACCCATTCCGATCCATCAAAACCCTGTAGGCTAATTTGCCAAACATTGCCTATTTTTTCTTGAAATGATCCGCCATAGATAGAACGATGATCAATCACTAATGCTCGAATTTGTCCCCAATTTAATTCGCTTTGTAGGGGTTTTTGATGGGGTAAAGCAAAACTCCAGATTAAACGTTCTTCTCCTTTGTCGGTTATTTTGATAGGAATCGTATATTTTCCTTTGCGATATTCTGATTTAGCAAAATTATAATCTAAACACCAGATAATGAAAAAAAGTGTAAAAATAATCGGGAAATAAGCCTTGCTGAGATAGCTCAACCAAGACAATATTAAAAATATAACAAACAGGAATAATCCTGCTAGTTCATTGTCTTTTTTTTTGCCTTCAATCAGTTCAGCCCACATCACTTTTAATAAAAAAGAATAGAGGGACTGAAATAATTTTTTAAGCCAAACAAGGGGAAAAATTAGGATCGCATAAACACTTTTTTGAGGATAGATGCTTTTTCCTTGAAATAGGAGCGGATCTGACATAGAGAATGAAGACGGAGTGATCTTTGCTTCTAGTGTAGTCAAACAACGCCCAAAATCTTGATTTTCTTGAGTTTATTTAAGCGATCGCCTCTGTCAATCCAGAAAACGCGATCGCCTGCTTCTAAGAATGAAAACGATTACTTTTGTTGTTGTTCAAAATAAGCCGTTAATGCGTCACTAATAATTTGATTCATGGGACGATTTTCCTTAACAGAAGCGTCTTTGAGTTGGACAAATAATTCATCGTCAACGCTGACTCGATTTTTATTTTTGCGGACAAGGGAATTTCCAGCAGTTTTGGATTGATAACTGGCGGAAAATTGACGCAATGCCTCAAAACCCAAACGATGACAAAATTCTCCAAAACTTTCGTCCTCTTGTCGTTCTTGTTTGAAATAAACAAAAAGCGGCTCTAGGAAATTTTCTAGATCAGCAATGGACAACTTGTCGGTATAGGCTTGGGCTAAACGGGTTTGATTAGGAGTTCCACCGAGCCAAATTTGGTAAGTATCGGGCGTACTACCTACAAAACCCAACTCTGCCATATAAGGACGGGCGCAACCATTGGGACAACCCGTCATCCGAATAACGAGGGATTGTTTGCCTAAACCAACCTTTTTTAAAATAGAACGAATCCGTTCATTAACACTCGGTAAAACTCGCTCCGATTCGGTGACCGCTAAACCGCAGGTCGGCAAGCAGGACAGGCCATGGAATAGCGCACCAGATCATCAATCTTATCGGGATTGGTAATGACATGATGTTCTTTGAAAATCGCTTCAATCTTGGCTTTTTGGGACGGTGGGATTTCGTAGATCAGGATATTATGATTGGCCGTTAAACGGATTGGCAATTGAAATTGTTCAATAATTTTCCGTAAAGCAGTTTTCAGTTGAAAATCACCGTCATCCTTGACTCGACCATTTTCCACCGAGAGACCAAAGAAGAGTTTGCCGTCCCCCTGTTCATGCCAACCGAGATAGTCCTCGTATTTCCATTCAGGCAAGGGTTTGAAAGGCTGAATCGCTTTGCCTAGATATTCTTCAACTTTGGTGCGAAATTTTTCCACTCCCCAATCTGCTAATAAATATTTCATCCGTGCATGACGACGGTTGTAGCGATCGCTGTAATCCCGTTGGGTAGCCACAATGGCCTTCACCAGATCATAGATATCCGCTTTATCCACATAACCAATGGGATCAGCCGTACGGGGGAACGTTTCTTCTTTATTGTGAGTGCGACCTAAGCCGCCACCTGCAAGGATATTAAAACCTTCTAATTCGCCCTGACTATTGGTGATAACCACCAGACTAATATCGTGGGTATAGACATCAATGGAATTATCGCCTGGTACGGTGACACTAATTTTGAACTTACGGGGCATATACTGTTCCCCATAGATCGGCTCTATCGGGTCGGGTAAATTACTACCGTTTAAATTCTTTTGTCTAGCGGCTTTGACCTCTGGGGCTTCTTCTGCACTAATGGCTTTTTCTCCGTCTAGCCAAATTTCGTAGTAAGCTCCTGTTTGCGGGGTTAATAAATCTGCAACTTTATGGGCATAGTCCCAGGCATAACCGTATTCGGGGCGATCGCGGAAAGGGGCGGGGGGAGCCATCACATTACGGTTAATATCTCCACAGGCTCCGAGGGTTGATCCCATATTGGTCACAATCGTTGAGATGACCGTTTTGAGATTCTTTTTGAGAATGCCATGCACCTGAAAGCCCTGGCGAGTGGTAGCTCGTAGGGTCTGATTCCCGTATTCGTTGGCCAAATTATCTAGGGCAATATAAAGCTGAGGTGGGATAAATCCCCCTGGATTACGAGTCCGCAGCATTAATTGATAATCCTTTTCCTGCCCTTTAACACGGTTATCGCGGTTATCTTGCTGGTAGGAACCATGAAATTTAAGAATTTGCACCGCATCGTCTGTGAAATGAGTGCTATCGTTTAGTAGCTCTGTGGCGAGGGGTTCTCGGAGGTAGTTACTCCGCTCTTTAATTTTTTCTACCTTAGAAACTTTGTCAGGGGAGGCTATGGGGGTTGTTACCATTGGGATTACAGGTCGAACGTATTATTTAGGCAGTGACGGTTGAAATTTACGTCGCGTTTATTATTGTAACCCGATTCCCCCCAGCAGTTCTTTAAGGATTGTGATCATTTCGCGATCGCAGGGTGTCATTTGGCGATCGCCGACAGTTAAGAAGTTCATGGTCTACTTGCCACATTGCTTCGGTATAGGCTTCTAAGCGATCGCGTAGGGATCTGCTAGGCAGTGCGTGGGTTGGAGTCTAGAAAAACTTTGGGATACAAATAAATTACTTTATCTCGTGGAGTCAAACTACGGAATGTCGGGTTTAGGTTTGCTATAGTAGCTTTAGAAATTTTTACTGATTAAAACCTGTTATTGTAATATTAGGCTGATAACCTAGACTTTCAAAAAAAACTTCTAAAATTCTTTTAGCTTCTTCTGCCGTAGCCTTCTCAATTCCCTGAGAAAGTGCTTGATTTTTTAATCCACTAATTGCTTCGTTTATGGCAATATCTCTATCTCTATCATTAATTTTATTAAAAATATTAGGATCATCAAGAGTAATTATCCTAATACCGTCTTGAGGTATTTCGGGATCGCTAATCTTAACAGAACTTTTATCAATAGTTATATTGATTATTAGAGTCTTTTTATTATTTGCGTCAATTTTTTCTTCGACTTTCCAATTTTCGTTGTTGAACTTAATACTTCCTGTAATTTTTCCCTGTACTATAACAAGAATTCTGCCATCTTTCCACTCATACCATTGACGTTCTTTATTGTGTTCAAGAATGTTCTGCATGACATATTTAACTGTTGCAAGTTGAGCAATTTTATTAATTTGTTCAACTGTAACTGTACTTTGGGGAACTGTTTCAGGAAATAATACTCGACAGGAATTTAGTCCAGATATCCCTGCTATGGTTATGAGAATTAATGCTAAAAAATTATTAATTTTCATTTAAATTTTCACCATATTTAACATATTCTTAAGCCTGAAATACTTACACAAAAAGAACTCAATAAACATAAGTGCGATCGCCGCATTCGTGTGGTGTGTTAATGAAGTGTAATACGCTTTTTAAATTGTCCATGAAATCTAACATTTCAAAGGTAAAAATGCTCTCACCATTCTCGATTTCAGCGATCGCGGTTTTGTAAATGATAAACAGCGATCGCCTGAAATAGCTCAATCATTGACAAAAACTCAATAGGAAATTTGCAGAGTAACAGAAGCTCTTACTGCCTGTTCTCCCCCAATAACGGTTGTGGGAGGAGCCGCAGAAGCTCGGACAGCGTAATCTGCTTGCATTTTCGGCATAATCGGAGGAGTTGCTCCATTAATCTGAATATTCACGATGTCCTTCGCAGTGAAATTCAAAGCCTGTAAAACCGATGTTGCTTGAGCCTGGGCTTCGACAGTCGCTTTTTTTAGGGCTTCTTTTTGGGCTTGGGCGATTGCCTGATCAGTCGCTAAAAAACTGACCCCATTAATCCGAGTAGCCCCAGATTTTACCGCTTCGTCTAATAATGCGCCGACTTTTTCTGTGTCAAATCGAAAACTAACCGTATTAGAAGCAATATACCCCTTTAGTCGTCGTTGATTATCGCTGTAATCGTAGTTGGGTTGGAGTTGAATACCCGTTGTTTGTAATTTTTCGACTTGACGCGATCGCAACAAATCCACCACTGCCGCCGTTTGTTCAGCCGCTTCTTTTTGAACCTCATTAGCAGAGCGTCCATTAATCTCAATCCCTAAACTCACCTCCGCGAGACTAGTGGCAATATTTTCTACCCCTTCGCCTGTAACGGTTAAGGTTCGTAATAATTTTTCTTGGGCTTGAACTGGGGAACTCGTTGCCAACATAAAAATACCGATAATTGTGGTAATTGAGCGTACCGTGACAAATGATAGATTCATCGTTAAATTAATGGGTGATAATATCCTTGATTGTTTTAAAATTAGTCAATAGTAACCAGGAATGGGGCTATTGCTTCTTCCTGATTTTCTCAAAAATAATCCTTTAGTAAACCTCATCTAAATTGAAACCCGTAGTTTTGACACTTGCCCCTTAAATCCGCCCATTCTGGAGGACTTTGAACTCAGAAATGTTGTAAACTCCCCGCAAAGTTGGGGGCTGGGGGGGCGAAAAACTTTAATTCTCAAACTAGATGGGGTTTATTTTTCATCCTAAGCTAGTTTTGCGTTATAAGCTTAGTAAGGAAAAAGTTCTGTCCTGTTGGGTTCGGGGGAAAGCGCACTATGGTCGTCAAACCGTTTGATTTTAGTCATTACTATGTTTATGCAGAGATTGTCGAATTGCTTCAGGAAATGGCGATCGCCTATCCTAACTTAGTTCAATTACAAATAATTGGCGAGAGTTACGCGGGGGAAAATATTTGGATTGCCATTTTAACCCAGCAAGAAACGGGACATTATCTAGAAAAACCAGGCTATTGGGTGGATTCTAATACCCATGCGGGAGAAGTCACGGGTTCGGCGGTGGCCTTATATCTTTTTCATAAGCTTTTGACCCAATATGGCATAGATCCTCAAATTACCCGATTATTAGACCAACATACCGTTTATATCCTGCCCCGCTTGGCGATCGATGGGGCTGAAAAATATTTAACCACTCCCTACCGTCTGCGCTCTAGTATTCGTCCCTATCCCTACCCCGAAGAACAGGATGGTTTGCATCGAGAAGATATTAATGGGGATGGCTTAATTCTACAAATGCGGATTCAAGACGACTGTGGTGCTTGGAAAATTTCGGAAAAAGACCCCCGTGTAATGATTCGCCGTGAATTGGATGAATTTGGCGGGACTTACTACACCCTTTTTCCCGAAGGTCGCATTGTCAACTACGATGGCTACGAATTTAAAATTGCCCCTTCCTTAGAAGGCATGGATTTTAATCGCAATTATCCCTATCTCTGGAATCCCGAAGGTCAACAGGCAGGCGCAGGGGATTTTCCTTTTTCTGAACCTGAAACCCGTGCTGAGGCAGAATTTTGGCAACAACACCGCAATATTAATGGATTTATTAGTTATCACACCTATTCGGCGGTGATTCTACGCCCCTACAGCACCCATGCCGATGATCATTATCCTGTAGAAGATTTGGAAATTTATAAACTTTTGGGGGATAAAGGGGAAGCGATGACGGGGTATAAATGTATTTCAACCTACCACGATTTTCGCTATCATCCCAAGGAAATTACGACGGGAGTGATGGATGATTTTGGTTATGACCACTATGGTTGGTTTGGTTTTACCATCGAACTCTGGGACGCACCGACCCAGGCGGGGATAAAAAAAGAAGATTATATCCGTTGGTATGCTTGGCATCCCCTGGAAGATGATTTGCTGTTGATGAAATGGAATGATGAGCAGTTAGGGGGAACGGGTTTTATTCCCTGGCAACCCTTTGATCATCCCCAGTTAGGAAGGGTTGAAATTGGTGGATGGGATGAGAAAGCGGTTTGGCAAAATGCCCCTGCTCAATATTTGCCTGAAATTTGTGAGAAACAAGCGAGTTTTGCGATCGCCCATGCCCTCATGTCTCCTCGACTCGCGATCGCCCAAATGAAGCTCAGCCCTCAAGGCTCGGATATTTATCATTTGGTTGTCCAGATAGAAAATCAAGGGTTTTTACCGACCTATACCAGTAAAAAAACCTTAGAACGTAAAGCAGTCCGCGCGATCGAGGTGATGTTGTCTTTACCCGAAGGCGTAACCTTAATCAGCGGCCAACGGGAACAGAATATCGAGCATTTAGAAGGACGCTCAAACAAAGCTTTTTCCTCCTTTATCTCCAGTGGTTCTGGAATTGATTACCGTCGCCATTTGGAATGGGTAATCAAAGGGCCAGCAAAAAGCGAACTGGGAATCACGATTTATTCAGAACGAGCAGGAACGATCAGAACTCAGATTTGTTTAGAAAATTAAGAATAAGCTGTTAATTA
>CAWEDJ010000100.1:0-45358 GCA_963807635.1 uncultured cyanobacterium
GTCTTTATTGAGCAAGTATTATTACCTCAGTTATGGGCAGGGGCAATTGTCGTGATGGATAATTTGTCTGTACATTACGCTACCGTCACTACAAATCTGATTGAATCTGTTGGAGCCAAGGTTAAATTTTTACCTTCCTATTCGCCAGATTTATCACCAATTGAGTTGTGTTGGTCTAAATTAAAAGAAATTATTCGCTCTGCTAAAGCTCGAACAATCGAGGCTCTTGACGAAGCTATTACTAATGCGATCAATACCATTACTGATGAAAATGCTCTTGATTGGTTCCAACATTGTGGTCTCTACTTTGAGCCTTTGAGATAGCTTTTTCGTGGTGCGTTTGATCGGAAATTGCTGTAAAATGACTATATAATAAAAAATGATTCAAAATAACTAATGATATAGACCCCCATGAGTGAGTATCAATATTACGAATTCCAGTGCGTTGATAGACCGCTTAATGCTAAGGAAAAACAAGAAATTAGTCAAATATCAAGTCGAGCTAAAGTTACATCGACTCAAGCAATTTTTAATTATAGTTATGGTGATTTTTCCTATAAACCTGAAAAATTCTTGGCTCAATATTTCGATTTGATGTACTACATCGCGAATTGGGGAACCCAACAATTGATGTTTCGTTTTCCCAAGGATCTTATTTCTTTAAAGGCGATCGCGCCCTATTGTTCCTATCGATTTATTGATCACTCTAGTATGGGCGATTGGGTGATTTTAAATTGGGAATTTAGTCAAGAAGAAGGATTTTACGATTGGATTGAAGGCGAAGGAACGCTGTCTGAATTGGTGGCGTTGCGACAAGAACTATTGGAGGGAGATTATCGGGGGCTTTATCTGGCTTGGTTAAAATCGATTACTTTGGCAAAGGAAGAAGAGGATATTGATTTATCTGAATTAGAGCCGCCTGTTCCTGCTGGTTTGAAGCAGCTTTCTCCTGCCCAAACTGCTTTTGTGGAAACCTTCGACATTGATGAAAACTTATTGGCCGTAGCCGCGACTGCCAGTCATAGTCTTTCTCCTAGTTCCGATGAATCTCTCCAAAATGCGATCGCGTCCCTATCTCGTTCTGAGTGCGATCGTTGGCTCTTAAAATTAGCAAAAGGACAAACCAATCTATCAGCTAAATTGAATCAAAAATTGTCTGAATCCATCGGAAAAAAGGCTCCGATTGAATCTGGGAAGCGCACGATTCAACAACTATTTGATCTAGCAGAAGCGGAAAAAGAACGGGTTGAAAAAGTAGAAAAAGAAGCGGCCCAAGCTCAACGAATTAAAGCTTTACAAGCATTAGCTCCACGAGAGTCCCAAGTTTGGGAAGAAGTAGATAATTTACTCATCAAAGCCCAGAGCAATACCTATGATCAAGCAGTTAAGTTATTAGTCCAGTTACAGGATTTAGCGAGATATCGGGAAGATTATCTTCCTTTTCAGCAACGGTTGAAAGCCATTCGCACAAAATATAGCCGTCGCACTGGATTACTTGAACGTTTAAACAAAGCGGGCCTTTTTTCGTCTTCCTAGACTTCTTTCATCTATTTGTTCAATTTGTTTAATAATAATTTCAAATTAATTAATAACAACGCGATCGCGTCCTTGATCTTTAGCCAGATAAAGAGATTGATCGGCTTGATGATTCAAAACAAAAAGGCGCATTGAGTAACGCACCTTACAGCGATGGTGATCGCAGTATATCAAGGCGATCACACTACAATTTTTCCCATTCATCTCGGCTAATATGAGCTTGTTTTAGGATTTTGCTCAATAAACCTATACTAATGTCCGCCTGATGAGGATTAGGAATCGTGAGTTTGAGTTCTCCCTTAACCAAGTATTGATGTTTACCACCTGAATAAGGCCCTTCAAAGCCTACTTTTTTAAGAAAAATAACCAGTTCCCGCCATTTTATGGCTTTCCAAGTAGGCCTCAGGCAACCTCTTGGAGGGAATTTAAACCGACACCATCAAGCACGGGGAATTGATGACCCAAACGAATTCCCAAGATAACCCAGCCTTCTAAAGCATCTTGCAAGTTTTCTCGACAGGATTCTAGGGTGTTAGCTTGACTTCAAACACCTTCACAATCAGGAATTTCCCCATAAAAAGTACCGTCTTCTAGTAACTCATAGGTTGCCTTTTGCATAGCTTTGGCAATGTATTCAGTTATCATCACTGTTTGCTCAAACGAATCTAAGTAGAGCTTGCTGAAAAAAGCTGAAAGCCTTATAAGAAAAGAGATGAGGGGATTTAGAGAGCAAAAAAAGTGCAAAAAAAAGGTCTAAAATGAGTGAAAAGGCTTGCACCCCTCCCCTTCCAGAGCATTGAACGATGTACCCCAAAAAAGAATCCGAAAAATCGACTGTTGAAAACTTCAAAATACCAAGTGAGTGGAAGCCAAAAGAAGAAAATCGTTGGGTAATCATGTCAAAAATAATTCCGTGGGAGGAATTTGAAGAAGAATATGCAAAACAATTTTCAGAAAATAAAGGAGCGACAGCCAAACCATTTAGGATGGCATTAGGGTCATTAATAATAAAAGAAATATTGAGAATAAGTGACCGAGAAACAGTAGAACAAATAAAAGAAAACCCTTACTTACAATATTTTATAGGACTAGAAGTATATGAAAATGAGGAGGCATTTGATGCGTCACTGTTAGTACATTTCCGTCAAAGAATAGGAATGGACTTGGTGAATCAAATAAATAAAGCAATGGTAAAAAAAGAAGAAGAAATATTATCAGAAGTAAAAGAAAAAAGTGAAGGGGAAAATCAGAATAGAGGAAAGCTATTAATAGATGCAACCTGTGCACCAGCAGACATCAAATATCCAACAGATATAGGAATCTTGAATGAGGCAAGAGAAAAAACCGAAAAAATAATAGACAACTTGTATAAAAAAACTAAAAAAAAAGGAAAAAAACCAAGAACCTATAGAATAAGAGCCAGAAAAGATTACTTAAAATTGTCAAAAAAAACGCCGTCCGTCGAGAAAAGAAAGGAGAAAGGGCATAAAAAAACAAATCCAATATATCAAAAGAAACCTTTCCCATATAGAAAAATTAAGAGAAGATAAAGAGGTCGCAAAATTAAGTAAAAAAGACGAAAAGATACTGTCGATAATACAAAAAGCCTATGAGCAACAAGTAGGAATGTATGAAAATAAAGAAAATAAGGTAGAAAATAGAATTGTGAGTTTGACTCAACCTCATGTTCGTCCCATTGTTAGAGGAAAAGCGGGAACGCCAGTAGAGTTTGGTGCAAAACTATCAGCAAGTTATGTGAATGGATATCTTTATTTATACCGATTAAGTTGGGATAATTATAATGAATCAGGCGACTTCAAAGGACAAATAGAAGAGTTTAAACGTGAGACAGGCTACTATCCCCAGTCTGTTCATGCTGATGCAATCTATCGCACAAGGGAAAATCGCGCTTTTTGTAAGGAGAAGGGAATTCGATTGAGTGGCCCACCCTTGGGAAGACGACCCACAAATATTAGTCCAGAAAAAAAGAAAGAAGCTCTTCAAGATGAAAGAGACCGTAATGCTATTGAAGGCAAATTTGGTCAAGCAAAGAGACGATTTAGCCTCAATCGAGTTATGACAAAACTTCCTGATACCTCTGAAACCGCTATTGCTATCACCTTTTTAGTCATCAATCTTTTTGCCCTGCTTCGGCAGGTTTTACGTTTTTTTTGTCTTTTTCGGAAGAAGAGCTTATTTTTCTGCCCTCTTATTAGCCCAGCTTATGCTTTGTGTTGACAATTCATTTAACCCTTATGTTTTACTCGCCTTAAATTCATAAATTAATCCCCTCTTCCTGTTTTTTGACTTTTTCAGCAAGCCCTAAGTATCGTAACAATTTTTGAGCTAAATATTTTTTAACTCCTACGTTAAGGATGAAAGCGATGATTGCAGTATTCAGTTTGGTAATGGCAACCATTTGTAGATTAAGCAACCTTAGGTTAAGGAACGCAACCCAACGAATTAAGCGAGAATGATGTTAATTAATTTTGGAAGAGAATATTGTTTGTGTGGAAATGTTGGGTTTCCGTTTGTCAAACCAACCTACAGCGATGGCTATTTGTTCAATTTGTTTAATAATAATTTTAAATTAATTAATACCCACGCGATTGCGTCCTTGATTTTTTGCCAGATAAAGAACTTGATCAGCTTGAAAAATTAAATCTTCTAAACAATTTTCTGGATTAGGAATCAGACTGGCGACCCCTAAACTGATGGTGATCTTTTTACTAATATTTGATTGGGCATGGGGAATATTTAAAGCAGCGATCGCTTTTTTCATCGACTCTGCCACGATGAGAGCTTTTTGTGCGTTAGTATTGGGTAAAATAGCAACAAATTCTTCTCCTCCATAACGTGCCACTAAATCTGTTGCCCTTTGAGGTACTTTTGCCAGGGTTTGAGCGACTTGAATTAAACAATCATCGCCCCCTTGGTGTCCGTAATGATTATTATAATTTTTGAAATAATCAATATCAATTAAAATAAGGGCTAAAGGTTTATTTTCGCGCTGGTGTCGTTGCCATTCAATAGCTAAATAATCATCAAAACGGCGACGGTTGGCAATCTGAGTTAATCCATCTATATTAGCAATTAATTTTAATTTTTTGTTAGCGGCTTGCAGTTCTAATTCCATTTTCTTTCTGTTGCTAATATCGCGTACCGTAATCGCAAAACCATCCCCTAACTTTACGGCAACAAAATGATACCAATTAGAGTTTGAGTTTTCAATGGGAAAGTAAATATCTTGTTCTAAAAAAATACCCGTTTCGACCACAGCCACAAATTTTTCAAAAAGTTGAGTATCCAGACGATGAAGAAAACGTTTAAGCGAAGCTTTACCAATTAACTCCTCACGATTTTTATTAAAGGCCTTAGAAAGAATAGGATTAACCACTAAGCAACGAAAATCTTCAATATTACCTGTTTTGGGATCACGGATTGCTTGTAGGACGGCAATACCATCTAATGCAGAATTTAAAACACTAGAAAGTAAAGCTCTGGATTGATAGAGAACTTCCTCCGTTTCACGCCGTTTTTTGACTTCCTGTTGTAATGCTACTTTTTGACGTTGAATGGTTAACTGGCATTCTACACGGGCTACCACTTCTTCAATTTGAAAAGGTTTAGTCACATAGTCAATCCCACCATATTCAAAGGCTTTTACCTTATCAAAAGTATCATCTAAGGCACTAATAAAAATAATCGGAATATCGCGTAATGCTTCATCAGTTTTAATCGCTTCACAAACTTGATAGCCATCCATGTCTGGCATTTTTATGTCTAACAAAATCAAGTCAGATTGCTTAACTTTTAGGGTCTTTAGGGCCATTTTGCCACTGGTGACACTCCGCACAGTATAACCGAGTGTAGTTAATAAATCGCTCAGTAATTGTAGATTATTCGGAAGATCATCTACTAGTAAAATATTGCCTTTAGTTTGGACGAATTCATTCATAAATAAAACCTAAAATTGATTTTAATCTTCTAAAAGTGGATTAATTAAATCAAATATTTGCTCAAATTCAAATTTACGAACTAATTTAGTCAGGCTTTGAGTGAGAAAGATTTCGGTACTAGAAATTTCTCCAATGAGGGTAATCACCTCTTCTGTATTTGCCTCAAGGGCGGCTTCTGATAGTTGTCTTAACCATTGCTGAGGCATGATTTCAAAATTCTTTGTACTTAACTTTGCTGTTTCTAAACTAGAATGATCCTGCTCTTGATTTTGTTCATAAATATATGTTACTCCTAAATGCTTAGTTAATGCCTCAAAAATCATATTTTCTTTAAAAGGCTTACGAATAAAATCATCACATCCTGCTGAAAGCACGATCACTTTTTCTTCTTCCAATACACTAGCAGTTAAGGCCACCACTGCTGTTGCACTACCTTTAACCTGAGCTTTAATATATTTTGTGGCTTCATAACCATCCATTACAGGCATTCTCATATCCATAAAAATTAAGTGGGGTTCCCATGCTTCCCAAATTGCGATCGCTTCTTGACCATTAGCGGCTTCTTTTACTTCAAATCCTAATGGTGTAAGCAATTTAACTAATAATTGGCAATTAATGGGTTTGTCATCTACCGCCAAAATTTTGTAAATAGGTTGATCGGGAGCTAGGGCTAAAACTCGTTGTGTTGATTTGTTGCTTTCTTGAGTTTCTTTTCCTAATTTTACCTGAATTGAAAAGTTAAAAGTTGTGCCTTGATTGAGTTCACTTTTTACGGCAATATCTCCTCCCATTAATTGGACAAATTGACGACTAATCACTAATCCTAATCCTGTTCCCTCTTGACTTTCTTTGCCACTTTCTGTTTGCGAAAAAGCCTCGAATAACTTGCTTAATTCTTCTTGGGAAATTCCTTTTCCTGTGTCTTTGACAGTGAATTGTAAAAAATGATTTTCTGTTAGTAAAGGAGGATCGTATCTAACACTTAAAATGACTTCACCTTTCTGAGTAAATTTAATAGCATTCCCCAATAAATTGAGTAAAATTTGACGTAATTTTATCCCATCGGCGTAAATATAACGAGGTAAATTATCACCACGATCAAAGATTAATTCTAAACCTGCATCAAACGCCTTTAAATATAACATATCTTCCAAGTTATCTAATAATTGATCTAGGTCAAAATCTTTTTGATTTAAAGTGGTTTTTCCCGCTTCAATCTTAGAAAAATCAAGAACGTTATTAATTAAGGTTAATAAATATTCTCCACTTCTTTGAATGATTCCTGCATTTTCGTATTGTTCTTTAGGTAAGTTTTTCGTGCGTAATATTAATTGAGAAAAGCCAATAACTGCATTTAATGGACTCCGCAATTCATGGCTCATATTGGCAATAAATGAACTTTTAGCTTGATTAGCAATTTCGACTTTTTTCTTCTCAATGACCAACTCTGCTGTGCGTTGTTCTACCCGATTTTCTAATGAATCAAGTATTGTTTTTAATTGATTTGCCATACTATAAAAAGAATCAGCAAACGTGTTTATTTCAGTAATCGCCTGGTTATTAAAAATCCGATTAGTCTGATTGTTTTCATATTGCCATTCCCCCTGTGCAATGGCTTTACTGGCCTGACTTAATTGCTTGATGGGTTTTGTCACCCAATTGGTTATGACCAGTCCAAACCCTATAGCAATAACGAGAGTAAAAAAACAAAGTAAGATAGTTATTTTAGTATTGGCATTGATCTCTTCCATAAAATCTGATTCAGGAATAACTGTTACTAATAACCAATTTAAACCGTATTTATCTCGATAAGGTTCCACTTGAGCTAATAGTTTTCTATGAGCTAATGAAGCAGATAAAAAAGTCTTCATTTGAATTTTTGCTAAGTTGCCATAGTCTTGTTTCAATTGAAGAGCGATCGCCTGGGTAACAGGATCTTGGCTTTTAGTTGCAGCTAAACGAATGGGCGGTTTAGGTTGTTGACGAATAAAAGGGATTTCGGTCGTAGAAGTCGCGACTAAATCCCCCGAAGGTTCCAGAATAAAGGCTTGTCCAGAGGGTGAAAAATCAAGCTGTTTTAAAAAAGTTCCTAAATCTGCCAAAGCTACTGAGTTTGCTAATATAAACTGTTGTTTTTTCTCTGTATTATAAATAGAAATGCCCATGCTAATACCGAGGGTGGGAATGACACGATAAGGAAAAATGGGTGACCAGCTTGGTTGAGTCTTATTTTTCGCGGACAGATACCAGGACGTTGTACGGGGATCTACAGGCATCGTATAAATGTTTTTTCTTACCCTACCTTGACGATCCACAAGAGAATAAATCCGTTGGTTTGGGTGACTCAGGGTAATGGTTCCCAAGATACTCTCTCCTGGTTGCAGTGTTTCTCCCGACAACTTTTCTGCTTGTTTAATTATTTCAGGACTAAAAAAACGAACATAAGAAACTTCTTCTCCTTGCTCATTGGCGATAAAGCTATTGGCCACAAATGAGGAGGAGTTAATCTGTTGCCATAGATGTTGCCTGATGGCTTCGGGGTTGTTGATTTTCAGCGTCCCCTGCTCAATGGACTGAGCACCAAAGACCAATGCTTGATGTTGTTCTTGCAGAACCAGATCGAGGCGATCGCGGATGCGACCATTGGCCTGATTCATTACCTGATGCGCCAAATTCTTTACGGCGTTTTGGCCACTGCGATAGGACAAATAGCCAACAAGTCCAACCGCGCCCACAACTTGCAGAACAAAAGGAATGATCAAGACTAATTTCAGAGGAATTTGTCGCATCTTTGAAAAAGTTATTCTAAGTTAATACTCACGCGATCGCGCCCTGAGTTTTAACCGTATAAAGAGCAAGTTACTCAGTAATTGGAGATTTTCAAGAAGATCATCTACAAGCAAAATATTGCGTTTAGTTGGAATAGATTCGAGTATAAAAATAATAGAATAATTTTATAGCTTATAAAGTAATCGGTAAAAAAATGATTTGATCCTGATATTCATCAGCGAAAGAGATTTCAGCAATAAGCAATAAGCAATAACTCTTCTATATTTTCACCAATAGTTAACTGAGGATCAAGAATAAAAATACCAGGAATATGTCTATCTTGCTGAAGATGATCTTTTAAATGAACAGGCATTGAACGTCTGTTATTAGTGACTAAAATAAAATCATACTCCTCGCACCAGACTAATATTTCGGGGTCTTTCGTTCCTCTTTTCGGTGTTAGAGGTTCTCCGATGACTAAAACAACTAACTCAGGTCGTTTTAATCTTAGCTGAGTTGGATAGAGAGGATTTACATTTTCATCTACTAAATATTTAAGAGACATGAATTTGAGATTGACTTAATTTTTGTTGATACATTTTTTTAAATCTAGTCACAGAAGAGGGCGGACTTAATTGCTGTTTTTTTCTTTGTTGATGACCCCATTCTAACCAGTCTGTGATGTATTGACTGACTGCTTCTTGATTGTGTAAATAGTAAAGGATGGTAGCATAAATTTGTTCCATGCTAATTCCAGAAAAGTGTTTGATAATTTCTTCAGGCGATCGCTGTTTATAGATGTATTCATAAAGAATACTTTCAATACCAACTCTGGTGCCTTTTAGCCGAATATCATCCTCGGAGCAGAATTCAAAATATTCTTCTAGTTGCATAACGTAATTTCCTGTGATTTTGAATAATTGATTTAGTCGTTCATCTATTCAGTTTTTAAAAATATCAAATCAGAGGGAATCAGGCAAGCAAAATCGCATTCAAAACCCATTTCCTCCAAATCTCTTAAAAATTAATATTTACGCTCCTTCGGTTCAAAGCGGTTAATAACAACAGGCATATAATTTAACTCAATACCTGCGGGAGAATAGTACGCCAAAGTATGTTGCAAAAAGCGTTCATCATCGCGATCGCTGAAATCTTCCCGTGCATGGGAACCGCGACTTTCCTGACGATTGAGAGCCGAAGTCAAAATCATTTCTCCGACCACCATAATGCTGCGTAACTCTAGGGCTTCAATTAACTCCGTATTCCAGGCGGGGTGTTTATCATCCAGGTAAATTTGCTCGTACTTAGCTTTAATTTCCTGTAATTTTAATAATCCTGCTTCCATCACTTCCTGGGAACGAAAAACACCGCAATACTCGGTCATACAATCCTGGAATTCCTGACGAACTTCATTGATTCGTAGAGTTCCCGATTGATTGATTAAGTGTTGCATCTGTTCCTGGGCTTCCGTTAGGTAGGATTGGGCATCAAAGCTCGGAAGTTTACGATTTTTGACATATTCCGCAATGGTACGACCTGTCCGACGACCATAGACCACACATTCCAACAGAGAATTACTGCCCAGACGATTTCCCCCATGCACCGAAACACAGGAACATTCTCCCGCCGAAAAGAAGCCTTCCGTTAAACTCTCTGCACTGGATCGGACTCGGCCATCGGTATTGACAGGAATACCGCCCATACAGTAGTGAATCGTCGGACGCACGGGCATGGGTTGCTCAACCGCATCTATTCCCAATAAACGATGGGCTTCTTCCCAACAAAAAGGAATACGGCTCATAATCTTTTCCCGTCCCAGGTGACGCAGATCGAGATAGATAAACGGCCCGCCCGCACTGCCATCGAGGTTAACGCCCCGACCTGCCCGAATTTCCCTCGTAATGGCACGGGAAGTAATATCACGGGGAGCTAATTCCATCCGACTGGGAGCATAGTCTTCCATAAAGCGTTTGCCGTCACTATTAATCAAATAAGCTCCTTCTCCTCGGACAGCTTCTGAAATTAATACACCGACGGGATACAAACCAGTGGGGTGAAATTGCACAAATTCCATATCTTCTAAGGGAATTCCCGCGATCGCGGCCATCGCTAACCCATCCCCTGTGCAAGCATAATCATTAGAAGTGGTGTTATAAACCCGACCGTAGCCCCCTGTAGCGAACATCACGGCCTTGGCTCGGACAATTTCTAAAGCACCATCTTCAATGCGATACATCACCAGTCCCTTGGCTTCACCGTCTTCCAACACTAGGCGCATCACATACCATTCGTCATAGATAATGACCCCATTGCGGCGTAGATTATTGACTAATTCGTGTAAAATTGCGTGGCCCGTTTTATCGGCGGCATAACAGGTGCGGTTGTGGGAATGCCCCCCAAAAGCTCGTTGAGCAATGCGGCCATCCTCTAGACGGGAAAATAAAACGCCCAGGTGTTCCAAATCGATGATGACATCAGCCGCTTCTTTGGTGAGAATTTCCACCGCATCCTGATCAGCGAGGTAATCCGAACCTTTCACCGTATCAAAGGCGTGGGCTTCCCAACTATCTTCTGGATCGACATTCTTGAGAGCGGCGGCGATTCCTCCCTGGGCGGCAACGGAATGCGATCGAATCGGGTGGGTTTTCGCAATTAGAGCAACACTGGTTTCGGGGTTTAGGCGTTTAATTTCTAGGGCGGCACGGCAACCCGCTAATCCACCACCGACAATGACAACATCATGTTCTAACATCTGGCTTGGGGAATAATTTTCTATGGGCTTTATCTATGGTGACTCTCTAAGAGAAATTAATCAAGTATTGACCGCGATCACATTTTAGAATGAGAAAAAGTTAAATAGCGATCGCCAAAAACTAGGTAATTTACCGAAAGAAATCGAATCTTATTACCTTAATGTGAATTAATATGAGTTCGACTTAACTGATCGATTGAAAACGACAAAGAGCTTCATGAATAACCTCAATCCGAAAAACCAATTCCTGAAGTTCCGTCGCAACAATATTATAATCTCGTAGATATAGATGGGTAATGGTGTTGTGTTGTTGGTTAGCAATTTCAGTTAATCGCTCTTCCTGCCGCTCATGGAGATGGGTAAGGATATCCTGCATGGTCTCATTCAGTTCGGGTAAAGGCTGGAGCGGTATAGGATTCTCAAGAGCCTCTACAAATTGCGTGAGAGCCTGGGTTACCTGATTAGTAAAAAGAGCCAGATCGGGATGGGGTTCACTGCCCCTATGTTGTTCAAGTTGGGTTAAAAGAACGGTTACGCCTCGACCTAAGCAGGGAAGATAATTGGTAAGCGTAATCGCGGGTTCCATTGTGGCAAAGGGAGTGTTGGGATCATCTAGTAATCGTTGGAGGGCGGCCTGCATTTGAGTATTGGTTAAACGGATTTTGTGGCGATTTTGGGTTAGAGCAATGGCATTATAGGGAGTTTCACCGAGATACACGGCCATAACAGATTGAAAATAAACATTCATGTCATTAATCAATTGGATCAAGGCACTAGAAAAGCGTAATTCCTCTTTCATTCGTAGGACACTAAAGGACAAAACAAAGGCGATCGCGGCTCCGATCAAAGTTCCGACTAAGCGAGCGGAGATAAAATCTACATTGCCTGAAGTGGACTGAATCGCGCTTAAAATGACGGCAAAGATAGTGACAAAAAAGACCGCTAAACTATAGTGAAAACGGATCAGAGAAAGAGCGATCGCCATTGAACAAACGCCAATAATTTCTAATAACAAAGGGTTATGAACAATAGCCAACAACAAAGAAACGGCTACTAAACCCAAAATAGTTCCAATAATCCGTGAAAAGAAACGCTGAAAGGTCAAACTAAAGTCGGGTTTAAGCACAATAATTAAAGTCAAACCAATCCAAAGTCCGTGAGGAATATGGGCAAAGGTATAGATCAACACCCCCAACGCCGATCCTAATCCCAGACGCAGGGCATGACGAAACAGGGGGGATTCTGCATTAAAATTTTCATTGAGGGGTTCCCACCAAGATTTTTCTGACGGAATCCAGAGTTCTTTTTCGGCGGGAGTACGTTTGAGTTTTTGGGCAGGGTTTTGCCATTGATTGCGGTTATGGAGTTGTTGGGCGGTTTGGCTGGCGAGGTAAAGTTGTTGTTGTAATTTGTTTAATGAAGTTTTGATCTGTCCAACGGCGGCATAACTGGCGTAATTTTCAATCTCAGTTTCCAGGGTCTTTTTGTTGGAGGGTTTGCTGTTGCTCAACGGCTTTAATTAATAATTTCAGGCGATCGCAGTCGGGAATCTTAGCCGTTCCTAAAATTAACTGCCCAATGTTATCTAGAATGTTGGCAACTTCTTTGTGGACATCCTCAAGCAGAATACTTACCGTTGTCAATTGCGGTAAGGGATAGATACGGATGACTTCCTGAAGGGTGATGATCGTCGTCAAAATGCGATCGCTATCCTCAATCAGAACAATTAATAATTCTCGTAATTCACTTTTTCCCCAAAGTCCCACACGGGTATAGGTCAACAATCGACGAGATTCCAATAATAATTGGCGTGGCTGAAGGGAGGCAGGACGTTTTTCAGGTTCAAGGGCAGAAAAAGAACTAAAACTTCTAAGATATTGGGCAAGTCCTCGGAAATTTTGGGCAACAACCTGAAGTAAGGGTTGATTCGGCTGAAGGGCCAGATTCCCAAGGCGACAAAAATCGCCCAGGCTCCTGCTAATAAAGCCACGAATAATCTTTGTAAAATAGTGTCAATATTCCCCGTCGGCAGATTAACCGCAATCAACAGAGATAATCCGATGACTAGCCCTGCAAATGCTCCATTTTCACCATAAACTGTTAAATATCCCGCTAAAAATAGACCCAGAAAAACGACAACAACGGTTAACCCCAGCCAACCACTGACGAAGGAGCCGATCGCGATCGCTACCATAATCCCCAGGGTTGAACTGAGCAGGGATTTAGCCCGAATGCTATAAAGTCCGCCCACATCCGCTAATAGCAATAATTGAGCCGACGAGCCGATATTTAACCCCAATTCTGGCTGACCAACGGCATAACCGATCGCGATCGGAATCGCTAGGGCAAAAAAAGTCCGAATGCCCCTAGCAATTTCAATCTTTCCCGTCGGATGGAGGAGAAACTCAAACCGTTTGAGTAGCATAAATGTTGGCTTTTAACCAGTAGGATGGGGTGAATCTTGCTAGTATATAGGGAATTCTCCCGTCTTCCTAATTAGGGATCAACCCAACGATCATCTGCCTTAATTAAATTGATTAATTCCTCCACCCCTTGATCTTCGGGAACCCGTTTAATTTCGTCCCGACCCCGATAGAGCGCGATATAACCCGCCTGTTTGCCCACATAGCCATAATCTGCATCGGCCATTTCGCCTGGCCCGTTGACAATACAACCCATCACCGCAATGTCTAGACCCGTTAAATGTTTGGTCGCTTCACGGACTTTGTGCAACACATCTTCCAGATTAAATAAAGTACGCCCACAGGAAGGACAGGCCACGTATTCCACCATTGTTTTCCGCAATCCGAGAGCTTGCAAAATGCTATAGCAAACGGGAATTTCTTTTTCGGGGGCTTCGGTTAAGGAAACGCGAATGGTGTCGCCAATGCCGTCAGCCAAAAGGGTGGCAATGCCCGCCGTTGATTTGATGCGCCCGTATTCGCCATCGCCCGCTTCGGTTACACCCAAATGGAGGGGATAATCCATACCCAATTCATCCATGCGTTTGACCATCAGACGATAGGCCGCCAACATCACAGGAACGCGGGAGGCCTTCATGGAAATAACAATATTATAAAAATCGAGGGATTCACAGATTTTAATGAATTCTAGGGCAGATTCCACCATTCCCAAAGGAGTATCGCCGTAGGTAAAGAGCATTCTTCCGATAGGGAGCCATGATTCACCCCGATCCGCATCGCCTTACCTTGATCTCGCAAAGAAACGACCAACGGCTCTAGGGTTTCGCGGATTTTATCGCCAATTTCTGCAAATTCTGAGGGACTAAATTCTTCGCGATCGCTTTTCGGTTTCTCAAAAACATAAAGTCCTGGGTTAATCCGCACCTTATCGACGTGTTTGGCCACTTCGAGGGCGATTTTCATACCATTATGGTGAACATCGGCAACTAACGGGACAACTTGATAGGTTTTGGCTAATTTTTCTTTGATTTCTGCTAGAGCTTTAGCATGGGCGATACTGGGGACGGTCACACGAACAATTTCGCAACCAATTTCGTGTAAACGACGAATTCCTGCTACTGAGCCGTCAATATCGAGGGTATCTTCATTGATCATGGATTGCACGACCACAGGATTTTGGCCGCCGATGGTCACGTTTCCTACTTTTACGGGACGGGTTTTACGACGATGGATGGTGGTATCAAATTCAGGGGAGGTTTCGATGGACGCGATCGCTGTTGGGTTTTCTAGGGTTTGCATAGATTTTGCAGAGGGGCAGTTCGGCCTCGCTCACTGTAAATTGATGTAGGTTCGTTTCTATTTTCGCAAAAAGTGGTCAGGATGGCAGAGCAATGGGTTTGATCTAGCGATAAACTTGGGTCAATGTCATTATCTAATTTTCAGTTAAGGCGGGGAATGCTTGAGGATAGAAAGTCTCTTTTTGATCTGCTGAACTTCTTCTAGTTTTTTTTGTTTTTCGTAGAGATCTAAGGCTCGTTCAAGATCGGCGATCGCCTTTTTTCGATTATTTAACGCTTGATAAAGAGTCCCTCGATTAAAATAAGCCTCCGCATTATGGGGATTTAATTTGATCGCTTGGCTGTAATCCTTGATCGCGGCGGGATGATTTTTGAGAAATTCATAGGTAATTCCCCTTTGAAGATAGGAATTATCATCCTTAGGCTCCAAATAAATCCCTTGATTGTGGTCTTTGATTGCCATCAAAAAATTACCTAATTCTCGATAAGCAATTCCTCGATTAGTGTAGGCTAAAATAGTTTTAGGCTCCAGAAAAATAGCTTGGGTATAATCTTCGACAGCTTTTTGAGGGATACCTAATTGTAAATACGCGCCCCCTCGGTTAGTGTAGGCATCGACATTTTTAGGATCTAGAATAATTGCCTGATTATAGTCAGTTATTGCTCGTTGAAAATCCTCTAAAAATGTATAGGTATCCCCTCGATTAATGTAAAAAAAAGAATTACTCCTATTGAAACGAATTGCCTGATTAAAGTTTTTGATCGCCTGTGGAAAGTCTGCTAACTTTTGATAAACCAGACCTCGATTGTTGTAAGCTAAAGCATAACGAGGATCGAGAACAATTGCTTGATCATAATCTGCGATCGCCTTTTGATAGTCCTCTAAAACCCAATAAATTACTCCTCGGTTCAGATAAACTAAAGGATTATTGGCATCCAGAATAATCGCTTGATTATAATTTTCTAACGCTTTGGGAAAGTTCCCTAATGTCCCGTAGGAATTGCCTCGGTTGAAATACGCATTAGCTTGATCGGGATGGGCAAGAATCACGCGATCCAAATCTGCGATCGCCTTTTCAGGATTGCCTACGGTGTTATAAGTAATCGCTCGATTAAAATAAATCTCAGCATTATCAGGATTCAGACGAATGGCTTCGGTGAAATCAGCGATCGCTTTTGCATAATCCCCTTGTTTTAGTTTTTCTAATCCTGCGGCAAAAATATCTTGATCGGCTTGGGCTAATACGGGTAAGACAAAAGAGAAAAAATAACGTTCTGGAACAATCCCAAAAAGAGTGTTAATTGTGATTAAAATAATTGTAATAGGAACTAACTTTTCCTGAAAAAAATTATTTTTAATGAATACTTTATAAAACGGTTTAAAAACTATGCTATCACGGAGCAATTGATGGTTGTTTCGCCTTATTTTCTCATTCCCTAAATAGTCAAATTTTCTATCTTTAACAAAATCAATCCTTGAAATGCAAATATTGGGGAGAGTTTTAATTCTAATGAAGTCGTCAATCTTGCTCATACATTACTACTGTATCTTGGTAAAAATTAATATACCATTATGTTTGAGCTTTTATGAATTCTGTTAAGCCTTGGAGTAATTTTTGATGATCGGCTTCGGTGCGAACAGCTACCCGAAAAAAGCGATCGCCGAGTTCAGGAAAACTAAGACAATCCCGAATTAAAAGATGATGATTAATTAAAAGTTGTTTTTGTAAGTGAGAACTAGCAAAATCGGTTTTTACTAAGATAAAATTAACGGCTCCTGGGAGGGGCAACAATCCAGCAATAGCGGTTAAGTTTTTCTCTAATTGTGGTTTGGCTGAGTTTAACCAATCCCAGGTTTGTTGTTGAAAGGCTTGATCTTCAATTCCCGCGATCGCAGCAGCTCGGCAAATATTCACAGGCCAGGGATCGCGCCAAGCTTGCCACCGTTGCAGATAATCAGGATGGCCAATTGCATAACCCAAACGTAATCCAGGCAAACTATAAAACTTCGTCAGCGATCGCAGAATAATTAAATTAGGATATTTTTCTACCAAACAAATGAGACTTTCTGATTGCGCTGGCGGTAAAAAATCCATAAAGGCTTCATCAATCACCACTAAGGCAAATTGATCCAACAGAGGTAAAATTTCAGATTTTCTAAAAAGACGACCCGTCGGATTGTGGGGATTATTTAAGAGCAGACCTGTCTGGGAATAATCTGCGGCAGGAATAATTTCAGGTAATAGCTTCTGGGAAAAAATATCGAAGGAAATCGCTTTTACCTTTGCCGAAAAAGTCGTTAATGCTCGATGGTAATCTCCAAAAGCGGGAGTTAATACAATAGTTTCTTTTGCTTTAGCTAATTCCCGTCCTGCCCAAGTCAGCAACTCCGCCGAACCGTTGCCTGGCAAGATCCAATCCCCAGGAATATCATGAAAATTTGCTAAACGCGATCGCAGAAAAAAATAATTGGGATCGGGATAATTCCTGAGTTGAACAAAAGCCGCTTGGAGCGCATTAATAACACTAGAAGGCGGCCCCAAGGGATTAATACTCGCTGAAAAATCTAGCAAAGAAGAAGCTGGACAGCCCGCAATTTCTGCCGCCCAAGCCAAATTTCCGCCATGATTTGGTTGATTCACCTAAGCAGGAGTATTTTTATTCGGTGAAACCTTATCTTTAAATAATTTACCCGCAGAAAAAGCTGGAACTTTGGTGGCGGGAATAATCATTTTTTCGTTGGTTTTAGGATTGCGGCCTTCCCGTTCTTTCCGTGAGCGTGCTTCAAAGGAACCGAAGCCAACTAGGGTTACCTTATCGCCTTCAGAAACCGCTTCCATAATGGAGTCGATCGCTGCCGTCAGCACTGCATCAGCCTGCTTTTTGGTAACAGAGGCTTTCTCAGCGACGGTATGAATTAATTCAGCTTTATTCATTCGATAATCTCCTTTAGAGTCTCGTTTTTGATGTTTTTGGGTAAATCTCTCCCGTTGAAACTTCGCCAGGAGGCTTAACTAATCGGTTGATCAGACTAGATTTATGCGGGTTAATCGCTAGAATCCTGATAGACTAGCTATTTCAATGATTTATTCTAAGGGGTAATTGCCAAATTTGGATCAAATAAATGATGAATTTATAGAGATTTTTTCGGATTTATTTATATTTTGTTACCTGATGCCCAATATTTAAGAAAAGTTCCCCCCTTATTTTGACTCAGATTTTTCTGTTTAAATGGGTTAAAAGTCTTTCTCCATCGATATTTGAGCCTTTACTGATCAACTCTATCCCCTCAAAATGTTACAAACTCAGCCAAGTAATTGCCTGACGAATCCAATCTTCGACATTAGGATTTTTTTGTAAAGTTGTATCTTGACCCAGAGCCGCGATCGCCCGATTAATCTCAGCTTGGGTATAACCGAGGGCCAAAAGGGTCATTTCCACATCATTAATAATACCTGAATCGGGGAGATTCGTTGTCTGGGGCAGTCCCGATACTTGCCGCCATTGCGCTAATTTTGTTTTCAGTTCGAGGGCAATGCGTTCTGCGGTTTTTTTGCCGACTCCTGGGGTTTTGCTCAATTGTTCAATATTCCCCATGACGATCGCCTGTACCAAGCCCTCTAGCCCCAGGGTATCCATCAGCGCGATCGCTAACTGAGTCCCAATGCCACTGACGCTAATCAGTTGAGCAAACAAATCCCGTTCAGCAGGAGCGACAAAACCAAAAAGTTGTTGTTGATCTTCTCGGACATAAAAATGGGTAAAAATTTGCAGCGTTTCCTGCTCGTCGGACATCAACGCTTGAGCAAAGCTAATCGGAATCTGGATTTCATAGCCCGTTTGATTCACCTCTAGGATGAGCATCATTCGATTCTGAAAATTTTTACCAACGGAAACAAATTGCCCTTTGAGATAATTGATCATGTTTTAGTGCAAGTCAAGTTTGCTACTTTTGGGCGTAAGCCTTGCGCCCCTACGATTCCCTAAAAACCTTATGTAGGGGCGAATTGCGTCCGCCCTTGGACTAGATAAGATGAATCTATAACCCTAATTCCCAGAGAACCCGCGTTTTGAATGATTAACAGCTTAGTCCTAGCATAGTTTTTCGCCCGTGAGGTTCTAACAAATTCGATAAATCTGGCCCATCGGCACAATTCCTCCTGGATTGACAGGAAAAAGATTGCCATAATAATCTTGCTTAACTTGTTCTAGATTACAGGTTTGAGCGACTCCTGGCAGTTGATAAATATCTCGCAAATAAGCTCCCAAATTTTGATAATCCTGAATGCGGCGGATATTACACTTAAATAAACCGTAATAGACAACATCAAAGCGAAAAAGAGTGGTAAATAGACGCACATCCGCCAAGGTTACCTGATTTCCACAGAGGTAGCGATCGCGACTTAACACTTGATCAATTTCATCCAAAGTCACAAAAAGAGCTTGGCAGGCTTGTTCATAGGCCAATTGCGTTTGGGCAAAACCGCAACGATAAACGCCATTATTCACCGTTTGATAGATTTTTTCGTTCCAGTGGTCAATTTTTTCCCTTAAAGCTTCGGGATAAAGATCAAGCTCAGGATGGGTCGCCCATTCATTAAATTCACTATTTAACATAACAATAATTTCTGCACTCTCATTGTTGACGATCGCCTTCTTTTTTTCGTCCCACAATACAGGAACCGTTGACCGACCCGCGTAACCTGGTTTTGCTAAAGCATAAAGTTCAGGTAAATTGCTACAATTTTCTTCACTGTCAGCCATTACCCAAATTCCCGACTCTGCTGATGGAATCACCACAGAAACCGCGATCGCCTGTTCTAACCCCTTTAAGGCACGAACTACCAACGTACGATGCGCCCAGGGACAGCCCAATCCCACATAGAGACGATAACGCCCTTTTTCGGGTTGATAAGAATTATCGGGGTCTGTTCCCACAAAATTTCTAAACTCACTTTGAGGACGAATATACTCACCTGACACATTGCGAGGAGCCAATTTCGACATCATTTGATGCCAAATCGTTGTCCAGACCCATTTTCCGAAACGAATAATAAATTTAGAGGGAAGAGCTTTTGACATGGATATTTTAGGTATCTAAAAATACTTTTTGGGTTGTAAAAATCCTTAATGATAAAAAAGTGTCCTGGAGCTTTTTTCAGAAAAATTATCTTAATCAAAGCTTAAACTAAAATAGCTTCCTTCTTGACTAACATTTAATTTTTCTAGCCAAATCCCAGTTTTTTAACTAAGATTATTATCAATAATATCTTCATTATAATTAACCTTTTAAAACCGTGAGTTTATCCAGTCAAATTAACCATCCCGAACGCACTTATTTCGAGCGATCGCTCAAGCGTCTAGAGCAAGATATCCTCCGCATGGGGACTTCAGTCGAAGAATCCTTCCGCCTGAGTCATCAAGCCCTGTTCGAGCGAAATTTAGAAATTGCCCAAAAAATCCCCGAACTAGATAAGCAAATTGATCTGTACTATCGTCAAATTGAGCAAGAATGCGCGACTTTTTTGACCTTACAAGCTCCTGTTGCCCAGGATTTACGGTTATTAAGTGCTTTTATGCAGCTTGTCAGAGATTTAGAGCGAATTGGGGATTACGCCGAAGATATCGCGGAAATTGCCATTAAATTATTTACCTATCCACCCCAGGACTGTATGACAGAAATTGCCGCCATGTCTCGTCATGCCCAATTGATGTTAGCCACCAGTTTAGTTGCTTTGACCGAATTAGACCGAGACGCGGGGCCAAAAGTGAAACACCTAGACGACACGGTGGATGATGCCTACGCCCATCTTTATCAAATTCTGGCTTTTCAACAAGACATTAAAGGCGTAGTAGAGCCGACCGTCCTCTTGGTTCTAGTCATTCGACACCTAGAACGGATGGCCGACCACGCGACAAACATCGCTCAACGGGTTTCCTACATTGTTACAGGAGAACGAAATTGACCCTAACTCGTTGTAATTATGCAAAAAAATCATGTCTTGTCTATCTAAGGCGCATAAAAATCGAAAAGTCGTGTATCGCAGATCACAAAAAAACTTGAAAAATATTTATGAGAGTCTATAATGTGAAGAATCTATACACAAATATTTTTCTATAGATAAGCTTGTATGTAGTTCAGTGCGTGAAAAATCAACGGAATTACTAAGTCTCTAGCTTTGCTAGGCTGGTTTTTCGTCAATTTATTTTAGTGGTTTAGGTGTGAGGCACTAGTGACAATGAAAAAACAATTATGGCAGCTCGTTAAAGCAATGCCTGCGGTTCTGGGGACTTCCTTTTTGGTTGCCCAAGGCGCGATCGCGGCTCCCGATTCAACAACAGAAGCAAAAACCCCTGCGGCAGGATCAATCCGTAACGCCTATGGTGGCAATGCCCCAGTTAGCAACTTCTGCGGACGGATTAGACCTAGTCCGTCGTCGTCAGCAATTAAAGAAATTTAACGATAACAGCAGTGATGCGGGAATGTCCCAGGTCACCAGTGTTTCTGAATTGCGGGATGTGCAACCCACCGAGTGGGCCTACGAAGCACTCAAAAGTTTAGTTGAACGTTACGGTTGTATCGTTGGCTATCCTGATCGGACTTTCCGAGGCAATCGTGCCTTGTCTCGCTGGGAATTTGCGGCGGGTTTAAATGCTTGTATGAACGTCATGGAACGTTTACTTCAGGAAAATGTCGCCGTTATCCGCGAAGATATCGACAAACTTAAGGCACTGGCGCAACAGTTTGAACAAGAATTAGCCGCCTTGGGTGCAAGAGTTGATAACTTAGAAACCCGTACATCTTTCCTAGAAGACCACCAATTCTCCACAACAACTAAATTAAACGGAGTCGCCGTTGTTGCGGTCGTTGATCAGTTTGGAGGGGATAAAGCCCTAAATTGGCGGCAACAAAACGCTTTTGACAATAACCAACGATTAACTAATGGGGGAACTTCTTTAGCGAATCCCACCAGAACTCGCCCCGCTCAAGGAACAACCCCTGTGGAAGAGAATGCCACAATGGGCTATCGGGTTCGCTTGAACTTTGATACCAGCTTTACGGGCAAGGATTTACTCAGAACTCGACTAGAATCGGGCAATATTCCCAACTTAAATGGCCCGACTGGCACTAATAATGCTCGTTTATCCTTTGATGGTTCTCGCGAAAATCAAACCTATATCAATAAACTGTTTTACCGTACTGGTATCGGTAGCAACATGACCGCTTGGGTTGGTGCTTATGGTTTAGATTTAGACGATGTTTTCAACGTTTACAATCCTATTTTGGCTAGTGGCGACACAGGGACTCTATCTCGCTTTAACCGCTTTAATCCCTTGCTGTACCGCGCACAAACGGGTGCTGGTGGTGCGTTCAAATATAACTTTAGTAAAGAAATTTCTGCAACCGTTGCCTACTTAGCGGGTGGCGATCGCGCAGGAGATCCAACTAATGGTAGTGGCTTCTTCAACGGAGAATTTGCAACAGGCGCACAACTAGACTGGAAAATTACCGATTCTTTGGGAATTGGTGCAACCTTCCTCCATGCCTATTTCCGTGGCCCTTCGGCAAATGACTATCCCTACAACAATAATCAATCCGTCAATATCACCAACAGTACGGGTAGTGCAGTTGCCAGCGATCCTTTTTACGGTGCGCCAACGACCCGCGATAGTTATGGTCTTTCAGGAAATTGGAGAATTACTGACACGATCAACCTGTCAGCAACAGGAGCCTATGCTTCTGCCTCTGCTCAGGGTTTAGATAAAAACGGATTCAACCGTTCTGGCTATGGTGCTGATCTCTGGACTTGGAATGCGGGTCTTTCCTTCCTCGATTTAGGAAAAGAAGGTGCGGTTCTGTCGGTCGCGGGTGGTTTGATTCCCCAGGCAACCAATGTTACCAATCGTCCTGGCGATCCCATTAACCAAGACTTGGATGCGACTTATTTGATTGAAACTCAATATAAGTTCCCCATTAACAAAAATATTCTCATAACCCCAGGTGTCTACGTGGTTCTTAATCCTCAAGGAAATAGCAATAACTCTGCTATTTGGGTTGGCGTATTACGGACAACCTTCACTTTCTAATCAATACGAAGGTTAAAATAATCAGAGGGAATAAGCTGAAATAAGCTATTCTCTCTTTTTTTATGGCTATTTTAGAAATTAATAAAAAAAATCCTCCCATTGAGGAGGAAATTTTCTGTTCTTGAAGGAAAAAACTTGAACAAGACTAATTTAACTGGCAAGAGTCTCGATAGCACCACCGTAAAAGAGTGATACCAGTGACAATTTTTAGAATTTCCAGTAGCCAATAGCTCCATTGCAAGGAAATCATGTCCGTCGGCATGGTATGCACTCCATTAAAAAGGTTCATCTCAAAACCAAATCCACTGAGGGCGGGAGTCAATCCGTAGGTATAAATGAGAGCGATCGCCAAAAGTAAACTGGATAAAACAATTGACCAGCGTTCTTGTAAATGGGGTAGGGAATGATTGCGATTAAAAATCAAGAAGCCAGACAAAATCAAGGCGGCACACAATAATTCAAGATGGTTAAACAGACCAAACAGCAGATAACCTGCGGTAACAAAGCCGCTCTGTTCCATCATGCCGGAAGCAAGCAAACTGGGAATAATCAGAATATCAATCACTAAACTCGCACTAATCCAAAACCCTAAAGTGAACATCACTAGAGTTGTCCAACTGAGGGACTGAATGGAATTTTTCGACACACTATTCATAGGAATCCTCTTATCTCTATCCTATACTTCTCTATTATTTAGGATGTTTAGGCGAGGCAACAGAAAGAGAGGGATTTCGACACGTAAATTTACATTAAACGACAAAATCAGTAAAAAAAGTTTATATTTTGGAATCATGAATTACCAAAAATCTGTGACCTGATAACCCAATTGCGAGATCATTTTCCGCAGTAGGGGAAGACTCAAGCCGATGACATTAGTGTGGCAGCCGTCTATTTTTTCGATAAAAAGTCCCCCTTTTCCTTCGATCGCAAAGGCTCCTGCACATTGGAGCGGTTCCTGGCTCTCGACATAAGCTTTAATTGTTAAATCATCAATATCAGCAAAATGAACTTGAGTAATCCCACAACGGCTAATTATTTTATCTTGGGTTTGATCGATCAAAACATGACCCGTATATAAAAAACCGATCTGACCCCGCATCACTTGCCAACGAGCGATCGCAATTTCCGCCGATTCAGGTTTACCGTAGGATTCGCCATTAACGACTAATAGGGAATCACAGCCGAGAATGAGAGATTGCTCTAACTGAGCCGCAACGGTTTCTGCCTTAGAGCGAGCGAGGGCTTCCACCAAGGCAACGATGTCAGTGAAATGAATTTGGGATTCATCAAAATCACTCGGTTGCACAATGGGCTGGATTCCCACCGTTTCTAATAATCTGCGGCGGGCGGGAGAGGCAGAAGCGAGAACAAAGGGCGGAATCATGGAGGACAATTAGGAATTAAAAAACGGTGAAAGATTGAGCAGAGGTTTCAAATAAGCTTTTAACCTTATCCCAATTTTTTTCGGGAGTGGAAAGGTTAAAGGTGACTAATTTCCCCCGATTGACGGTGACACTGGCGAGATCATGACGTTCTTGATTATTCGGTAATTTAACCAGATATTCCAAGACGTAGTAAATCTTTCCGTCATTTTCGTGTTGATCTGCACTCAGTAATTCTGCTTGGCGATCGCTATTAGGATCATCATTAATTTTTTTGAGAAATCTGACTCCCACTTCGCTGGGGGTTCCGAGTTCCGTTAGGGTTTTATTTTTGGTGACATCGCTGATGATTACGCTTAAATTCTCAGTCGTTTCAATCAAATCTCGAAAAACCACATCGACCCCTGCCGAGGCATTTTTAACATCCACAGGAACCCAACCATTGGGATATAAAAATTGATAGCCATCGCCCGAATCTAGATAACGTTGCAAGCCACCGACTCCGATACTACAAGCCGTTAAACTAAACGTTGCGATCGCTAATAGGGTAATTAATAGGGATTTTAAGATTATTTTCATAAATAAAGACGGGAGAACTGGAGTCAATTTCTAGAATATCACAAAAATATAACCGATAAAATAGCAGTAGCGACATAATATTTTATGTCCTTCTCTTGTGTACTTACTCTTAATGATATTAAAGGTAAAATCCCGTATTTTAACTTTACTTAAAAATAATAAAAACTCTCCCATTTTGAATTAATAACCCCTCGGTGTAATGACAAATCCTCCTTGATAATAGGTTGTAGAATTGCCAATTAAAATAACCGTTAACATATCAATGGGAAAATCTAACATCTTTTCTAAGGTTGTTATTGTGATCTTTTCATCGGGACGATAAACAGAACGAATCAAAACGACAGGAGTTTGGGGATCTCGATTTTCCAGAAAAATTCTTTGAGCTGTTTCAATTAATTCCGTTCGTTTTTGCGATTTTGGATTATAAATCGCGGTTACAAAATCTGCTTGAGCAACGCCTAATAATCGCTTTTCAATGAGGGCTTTGGGCGTTAATAAATCACTTAAGCTAATCGCACAAAAATCGTGCATTAAGGGCGCACCCACTTTAGCCGCCGCCGCTTGTAGGGCAGAAATGCCAGGAAATACTTCAACGGTTGGCTGATTGTCTTTTTGCTCAGATTTTTGTAATTCTTCTAAGACTAAACCTCCCATACCATAAATACCACAATCGCCTGAAGAAATAACAGCAACTTTGAGTCCCCATTGAGCTAATTCTATGGCTCTTTTGGCCCGTTGACGCTCCTGGGTGATGGGAAAGGATTCAACGATTTGCCCTGGTCGTTTTAACGGTTCAATTAAATCCAAATAAAGAGAATAACCAATAATCACATCGGCTTGACTAATCGCTGTTTTTGCCGCAGTGGTCATTTGTTCTAAGGCTCCTGGCCCAGTACCAATTAACCATAATGATCCTGTTTTATCTAGATATTCCACCGCAGATTGGGCGATCGCGATCGTCACGGCCTCTTCTTGACTTTTAATAATTTGTTTAGTCACTAAAAGTTGGGTTTCACCGTATTTTTTAGCGGCACAAAGGGCCGATGCTTCAGCGACACTAGCAGTCCCGACTTCTTCATAAACTACTTCGGAGGGAGTAGGAACAATTTCTTGATTTAGAATCTCTGAAGTAAAGGTTTTTAGGGATAAATGATGGATTTGGCAATACGCTAATAATCCAATTTCATCCGCCTTGATATCAATGGTTGCTAGGCCCGCGATCGCGTCTTGGGATAAGTGTTGTTGTTGAAAAACTTGGGTGATAGCGTTACTGATAAATTCCTGGGACGTACCGCGAATACAACCAATTCCCACCCAGAGAACACGGGGATGCCATTGCACTTTCGGAAAATCAGATTGGGTTGCAAAATTTCTTTGCGTCGCACTAATCCAAATTCTGGCTTGAGGTTGCAGTTCCGAGGGATCAAAACTAAAGGGATGATCGGCGGATAACTGTTTTTGCCAGAATAAGCTTCCTGCGTCTTGAATCACTTGGATTTTTTCTTTTCGAGCCAAAACCGCACTAACCCCTGTCCAATCTCCTGCTCCTTTTCTCCAGCCAAAAGGTGTTCCTAAAAGATCAATGGCAGGTAAATTCAAGTCATTAGCGGCTCCCGTTAAAATCGGCGTTGCATCGAATTGAGTAGCAATTAAACGAGTTAACTGGTCGGCTCCTCCTTGATGACCACCGCATAAACTAATCACAAATTTCCCATGGGGATCAATGACTAATATAGCGGGATCAGTGGCTTTATCCTGCAACAAAGGTGCAATTAAACGAACAACCGCCCCTGTTGCCAAACCAAAAATCAAGGCTTTGTGCTGTTCCCAAATTTGACTTAAATAATCTTTTAAATTGCCTGAATAGAACGTTGCATTTTCTATCCCAGATAAACTTTCAGGCACATATAAAGTCGCGCCCATACTTTGACAAAGGGGAGCAAGGGTCAGAGCCGCCTGGGGAGTCGTTGCGATCGCGGCAAGGGGAAAATAGGGAGCAAAAACAGATGAAGTCAAAATTAGCGCATGATGAAGGGGTCTATCTCCAATTATCTCATTTCTCACCCTTCCTAACGGGACGATTCTACGGCGATCGCTACAATCCGCCATTGATCATTTTGACGAATGAGTTGATAACGCACTAATAAATCGTCATTTTGCAATTTAGTTGGCTTGGCATTAGAGTTGTCCTTGTAATACTTCGTTACTTCCTGAACTCTCGCTTGAATGGTTGCTCGATTCGGATTATTAGGGTCAAATTTCAGGGATTTAATCTCAACCTTGTGGTCATACTGACGATAAATACCTCTTTGTTTGTCCCGCGCCGCTCGAACCTGCCATTGGGATAAAAGGGGTTCTGCTAAAATAGTTGATAGGGCCGCAATGTCATGATCTTGACCAAAAGCCTTTGATTTGCTCGATAACCAGCCCTCAATGACCCCAGAAGCCACATCATTAGTTAACTCTCCCTTGGGGATTAGATGGGCCGTCGCAGAAGCCGTACTAGGAAATTCAAGGGGAGCTTGGTTTAACTGAATATTTAATTGATCCCCTTGCAAGGCATTTAAAGGCGATCGCATGGATTGAATTCCAAAAATTCCCAATCCCAGGATGACCAAACCCGACAAAACGACGGTTCCAAGGCGCACAGGATTAATGACCGTTTTGCGTTTACGCTTTCTTTTTCTACGGGGTTCGGGGTCTTTTTGCTCAGTTAAATCCAGTGGATCGGCGGTAAGAGGGGGAAATTTTGGGGTAAGAAGAGACTCTGCGGGGTTAGGCCAATAACCTTCAACCGAGGAAACCATATCGCCGTCAGCCACGTCACCCAGAGGAATAAGCGTCGCCGTACCCGTTTTTCCATTAGATTCTGAAGCATGACGGGCAGACCGAGAACGACGAAAATCAGCACGCCGTTTTCGGGGCGGGACATCTTCACTTTGCGTATTGTGATATTCTGCTAGATTTCTAGCCATGGGAGATTCCAACTCTGTGGGGGGATGCACGGAAAAATAGGGTGTGGGAGCATCGGGGGAGAGAGTTTCTAAATAGATCTGGACATCCGCATCGGAAAAATAGTCTTCTAGGGAGACTGTTTGGCCAGATAGATCTCGAAAATGGGGAAAAATCTCAGTCTGTAACCAACTTTCTCCATAGGAACAAAGTCCAGGCAGGAGATCGGGAGAACCCTGCGATCGCTGTTGAATAAAATCGAGAGCTTTGTGATCCTGACTTTTTTCGAGAGATTGATTAGCTAATTGGGTCTGTCCTAATAATAAAGCACAAATTGCCTCTTCAAGTCCAGTATCCTGACGATTTTTAAATTTATTTAACAAACTTTGGCACTGGACGAGGTAACTTGGTTTTCTTTGGGAAAAACCTTTAGCGATCAGGGCGTAACTAGCCAAATAGCTGGCGGCGACGAGAAGGCCGTTCGGATTCTTCAACAAACAAAGAGAGTTGTTCATCCACCGTGAGATGATTCCGCAATTGTTGAACAAAACGCAGAAAGTCATCAGTTCCTAACCCAGACCGATCATTCCCCCGACCTTCAATGCCCCGACGATCCTGGATCATTTCTTTGAGAAGTTGTAATCCCTGGTCGCGATCGCTATTGTCATCCTGGCTCAAGGTTAACTTTTCCAGAATACGGTAGGGACGTAGACGATAAAGTTCATTGCGGATTTCCTGTTGAATAGTGGGATGAAGATTTTCTTCCTGCAACCAGGCTAGAGCCTTGACCCCAAAAAAAGAAGCCCTTTCATAATTCTGGTTTTGCCACTGTTCTCGACTTAATTCCAAATTAGCCAAAGCAATGGTTAGGACTAAATCCTGACGACTGGTGGAAAATACCCTCGGATCATCGCAATTTCGTAGCGCCAACTCTCCATACTGACCAATCAGTTCGTATTCCCCTAATTCTTGAAAAATCAGTAAGGCTCCTATTAATTGAGGATCACTAATTTCGATCCAGGGGGATTGGGGGTCTAGGTCATCATTCTCAGCCGATGAATCAATTTCTTCATTACTATCTTCCGATGGGACAGATTCAGCTTGCTCTGGTGTCTCATTTTCAGCCCTTCCCCACCATTTTTGGGTATATTCTGCTCTTTGCTCTGCATCCGATAAAATACTGTAGGCTCTGTCTAATAATTCTTTCCGAGAGGCGATCGCCACCTCACTGTACTCACGACGGGGTAACTGAACTAATCGATCTTGATAGGCTTGAGAAATCTGTTCCTCTGTTACCTGCAAAGGAATTCCTAAAATCCTATAATAATCGAGCGGGATTCGCACAGTGGACATCCTCAAAACAGCATTAGGGAGACGACGCTTAGCTCTACTATGGTAAAACCATTTCCCGATAGTTGCCCATGAGCCAAGACTCCTATCAATTAAGATAAATAGCATTTAAGATTTATAACATTAATTTTAAGATTATTGTGTGAATTTCCCAGGATTTTTAATTTGGCGCAATTTTGACGTAAAGATTGACAATCTGCACGGGAATGTCTCCCGTTCTTCCTAAAAAAATTAAGCAAAGATTTTCTTGGCTCGATCCAGTTAGCTGATAAATCTGAGATAATTCTTAACAACCTAATCTATTTTTACAGAGCTACAGACGTTATGGTTGCTGAACGTATCCTACCCGAATTCAATACCGCGAGTATTTCCATGTCAAAGGAAAAGGGTCTTCTACTCTACGAAGACATGGTCTTAGGACGCTTATTCGAAGATAAATGCGCCGAAATGTACTACCGAGGAAAAATGTTCGGTTTTGTCCATCTTTACAACGGACAAGAGGCTGTTTCTACGGGAATTATTCGGGCCATGCGGCGGGATCAGGATTATGTTTGCAGTACCTATCGGGATCACGTCCATGCTCTCAGTGCTGGAGTCCCCGCTAAGGAAGTGATGGCTGAATTATTTGGGAAAGCAACGGGCTGTAGTAAGGGCAAAGGCGGATCGATGCACCTTTTTTCCGAACCCCATAAATTATTAGGAGGCTTTGCTTTTATTGGCGAGGGAATTCCTGTGGCGATGGGAGCGGCGTTCCAAAGTAAATATCGTCGCGATGCCCTGGGGGATGCTTCCTCTGATTCCGTGACAGCTTGTTTTTTTGGCGATGGAACCAGTAATAACGGTCAGTTTTTTGAGTGTCTAAATATGGCGGCTCTCTGGAAACTCCCTATTTTGTTTGTGGTTGAAAATAATAAATGGGCGATCGAGCATGGCCCACGAAAGGGCAACTTCTCAGCCTGAAATTTATAAAAAAGCAGAAGTTTTTAATATGGTCGGGGTAGAAGTGGATGGAATGGATCTATTAGCGGTTCATTCCGTTGCCGAAGAAGCCGTTGCTCGTGCCAGGGCAGGAGAAGGGCCAACTTTGATCGAAGCTTTGACCTATCGTTTCCGAGGACATTCCCTCGCCGATCCCGACGAACTGCGATCGCCTGACGAGAAACAATTCTGGGGAGCGCGTGATCCCATTCAAAAATTTGCGGCCTATTTAACGGAATATAATTTGGTTTCCTCGGAAGAACTCAAGGAAGTTGATAAAAAGGTACAAGCCATTATTGATGAAGCAGTGAAATTTGCCGAAAGTAGCCCAGAACCCGATCCGAGTGAACTCTATCGCTTTGTTTTTGCGGAAGATGAATAGTTTACTCCGATGAATCTTGTCAAACTGGGATAAATTAAGGGCGTATCGCAATGCGCCCCTACGGAGCGTTTAAAAATTTGCGGATGTGATGTTCTTTGGCTTCCGTCATTTCGTAGGAGTCTTGTCCCATGCTTGCTTTGAAAATTTCTTCGGTTTGGGCTAATAGTTCGGGCGCGATCGCCTTCCACTGTTCACGGGTCTGCCAACGAATGACGACAATGAGTTCATCGGCAATATCAGGATTAATCCAAATTTCTTTGCTCAAAAATCCTGATTGAGTTGCCAAAGCCTTTGTCCAAATTGCCTGATCCTGTTCAATAAATTTTTCCCGAACCTCTGGTTGAACACGGAACTTGAGCCATTCAATAACCATAATTTATTGTTTGTGTTGCATTAGATTTGATGAGCATCAATATTAAGTCTTGATAAGTCTTACCCAAAAAGCAGAAAATTGCCCCTACGGACTAGGGGGATTGCTTAAGCAAAAAATTGGAAAATTCGATTAACTCGCTAAGAGATGAAGAAATACGCTTCACTTTGGGAGCCTTACCTTTGCGGAGAGAAGATTCAAAAAAAGCAAGATCTGTTTTTAATAATCGCAAATTTCGGTGCATTTCTGTTTGCAAGCCCACCCAAATACTCGCAAACGAAAGGTGTTCGACGCTTTCCAGGGAAATAGGCAAAATTTCTTCAGTAAATTGTTGCTCTATTTCATGAAATTGCTGTTTGACGGCTTCACCATCGGGTTGGGGAAGAAGTACCGCATCCTCTAGACTTTCGAGGCGATTGAGAAATTGTTGAATTAATTCCCTATGTAGTTTAGGCGACATTGATCAGTTAATTATGCTACAGTATTACCTATAGTAAAGTATTTTTATTGCCATTGCCGTTGCGGGCTTATTTAAGAAATTATTAAGATAGAATACCCTCTTTGGACGAGTCTTGTTAAATAATGTTAGAACATAGACTGAATCCAGTTAAGCTTGAAGATTTTTGTGTTTGCAAAATTCTTTGAACGGGTTTTCTGCATCAAATTTATTTTTCTCCGCGATCGCCTTTCCTTCATTACTTTTTTTATTCAATGCCATGAATGCCATCGCCACTCTGCCCAACCAGGCTACCATTCTTCCAACTTTTCAAGCCCCCAACATAGAACTACCGAGCTGGCTACAGGATTGTATGGAGCAATATCAGGCAAATCCCAAAGCCGAGGATTTTTGTTTAATTTGTCAGGCGTTCAAATTTGCCTACGAGTTGCATGAAGGGCAATATCGCAAATCGGGAGAACCTTATATTATTCATCCCATTGCAGTGGCGGGATTGCTTCGGGATTTGGGGGGTGATCGCGCCATGATTGCGGCGGGTTTTCTCCATGATGTCGTGGAAGATACGATGGTTACGGTGCAAGAAATCGAAGAGAGATTTGGGAAAGAGACGGCGGTTTTAGTAGAAGGGGTGACAAAGCTTTCTAAACTCAATTTTTCCAGTAAAACTGAACACCAGGCAGAAAATTTTCGGCGGATGTTCCTGGCGATGGCTAAAGATATTCGGGTGATTGTGGTCAAGTTGGCGGATCGACTTCATAATATGCGAACTTTGGAGTCTCTTTCTTCTGAAAAACAACGACGCATTGCACGGGAAACGAAGGATATTTTTGCCCCTTTAGCGAATCGCTTAGGAATTTGGCGATTTAAGTGGGAATTAGAAGATTTATCTTTTAAATATTTAGAACCTGAAGCCTATCGTAATATTCAATCCCTGGTGGCTGAAAAAAGAGGCGATCGCGAAGATCGTTTAGAACGGGTCAAAAAAACGCTCCTGAAACGCTTAGAAGATATTGGGGTAGAGTTACTAGAACTCCAGGGACGACCCAAGCATCTCTATGGTATTTATCATAAAATGGAGCAGCAAAATAAGGAATTTGAAGAAATTTATGACATTGCGGCTCTACGAATTATTGTTAAAACTAATGAAGATTGTTACCGCGCCCTGGCTATTGTTCATGATGCTTTTCGACCGATCCCTGGACGCTTTAAGGATTACATCGGTTTACCCAAACCCAACCGCTATCAATCTTTGCATACCACTGTTGTGGGCTTAAACGGTCGGCCCTTGGAAGTACAAATTCGCACCTTGGAAATGCACCACATTGCGGAGTACGGGATTGCGGCCCACTGGAAATATAAGGAGTCGGGGAATTCTAACCCAACCCAGTTGACCTCTGCGGATGAAAAATTTACCTGGTTGCGGCAGTTGTTAGATTGGCCCAGCGACATGAAAGATCCCCAGGAATATGTGGATCACCTTAAACATAATTTATTTGATGATGATGTTTATGTCTTCACTCCCCAGGGAGATGTTATTTCCCTGACTAGAGGTGCAACCCCCGTTGATTTTGCCTATCGCATCCATACGGAAGTCGGTCACCACATGAAAGGAGCGAGGGTTAATGGGCAATGGTTAGGGGTGGATACGGTTTTAAAGAACGGCGATATTGTTGAGATTATTACCCAGAAAAATGCCCATCCTAGTATGGATTGGCTCAATGTTGCGGTCACAACGGGTGCGAAACATCGTATTCGTCAATGGTTTAAGCGATCGCGTCGGGATGAAAATATTCTTCGGGGTCGAGAACTATTAGAAAAAGATTTGGGGAAAAGTGGCTTAGATGCTTTGTTAAAGTCCGCTCCCATGCAAGCAGTGGCCGAACGCTGCAATTATCATTCTGTGGAAGACCTTTTGGCGGGCTTGGGTTACGGAGAGATTACCCAAACTCATGTTGTTAATCGTCTGAGAGAAATTACCGTCAAAGCCCAGCAACCTGAACCCCATACGATCCCGACGCTCAATCCTTCTTCGCCATCGACTCAATCGGGCAAAGGAACGAAGTCTCCCATCGCGGGCGTAGAGGGTCTGCTCTACCATATTGCAGGGTGTTGTCATCCGT
Organism: uncultured cyanobacterium; assembly: GCA_963807635.1. Lineage (GTDB taxonomy): Bacteria > Cyanobacteriota > Cyanobacteriia > Cyanobacteriales > Microcystaceae > Snowella. The sequence goes on from CAWEDJ010000100.1 coordinate 33,396, forward strand.
TACCTGGTCAACCGATTTTGGGGGTAGTCACGCGGGGGGCAAAAGGGATTTCCATCCATCAACAGGGTTGCCCTAATGTGGAAGGGGTAGAAGGCGATCGCTTAATTCCCGTGAAATGGAATCGTATTCATGACAATGGCCAGACCTATCCTGTGGATCTAATTATCGAAGCGTTGGACAGGGTGGGTGTTTTCAAGGATATTTTATCTCGTTTAAGTGATCAAAATATTAATGTGCGAAATGCGGGAGTCAAGACAAACAGGGGCCAACCTGCCATCATTAGTTTACAAATTGATATCAAGGATCATGAACAGTTGGAACACATCATGGCCAAGATTAAAAATATGGGGGATATTCTCCATCTTCGTCGGGTCAATACGGTAGATGTTGGCTAAAAAGAAGCAAAATTTTATTTTTTTTCGAGTTCTGCTAATTTCTTTTCTAACTGTTTAACTGTTTGATAGATTTCGGGTAAGCGTTTATAAATCGCTGAAGATTTTAGATAAATCTTATGGGGAACGGCGGGACTACTGGAGACGATTTCCCCAGGCGCGACATCGTTATGAATACCACTTTGGGCAAAGGCGATCGCCCCGTCTCCAATTTTTGCTTGATTGGCAACCCCGACTTGACCTGCGAGGATAACGCGATCGCCAATTTTTACTCCCCCTGCAAGACCGACCTGGGCCGCCATTGCACAATTTTTGCCGATCTGACAACCATGAGCAATATGTACCAAATTATCGAGTTTGGTATTTTTGCCGATGCGCGTTTCTCCGACGGCAGGACGATCCACCGTACTATTGCAACCAATTTCTACCCCGTCTTCGAGGACAACGTAACCCGATTGTTCCATTTTTAACCATCCATCGGCGGTCGGGACAAAGCCAAAACCTTCTGCCCCAATCACCGCGCCACTGTGGATCACGCAATCATTTCCCATTTGTACCCGTTCATGGATCGTACAATTGGCGTGCAGAATCACGCGATCGCCAATTTTTGCCCCTGGATAAATCACCACATTGGGATGAATACAAACGCGATCGCCCAAAGTGACACCTGCTTCAATCACCACATGGGGGCCGATGTAAATATCTCGACCCAAAACCACTGAAGGATCGATCACGGCTGTAGGATGAATGCGGGGAGCGGGCTGAAAGGGTTGATAAAAAAGTCGAATCACTTGGGCAAAGAGTAGACGGGGATCGGACGTTGCTATCCATGCGATTCCTTGGGCAGTTGCTTGGGCTTGTAGGGATTCATCAAGGGGTAAAATCAAGGCATTAGCGGCAGTTTTAGTGAGCATTCCCGCAAATTTTGTCCCCTCAATATAGCTGAGTTGACCCAGGACGGCTTCATCAATGGCGGCAACTCCTTGAATTTCTGGATTATGGTCGGGTTGAGCCGTGAGACTATGGGCTTTGATAGAAGGACTTAATTTTTCAACTACTTCGCTAAATTGCATGGGGATTCCTTGATGTATCCAGATTTTTTCTTACTGAATTATACGCTTTGGGCTTCCGTTATTAAAGAAAAATAGAGGCGATCGCAATTCGATAAACTCACTGACTGTAATTTGCCCCTATTCAAGGTTTTTGCAGATTTGTATCGGCTTTTTTACCAAGGATTGCCAATCAATGTAAAAGCACTCCAGTAATAAGGATGGCTTGTATCCATATTTTTAAAATTTCGACGTAGAGAGAGAGGAACGGAGATGCTCAAGGAGCGATTATTGTCCCCGATCAGCATCTGATTTTTTTGAAGGCTAACTTTTTTGTGGAGCAAGCTCAACTGGGCTTGACGTAGGGCATCCGCTTTTGTGGGAGCTTCTTTTAGTTGGTTATAAAAACTGGTCATTAATGCCAGGGTTCCTGCATCGCTGACGTACCACAAGCTACCTAACGCTGTTCTAACTCCCGTTTTGACCGCTAATCCCGCAAATCCTAATTCAGCGTCGGGATCTCCCAAGGCAGTTTGACAAGCCGACAGGGTTAAAAGATCAATGGGTCGGTCTAATCCTAAATTGGCAAATTCATCTAGAGTTAGTTTTTTGTCACTGAACACTACAAAGGAATTGTTGCGATCGCCAGACTTGAATTCTCCGTGAGTAGCGAGGTGAACAATACTAAACTGATTAGAATTGAGAGCATTTTTAAAATTTTCGACGGTAAAATCTTGGTTTAAAAATATCTGACCTGGCCAAATATTTTTTGCAATTTCTGTTAATTCAGTAGGTACGGCGGGTAAAGGATTTTGATCAGAAAAAGTATCCGCTCCCATCCCTAAAACCTTTGCTCCTCGACGATCTTGACGAGTTGTATCCGTGAGAGAAAGACTCGGAATTAAACTAACACTATATTTTTCAATAATGTATTGCTGGCTATCCGCATCATAAAGAGCCGCTAGGGGGAGAGAACGCAAACCCTGATCCAATACAAAGGTAAGGTTAGTAATCTCCTGATTTTTAAGAGCATCCTCAATCGGGCTAATTAACCACTGATAAAGTTGCTTGGATTGGGGTAGAAAATCTTCTACAGGAGCAATATTCGTTAGATTTTGTTGTAGTTGTAAAGAAGCTTTCAGGACTTGCTCACGAGTAACACCTTGAATGGATAGGGGCAAAATATTTTGGTCGCTTACTAAGACCACCTCTAGCTGATCATCATTTTTTCTTTCGGTATTCGCAGTTGAATTACGGGCGCGATTTAATTCCCACAGCGAACTATTTTCCGTCAAAGACTCAGATTTAGCAGAACGAAAGAAGACATAAATTAAGACAGATTTTACCCCAGTGACTTGTTGAACACTCGTTAAAATGCTTGGAATATTGTTTAAGGGAATTTCAGGTTTAGAAGGAAGACCTAACTGATTGCTATAATCTGTTGTAAAACTTTTATCGAGGGTATCGACAACCGCTACTGTCCCTTTTTGTGAAGAGTATGTAGTTAAACTATTGGAAGAAGTGGATGATTTTGATGGAACTTCGGAAGAAGAAGCTGGAGTCTGAGATGTGGAATCCTGTTGATTAGGTGGATTTACAAAAATAGGTACTTGGCTATCGGTTATGGGAAGTGAAATTCCATTATTCAAGAAGATATTACCGTTGGTGTTATTGAAAAGATAGGATTGGGTGGGATTGATAGTATATTCTCCCGATGTAATGGCTCCTTGTGTTCCATTTGCGCTGGCATTCCCGACAGTAAATGGAGTATTTCCATTACCTCCATTACGAATGGTAATTGTTCCTCCTCCTTGGGAACCTGCACTGGAAAGACTTGCTGTCACACCATTTTGATCAACAAATGTTTGTGTCGCTCGGAAAAATCGGGCCGTTGTTATGTCAATATTTCCTCCCACACCGTTGGTACTTTGAGCATTAATATAACCCACTTGAACATCGTTATCTGGATCGATAAAAACATTGCCTGCCTTCTCTCCAGAGGTCGTAATTGCTCCTGTTGTAATAGCGGTTTTGGCTTTTATGGTAATATCTCCGCCGCTTGTGGAACCTGCTGTATTTAAGTTGCCTGTGTTGATTGAACCCGAAGTTGCGGTTAGGGCTAACTTTGCCCCAGTTGCGCTCGTATTAGATAGATCAATGTTTTGGGTTTTAAGGTTCTCTCCCGCCTGTACATTGAGGGAATGACTACCTTGAATATTTCCTGTTACGTTAATATTTCCACTGTTTCCCGTACTAATTGTGGCAATATTCCCTAGAGTAATGTTGCCATTGATGCTTAGATTTTGTCCTTGAGTCGTCAAGTCTGCATTAAGATTTGTGATCCCATTTAGGGTAAGTTTTCCTTTGGTATTAATCGCTTGATTAACGGTAATCGTATTGTTGGCGGCGGCTAAATTGAGATCAAAATTAAACGCGATCGCCTCTGCAACCGTAATAGGACTGTTATCATTTCCAATCGTCACGCTACTAAAATTAGGCGAAATGAGACTTAATTCGGCGGTGGTCAGATCCAGCGCATTGGAATCGATTGTGTTTGTGCCTCCGATTAAAATATTGCGCCCCGAACTACTAGACTGAAAAGTAAGTTTTCCTGTTCCTTGAATAGAGCCTGTCCAATCAATTTTATCAGCAATAAAGGTAATATTTTGATTGTTCGTTTTGACCGTGTCAGCAAAGACAATGCTAGATTTACCTGCATTAAAAGTTACATCGTTAGTAATAGTAACGGGATTCTCAAAATAAAGAGGAGTAGTCCCATTAGTCGTTAGATTAGCATTAAGATTAGTTATACCTTTAAAGGTGATTGAGGCATCATCTTGTCCGTCGATTGTGTTATTGACATTAATTGAGCCAGAAGGAGAACTTAAGGTAATAGAGTCATTAAAAATTACATTTCCTACTACATTAATCAAACTGCTACTATCGGAACGTCCAATAGTAATGGACTTAAATCCATTTTGAATAGTATTTAATTCGGAGCTATCAAGATTAAAGGTTCCTGTTGCACCATTACCATCACCAATATCAATAGATGTTGATGCGTTTAAAGGCTGTAAGAACAAATTACCTTTACCTTGAATTAAGGTTGATGACAAGTTGATTAAATTACCCGATATGATAATATCTCTTGAACTTTGCGGATTGCCAATGGGAGAGGTTGAATCAAAATTAGGAGCATTAAATCCCGCGATAGCAACTCCAAATTGAGAACCTTCTCCAATGATACTAATTGTTCCTGTCGCTATTGGGTCATTACCGATTTTGGCACTAATAAATACGCCTCCTCCATTACTATTTGCCAAATCATTTTTTCCATCAATAGTGATCGTTCCTGTACTTGAAATAGTTCCTGGGCTTATTACAATTCCTTCTACTATTCCATTACCATTAAAAGCATTATTAGATAATGCTTGTCCAGTTAAGGTAATATTTCCACTATTACTTATAATAGATGGTATCCCGTTTTTAAGTAATATGCCTTCACCTGCTGTATCTCCAGCTTTTCCTTTTAATGTAATATTGCCAGTGGTGGAGCTAATATTAGCATTGTTAATATAGATACCATCAAAACTTCCTGTCGTGGCAGTTGTTTGTTGATTGGCATTTAAGTTAATTGCACCGCTAGTGGTTGTAATACTGGAACCCGAATTTAGCGTAATACTTCGAGCCGCATCAAATTGAATATTTCCTGTTCCTGTGTTGATAGCAGAATTGGCATTTAGAATAATATCTTGAACTGCATTAATGCTAAAATTATTCGTCGTCCCTGTAACATTAGATAGAGTGAGATTACTTCCAGTAAGAGTTGTATTACCTTTTAACGTGACTGCATCGTTATAGGCTTGACTTCCTGTAGTAGTAATATCGCCATTAATTTGACTACTTCCTTCTGCGTCAGTGGTTACACTAGCTGCCTTGACTGTGTTATTAAATAGGGTTGTGCTACCACTATTAACGCTTAAGTTTCCTAATGCTTTTGTATTTCCGACTGAATCATTAAAGCTGATATTTCCTGTGCCACTGTTGAGGGTTAAATCGTTGGCTTCTCCACTTTGGGAGTCTACTGTTTTGTTGAAAGTGATGTTGCTGTTAGTAGTCGTTAAGGTTACAGGGTTCTGAATTTCTACGGTATCGTTATAAGTTTGATTTCCTGTGGTTTTAAGATCGCCATTAATTTGACTGCTTCCTTCTGCATCAGTGGTTAAACTAGTAGCCTTGACTGTGTTATTAAATAGGGTTGTACCACCACTATTAACACTTAAGTTTCCTAATGCTTTTGTATTTCCGACTGAATCATTAAAGCTGATATTTCCTGTGCCACTGTTGAGGGTTAAATCGTTGGCTTTTCCACTTTGGGAGTCTACTGTTTTGTTGAAAGTGATGTTGCTGTTAGTAGTCGTTAAGGTTACAGGGTTCTGAATTTCTACGGTATCGTTATAAGTTTGATTTCCTGTGGTTATAATATCGCCATTAATTTGACTGCTTCCTGTTGCATCAGTGGTTAAACTAGTAGCCTTGACTGTGTTATTAAATAGGGTTGTACCACCACTATTAACACTTAAGTTTCCTAATGAATTTATATTTCCTACCGAATTATTAAAGCTGACGTTTCCTGTGCCACTGTTGATGGTTAAAGCGTTGGCTTTTCCACTTTGGGAGTCTACTGTTTTGTTGAAAGTGATGTTGCTGTTAGTAGTCGTTAAGGTTACAGGGTTCTGAATTTCTACGGTATCGTTATAAGTTTGATTTCCTGTGGTTATAATATCGCCATTAATTTGACTGCTTCCTGTTGCATCAGTGGTTAAACTAGTAGCCTTGACTGTGTTATTAAATAGGGTTGTACCACCACTATTAACACTTAAGTTTCCTAATGCTTTTGTATTTCCGACTGAATCATTAAAGCTGATATTTCCTGTGCCACTGTTGAGGGTTAAATCGTTGGCTTTTCCACTTTGGGAGTCTACTGTTTTGTTGAAAGTGATGTTGCTGTTAGTAGTCGTTAAGGTTACAGGGTTCTGAATTTCTACGGTATCGTTATAAGTTTGATTTCCTGTGGTTATAATATCGCCATTAATTTGACTGCTTCCTGTTGCATCAGTGGTTAAACTAGTAGCCTTGACTGTGTTATTAAATAGGGTTGTACCACCACTATTAACACTTAAGTTTCCTAATGAATTTATATTTCCTACCGAATTATTAAAGCTGACGTTTCCTGTGCCACTGTTGATGGTTAAAGCGTTGGCTTTTCCACTTTGGGAGTCTACTGTTTTGTTGAAAGTGATGTTGCTGTTAGTAGTCGTTAAGGTTACAGGGTTCTGAATTTCTACGGTATCGTTATAAGTTTGATTTCCTGTGGTTTTAAGATCGCCATTAATTTGACTGCTTCCTTCTGCGTCAGTGGTTAAACTAGCTGCCTTGACTGTGTTATTAAATAGGGTTGTACCACCACTATTAACACTTAAGTTTCCTAATGCTTTTGTATTTCCGACTGAATCATTAAAGCTGATATTTCCTGTGCCACTGTTGAGGGTTAAATCGTTGGCTTTTCCACTTTGGGAGTCTACTGTTTTGTTGAAAGTGATGTTGCTGTTAGTAGTCGTTAAGGTTACAGGGTTCTGAATTTCTACGGTATCGTTATAAGTTTGATTTCCTGTGGTTATAATATCGCCATTAATTTGACTGCTTCCTGTTGCATCAGTGGTTAAACTAGTAGCCTTGACTGTGTTATTAAATAGGGTTGTACCACCACTATTAACACTTAAGTTTCCTAATGCTTTTGTATTTCCGACTGAATCATTAAAGTTGACATTTCCTGTGCCACTATTGAGGGTTAAATCGTTGGCTTCTCCACTTTGGGAGTCTACTGTTTTGTTGAAAGTGATGTTGCTGTTAGTAGTCGTTAAGGTTACAGGGTTCTGAATTTCTACGGTATCGTTATAAGTTTGATTTCCTGTGGTTATAATATCGCCATTAATTTGACTGCTTCCTGTTGCATCAGTGGTTAAACTAGTAGCCTTGACTGTGTTATTAAATAGGGTTGTACCACCACTATTAACACTTAAGTTTCCTAATGCTTTTGTATTTCCGACTGAATCATTAAAGTTGACATTTCCTGTGCCACTATTGAGGGTTAAATCGTTGGCTTCTCCACTTTGGGAGTCTACTGTTTTGTTGAAAGTGATGTTGCTGTTAGTAGTCGTTAAGGTTACAGGGTTCTGAATTTCTACGGTATCGTTATAAGTTTGATTTCCTGTGGTTTTAAGATCGCCATTAATTTGACTGCTTCCTTCTGCGTCAGTGGTTACACTAGCTGCCTTGATTGTGTTATTAAATAGGGTTGTACCACCACTATTAACACTTAAGTTTCCTAATGAAGTTGTATTTCCGACTGAATCATTAAAGCTGATATTTCCTGTGCCACTGTTGAGGGTTAAATCGTTGGCTTCTCCACTTTGGGAGTCTACTGTTTTGTTGAAAGTGATGTTGCTGTTAGTAGTCGTTAAGGTTACAGGGTTCTGAATTTCTACGGTATCGTTATAAGTTTGATTTCCTGTGGTTTTAAGATCGCCATTAATTTGACTACTTCCTGTTGCATCAGTGGTTAAACTAGCTGCCTTGACTGTGTTATTAAATAGGGTTGTACCACCACTATTAACACTTAAGTTTCCTAATGCTTTTGTATTTCCGACTGAATCATTAAAGTTGACATTTCCTGTGCCACTGTTGAGGGTTAAACCGTTGGCTTCTCCACTTTGGGAGTCTACTGTTTTGTTGAAAATGATGTTGCTGTTAGTAGTAGTTAAGGTTACAGGGTTTTGAATTTCTATGGTATCGTTATAAGTTTGGTTTCCTGTGGTTATAATATCGCCATTAATTTGACTGCTTCCTGTTGCATCAGTGGTTAAACTAGTAGCCTTGACTGTGTTATTAAATAGGGTTGTACCACCACTATTAACACTTAAGTTTCCTAATGCTTTTGTATTTCCGACTGAATCATTAAAGTTGACATTTCCTGTGCCACTGTTGAGGGTTAAATCGTTGGCTTCTCCACTTTGGGAGTCTACTGTTTTGTTGAAAGTGATGTTGCTGTTAGTAGTCGTTAAGGTTACAGGGTTCTGAATTTCTACGGTATCGTTATAAGTTTGATTTCCTGTGGTTTTAAGATCGCCATTAATTTGACTACTTCCTGTTGCATCAGTGGTTAAACTAGCTGCCTTAACTGTGTTATTAAATAGGGTTGTACCACCACTATTAACACTTAAGTTTCCTAATGCTTTTGTATTTCCGACTGAATCATTAAAGTTGACATTTCCTGTGCCACTATTGAGGGTTAAACCGTTGGCTTCTCCACTTTGGGAGTCTACTGTTTTGTTGAAAGTGATGTTGCTGTTAGTAGTCGTTAAGGTTACAGGGTTCTGAATTTCTATGGTATCGTTATAAGTTTGATTTCCTGTGGTTTTAAGATCGCCATTAATTTGACTGCTTCCTTCTGCATCAGTGGTTAAACTAGCTGCCTTGACTGTGTTATTAAATAGGGTTGTACCACCACTATTAACACTTAAGTTTCCTAATGCTTTTGTATTTCCGACTGAATCATTAAAGCTGATATTTCCTGTGCCACTGTTGAGGGTTAAATCGTTGGCTTTTCCACTTTGGGAGTCTACTGTTTTGTTGAAAGTGATGTTGCTGTTAGTAGTCGTTAAGGTTACAGGGTTCTGAATTTCTACGGTATCGTTATAAGTTTGATTTCCTGTGGTTATAATATCGCCATTAATTTGACTGCTTCCTGTTGCATCAGTGGTTAAACTAGTAGCCTTGACTGTGTTATTAAATAGGGTTGTACCACCACTATTAACACTTAAGTTTCCTAATGCTTTTGTATTTCCGACTGAATCATTAAAGCTGATATTTCCTGTGCCACTGTTGAGGGTTAAATCGTTGGCTTTTCCACTTTGGGAGTCTACTGTTTTGTTGAAAGTGATGTTGCTGTTAGTAGTCGTTAAGGTTACAGGGTTCTGAATTTCTACGGTATCGTTATAAGTTTGATTTCCTGTGGTTATAATATCGCCATTAATTTGACTGCTTCCTGTTGCATCAGTGGTTAAACTAGTAGCCTTGACTGTGTTATTAAATAGGGTTGTACCACCACTATTAACACTTAAGTTTCCTAATGAATTTATATTTCCTACCGAATTATTAAAGCTGACGTTTCCTGTGCCACTGTTGATGGTTAAAGCGTTGGCTTTTCCACTTTGGGAGTCTACTGTTTTGTTGAAAGTGATGTTGCTGTTAGTAGTCGTTAAGGTTACAGGGTTCTGAATTTCTACGGTATCGTTATAAGTTTGATTTCCTGTGGTTATAATATCGCCATTAATTTGACTGCTTCCTGTTGCATCAGTGGTTAAACTAGTAGCCTTGACTGTGTTATTAAATAGGGTTGTACCACCACTATTAACACTTAAGTTTCCTAATGCTTTTGTATTTCCGACTGAATCATTAAAGCTGATATTTCCTGTGCCACTGTTGAGGGTTAAATCGTTGGCTTTTCCACTTTGGGAGTCTACTGTTTTGTTGAAAGTGATGTTGCTGTTAGTAGTCGTTAAGGTTACAGGGTTCTGAATTTCTACGGTATCGTTATAAGTTTGATTTCCTGTGGTTATAATATCGCCATTAATTTGACTGCTTCCTGTTGCATCAGTGGTTAAACTAGTAGCCTTGACTGTGTTATTAAATAGGGTTGTACCACCACTATTAACACTTAAGTTTCCTAATGAATTTATATTTCCTACCGAATTATTAAAGCTGACGTTTCCTGTGCCACTGTTGATGGTTAAAGCGTTGGCTTTTCCACTTTGGGAGTCTACTGTTTTGTTGAAAGTGATGTTGCTGTTAGTAGTCGTTAAGGTTACAGGGTTCTGAATTTCTACGGTATCGTTATAAGTTTGATTTCCTGTGGTTATAATATCGCCATTAATTTGACTGCTTCCTTCTGCGTCAGTGGTTAAACTAGCTGCCTTGACTGTGTTATTAAATAGGGTTGTACCACCACTATTAACACTTAAGTTTCCTAATGCTTTTGTATTTCCGACTGAATCATTAAAGCTGATATTTCCTGTGCCACTGTTGAGGGTTAAATCGTTGGCTTTTCCACTTTGGGAGTCTACTGTTTTGTTGAAAGTGATGTTGCTGTTAGTAGTCGTTAAGGTTACAGGGTTCTGAATTTCTACGGTATCGTTATAAGTTTGATTTCCTGTGGTTATAATATCGCCATTAATTTGACTGCTTCCTGTTGCATCAGTGGTTAAACTAGTAGCCTTGACTGTGTTATTAAATAGGGTTGTACCACCACTATTAACACTTAAGTTTCCTAATGCTTTTGTATTTCCGACTGAATCATTAAAGTTGACATTTCCTGTGCCACTATTGAGGGTTAAATCGTTGGCTTCTCCACTTTGGGAGTCTACTGTTTTGTTGAAAGTGATGTTGCTGTTAGTAGTCGTTAAGGTTACAGGGTTCTGAATTTCTACGGTATCGTTATAAGTTTGATTTCCTGTGGTTATAATATCGCCATTAATTTGACTGCTTCCTGTTGCATCAGTGGTTAAACTAGTAGCCTTGACTGTGTTATTAAATAGGGTTGTACCACCACTATTAACACTTAAGTTTCCTAATGCTTTTGTATTTCCGACTGAATCATTAAAGTTGACATTTCCTGTGCCACTATTGAGGGTTAAATCGTTGGCTTCTCCACTTTGGGAGTCTACTGTTTTGTTGAAAGTGATGTTGCTGTTAGTAGTCGTTAAGGTTACAGGGTTCTGAATTTCTACGGTATCGTTATAAGTTTGATTTCCTGTGGTTTTAAGATTGCCATTAATTTGACTGCTTCCTTCTGCGTCAGTGGTTACACTAGCTGCCTTGATTGTGTTATTAAATAGGGTTGTACCACCACTATTAACACTTAAGTTTCCTAATGAAGTTGTATTTCCGACTGAATCATTAAAGCTGATATTTCCTGTGCCACTGTTGAGGGTTAAATCGTTGGCTTCTCCACTTTGGGAGTCTACTGTTTTGTTGAAAGTGATGTTGCTGTTAGTAGTCGTTAAGGTTACAGGGTTCTGAATTTCTACGGTATCGTTATAAGTTTGATTTCCTGTGGTTTTAATATTGCCATTAATTTGACTACTTCCTGTTGCATCAGTGGTTAAACTAGCTGCCTTGACTGTGTTATTAAATAGGGTTGTACCACCACTATTAACACTTAAGTTTCCTAATGCTTTTGTATTTCCGACTGAATCATTAAAGTTGACATTTCCTGTGCCACTGTTGAGGGTTAAACCGTTGGCTTCTCCACTTTGGGAGTCTACTGTTTTGTTGAAAATGATGTTGCTGTTAGTAGTAGTTAAGGTTACAGGGTTTTGAATTTCTATGGTATCGTTATAAGTTTGGTTTCCTGTGGTTATAATATCGCCATTAATTTGACTGCTTCCTGTTGCATCAGTGG
>CAWEDJ010000101.1:0-13713 GCA_963807635.1 uncultured cyanobacterium
TGCTGCGAATAATTCATGACACTAACTGGAAATCCCTCTTTTCTGGTATCATCTTCATTCTCTGTTTTTTACATGAAGTTCTCAAAATCAGAAATATCTGTCGCTCTAAAGGCAGTCTGTGTAACACCCTAACTCAAAAACGCTGGTTCATTTATCATGCTTCCTATAAAAGAGAATTTGCCCAACGATTGAGACGTTTTCTCGAATGGGTTAAGCAATCTCAGGTTGCCGAGTTTATTGTCCAGAAGTTACGCCGCATTCGGACGAAATCTCGTCTTTATCAAGCGGCTTTCGCCTTTCCTGACGCTTATCGTACCAGTAACCAAGTTAACCGTCCGATGAATTATTTTGACCGCATATTCTATTCTATGCAGTATTTTCACGGTTCTTTGTCTTCTGCTCAACTTACTGTCCGTTCTATGGCAATTCTATGGAATTTCCATCCTTTTTATCGTAAAACTCGTTCTCAGAAGCAAGGGGGGTCTTTCTCCTTTTGAAGAGCTTAATGGTTTTCGCTACCATGACAATTGGCTTCGTAATCTTTTGATTGCTTCTTCTCTTAATGGTCGCCGTCCTCTCTTTTTCGATAAACACAAACTTGTTCGGAACTAGGATTTTTCAAGATGACTTTGATTGAAAATTGTTTTTGGGTGATTGGGGGAACGAGTGAAAGTGTGATAGTTGCCCATGCGATCGCGGAGAAAAATTTTTCTTGTATGGTGACGGTAACGACGGCTGATGCGGTGAAACTTTATCCTGTTCTGCCCAATTTACAGATTCGAGTCGGTCAGCTAAAGGATTTTCAAATTTATGAGTTTATTCAACAGGAAAAAATCATCGCCATTATTGATGCTTCCCATCCCTACGCGATCGCCATTTCCGAAACCGTGATTAAAATTGCCCAAAGTTTACAAATTCCCTATTTACGCTACGAACGAGCCGCCTTATCACTGAATAACAATATTACGGAGTTAGAAAATTTTGAAACGCTTTTAACCGAAAATTATTTAACGAATCAACGGGTTTTATTAACAGTTGGCTATAAAATTTTACCCAGGTTTAAAATATGGCAATCTCAAGCGGTTTTATTTGCGAGAATTTTACCGAGTCTTGAATCGCTTAAAGTTGCTCTAGAGTCGGGATTTACCAGCGATCGCTTAATTGCTATTCGTCCACCGATTAGTCTTGATTTGGAAAAAGCCCTCTGGCAGCAATGGAATATTTCTTTAGTGATTAGTAAAGCCTCTGGACAAGCGGGAGGGGAAGAGATTAAACAAAGAGTTTCTCAGCTATTAGGAATCCCTTTAATTATCATTGCTCGCCCAAAAGTTGATTATCCTCAGCAAACGAATAATTTGAATGAAGTTTTAAGATTTTGTTACCAGTATTATTTAAATTAATTTATTCTAGCAACCAATTAAAAATATCTCCCACTGTTAACTGTAAATTATTCGCAAAATCTGGAACAGGAAGCAATTGTTCTGGTTGATCTAGCCAATCCAAAGATTGATTCGGGTAAAAAATCAATATTGCTTTTTCTTTGGGATCAATTAACCAACCTAATTGGGTTCCATGTTTGAGACTATGAAGAATTTTAGCAATAACTTTAGTAGAGCGTTGTTCAGGAGAAAGTATTTCAATCATCCAGTCAGGCGCGATCGCGAAAAGATTAGCGATACTACCATCTTCATTACGGGGAATCCTATTCCAACTGAAAATAGAAACATCTGGCACAATGGCTCTATTTGCAAAAACACACCGTAATTCTGGAAAAGCTCTCGCAATTTTTTGCGGCTTAGTAATTGCATTAATCGCTATAATTAATTCACCTTGAATGGTGCTATGTTCACCTTGGGGCATAGATTTTTGGATAATTGTACCATCAATATATTCGCTGGCTGGTTTGGTTTCAGGTTCAGCCAGAAATGCTTCTAGAGTTAATTCTTTAGATAGGGCTTGTACCATTAGAACTTTAAAAAATATAACAATGTAAGCTAATTATAATAAATTATCCAGGATTTTGGCCAATGCGTTGTTGATTGAGAGTTTCTATTTCCTGTTTAGATTTCAGAAATTCTTGATAATAATATTGTGAACGTTCAATATCATTGATTCGATTAAACTCTTGGCATTTTTCTAAACAATAACGAGAATATTGCTCAACAGAAATTTTTTCAATAGCCGCGATCGCACTAGGAATGCTCATAGAGGCTCGAAAAATATCTTCATTATCATTTTCAGACAAGAAAAATAATCTTTGAACTTGTTTCATTTGTTCGGGATATTGCAGATAGATATCTTGTAATAGAGAAAATAAACGATTATGGGGATCGCGTCCTAAATCAACAGAATCTTGAATTTCTAGAATTTTTTGCCATAAAAAGCGATGATGAGATTGGCTAAACATTAAGTTTCTTTCTTCTAATTGTCGAATAATTTCCTGTCTATATTCTGAGCAATGCAAATAAATTTGTAATAGTAAAACTTCTGACTTTACTAATAAACTATCAGGGTTAAATTTTGGAAATGTTTGGTCTTTATTTTTTTGACGTTTAGTAATAATATCTGAACTACCATTAGTTTGATCTAACAAGCTACTAACTTGAATCGGTAATAATCGAGTATCGCCTTGACTTAATATTTCAGCACAGTATTGTAGATAATAAGTGCGTTGATTACTATCTTCTAATTGTTTTAATAACTGAATCATTCCCTTCCCAACTTGTTCAAAATGATCGGCTTTTTTCAGATTTTTATTGACTAAAAGTTGTTGAATTTGCCAATCAAACCAAAGGGGAGCTTCTGTAATTAATGCTTGATATTGTTGAATACTTTCAGAACTAGATTTTAAAAATTCATCGGCATCCTTTCCTTCGGGTAAATTCAACACTCGCAAATTCACTTGACCGCTATAAATTAAAGGTTCAATTTCTCCGATCGCGCGTTGGGTGGCTTTGGTTCCTGCTTTATCGGCATCAAAGTTAAAAATCACCTGTTTTGAGTCGGTATAGCGCAATAATAATTTCAATTGATCCTTACTAAAGGCGGTTCCTAAAGCCGCGATCGCGTGGGTAAAACCTGCGGCATGGAGGGCAATCACATCAAAATAACCTTCAACAACGATAGCTTGATCCTGTTTTTGGATACTATTTTTGGCTTTATCTAAACCAAACAAAGTTTTACCTTTATCAAACAAAGGCGTTTCAGGAGAGTTTAAATATTTGGGTTCATCGGTTCCCAATGTCCGACTGCCAAAGCCAATTACTCTTCCTTGAATATCCTGAATGGGGATCATGAGGCGATCACGAAATTGGTCATAATAGCCGTTATTCGTTTTACGGAGTTTAATCAAGCCAGCCTGTTCAACTAAGGCCAGAGGATAATGTTTTTGTTCGACTAAATAACGATAGAGCGTTTCCCAACCCTCGGGCGAGTAACCTAATTGAAATTGTTGAATGATTTCTGGTTTTAATCCTCTTTTTTCTTTAAGATAATTAAGGGCTTTTTCTCCTTGGGATTGATACAGAACGTGTTGATAAAATGCGGTAGTAACGGCTAAAATTTCGTAGAGTTGTTCCCGTTGGGAAAGTTGACGTTGGAGTTCTTTTTTTTGTTCAGGTTCTAACGTTTTAATGGGGACTTGATAACGATTGGCTAATTCTAAAACCACATCTCCAAAGGATCTTTTTCCTAATTCCATCAAAAATTTAAAGGTATTACCACCCTGTCCGCAACCAAAGCAATAATAGACTTGTTTTGTTGGGCTTACGCTAAAACTCGGTGATTTTTCATCATGAAAGGGGCATAATCCAGAATAATCTTTTCCCTTTTTTTTGAGTACGACATATTCGGAGATGACATCAACGATATCAACTCGTTCTTTGATTTCTTCGATGGTATCAGGGTGAAGACGAGGAATTTCCATTTAGGTTTTGTTAAAGAGCAAACAGATGTTAAAGGGCGAACGCAATTCGCCCCTACTCAGTTTTTTACGTTTTTTGTAGGGGCGCAAGGCTTGCGCCCAAAAGTAACTTGCGTCCAAAAGTAACCATTTTAACTATTGATATCATTTATCGAAAAGAGCAAAATAACTTTTAAACAGGTTTATTCGGTAAAGCCATCAAAATAAAGACAGCGATCGCACCTAAAAGAATCGTTGAAATAATCCCCACCAAAGTCCAAACTAAGATCCAAATTAATCTCCAAATTTGGGTACATTGAAAATCCTTAATCGTTCTAACTTCTTCTTCTAATTGATCAACTTTAATGGTGAGCGTTGCCACACTAACCTGAATATTATTGAGACCATCTAATTTTTGGTCGATGCTATTTAAAATATCTTTAATATCTTTCTCAACCGTTAACGGTGTTTCCATCAATTTCTCCCCCTAAACTTAACTTTCTTCCATATTAACGGATGCTTCAGTAGACTCCATCGACTCAGCCGTTAAGACCATCGGCTCAGGTTCAATAATCACCGCCGTTTGCATCAAATTTTCATTAGAAGGAGCCTGATTAAACAATAAACCCATACCCCGATCATAATTAGACGCGATCGCCAAAAAAGCCCCCGCTAAAACATAGATCGGTAGAGGCAACATTACCCCCTTGAGCCATTGAAATAATTCCACTGCCCCGAATAGGACAAAAATCGTCAAAATCAAAAATTGAAACATTTTCTTACCTCCTCAAATAAAAAACCGTGAGAGCCAATACCCCCACGATTCAAAGACGATCAATCATTCATTTTGGTTTACGCGATCGCAGGAACTTTTGCATTAACAGTCAACTGTTCATAAACTTCCCGCATTTTTAGACCGACTAAAACCTGAAATAAACCCGTCCCATTGTCCGATCCAGGATATTCCTTATGTTTAATCAGTAAATGGGTCATTTCGCCATAATACTTGGTTCCCGTCTTGCTCAGATGACTTTCCACATAGATCATCTCTTCCAAATTATCAAACTTACCATCCACCTCTAGGATCGAAACCTCGTTCCCCATAAAGTTATCAGGGCCGTAATACATCTTCAATCCAGGATAGGTACAGGTCAACTTACGACCACAGGGCCGCCAATCAATGGTAGATCCTTCATCAAAAAGATAGGCAGGTTCAAAGAATTTAACCGAATCTTTCTGAATCAGACGAACCCGTAGCAACTTGCTTTCCTTGTCGTCAATCAATTTGGTCGGCAACACCTGGATTACCACATCCGCGTATTGCTTCTGGACTTCGATATAGGCCGTAAAATCGGGTTTTCTCGCATTAATAGAGGCAATCACATCAGCGTAGGTGTGACCCCGTTCCTCCATATCCCGTTGAATTTTCCAATTAACCTTAACTTCGTCACTAATATCGAGATAAACACTAAAATCAATCAGTTTTCTAACTCTTTCATCAAATAGAGGATGTAGCCCCTCAATGACAATCACCTTATTCGGCTCAACCTTTTCAGGAGGATCAAGTAATCCTGTTTCGTGGTTATAAATGGGTTTCATGATGGAGCGACCCTCTTTGAGCGATTTAATTTGCTCATACATCAGGTCAAAATTATTCGCCTTGGGATCAAGGGCTGTAACTCCCGCCGCTTTTCTGCCATTACGATCCAAGCTATGATAATCATCCAAACAGATGACTGTCATAAACTCTTCGCCAAATAAATCGGTCAAACGGCGCAAAAAGGTTGATTTACCGCAACCCGAATCTCCAGCAACGCCGATAAGAACCACGCTGTCAGTTTGAGTGGTCATAACTTTCCTCTAAATGCAAAACTGATTGTTAACTCTGGTTTTAACTGCAAACAAGCATTCTCTCTCACAAAGAGAGACAGCCCAAAAGTGATGAATTTAGGAATCTTTCGTGCAGTTTGCCACAAACTTTCAGGTTTTCCCAAAAAGCGATCGCAGCGATGACCATCCGCAAGACCCAAAAATAAAATTCAGCTAAATTCTAGATATTGACTACTGATCTTAGCAGAACGGTATTCCCTTCTACAAGATTTATCCAGCATCAGGTCGATGCAACCCAAACGATAAATCACAAAATGATGCCAGTTTAGCAGTTTTGCAAAGGAGAACCTGATATCTTTTGGCTAACATCCTGGGGTATCTGCTCTCGCGACTTCCTACCAGATCAAGAGCCTTCCGATGGTAGGCTAAATAGTACTATCAATCATTTAATTTCGATTAAAGTAGGAAGGAATTCAAGAATGTATGGTTCCAATAACGTAAAAACGTTGTCTGGTCAAAGCGATTTTGGTAATCGTCAGTTTGTTTATGAAGTCGTCGGTCTGAGTCAAAGCACGATGAGCGATGGTCTTGATTATCCCATTCGTCGTAGTGGTAGCGTTTTTATAACGGTTCCTTTAAAGCGGATGAATGAGGAAATGCGTCGAATTACTCGTTTAGGCGGCAAAATTGTCAGTATTAAGCCCCTAGAAAGTGATACGCCCCTATTCTTATCCCAATTTGCTTCCCAGTCTAGCCCATCTATTCCTGCCGCGAGTCCAGAGCCACCCCAAGGCGAAGCCACTCAACCCCCGAAAAAGATGACGCAAGCAAAATCCAAACCGAAACATGAAAATGTTCCCGTCAATATTTATCGCCCTAATAGCCCCTTTGTAGGCAAATGTATTGAAAATTATCCTCTCGTCGCGGAAGGCGGCATTGGTAAGGTTCAGCACGTAACCTTTGATCTGTCTGGTGGCGATTTACACTACATCGAAGGCCAAAGTATCGGTATTATTCCCCCTGGCGTTGATGATAAAGGCAAACCCCAGAAATTAAGACTCTATTCCATCGCTTCTACCCGTCACGGAGATTTTGGCGATGATAAAACCGTCTCTCTTTGTGTGCGTCAGTTGGAATACGATGATCCCCAAACAGGAGAAAAGGTCTATGGCGTTTGTTCCACTTTCCTCTGCAATATCAAAGTCGGGGATGAACTAAACATTACTGGCCCCGTCGGAAAAGAAATGCTTTTGCCCCCTGAAGAGGATGCAACGGTGATCATGATGGCTACAGGGACAGGGATCGCGCCTTTCCGTGCCTATCTCTGGCGGATGTTTAAGGAACAGCACGAAGATTATAAATTTAAAGGTCTCGCTTGGTTAATTTTCGGGATTCCTAAATCTGAAAATATTCTCTATAAAGATGATCTAGAAAAATTGGCGGCCGAGTTCCCCGATAATTTCCGTTTAACCTACGCCATTAGCCGTGAGCAACAAAATCCCGAAGGTGGTCGGATGTATATTCAACACCGCGTTGCAGAACACTCTGAAGAATTGTGGAATTTGATGCAATCTCCTAATACCCATACCTATATGTGTGGATTAAAAGGCATGGAAGGCGGTATTGATGAGGCGATGACTGGTACTGCTGAAAAAAATGGAGCTAACTGGTCTGAGTACCAAAAACAAATGAAAAAAGAACATCGTTGGCACGTTGAAACCTACTAAGTTTAATTGTCAATATCAAAAATTTTCCTCCCTGAATTTCTTTTTTTGGGGAGTTTTTTTTATTTTGTAATAGCAGAGTTGAAAATTTAAACAACGGCGATCGCCTTCTCAAAAATCATTAAAAAAGTTTATGATGGAATAAATAATTAAAAGATTTATTCTAATATGGACAAAAATACTAAAAAAATCTACAATTACACCGTTATTTTGGAAAAAGAGTCAGATGGGGGCTATCATGCTTTTTGTCCCATTCTTAAAGGTTGTCATTCTCAAGGAGATACTTTTGAAGAAACCATTGAAAATGTCACAGAAGCGATTGAATTGTATCTTGAAAGTTTGATGGCAGACATTAAAAAATTAATCGGCGATCGCCTTCTCAAAAATCATTAAAAAAGTTTATGATGGAATAATTAAAATAATGAAGAACTCTTACAAAAAAATTTCTAGTTGAAATCTACATTTATGAGTCTTAATCTCCATAGTGAGACTTGGCGCGAATAATTAAAATAGTTTTTTCTAATTCAAAAATCTCATACAAAATTCTATCTTTCAAATTTAAACGATATGACCGCAAACCAGCCAAATTGCCCTTTAATGATTTGCCTAAATAGGGATTTTTAGATAAAACCTCAGTCAAGATTTCTTGAAGTTTAGTTTTTTGTCTGGACGTAAGTTCTGCAATATCTCTTTGGGCTTGCTTAGAAAACTGAAACTGATAACTTTCCATTCTAGTAACTTAAGACCCAAAGACTTGATCTTATTGTTAAGGTTTCATTGTTAGCATATTCTCGACGGGCCGATTCGACATCGTTAATAATATTAGGAATTTGTAACCATTCAGTCGTTTCTACTAAAGCTTCCCAATCTGCTTGAGATAATAAAATAAAGTCCTGATCGCCTCGGCTGATTTTAATTCCCTGTGGCTCTTGAACTGTGCGATCGCATAACTCGTCTAAGTGACTTTTGGCGTAATCAACTGTAACTTGATACATAATATTCTTTAAAAGAGAGCATAGGATAACTAAGTCTTTATTGTATGCCTAACTTCATAAATCTCTTTAGGGAGACTTAACCGCCTGACGAACTAAATCAGCTAATTTCTCCGCACTATCAATAATGGCTAAAGAACTTGCCGCTTCGGCCATGATCATTAATTTTTCGGGCGATCGCAGTAAATCCAAAACGACATTTTCTAAGATTTCTGGAGTCAACTGTTTTTGAGCATAAACCTGGGCCGCGCCCGCCTCTTCAAAAACCTTGGCATTATAACTTTGATGATCTTCGGCGGCAAAGGGATAAGGAATTAAAATAGACGGCGTGTTTGTCACTGCTAATTCGGTTAAAGTTCCTGCGCCTGAGCGACTAATGGCTAAATTAGCCCGTTGTAAGAGTCCCGCCATGTTGTCATAAAACGGTAGAGCAAGATAATTGGGATGGCTAAAGGTCTCGGCATCAGGATCATTGTTTCCTGTCAAATGCACAATATAAGCCCCCGCTTCTACCCAAGCCGCCACACAGGGACGGATTTGTTGATTCACCGAAACTGCTCCCTGGGAACCCCCTGCCACCACAATTAAGGGCATATTTTCAGAAATCGGCAAATCTAGCGGTTGAGGCTCCCGAAATAGCGATCGCACAGGCGTACTCACCCAGACGGTTTTAACTTTCGGCAAAAATTGAGCCGTTCCCGCAAATCCCAGGGCGATCGTTTGAAAAGAAGAAGCAAATAATTTCGTCACCTTGCCTGGAATAAAATTCGCTTCGTGTAAAATAACAGGAATCCCCAGCGATCGCGCCGCCACCACCGTTGGCCCTGCAATATAGCCCCCCGTTGTACAAATCACATCAATTTTGTGGGATTTTAATAATTTACGAACCTTAAAAACAGAGATAATTAAACCCCAGGCAACCTTCAGGGTTTTTAAACTCAACCCCCCTTGAAATCCTTCCACAGGGATCGTAAACAAGGGATATTCCTTCGGCACTAGGGTTTGTTCTAGACGATTAGGAACCCCTAACCATTCAATGTCATAGTCAGGCAACTGTTGGGCAGGGCCAACGCAGGGAAGAGGTGTCCCCCCGTACCACTAGCCGCAATGAGTAAACGAATTGGTTGAGCCATTATTAAGCAAGAATTACGATTTGTCAGTTTTCAACGGTAAAGACATAATATAACTTGTGGGGGTTTTCTACCATGAGGACTCCCAATCGGCTATTGTTTTCCCAGTTATCAAAAAATATGATACGTGCCACTTTGTTTTCTCGCTTATTTTTTCCTACTTTGTTAAAACCAGTGAATTGGTCAATGGCTTTTTTACTCAGCTTGGGTATGATGCTTCATTTCGCCAGTAACCTTAGAGCAGAAGACCCCAATACAGCCCCTCCCCAACTCAAAACGCTCATTAGTGAAATGGATAAGGTGGGCAATCAGAAAAATTTGGAGCAGATCAAGACTTTTTATAGCCCTAAGTTCACCAACAGCGACGGTCTGAACTACGCCGATCTTGAACAATCTCTTAAATCTCTTTGGAAAAGATACCCTGACCTCAAATACACAACGGAATTAATTTCCTGGGAGAAGCAAGGGGATAATTTAGTCGCCCAAACCGAAACCAAAATAGAAGGAACGGGGAAATTACAAGCAAATTCCGCCAAACTTCAGGGAACCATCCAATCTCGCCAGGTCTTTCAGGGAGATAAACTCCTGAGTCAGGAAATTTTAAATGAAAAAATTACCCTCACCTCTGGAACAAAGCCGCCCAGTATTGACGTAAAGTTACCCGAAAGCGTCCGTCCAGGTCAGGAATTTGATTTTGATGTGATCCTCAAAGATCCCATTGGGAATAATCTTTTGGCAGGAGCGGCCATGAATCAGGCTGTGGATGCCGATAGTTATCTAAATCCATCTCCTTTGGATCTAGAACTTTTGCAAGCGGGCGGCCTATTTAAACGCTCTAAGGCTCCTACTAAGCCAGAAAATCGCTGGTTATCGGGGGTATTAATTGGAGCAGACGGCATTACCTGGGTGACTCAACGGCTACGAGTCGAAAAGTAATTTAAAGCTGATTTGTGTCAGAATGCTACCATTAATCTAAAAATTGTTCCCACCTTCATTTTTGAGACCCATGAAAAATTCTAATCTTGATGGCCAGGCTCTTTCTCCGAAAGGACAACATTTACCCCTTTGGCCCTTTTTATTACTGGCGGGGATTGCGATCGCCTCGGTTGCAAGTGGCTTCTTGGGTTTCAAATTAGGGGATGAGGCCTTGAAGGGTGTGTCCCAGCCAGAGGTTAATCCAACCCAAAAGGTTTTAGACAAACCCAGCAAGTCGCAAGATAAAGCAAATCAAGGCATGGTCGTGTTTAAGCCCGTCGATGAAAGTAAAGTGATTAAACAGGTCAAAAGCTACATCGTCAGTAAGGGTGGAAAAAATGCAGTGGATAATGGTTCCAAGCCAAAAAATAAGAAATCTTCCGTGAAGTCAACCCAAAAATCAACAGAAAGTAAACCTGAAATTAAAAAAAATTAAGTTGACGCGATCGCGGTTAGAAGCAACGAGTTTTATCCGATTTTATTCCCATTTACAAGCAATTGTTTAATCAGAGAATATCAACACTCTAAAGATATTGACGTTTCTGATTCTTCTGTCGTTGTGCCTCTTAATAAATCTAAAATTGTGTCAGTATAATGATAAAAGTCAGGTTCACGCTTGATTTTATAGGTGCGATTTTCGGGTAGTTCAATGGTTAATTCCTGTTGGATTGTTCCTGGTCTCGCGCTCAATACATAAATTCGTTGGGACAAAAAGACTGCCTCTTCTACATCATGGGTAATCATCAGAATACTGCATTTAATCCGTTGCCAAATTTCGATCAGATATTCCTGCATTCTTTCTTTAGTTTGAACATCTAATGCGCCAAAGGGTTCATCCATTAACAATACCTTCGGATGACAGGCTAGGGAACGGGCGATCGCGACCCGTTGTTTCATCCCGCCCGAAAGTTCCTTGGGAAACGAATCGGCAAATTGAGTTAAACCCACAATATCAAGGTAATAACAGGCGAGTTCCCAGCGTTCTTTTTGGGGTAAGCCCTGAAGTTTTAAGCCAAATTCTACATTTTTTTGCACCGTCATCCAGGGATAAAGGGTATAACTTTGGAAAACTAAGCCGCGATCGGCTCCAGCCCCTTTTACCTCCGTTCCATCAACAGTAATTTTGCCAGAGGTCGGTGTTTCTAACCCTGCAATCATCCGCAAAAGAGTCGATTTTCCTGAACCAGAAGCCCCCACCGCACAGACAAATTCAGAAGTCTCGACGTGCATATTAATATCTTTTAGGACAACAATAGAACCTCTTTTAGTTGAAAAAGATTTATTGAGATTAGTGATTTCTAAGTGCATATAATTTCCTGCTTGAATCAAACATTAAAGTATTTTTTATGGATAGAAAATTTATTGTTTCTTCCTAAAAGTTTATAAAAAATAAGTGTAATCATTTAACGATTAACTGACCATTTACACGTCCAACGGAGTAGTAAACGAAAGCTTAAATCTAAAGCAAAACCAATTACGCCTAAAACGATTAAACAGGCAAAAATTTCATCAGTTCTAAGGAATTTTTGAGCTAACACAATGCGCTTTCCTAATCCATTATCGGCGGCTAATAATTCCGCGACGACAACCAAATTCCAAGCGGCGGCCATATTAATCCGAAAGGCATCCAAAATATTCGGAATCACATAGGGCGTAATCACTTGTAATAAAATTTGTTTACGTAAGCCACCTAATGTATAAGTCACCTCAATTAGTTCCTTGGGAATAAATTTAACGGCATCCATAATCATCAGAGTATTAAAAAAAATTGTCCCAATGAAAATGAGCATTACTTTTGAGGTTTCGCCAATGCCTAAATAAATCACTAAAAGGGGAATAAAAGCAGGAGCAGGCATATAACGAACAACCCCAATAATTGGCTCCGTCAAACTACGGATACTCGGAAAAGCTCCCATTAAAATACCCAAGGGAATCGCAAAAAATCCTCCTAAGAAAAATCCACCAACAACTCTTAAGAAACTTGTAACCGTATCTTGAATTAAAAAACCTTGTTGCCAAAGATTGACTAATGCCTGAATAACTGCTAGGGGGGAAGGAAGAAAAACGGATTCAATAGGGGCAAAACTAGACACTAATAGCCAGATTAACAAGGGAATTACAATCGAAAGAGTCATTAAGACCCACTTCAATGATTCGGAAATTTCTTCAGCAAGTTGCCAAAAAATAGTCGGTTTTAAAAGTTTAGGATTCGTCGTCATTTAGTCTTCTCTTGTGAATAGAATAAAGATTGAGACGGTCAATTTCACCGAAAATCTAGAATTGCGATCGCTAAGCTTTATTTGTACTCAATGCTTTAACAAATTGAGAATCCAGAATTTTTGTCAGATCAGGGACTTTCTTAATGAAGCCTACACCTTTCATAAAATCTGCCATTTTTGTTGCGGCATAGGGCATACTTTTCATCGTCTCGCCAGGACTAAAGGCTTCAACGTTTTCTGCGATAGTAAAAAATCGAGTTCCTTCTTTGTAGAGCTTTAATTCTTCTGGACTAATTCCTGCTCGCTTGGCCTGATTTGATCGGATTTTTCAGGATTTTTTTCCATGAAATCCCGAACTTCAAACCAAGTTTTAACTAAGGCTTGAACTTGTTCAGGTTTCTCTTTTATTAATTTTTCGGTTACAATCAAAAGATCAGGAATTGCTCCAGGAAAATCCTTAGAGTTGGCAATTTCCTTTGATCCTTTTCGTTTTAAAGCCGTTGACCAAAAGGGTGGAAAGGCTCCTACTCCATCCACTTTTCCCGATGCAAATGCTGCTGCGGCGGCTCCTGTTTCGAGGGGGACAATTTGCACATCTTTGCGATTCATTCCTGCTTTTTCTAGGACTAAGCTAAGTAAGAAATCATCGACGACTCCTTCTTCAACCGCAATTTTTTTACCTTTTAAATCTTTAACGCTATTAATTTCTTGCGCGACAATAATTTTGTCATTACCTGCCGAGTTGTCATTCACTAAAACGGCGACTTCTCCATTAATCGCTTCTCCTGCAAAGGCGATCGTATCATTGAGGGTTTGACTATTTCCGTCTAATTGTCCTGCGGCGAGTGCTTGTAAAGATTCGAGATAACCATCAAACCATTTCATTTGCACATTAATATTATTTTTGGAGCAATACGACGAAACGAAGCAGCGATAAAAATA
>CAWEDJ010000102.1:0-57787 GCA_963807635.1 uncultured cyanobacterium
CTAACGAGATTTTCCTCTAGATCAACCCCTAAATCGCGCTCAATCGAAATTTCTGTTTCATCAACAACTTTATCCTCAGTCATCAAGGGGGAGCGATCGACAAATCCGTTTCCGATGGATTAACTGCCTGGGACGGCTGGCAATTGCCAGAAAACACACCGTCGCTTTTACTAACAATAAAGAATGATAATTTTTCATAAAACGCACTCCTCTTACTCTTTCAAGTCAAATAATGGAATAAATATAAATTAGGGGCAAATCAAAAGTTTTTATTTCGGTGGTGGTGAAGCACCAGGAGCGGGCTGTCCCTCTGGAGTTGTACCAGCAGGGGGTGGGGGTGGGGCTAAAGCCGCTATTTCTTCGGGAGTTAGAGGAATCAGGACATCCAAAGTCATAGAAGTTTTTAAACCATCATTTTTGTCCGAAACTACCGTTGCTTTTCCGTTGTCCTTAACCACTGTCACATCAAAATTGGGTTCCGCGAGATCCGTCTTAAGATTTTTGATCAGAATCAAGGGTTGTAATCGCTCCAAATCCCGAATGAGATTATGCGTATCCCCAAAAGCTCCCTCAAATGCCACCTGAAAACTTTGACGCTTGAGTTTATTTTTGACCGCAGGCCCCAAAGAATCATCCCCAACCACAACAGGATCGCCCTGGGGTAAAAAACTTTCTAGTTTTACATTGCGAGCAACAAAAAACTTACTGATGTCTAACAAAAACGTTTTCAGGTCACTAGGACTCGCATACAAAGATAAAACCTGAGCTTTACGACTTTCTGTTTGCTTGAGTTTGGATTCGGCTTCTACTAACTTGCGATCCAATTGGCCAGACTTTTGCTGATCAACCATTTGTTGCTTAGTTGTCTCGTCTGCCTTAATTTTTTGGAGTTCATCCCAAGCAGGCAGAAAAAAGGTAGAAAGTACGTAACCCGCACCGACCAAGCCCAATACACCCAGGGCAATACCTGTGATTTGGGGAGTAAAGGTAATCCCAAAGCCGTCGGATAGCCCCCACCTGTTTCAAACTCTTCTGTCTGCGTATTAAATTCTTCAACATAGGTCGTCTTCATGGTTTTTTCTCTCCTGGTGTGGGGGCGGGGGCAGTTTGAGGGCTACCTTCGGGAGGAGGGGTTCCTGGTGGGGCGGGTGAAACGATGGGATCGGTGGGTTTTTGAGAGGACATAATCCCTTTTTGCTCCAGAATTTTAAAGCGAGTCACCAGACCGATCGCGCCTTTACGAGTCAGTTCGCTCATTAATTCATTATCGGGCGTATCACTCAACTCAGTGGTAATCGTATATTTAACCCCTGTTGGAACGGTGACAGTTGGCCCTGCTGGTTTATCTCCTGCCCCTGATGCTGGTTGTTTAGGGGCTGTTGCTCCTCCACCGCTATCAGTTTCAACTCCTGTAATCGGTAAAGGATTCGCCGTTGCAGTGACCAGTTTCGTGTTATCTGCCTTAAAAAATCGAGAATTTTGTAAAGTCAGCAAAAAGTCATTGAGATCTGCGTAATTTCGCGAAAATCCTGTCAGCGTTAAGACGTGATCGGCTTGCTGAATACCACTAATTTGTACGGTGGCAGGAGTCTGATCCGTTAAATCCTGCAAAATGGCAGACCAAGGCTTAATTTGATTAAAAACTCCGACTAAACCCGCAATATCATCATCAATAGTCTTGATTTTGCCTTCTATTTCTTGAATCTTTTTATTTTGGGCATTGAGTTTAGCGAGTTCTGCTTCGAGCGTTTGAATATTTGCCTGGGCTTGCTCCTTTTGCCAACCTACAAATAATAAAGACAAGCCCGCTAATAGGGGCAAAACCACCATCACCCCCGCTCCGATATAGATCGGTAATTGTTGCTGGAGAGAAGGGCCGTCCGCCGTAGCAGCCACCGTAGGGCCTTTGAGTTCTAGGTTTCGGTCTGTAAGAAAGTTAACGTCTAAGCTATACATGGGGCATCATAAATATCAAATGGCTATAGTTTGTCGAAATCCGCCTGAACTAAACCTCTCGTAATCCTAGACCTAGAACGGTTCCGAGGCTTGAGCGTTCCACATTGGAAAAAGTCTGATCGACATCGATCGCCAAAGAAGTAATGGGATCAATCTGGAGAGCGGGAATACTGAATCGTTGGGTCAGATACTCATCTAATTGAGCTAAACCACCTCCAGGCCCCGCCAGTAGCAACTGGACAACCTCTAAATCTTCACTTTGATTTAAGTAAAAATTGATAGAGCGACGCAGTTCATCGGTTAATTCTCCCAAAACCCGCATTAAAGCACTCATCCCAGGGTTGATTGCTGTCCCCTGGGTACTCAGGGTATCAAATTGAGTGACAGGAATGGTCATCCCCTGCAAAATTTCAGGACTACGGGATGGGGGTAAATTCATGGCCCTAGATAGGGCATTTTGCATTTGAAAAGTACCGATGGGAACCGTCCGTGAAAATTGGGGAACCCCATCGACCACGATCGCAATTTCCGTATTATCAAACTCCACATCCACCAGAACAACGGCTTCCTTGGAACCAAATTGGCGTAATTGTTCCCTAATTGTCCTAATGAGGGCAAAGCTATTAATTTCTAAGACATCAACCTCTAAACCCGCCTGTTGGAAAGTATCCAAATAGGAATCCGTCACCTCCCGACGAGTCGCCACCAATAAAACCTGAACTTTTTCAATTCCATCATCATCTTCAAAAAAACCTAATTTTTGGTAATCCAAATCGACTTCTTCCCTCGGATAGGGCAAATAGAGGGCCGCTTCATGATTTAAGACCATATCCCGTAATTCTTGCTCATTTAATTCGGCGGGAACAGGAATAATCCGAATAATCGCCTCCCGCATAGGAACGGCTGTGGCAACTCGTTTGGCAGTAATTTTATGCTCTTTAAATAATTCTTGGATCAACTCAGCCAGGGTAGGAGAATCGATAATTTTGCCTTCCTCGAAAATCCCTTCTGGCACATCTGTGGTACAGAATTTTCCTAACTTATAGCCCTGGGCTTGCTTAGATAGTTGTACTAAGTTAAGTCGCTCAGGGGTAATCTCTAACCCGACTCCCTGGCTTTTTCTACCCAGAAGACTCGACAAATTTAAACTCTTTAAACTTTTGAAACGACTCAACATATTTTTAAGCAATTAAGACTTATTTAATAGAGCAACCGAGGAAAAAGCAGAACGTAAGAGAACCCTAACTTATCCTATCCAATTCAGGTATAATGTCAAGCAAAAATTAAATTTTTGTATTATTTATAGAATTTTCCATCATTTTTTATCAATTTCTAAAATTAGTTCTATCCTAAAAAGTATTTAGTAGATTATTGAACCGTGAAATTACGGTAATTTATCATCTTTATTTTTTATCTTTTGACTATCCTCGATTTAGGGGGGAAATCGCGATCGCCTACCAAAGATTTGTCAACAGCTTAAACAGAAGGGGTAAACGACATGAAAGATCTCGCACCGTATTATCGCATCCTGGGTTTAGAACTAGGCGCGTCTCTAGAAGAGATTAATCAGGCCTATCGAGACTTAGCGTTTATTTGGCATCCCGATCGCATTCCATCAGGGAATGAAAGACTATTGGAAAAAGCGATCGCCCGCCTCAAGGACATCAACCATGCCCGTGACCAATTACGTCAAGCTCAAATCCATTCCGCCACTGCACCGTCTGAACCTAAAACTGAGCCAAAAACCAAACCTAAAACCGAGCAAAAATCAGATAAAACCAATACTTCGAGTCATTCTTCTCGATCTAATCCTCCCAATCCCCCCAAGCCTCCCAATCCTCCAGAGCCATCGGTGCAACGGCCTTTTCATCGGGATCTCAGTGGGGCAGATTTTCGGGGGGCTAACTTAAGGGAAAAGGATTTTTCAGGGCGAAAATTAATCCAAGCTGATTTAAGTCATGCCGATCTGAGTGATAGTTTTTTACATAAGGTCAACCTCGAAGCCGCTAATTTATTTGGGGCTAATTTGTTTAGGGCGAATCTTCTGGGAGCGAATCTTAGAAAAGCCGACCTACGGGAAGTGAATTTAATCGGTGCGGACTTGAGTGGAGCCGATCTTAGCGAGGCGGATTTGCGGGGAGCCAAGATGATGGCAGGCAATCGTCTGATGGTTAAATTAACAGCGACAATTTTGACGGGAACCATATTACCCGACGGGACAATCCACCAATAATCATTGCTCAAACCTCATTATTTTGGGCTGATTGGGCGTAATCGGGATTGATTTGGGTGAAAAGATGGTGTAATTCGGGCAGAATCAGGTTTTCTAAAGCTAGTTTGACGGCATTCGATGAGCCAGGCAGGGAAAAAATGAGCTTATTTCGATAAACTCCTGCGACGGCACGGGAAGCGATCGCCCTGAGAACCAATTTCTTGATAACAGAGAAAGCGAAAAATTTCCCCAAAACCAGGTAACGTTTTTTCCAATAAACCCGCGATCACATCAAAGGTGGTATCCCTGGGGGCAATACCCGTACCACCGTTTAAAATAATCACTGCCAGATTGGGATCAAGACTCAGTTGTTCTACCTGCGATCGAATTAGCTCAGGATCATCTTTTAAAATCTGGTAAGAATCAACAATATGGTCTATATGATTGAGATATTGACCAATTAATTGACCACTACGGTCTGAATCGAGGTCACGGGTGTCACTAACCGTAATAATGGCACAATGTAGGTGAATGCGGGCGGTATCAGGATGGGGAAGGGCAGTCATCATTTTTCTAACTCTAGCTATTAAAGCGAGGGACATTGTGATAGTCAGCAAAAAAGTAGTGGACACTTTTTAAATTGATTTTAACACCCTAAAAAAACATTAAAAATCCCAAAAAAGAGCCGACAATTGAATAGAATTGGTTACTTGATTCGCTAAAGACTAGCATACCTCTTTAGATAGATCTTCTCTGAAAAATGGTGGAGAGCCGTTCCCTTTCGTTCGGCAATTTCACCAGCTAAACCCTTACATAATAAGCCTTTATAAGGGATTATGAAAGTAGTCACTCTACTGGCAAATTCAATCTAAATTCCTTAGAAAGAATTGCCAGATGCCCGACAAATGACAACTGACGATTATTTGGCTTCTTCCCTAGCTGATTATTTTTTCCTAAACCGTTGAACCTTTCAGAAATTGTCATCGTCTAAAGGAATAGGTTATTATGGGAGCAAGTCAAAGTCGTATCGACTTCGGTTTTATGGTTTGTGTATTGATTTCAATCATTTCTGGGAAAACTCAAAGTACAGTGACAGACTTTCTGCTGGTTTAAGGAGTCAACTCGCCAATGCCCACCGCTAATCTCAACAAAACTACTAAACAGCCTCTCTATTCGGCGGATATGGTTCGTACTTATCTGCACGAAATTGGACGGGTTCCCTTACTCACGCATGAGCAAGAAATTGTCTATGGCAAGCAAGTTCAAAAGATGATGCCATTAATTGAACAACGCGATCGCCTAGCTGAAAATCTTGGAGAGGGAACCTAGTCCGCTCGAATGGATGAACTCGGTAAAACTTAACGCCGAAGAATTTAATCGTATTCTTCAATTTGGTAATCGGGCTAAGAAAAAGATGATCGAGGCCGATCTCCGCCTGGTCGTTGCGATCGCCAAAAAGTATCAGAAGCGCAACATGGAATTTTTGGATCTGATCCAAGAAGGAAGTCTGGGACTAGAACGAGGTGTAGAAAAATTTGATCCCACCAAGGGTTATAAATTTTCGACCTATGCCTACTGGTGGATTCGTCAAGCCATTACCAGAGCGATCGCGCAACAATCGCGAACCATCCGCTTACCCATCCACATCACCGAAAAACTGAATAAAATCAAAAAAACTCAGCGAGAACTGGCTCAAAAACTGGGACGGAATGCCACACCCGCCGAAATTGCCCAGATCCTAGAAATTGAACCTTCCCAAATTCGGGAATACCTGAGTATGGCCCGCCAACCCATTTCCCTCGATGTCCGAGTGGGAGATAATCAGGATACGGAGTTATCCGAATTATTAGAAGATGACGGCATTTCCCCTGATCTTTATATTACCCAGGAGTTAATGCGTCAGGATTTACACAGTTTATTGTCGGAACTCACTCCCCAACAACAAACCGTCCTCACCCTGCGTTTTGGTTTAGACGATGGTAAAGAACTTTCCCTGGCAAAAATCGGACAAAGACTCAATATCAGCCGAGAACGAGTGCGCCAACTAGAACACCAAGCCCTAGCCCACCTGCGGAGACGACGTTCTAATGTGGAAGAGTATATTGCTGCCAGTTAGGTGCTTTTGAAGTCTGAATAACTTTGAGCCAGAAATTTAATTTTTTACAACTATCCAGAGGTAAGATTTTCTACCTCTTTTTTTTGTGATATTGATGGGGAGTAATCTTGCTTTTTGAAAAAGGAAGGGATTTAGTCTCTAAGTCCTACTCTATGAATTTAGAAACCAAACCCCTACAAAAATTTCAAGCTGTTTTCAGCGATCGCACTTGATCTTAACTCTGATGAAACGCGATCGCGTTCTAACTGGTTCTTAGATTATGAAAGAACTTAGGAAGCAATGCCAGACAAGGGACGGGCAAAAGCTTCTTTTAATAAAGCCGCCTTATCCGTTTGTTCCCAAGGAAGATCTAAATCAGTCCGACCAAAGTGACCATAGGCCGCAAAATCTTGGTAGAAACGTCCCCCCCGTTCTGCAGGTAAACCTCGAAGATTAAAGGTTTGAATAATTCCAGCAGGGCGCAATTCAAACAACTTATTAACGATTTCCAGTAATTCATCTTCGTTAACCTTTCCTGTACCAAAGGTTTCTAACATCACACTAACGGGACGGGCAACCCCGATCGCGTAACTGACCTGGACTTCGCATTTATCAGCTAATCCCGCCGCCACAATATTTTTAGCCACATAACGAGCGGCATAGGCTGCCGAACGGTCAACTTTCGTGGGATCTTTACCAGAGAAAGCACCGCCGCCATGACGAGAATAACCGCCATAGGTATCCACAATAATTTTGCGTCCCGTTAATCCAGCATCTCCTTGGGGGCCACCGATCACAAATTTTCCAGTAGGATTGACTAGAAAACGGGTATCAGCATCAGGTTTCAATTCAATATCAGCAAAAACAGGGAGGACTACCGATTCCCAAAGATCGGCTTTAATTTTAGCTTGAACTTCAGCATTATCCTTAATATCACCGATAAATTCATCGTGCTGAGTGGAAATTAGAATCGTATCAATCCCAACGGGTTTACCATCTTCATAGGCGACAGAAACCTGGGTTTTGCCATCGGGACGGAGGTAGGGAACATCGCCTGTTTTGCGGACTGCGGCCAAACGACGGGAAATACGATGGGCCAAGCTGATGGGCAAGGGCATCAATTCCGGGGTTTCATTACAGGCAAACCCAAACATTAAGCCTTGGTCTCCCGCACCAATTTTGTCCAGTTCGTCATCACTCAGGGCCTGACGCTGTTCCTGGGCCGCCGTGACCCCTTGGGAAATATCAGGAGATTGCTCATCCAGGGCGACGAGAACTGCACAACTATTAGCCGAAAAGCCATTATCTGCATCGGTGTAACCAATTTCTGCAATTTTTTTGCGGGCGAGATCGACAAAATTAACCGTTGCTTTGGAAGTGATTTCTCCCGTAATTAGCACCAATCCTGTGTTGACGACGACTTCGGCGGCCACTCGACTAGCGGGATCTTGGGCTAACAGGGCATCAATAATAGTGTCAGAGATCTGGTCACAGACTTTATCGGGATGGCCCTCCGTGACGGACTCTGAGGTAAATAAATAGCGTTTAGACAACTTTCTTAAATCCTCTCTGCAAAAAACTGGACACAAGTTAACATAAATTAACCACTCATAATACACTTATTTCTTCCTAATGGGGATCAGTAAGGTTTTTTTTTGATTTTTCTGACGCAATCAGTCGTATCGATAGGGGGCTAATGGGTTGGCGATCGCGTATTCTCAATCATTTCAGCACTTAGGGCTTCTGCTCGCCTTTTCTAGTTAATATGAGAGATTTTTGCTCAAAATTGACGTAAATTCTTGATTAAAGGAATTTTTCAGAAAATATTCTGACATTAAACTCTATTGGGATAACGCTTTTGAATAGAGTGTCGGTCTGAGAATGCTTTAAAATGGAATGATGGGCAACTAAACGCTTTTTAGTTTCAATCAAGATAACTCATGCAAGGATTATTTAAAGGGATTTGGCAGTGGATTAAACGGTTTTTCGGGCAGTTTATCGGAGGCAGTGGAAGTTTGTCCCCTTCCCAAGGAAGAAAACTTCAGCAAAATCAAGAGGTTGTTGCGCTCACCGATACGGATTATGAATTTTTGTTTAATCAGTTGCTAGAAGGTATTGCTCACGGTTGGCACGAAGGGAGAGTTCTAAAGTTTTTTGATCAACTCCAGGAACGGGGGAAAACCAAACCCTGGGTAAGTTGGTTAGAGCGGTTTGGCGAAAAAGTGTTAGCGTCTCCTGCCCCGAATTTACCCCTGGCCACTCGGATGATGCGTTTCGGAGAATTAGCCCAGTCCTTTCCTAAACTTGAACCCATCGGTCATCAAGCCTATCTTATTGGGCGACAACTCTATGCACGGGAAACGGCTGAAAATGAAGTTTGGGAATATTCTGGCCCCGATGTAGAACTCACGGATATTGATTCTCTGGAATTTTCTGCTGAAGAGTCTAATGGTCAACAGGTAAATACCTATACCGTCGAAGAATTAACCGCCCAATTACAGACCGATCGCGCCTTAGCCGTCAGTTTAGCTGAGCAATTAGGTTTAGACTCCCCTGATGCGACGGCCATTATCACTGCCTTGATGAAACAGTTTAGTGAAGTTAAAGAGGATCTTAGTAATCAACCCCTACCCGAAACGGCAGATGGTTGGTTAGATAGAGGACTCCAACAGGCGAATATTGGGGATTTAGACGGTGCGATCGCCAGTTGGGATGAAGCGTTGACCCTGGAACCCGATTTAGCAGAAGCTTGGCAACATCGGGGGGGAGCGTTGGGCAATTTAGGCCGTTTAGAGGAAGCGATCGCAGCTTTTGAGAAAGTTTTATTGTTAAATCCAGAAAATCAGCAAGCCTGGTTTAGTCGGGGACTGGTGTTAGAAGCCCTCGGAAAAATGGAAGAGGCGATCGGCAGTTATCAAAAAACCCTAGAACTTGATCCGACTTTTGAAGGTGTCCAGGAAAGAATCGACCATTTATTATCGGCTCGTTAATTACTAATATCTGGATTTTCCCGTAGGGGCGTAAGCCTTACGCCCAATAGCATTCTTGAAGATTAAGCCTGGCTCAAGCGATGATAAGACGTCGTTAAACCCTGGGCATCTCCCACATTTCCTGGAAACAAAACAACGGGCAAATTAGGAAATAAAGGATGATTTTTGGCAGTTGTAATCATCGAGCAACCTGGTAAAATTTGTCCTAATAAACGGGCTGAACGCAGACTTAAACCCGTACTTAAAACATCGTTGGAAGTAATGCCACCTTTACTGATTAAAAAGCTAATATCTTTGGGTAATTGTTGAACAATACTCATCAATAAAGCTGAAACAGCAACCCCAAAATCTAAACGTTCTTGAATCGTGTTAAAAGCCAATTCCTGACGACTAGTATAGATGACAGGAGTTTTATTGTCTGCTCGAATAATGTCAATTTTATCCAGAGCTTCTGTTAATAACTGATGGCGTTGCTCAGGGAAATCTCGGAGGCGAGTCACATCAATTTCAATGCCGACAACTCCCGATTCTTTTAATAAATTATTTAATTGCTCAGTGGTCTTTTTGACATGGGAACCAACTAAAATAACGCCCGTTTTATCGGTTGGTTTATATTCTCCCATTAATTCAGGGGCTAGGGGTTGTTTTCCTAATTGGGCAAGGGATGTTAAAATGCTGGCTGCACTGCGAAATAAGAAATGTTTTCCCTGGTCTGCGGCAGCTAAAATATCTTGGGCAAATTGGTCTAAATCTGTCTGGGTTTCACCATCCACTACGCCACATTGATTGTCTTTTAACTCCAAGAGTTCGGGTAAACAACCTTTACGAATATCATTTAATAAAAATCGTTTAACTTGAGCAGATTTTATTTTGCCCTTGGTTTTTTCTTCCACATAATCAGGTAAATAACTGTGGTGATAACCAAACACTGAATCCTTAGCAAATTCGGTTTCATGAACGGGGGTTGGAGTGCCATCAATCATTAGATAATGAATGCTATCACGGGTTACTCGACCTCCTTCAAAAAAGGCGGGAATTAAAAAATGGGCATCAAAGCTTCCGAGTTCTTCGGCGATCGCGTCGGTTTCGATGGGGTAATGGCCGCGTAGGGTAGAGTCAGAACGACTAACGATCAAAAATTCCTGAATATTTTCTGCGGCCAAAGCCAGTTTGAGATTCCGACAAACTTCACGAGTTATTTCGGTTGCTTTTTCTGGGGTTAAAGCCCTGGTATTCGTCAAAACAAAGAAAATCGGAACCTCATCCCGCAATCCCAAGCGTAGGGTTTCCACATCCCACTGCATTAACAAAAGGCAACTATGAACAGTCTGGGAACCAGTTGGGTCATCATCCAAGACGATAATCTTTGTTTGAGAATTCATCGGTTATAGTAAGAAAAATTTTTGACCCAGATAAAAGGGTTTGCTTTCTATTATTTCATGTTTGATGGGCGGAAAAGATTTTGTTTATCTTCTAAAATGAGGTTAATCATCACTCAGATTGAGGATAATCTTCTGACTCTTAACGCGATCGCCGTTCCACCCAGCAGTGGGAACCCCCCAGACCATATCCTGGTTTTATTGCACGGTTGGGGAGCCGATGCCAATGATTTAGCCCCCCTAGCCCAAGTCTTTGATCTACCCAATTATCAGTGTCTATTCCCTAACGCTCCCTTTCCTCACCCAGAAGTGCCATCAGGATTAGCCTGGTACGCTTTAGAAACCCCCGATTATTACGGATTAACCGAAAGTCGTCAACAACTTAAGGATTGGCTATTGTCCCTAGAAGATCAAACAGGCGTTCCTCTTTCTCGCACAGTTTTAGGGGGATTTTCCCAGGGAGGAGCCATGACCCTAGATGTGGGACTCGAATTACCCCTAGCAGGACTGTTTAGTTTGAGTGGCTATTTACACTTTCAGCCCCATCCTCTGACAACACCAATTCCGCCGATCCTAATGGTTCACGGAAAACAAGATTTTGTTGTCCCCATCGAAGCCGCCCGACAAACTCGCGATGCCCTAAATAGAATCAATGCCAAGATAGAGTACCACGAATTCAATATGGGCCACGAAATCCCCCAAATTGTCCTCAATTTAGTTGAAAAATTTATCAAACAGTTGAACTAACTTATTTTCCAGGCTTGGGTCGTGGGAATTTAGAAGCAGCAGGGAAATATTCTACGGGTAAATCTTTGACGGCTTGGCTCATAAAGGAACGCCAAATGGGAGCCGCGTAATGTCCCCCTGTGATTCCTTTCCCTAAAGGCGCGTTATTATCGTTGCCGAGCCAGACTGCGGTGGCAAGCTGAGGAACATAACCCACAAACCAAACATTACGTTCATTGTCTGTTGTTCCCGTTTTACCCGCCGTTGGTCTTCCTAAATAAGCGGCCTTTCCTGTTCCTCCATTAACCACAGAAGTTAAAACAGAACTAGTACTAGCGGCTGCCCAGGGGTCTAATACTAACTGGGGTTTAGGCGTATTATCTAACAAAACATTGCCCTGACTATCCGTAATTCGCAAAATAATCGTGGGTTCCGAATACCAACCATTGCTGGCCAGGGTTGCATAGGCTGTCGCCATATCAATGGGGGTCACATCAACGGAACCGAGGGGCAAGGAAGCAACCGCTTGTAACGGACTCTTGATTCCCATGCGACGAGACGCTTCAATAACTTTGCTAATACCCACTTTGTTACCAACGACCACAGCAGGAACATTTTGAGAAGAAGCAATGGCACTGCGAATGGACATGGGGCCTGAATAACCGCCACCATAGTTTTTAGGTGTGTAAAAATTACTCCCATCGCGAATTCTGACTCCGCCGCCAGGAACGACTGAATCAGGAGTATATTTGCCCGAAGCAAAGGCTGTGTAATAAACAAAAGGTTTAAAGGATGACCCAGGCTGACGACGAGATTGGAGTGCGCGATTCAACTGGCTTTTTTCATAGTCAACTCCTCCCACAATGGTTTTAATAAAATGGGTACGGGGATCTACTGATACTAAGGCAAGTTGTAAATTCTTGCCCTTTAAGCCGCCCCTCAGTCGTTTATAGGCATTTTGAACAACCGCTTCTCCTTTTTTCTGAATATCATAATCAACCGTCGTTTGAATTCGCAAACCCCCTTTTCTCAGGGTTTCGTCACCAAAACGATCTTTAATTTCCTTAATAACCGTATCTGTCACATAGGGGAGTTTACTTCCTCTCCAAGCCGTCGGTTCTCCCAGAATAATCTTAGTTTTCTTGGCGGCTTTAGCTTCGGCGGGGGTAATCCATCCGAGATACTGCATTCGGTCTAGGACAACTTCTTGCCGTTCTTTGGCGGCTTTGTACTGATGGAAGGGATTGTAGTCTTCGGGGGCTTGGATCATTCCCGCTAACATGGCAGATTCGGCCAGATTCAGTTTAGAGGCGGATTTTTTAAAATAGGTCTCTGAGGCGGTTTGAATCCCGTAGTTGTTGTTGCCCCAATAAATATTATTGAGGTACATGGATAAAATTTGATCTTTATCAAAAACCTGTTCCACTCGAATCGCTAGTACGGCTTCGGCGGCTTTGCGAGTGACGACTCGTTTTTTGGAAAGAAAAATATTTTTGACTAATTGCATCGTCAGGGTTGATGCGCCTTCGGATACTCCGCCACTTTTGAAGTTGGCTAATAACGCCCGACCAATACTGTTGGGATTAATGCCCTGATGAGAGTAAAAACTACTGTCTTCGATCGCCATGACAGCCCGCTTCAGGTCAGGAGAAATCTGATCAAGACTGACAATTTTGCGGTGGGCTTCATCATGAAGACTTAATAATTCTCGTCCCTTGACATCATAAACATAACTGGTCTGGGCGGGAACGTAGGTTTTCAGGCTACGGACATCGGGAAGATTACGGAAACTGATGGCCAGACCGACTAATCCCCCCGCGATCGCGGCACTACCGAGCAACCCGACCCCCAAAACGGTTCCTGCTGCTATTTTGATAACACCTTTGCCGAAGGTCGGCTCGGAAGCCGTGGGTTGATCTT
This sequence comes from uncultured cyanobacterium, assembly GCA_963807635.1. GTDB lineage: Bacteria > Cyanobacteriota > Cyanobacteriia > Cyanobacteriales > Microcystaceae > Snowella. The sequence goes on from CAWEDJ010000102.1 coordinate 13,279, forward strand.
TTTTGGATTGTCCTATAGTGCTAGAAAACACGATGTCTTTACTTCCTCTCTCCGATGATGATGGACGAATACGCCTAAAGATTATAGATTAACTAAAAACGGGAACTAATTCTCTCTAGGTTTAATCACAATATTAATTTAGTAGGATACTAGAGTTTCAGAATAAGTCAACTAGTGACTCGCGACAGAAATGGTCAAAACTCTTGCCGACTAATTTATATGATGACAAATGATTGTTGGACTGACAGGACTTGAGTGTACGGAAAATGTACATTCACTAATTATGTGACGCTTTAACAGAAGCCTGTCATCGAGTTTTTTAAGCGACGAAATCCTCTCTACACAAAGATTTCTGTGCTTTTAGTATAACAAAAACTTGCTTTTTCAGCAAAGAGTAATTTTAACAAGTTGACTGTCGTTTTCGGAGCGATTAACAAATTCATTGTCACTTTGAGCTTTATTAACAAATTTATTGTCACTTTGGGTTTTATTAACAAATTCATTGTCACTTTGGGTTTCTAATGCAATTTAGCTGGAGTTTTGCAAAATTAACATTGACTTGTCGCGATTTGATTTCCATCCTATAATTACATATATGTTTTATAGATTGAAATATGAATACTACTGATAATTGCTCTTTGGACATTAATCAAGAACTTTTTGATGCGCTTCAGCCCCTTATGGAGCCTTGTGATCGGAATACCTATAGTCGGCGGTTAAAAGAGGCGGCGACAAAGCTCAATAAATCCGTAAGAACTGTGCAACGTCTTATGAAACGATGGCAGGATGAGGGGATAGGTGCTTTTACCAGCACGGAGCGTTCTGATAGGGGATATTCTAGAACTGCGGATGAATGGCAGGACTTTATTGTCAAAACTTACAAGGAGGGAAATAAAGGAAGTCGGAAGATGTCTCCAATCCAGGTTCACTTAAGAGTAAAGGTGAGAGCGAAAGAGTTAGGACTTGAGAAATATCCCTCTCACATGACTGTTTACCGTATTTTGAAGCCTATTACAGAAAACGAAGAACGACGTAAATCTTTGCGATCGCCAGGTTGGAAAGGTTCAACGCTGGTGTTGCCTACTAGGGATGGCCAGCAACTCACTCCAGAATGTAGCAACGAAGTTTGGCAGTGCGATCACACTCCAGGTGATATTCTTCTGGTCGATAAAAACGGTAAACTTTTGGGTCGTCCTTGGATAACAACCATCGGAGATAGTTACTCTCGCTGTCTAATAGGGGTAAATATTGGATTTGATGCCCCAAGCTCCCATGTGGTTGCTTTGGCTTTACGTCATGCAATTTTGCCAAAATCCTATGGACAAGAGTATGGATTGCATTGTGAATGGGGGACTTATGGTATTCCCAGATTTCTCTATACGGATGGTGGAAAAGACTTTCGCTCCACCCATTTACAACAGATAGGAGCGCACCTTGGATTTACCTGCTATTTGAGAAGTCGTCCTCCCAATGGGGGCATAATAGAGCGTCAATTTGGGACTTTCAACACACAATTTTACTCTAGTTTTCCTGGATATACAGGCTCTAATGTTCAAGAACGATCTGAACACGCGGAAAAAGAAGCTTGCCTGACAATAGAAGACTTACACAAATATGTTGTCCGATATATAGTCGATAACTACAACCAAACACTTGATACTCGGATGGGGGATCAAACTCGTTTCCAACGATGGGAATCAGGTCTAACGACTCTCCCTATGCTGCCTACTGAGCGAGAGTTGGATATATGCCTTATGAAATCGACTCAGCGTCGGGTTCAAAGAGGGGGAATCATACAGTTTGAAAATCTTACTTATAAGGGAGAAAACCTCATTGGCTATGAAGGTATTCAGGTAAGCCTTCGTTACGATCCAGCAGATATTACTACTATTTTGGTTTATCACCGAGAAGGTAACAAAGAAACTTTTTTAACTCGCGCCCATGCGATGGGCTTAGAAGTAACATCTCTTACTTTTGCTGATGTAAAGTCTACTCGTAAGCAGTTGCGTGAAAAAAGTAAAAACATCAGTAATCATTCTATTTTGGCGGAAATAGAGCGTCGTGATCAAGATGTAGCCAAAACTGTTAAAGATAGACGTAAAAAAGCCCAGGCGGAATTTTCTCCCAAAACTCAAACATTCATTACGGAGGCTAAGGACATTGCTGGATCTGAGGATACAGAGGATATTACCTCAAGTCTTTTGGAACCGATCACACCTGTCAAGATATGGGATTTAGATGAGGATTACTAATGATGGAAACCCAGCTTAATATTGAGCGTGAAATTTGTCGGTTACAAAGTACCAAAATTGTTGAAGTTGAACAGTTACATTCTCTTCATAAATGGCTTGACAACCAGCGTATCTGCCGACAGCCAGGAAGAATTTTAGGGGAATCCCGTACAGGAAAAAGTTGTGGAGTCAAGAGTTATGCACAAGAACATCCCCCTTTTCAAGTGGCAGGTTCCCATCCCATAATTCCAGTGCTTGTAATACAAGTCCCTCAAGATTGCGGAGCAAAGGAACTTTATACCCTTATTACTGAAGCATTGAAATTCAAAGTAACAAAAGGTTCAGTAGCAGACCTTCGCCGTCGAGTCTATAAGTATCTTCGGGACTGCAAAGTAGAGATGTTAATTATTGATGAGGCTGATCGGATCATGGCAAAGTTTTTTGCAGATGTGAGAGATTTTTCTGATCATCTCAATATTGCAATTGTGTTGGTGGGGACTGATCGCCTTGATGCAGTAATCAATCGAGATGAGCAAGTTAAAAATTGCTTTTACTCATATTTTCGTATGGGGGTGTTGAATCCTGTGCAGTTTGAGAAGACCGTAGTGATTTGGGAGCAACAAATACTAAGGTTGCCCATTCCATCGAATTTAACGGCCACGGCGACATTGAAGTTATTAAGAGAGAAAACGAGGGGCTATATCGGGATTTTAGACATGATTCTTAGGCATTCAGCGATCCGGCCCTTCAGAAAGGAGCGTTGAAAATTGATCTAGATACCCTGAAAGAAGTCATGGCGGGGTTTGGCTAATGGAAACGATTTTACAACCTTGGATTTATCGTTTAGCCCCCTATTCAGGAGAGAGTCTCAGCCACTATCTGGGACGGTTTAGGGAGGCGAATTGCTTATCTGTCAGCAGATTGGCGGAGGAAGCGAGATTGGGGAGTGTTTTTATCAAACGCCTAGAACACTTTCGGCATAATCCATTCCCCACTGCCTCCCAACTAGAAAAACTGGCTATTTTTACGGAAATCAGTCCAGAGTTACTCATGATGATGCTACCTGAGAAGGGGGTAGGAATGAAATTGGAGCCTATTCGCCTCTGTGCCGCTTGTTATGCTGACCAGTCTTACCACCGTCTGGAATGGCAATATAAGACCACTGAGGGGTGTGAAAAACATCGTTTACGCTTGTTGTCAGAGTGCCCAAAATGCAAGGCCCACTTTCCTATCCCGTCTCTGTGGCACGGAAAATGCCAAAGGTGTGGATTGAGGTTTAGCGATATGCAGTTTTTTCAGAAGTATTATTGAATTGATTCGGCATCATAATTAATTATGATCTTCTCTTATATCAACCCAAAATATACACTTAGACTGATGAATAAAGGCGACAGACAAAAACAAGGCCATGTATATATTTTGATTAATCAAAGCTATGCGGGGCTACTCAAAATTGGCATGACAACTCGCAATCCAGAAGAGCGAGCGAAAGAACTATCTCGACCAACAGGAATTGCTACTCCTTTTTTTGTTGCCTATCAGCAAGAAGTATCAAATTGTGAGTTAGTAGAGCAAGAAATTCATGCCAATTTATCGAACTTTCGATATAGAAACAATAGAGAGTTTTTTGAGATGCCTCTCCATGAAGCTGTCAGAATGATACCTCAAATTATTGACAAAATTGAAATTCGGCTAAGGATTAAAGGCGCATTGCCTATTTTAGACTCTTGCTACTGCTATGAAGACCAAAAATATTTTATCCAGAATTTTGTTTTATCTGCAAGAAAATATATTGCAGACATCGATATCATTCATTCACTCTCTATTAAACTGATTAAACTTTATTTTAATCACAGTTTTATTTTGGAAGATTTGAGAGTAAGATCAGTAAGATCTCAGGAACCTTACTTTATCAATACCTCAGAAACTTACTTGATCCCTCCTTCCGATATTACTTTTCCATCTTTAGGTAGGGCAACTCAGGAATGGGTCAATGTTTGTAAAGAAATCCCCTTTGAAAATATTAATTTGGATGGCGAGAAGAAAGCTCTAGAATTAATAGAAAAAGCCATTGCATCAATCACAGATGATGTGAGTGAATTCGATTATGCAGATAGAATAATAGGTGTATCGATTGAAGATATATTAACCAGAGGAAATAGGGAAAACTTAATTGACTTACTTAATTTTATAATTTATTTCATTAGTTATTATTTCACAAAAATAGATACAGATCACCATAATTTTATCTTTTATCAAAATCCAGAGATTGAAGTTTTGTTATCTAATATAGCAAATGAAAATAAAAATATTGAAGCTACTTACTTAGCTTTATTTTGTCTATATGCGCTTTATGGAATAAAGTGGAATTATTTTCAAAATGAGAATTATGAAAAAAGATTTCTTGATTTTATGACTTGGGATGAATCGGATGCAAAGAGAGAAACTATTGCTACTTATGCTACACGTTTTTTTTCGATTCTCAGTCAGTTTGATCAACAAAGTATTGATGATATTTTTAGGATTGTTTATATTGGAAAATATGAGAGATGTGCAAGTATTGATGATGATTTGTTGGTAGACATCTTAAATGAAATGAGTCATGTCAATGAATATACAGGAGAGAATGATGAAATGATTGGTTTTCAGTGGTGTCATGACGAAGGAACAAAGGCGATGATTGTAGACGTACTTGTCAAACTGAAAAATTATTTCGATGAGAACACCTTGGCTATATACCTAAAATCCTTGCTTTAATGCCTTGAGAATACGCGATAAGCTTATTCTCATCTATGCTTGATGGCTGTTTCGTGATGTTGGAGGAGTCTATCAAATGCGTAATTCCAGCAATTCTCATTATGGAATTTTGAGATAAATTTATTGAGAATGGTCGCAATAACGATCTCCAAAAGCCTCATTCTTTCGTTGTGAGATCATTGCATAGTTCTGTCTCGTGGTCAAAATGAGAATTGCTGGCGTAATTCAGATACAATGTAGCTCATAATAAGCAACTAAACTAAGCACATTCAACATTATAAAAACAATACACGCTGAGGGAGGTGCTATGTTAGACACCGTAAACGACTCTAGCGTCACTATTTCGATAGACACGCTTTATGCTCGCCTTAGAAATATCGGCTTAACTCGCTCTACTGTCCGAAATCTGTTGTTACCAGATTGGTGGTGTGATGAATTTGAGCAACGAGAGGGAACCTTTTTCGAGGCGGCGGCCTATATCGCCCGTCGGACTGGCCTGGATTTTTCTGCTCTCATTCATGAGGATCAGGAGCTTTCTTTTCCTTCGGATTCGGGTCTTTGTTTCAAAAAGCGACAAGGGACAGAGGAGAAGGACTTGGCGATCGCCAGTGGTGTAGCGGAACAAGTGGCTAAGAGCGTCGCTTTTGCCTGTGCAAGGGAATATCAGTCAGTAGCGGGTTGGAATGCTGAGGCAGTTCGCAGGGAAATTCTATCGAAGCATCAATGGGTGAATCTGGACGGTTTACTTGATTTTTGTTGGAATCATGGCTTGCCTGTCGTTCACTTGACTAATCTCCCGTCTGGGAATGGACTAAAGAAATTTGACGGTGTGGCAGGGGTCTTTGAGGGTCGTCCTGTGATCGCTACTGGCAAAAATCATAAATCCTCTGCTTGGATGGCCTTTATTGTTGCCCATGAGCTAGGGCACATTATCTCTGGCCATGTTCAGGAAGGAGAATGTATTGTTGATGAAAATATCGAGCTTGATGGGGAGACAGATCCGCAGGAAAAAGAGGCTGATCGGTTCGCTGTTGAATTGATTTATGGGAAAAACAACGTGAATTATTTACAGTCAGGTTATTTAACTGCAAATAAATTAGTAAATTATGCACTTTCTCAGGCAGAAAAAGATGTTGTCAATCCAGCTTCGATTGTTTTGAACCATGCGTGGCACAAGAAGCAAACAGTTATGACGAAAAAGCAGCAGGCAATTGCCTGGGGTATTTCTCAAAATGCCATCAAGGAATTAGAAGGTGAATTTCTTGCCGCACCAGAGATCATAAATCGTCGTCTAGCAGATAATTTAGACTGGGATCGTTTAAGTGACGATAACTGTGATTTTTTAGAGAGGATGGCCGAAACTGAGTGATTGCCTACATTGACAATGACATTGTTCTCAAGCTGTGTGCTTGTGATCTGTTTTGGGAAGCGATCGCGGCTCTGGGTTTAGAAAAAGAAAATTTGAGGGTATTGGACAGCGCTCAGTTCGTTTTTAGGGGAAATAGAAAGGTTAAACGGCAATATAATGAGACGGTGAGAGAAAGGGCGATCGCGGTGGTTCGTTCTTTAGAGACGGTCAGAGCCAATGCTTCTCATCCTCTGTTGGGTTTGAGTTTGCCTGATGTGGATGAGGGGGAGTTACTCTTGATTGGAAGGGCGATCGCCGAGCCTGCTTTTTATTTGGTGTCAGGAGATAAACGTTGTTTTCGGGCATTAGGGAGACATGGAGAGTTAGCGCAGGCAAGGGAAAAGTTATGTGGACGGGTGATCTGTTTGGAGCAGGTTATCCGCTTTTTAATTGAGGATCAGGGCTTTGAGACTATTCGGGATAAGGTTGTGCCTGCCTGTGAGTGTGACACCGCTTTGAAGACAATTTTTGGTTCTGGTTCTCACGCGGAAGAAAATCATTGTCTGGCTACGTTGTCTAGTTATTTGGAGGAGCTAGAACAGGATTGTCCAGAATTATTGGCTCCCTTGGACAAATGGAACAAGATCAGAAGTCCAGTGGAATTTGTAACTGACGAATGGATTGAACGGCTTTATATGCCTGATTAATGTCAGTTGGTTTTTCTGGGTTTTTATACTTTAGGATTCCTTCTGCAACTAAGGGGGCAAGAAATTGTTTACGAAGATAATCTGGGTTCTTGTTAAGGAGCTGCCCTAATGTCTCTTTCGTCAAATAATCCTTGGAACACAGTTGAATAATGATATTTCGCATGATATTAGGCTGAACACGGGCTTTTTGGCTGATTTCTACACATTGTTTTTGAAGTTCTGGTTCTATTTCCGAGCTTGGGTTATAAGTTTCCGAGTTCGGGCTATAACTCCCTGAGCTTGGGTCATAACTCCCTGAGCTTGGGTCATAACTCCCTGAGCTTGGGTCATAACTCCCTGAGCTTGGGTCATAATTCTCTAAGGTGGGAGTTATCGGATCAGAGGGTTCTTCATTTACTAAGGAATACCTGGTGCCTCGGCAGCGTCCTTTCTGTACGAGCCAACCTTTATCTACTAGGTTTTTGAGGCGATCGCCAATATCTCTGGGATGTTCAGTTCTGTAGCGTTGAATATCTAGGTTGCTGACTTCACCGAAATTATGAGTCAAAGCCAAGATCATTCTATCCAGTTCACTTAGCTGAGTATAATTTTCACCGACAACTGCTTTCAGATCGGTTTCAATATATTCAGGAATCAAGCTAATCATCGGAAGAACAACGTTTGTCATATCCAGATCAAGTTTTTCTGAAACCAGAGGTTTTAGCCATTGTTGTTCATTCCATGCTCTTAAGATTTTTCCAAATCCTGAGCCAGCTTTCTCTCCTAAACCGAGCATTTGAAACATTTTTTGTAGGTTTGGGTTGCGAGGATCGCTTATTCCGCCCTGATAAAGTGCCTCTAAGGAAATACGGAGGCGACCTGGATCGAAGAAGCCATAGCGATCTGGCAATTTTGCAATCACTATGGGACGGGTTGATTGATGATCCGCATGAATCAGCGTATTAACAAGGGCTTCTCTCAGGGCTTCATGGACATGGGTTTCTCCTTTGCGGACTGCATCTTTTTCTAATTGAAAAGGCACATCTAAGTCTTTGACCAAACGACCATAGACTAAGTAGTAAAAGTTAAAGAGGTTTGGTTCCCATTTGCCATCCAGGGTTACGCGATATGTCCAGCGTTCTTCAGGATCATTCGATAGTCTTTCTTGATAATCCAATTGGTAATAAGGAAAGACTTCTAATATGCTACGTTCCATGCCAAACATGAGTAAACCTGCGACGGTTAACCCCTCTTTTCCTGAATTGCGTTCTGTTTTCCAACCCCCTAGTTTTTGCAGAAGATTTTGATCATCAAGAGCTAACCAGGGATGATCGGGTTCTCGGTTACTAAAGCGTTGACGAAAGGTTTTTATCGTTTCTGGATCGAGGGTCTTCCAGCCCGTAATCTTCTAGGAGTTGAAAATCCTGGGGATCGTCACTGGCATCCCTTAACATTTGTCGAACTTCTGTTTCTGTACAGTTGTAATCCCCTTCATGGTTTCGTTTATAAGTCCCTGTCATAGGATTGTTATTGATATAAACAGGGCGTTGTTCCCTCCTGGCTCGCGGAACATGAATTATCAGAATCGAATGCTCTCCCGGGTACAGATTTCTATATCGGAATTAGAGCAAATATTTGTACTTAATTTTCGGCGATTGTTATGAACGTCCCAAAATTGTTTTTGGAGATGTTGGGGATTAGAGACTCCTACAATCTCGAATCTGCCTCGTTTTTCCTTAACACCTAAGACGATATAGCCACCATCGGTATTGGCAAAAGAGGAGACGGTTTCCCAAATATCATTGGATAATTCCCCTTCAGACAATTTGAATTCATAGTCTTGATCTTCGCCGATGTCTATTTGTTGTAGTAGTTGATCTCTCTCCATCATTGTTTCTCGGTTACGTTATACTTCTGTGTTGGTTCGTGATTGGAATTGCCTTAGAGTTCGCCTTTAAAGGCTTTGTCGAGGATGGAGGGGAGCAGGGCATCAAGTTCGGCGGCGGTTTCTGTTTGGAGGTGTTTAAGGGCATCTATTTTGTCTTGGAGATCGTCGAGATAGACAACGATATGGTGTTGTTCTTCAACTGAAGGAACTGGAATTGGCAATTTTCGTAGGTCATTTAATGAAATATTCGGTCTTGCTGTCTCTACCTTACCTTCATGAATAATATTTTGAGCGTTTCTACTGAGTAAAAAATACATTAGGTAATGGCTATTTATTTTTGAGTAATCAGGAGAAATCACTGCGACAGCTTGATTTATATTTGCGTCCTCAAATTCTTCTACGACTACACAGGCACGACCAATTGATGCACCAACTAAGTTAATTAGAACATCACCATTTGTTAATTGTGAGCGACTTAATTTCTGGTGAAAGTCCAAAGGAATATATGTTTTTGAGCTTAAATCTAGCTTTCCCCATAAGACGTTTTCACTTCTAATGAAAAGTACGCCTGATTCTTGATAACTAAAGCCCTGCCAACTAGGAGATTCACCTTTGGTAATTCGTTGAGAAAGAGTATTTAAAGGAGATTTAGGATATTGTTTGAAAATAGTTTGACTATAGTTTTGTCTTAAGTAAGATATTTCATCAAGACTTTGTTTTCGTAAGCCCCTTGCTTCGGCAATCGACGTTGCCAATTTCTCGATCCGCGCCACAATTCGCCGTTGTTCTTCTATAGATGGAAGAGGGATTTCTAGGTTTAAAAACTTATCTTCTTTGAGACGTACACGATTAGTCGTACCTTCACTAGCTACTTTACAAAGATCAATAAAATCAGGTGTTTTACTTAGCCATCCAAGATATTGAGGAAGTAATTTTGCAGGATTGGTATTAAAAACAGGAAACTCATTAGTAACGATTGATCCGTCGCAATCAGAAGAAATAACACCAGATGCTCCGTGTCGTGCATCAATTCGAGAAATAATGAATTGTTGAGGACGAACGACTAACATCTTTTTTGCAGATATTTCTGAGCCTTTGACTAGACCCCGTTCTACTATTCCTTGACCCCACATACGCACAGTTAATAACCGATAAGTTATGTCTGGATCAGGTTCAATCCATTCTTCCGATTTAGACAGAATGTGCTGAAGAGAAATTTTGGGATAGGTCGTTATTTCCTGCCATGCCATTATTTTTGTTTCTCCTTAATTGCAGTTTTAATATTACCTAAAATCTCTAAAATTTGCTGTTCTTTTTGCCAAATATCAGCAATTAACTCCTCTGGAGGCTTATGAACCAACACTTCCAAACCATTGGGATTTTTAATATCTAGATTAGCCGAAAGTAACGTATCACCATCGTATTTGAGAATATCCGAGACAGACACCTTCCAAGCCCGATCATTTTCCTCTCGGTTATGCCACCACGCCAAACAATCACTAAACTCCTCGGACTGTATCGGCTTCTTTTTCGTGTAATTCTTACGGCCTTCAGGTAGCGGTTGCTCATAAAACCAGATTTCTTTCGTCGGGCCAGACTGATCAAAAAACAAAATATTCGTCGAAATGCCCGTGTAAGGCGCAAACACCCCATTGGGTAAACGGACAACCGTGTGCAAATTAAACTCCTTGATCAACTTCTCCTTAATACGAGCGCAGACCCCATCCCCAAATAACGTCCCATTGGGAACTACCACCGCCGCCCGTCCCGCCTTGCCTTTATTTTGCTCAGGACGCTTCAACAACCGCATAATCAACTGGAGAAAAAGTAAAGCCGTCTCAGCTGTCTGTAAATCCTTGGGAAAACCCGCCTTTACCGAAACCTCCTCTTCTCCCCCAAACGGTGGATTGGTCAGAATCACATCAACCCGATCCTTTAACCCCAACTCACTTAACTTCACCGTCAACGAATTACCGTAATTAATCTGGGGACGTTCTAACCCATGCAATAACAAATTCATCTGAGCCAGTAGATAGGGTAACGACTTAGCTTCCTGTCCGTAAAGCGTCATCCATTGCAAAATCTCCCTATTTTGGATAGTATTCGCCTGTTTTGCTAAATAATCGTAAGCCTCCACTAGAAAGCCACCTGTCCCACAGGCAGGATCAAGTAACGTTTCCCCCAACTGAGGAGCCGTAGCCTTCACTATGAACTCCACCAAGGGCCGAGGCGTATAAAATTCCCCCGAATCTCCCGCCGCGTCACGCAATTCTCGCAACATGGACTCATACAAATGGCTAAGAGTATGAATCTCTTCCGATGACCCAAAATTAATACCATTTACCTTATCAACCACATCGCGGAGCAGATAACCCGACTCCATGCGGTTTGTTATCCCCCGAAAAATATTGGCAATAATTTCCTGTCGTCCCTTGCCATCAGGAGATTGTAAATTTCGTAGATAGGCAAACAGACCTAAACCCCTAGTTCCGTAGGGTCTAGCCGCCTCATCTTGATTAATAAAAGCGATTAAATTTCGCCCCGTCCACACCTTAGAATCTGTTCCCCAATCCCGCCACCGATAGGGCGCATCAATAATCGGCTGATAGGGTTTACCTTCCAATAAAGCCGCCTCTTCCTGTACCCGTTCCAGATCGTCTAAAAACTTGAGAAATAGAATCCAAGTTAACAGAGGTAAGCGGTCTAAATCGCCATTTAAGCCCTTATCCTTCCGCATAATGTCGCGGGTGGACTTGATAATTGATCTCAATTGCTGGGTTGGGGTAACGGACTGTTCTGCGATCGCTTTTTTCGTTCTGGCCATAGGAAAAATTCAAAAGTTTATATTATGCCGCGTATAGATAATCCTGTAACTGATCCACCGCTTTCTTAAGGCGATCGGCTCCGTTAAAGAATTTAATAATCTCACTGATATTACCCCGTTGGGAAATGGGAGGAATTTTCAGGACATCGGGGATTTTTAATTGGGTCGGCCCATAATCTGTATACTTATCTAACAGATCATCCAGAATAGCTCGTGCATCTCCCCCATAAGCATCAAAGAAATCCGTCTGATTTTTTCGCAACCGTTCCGCCCGTTCTTTACGTGTCAATAAAGTAGCATTAAACGCTACATGACAGAGTAAATCAAAGGGATCAACCTCTGGCAACCCTAATGTCGCTCCCAAGGCGATCGCACTAATCCCCCGTTCATCCAACTGAGCAATCAGCCATTCTCGTTGCTCTGTATTGCGCCAGGAAGCCCTTAAAGCCTCCGTATCGGGATAAATCTTACGCACCTCATCCCCTGTGTAATCAGCATACTCTACACAGCGCAAGCGATTACCATGGGCATCCAACTCATAGACCAATTCGTGGATAATTTCTACCGTTCCCCCATCTACATAATACTTGCGGGGTTCCGTTGGTTCGGGGGTCGGATGAAGTCCCCTGGACGACGAGGGGGAGAAACCTCTTCTGCTGTCGGATCAGTGTCCATTTCATCTTGAATCACTTCTGTGTCAATTACCTTACCGTCATCATCAATGGTGGCTTCTTCAATAAAAGCAGGATCGCCATTAAAATCTGGGTCAGCAAAATGACTGGTAGCTGTGCCAGTGTAATCTAATATATTGAAAAATAGCTTGCCGTATTCTTCACGCACCCTAGTTCCTCGTCCCACGACTTGCTTAAATTCGGCACGGGAATTGATCACTCGTGCTAGGACAATATTTTTTGTCGTTGGTGCATCTACCCCCGTTGTCAGCATTTGCGAAGTCGTTAGAATCACTGGGGTATCTGTTTCTACGTCCTGAAACTGCTCTAAATGCCCCTTACCCACGTCTCCCTCATCGGCAGTCACCCGACACACATAATTGGGGTAACTCTTCACCAAATCAGCATTAAGATTATTTAATGCCTTTTTCATTTCCAGAGCATGATCCTGATCCACACAGAACACTAAGGTTTTGGCAAAACGGTCGTTTTTTTTCATGAAGTCCGTAACGTGTTGGGCGATCGCCTCCGTCCTCGCTAGTAAGGCCGACCACCCGATCAAAATCTTTGGTTTGATATTCGTCATCAGGAATTTCTCGTCCATAACGATCTAATTCCCCTGGAGTCGGTCGCCAACCTGCGGCATCCGCACTGGTTACAATCCGATGAACTCGATAGGGGGATAAAAAGCCATCTTCAATGCCCTGACGTAAAGAATAGGTATAGAGGGGATTACCAAAATATTCATAGGTATCGCGGGATTCCTCCTGTAACGGGGTTGCTGTTAATCCCAATTGAATCGCAGGTTCAAAATAGGTCAAAATCTCCCGCCAGGAACTTTGTTTCCGTGCCGATCCGCGATGACATTCATCCACAATAATCAGATCAAAAAAGTCCGATGGAAATTCCTTATAAAGTCCTGAGCGACGTTCATCTTCCGCGATCGCTTGATAGATAGCAAAGTAAATATCCCGACTTTGTACCGCATTGCCCCCTTGAATCTTATAAATCGCATCTCCAAACGGAGCATAATCCCGATTCATCGGATCATCCACCAGCACATTGCGATCAGCCAAATACAAGATTTTGGGATGGCGAGGAATCCCCTGTAGGTTCCATTGACTTGTCCATAGCTTCCAACAGATCTGAAAAGCCGTTGTGGTTTTACCTGTCCCCGTTGCCATCGTTAAGAGTAATCGCTTTTTTCCTTGAAGAATGGCTTGTACAGTGCGATTAATAGCAATTTCTTGGTAGTAGCGCGGCTTTTTCCCACTCTGGAGATTATAGGGAGTTAATAATTTATTGATCTGATCAAGACCTAACCCTTGGCTCTGACAATACCTCGCCCACAATTCCTGCGGTGTGGGAAAACTGCTCAACTCTAGTTCCCGCCCTGTAGTGAAGTCAAATTCAATAATTCCTAAGCCATTGGTCGAGTAAGCAAATTTTAAGTCCAAGATTTCCGCATATTCTTTGGCCTGCTGTAATCCTTGATCAGGTGACTTGTAATTGGGCTTGGCCTCCACAACGGCAATCGGGAAGTCTCGACGATATTGAAGGATATAGTCTGCCCTTTTTTGTTTTCCGCGTTTAACTTTGTTACCCAGGGTAATAATACGCCCATCGGTAAAAGTGCGCTGTTCCGTTATGGAGTAGGGATTCTGCTCCCACCCTGCTTGCCGAAGTTTGGGCAAAATATATTCTCTACAGGTGTCCGCTTCATTCATAGTGGTTAAATCAATAGCAGCAGGCTTGTATTGTTTACCTTTCCTCCGTGGCCTGTTGCCCAGCCTCTCTTCGATCTCTGCCTGCAAAAGATCGAGGCTTAGTGAGGTAACACTAATGAGACCATCTGCAATATCGCTGTACAGATCATTTGAAGAAAATACAACAATTACAAGCTCTTCATCCCTAGTATTCCACCTTAATAGATATCGCTTACCATTCTCTGGCAAATTATATTGAGGATCAATATCCCGAAGTTGCTTAAGGGTTTGTCCTGCGGATTGAAAACTATAGCCTCGCTCTAGTAAATAATGAACGATGGCAAGATCAATCAAGTCTTCTCGACTGTAATAAACACTATGACCAGTCCCCGAAGCATCAATAGTAGGCACAACAATTTCTTGCTTTCGCCAATATTGGGCTTGGCGAACCGTACAACCGACAATCTCTGCTGCCCGTTTTGTCGTAAAAAAAGGCTCTCCCATTACTTTTGCTATCTACTCTTTAATTAGATTCAACAATTATACAGAAAAATATTTGTAATTCTAGTTGTCATTTATAAAACACATATAGTATTATAGATTTATATTGTAAGGTCTATGCCAATGAATATTATCTCTATCCAATGCCGTTTAGTCGCTAGTGAGCCAGATCGCCAGCAACTCTGGCAGTTAATGGCATCTAGTCACACGCCATTGGTTAATACTCTGTTAGATCAGGTAGCTCAACATCCAGAGTTTTTAGAGTGGAAAACGAAAGGTTGTCTCCCAGCCCAAAAATTAGAAGAAATCGTCAAACAAACACGGCAGCAAGAGCCATTTGCGGGTTTACCTAGCCGATGGATTACCTCTGCACAACGACAGGTTGCCGAGATATACAAATCATGGCTTAAGCGTCAAGAGCAACTTCTGCGTAAACTATCTGGACAACAGAACTGGTTGGCCATGCTTCGATCTGACGAAGAACTAGCCCAGACTAGTGGATTAACCCTCGAAGAACTCAAAGAAAAAGCTAGAGAACTTTTAGAACAGGACTGTTCGGACTGGTTTGCTTTCCACCGTGAAGCCGAGGATGATTTGATTCGGAACGCGATCGCCTATCTCCTTAAAAATGGTCGTCGCATTCCTAAACATCCAGAGAAGCCCGAAAAATTGGCAAAAAAACGCCGCGCAGTGGAGATCAGAATCGAAAGATTGCAGATACAACTGGCGGCGAAATCTCCCAGTGGAAGGGATATGGCAAATGATCATTACAAAAATGCACTCGTGACAGGGGTTAGTAAGCTGTTTGAAACCGAAGAAGACTTCAAACAATGGCAGGGACAAGTTACTGCTAATATCAAAAATTTGCCCTTTCCCGTTGAATACACCAGTAATGGCGATTTAAGTTGGTCTTTAGATACTCAAAAGCGATTATGCGTAAAGTTTAATGGGCTGGGAAAACTAACGTTTAAAATTTATTGCGATCGCCAACAACTTCACCTCTTTCAGCGTTTTTACGAAGATCAACTGATTTTCAAGCAAAATAAAGCAGATCACTCCCAAGCTCTATTTATGTTGCGATCAGCGACCCTTCTCTGGAAAGAAAGAAATAGTAAGGGTGAGCCTTGGCAGGCCAATTATCTTTATCTTCATTGCTGTATAGATACATTGCTTTGGTCACAAGAAGGGACAGCATTAATCCGTCAACAGAAAGCCGAAAAAACTCAGCAGATGTTGTTGAAGATGAAAGAAAAGCCCGAATTAACCCCATCCCAACAGCAGTATCTAAACAGACAAAAATCACTTTTGAGAGGTTTAGAAGGTGAATATCCTCGACCTGTACATCGTTTGTATGAAGGTCATGGCCATCTTATTGTCGGTGTTAGTCTTGACATAGAGCAATTAGCATCTGTGGCGTTAATAGACATACAAAGGGGAGAAATTTTAAGATCTCGTTCTCTAAAACAGTTATTGGGCGAAGACTATGAACTTGTTCATCGATTTCGATACGAAAAACGTCATAATGCCCATCACAATAAAGTATCTCAACAGAGGGGAAAGCAAACTTCCTCCCAAGAAGCTCAACTTGCTACACACATTGACCGATTACTTGCAAAAGCGATTATTTCTTTTGCCCAAGAAAATTTGGCTGGGAGCGTTGCTCTACCGAAAATACGGGACATTCGTGAAGTTGTGCAATCACAAATTCAGGCAAGAGCGGAAGAACGTATTCCTGATAGTCAAGAACTCCAGCGACAGTATGCAAAGCAATATCGTATTAATGCCCATCGTTGGAGTTACGGAAGGCTACTTGATGCTATCCGTAACCGAGCTAATAAACGAGGCTTGGTCGTGGAGGAAGGGATTCATTCCCTTAATAATACAGCAATAGAACAGGCTAAGGGAGTTGCCTTAAGTGCCTACGCCCTTCGGAATATTGCCTAAGCTGTTCCGATCTATCTAAAGATTTGCACCTTGACAATTAAATATGGAAACAACAGTGCCGCAGTTTATGTTCTTCGAGCCTCTGGACTGCGATAAGTATGGGGTAGTTTAACCGTCGGTAAACGGTCTTGCTTTCTGCCCCTAGCAACTGCCCACCCCGATGCTGCCGACCGATAAGGAAGGGAATTAGGCGCACCCCCAGCAAGAGGATGTGGGTTTACTACAGTGGTGGTTGCTAAATCACCCCTGATCAAGGGGGAATCCACCTTTTTCTTTTTTTGCGCGTCTCTATGGCTGTAAAAGCCTCTTTGTTACAATGCCGCTCTGTATCTGGAAGACATTGAAAATGAACAGGAGACTCCCGCGCAACAAAGGCAAAGTATATACAGCTTGAGTTTAAGCTTATTCTGGGATGATTAAATTCTCCATTGCTGAAACGAAGATGACTAACTGAGCAAAGTGTCGCGCAAACCACTCTTGAATTCGTGGTGCAGTTAGGCTTCTGAGGGCAAGGGGTTTCAATGTCCATCCCAGTTAGGGGGGGATTGAAAGATACTCTACCGCTTCCATACCGAGGAAGTCCCGCGTTTCAATGTCCATCCCAGTTAGGGGGGGATTGAAAGTGGCACGTTGAAGCCCAGGTACGTTGGCGTAAACGTTTCAATGTCCATCCCAGTTAGGGGGGGATTGAAAGGATGCAAGCTTGGCGAGAATTTTCATCTCAACCTGTTTCAATGTCCATCCCAGTTAGGGGTGGGTTAAAAGCTCGACTTTATCGAAGCCTGCCTCGCAAGTTATGCGGTTTCAATGTCCATCCCAGTTGGGGGTGGGTTAAAAGACATTATATTATTGTGTCAATGACTCAAGCAATACTAAAGTTAGTCTGGTGGATTGAAAGGTAAAACCTTAGCCTTCATGATTATTTGATCATGGGGCGTTGCTGAATCAAAGTATGAATGTGAATTTTTCACATAGCCCAAAGTCAGTTTGAGTCTAGGTTTTAAAAATCCCATAAAAGAAGATTTATATTTAAAATCAGCAACGCCCTGTCTTTTTTCAATGCTTGCTGGTTCTCTTCAGATTTTTTTTCAATTACTTAATGATGCACTGATGCTCTTTTGAGGCTTACGCCTTTTCTTTGTCATCGATATATTCACTACTCAATTGCATAATGCACTCTCTGAAGAGAGCGGTGCATTCTTTTTCGGTTCGTTTTATAGACTTTACTGTTTTTACTACCTATGAATACAAAGCAACTTAATTCCGTTGTAGGATACGCCAGAATTTCTACTGAGCGTCATTTAGCTGATGCGGATGTTCTTCTCTCTACTCAGCAGTGTCTTAAACAGTATGGTGTTTCTTCTGATCTCTTCTTTTGGGATATGGAGTCTGGCTTTTCTGATAAACGAAGAGGCTATGACGATATTTTGGCTCTTATTGCTCAAGGTAATATCCAAAAGGTTGTTGTTTATTGCTTCGATTATTTTCGTGGGAATACTTTGCAGTGGCAAGATTTTTTTGCTATTCTCTCCCATCAGAATATTGAGGTTGTTTTGGTCGGTGAAGGACGTTTTCTCCATATCGATGGAGTGGGCAATGTTCTAGCGGATACGATTCATCAATCTGTCCTGGCTAAGCAACGCCATATCAATCGCCAGAATTCAGAGCGAGGGCATGAGAAACGCCGACAACAGCAAAAGCCTTTCGTTGTTCCTTTTGGCTATGTTCTCAATGAGAATGCTGAGGTGGCTATTAATCTAGCTCTCTATAAGGATTCTCAAAAGAGCTATTATGCGATCGCCAGGGAACTGATTGATTGTTTTCTCGACACTGAGTCGGTTAGCCAAACGCTGGCTGCTCTTTGTGATCTCTATGGATACAAGCGAGTTGGAAATCGTAATCTGGACTTCCCCCGTGATCCCAAGGCTTTAAAGAACTGGTTACTCAGTCCTTTTTTACGAGGGACGCTCGTTTTTTTTCCTAAAGATCCCACACGTCGTATTGAGCATCCTCTTCATCATCCAGCTATTATCACTGAGAAAGAGGCTCTCCAAATTCATCTTATTATGGAACGTCGCAAGATTATCAAGAAGACTGATACCTTAGCCAATCCTCTTATTGATTTAATTTTTTGTGCTGGCTGTGGTTCTCCTATGAAGGTTTCCCAGTCTAAAGGCAGCTCGAACTCTGAGTATCACTATTACCTGACCTGCAAGGGGGCTTACCCTAAAGTGGGACACCCCAAAGTCTGCGATCGCCGTTCTAGTTATGGTTTAGAAATTAGTGATGTTATCAGCTTTGTGATTGGAGCTTTGTCTCGTGCCTCGGAGCGCATCGAGCAGTGCCTACCCCCTGATAGTCTTGATAAAGTGCTAGATACTCCTGAAATACTGGCACTCAAATCTAAGATTGAAAAGATAGAGGCTCTCAATTTCCCTGAAATGATTCTTGTTATCAATCAATTAAAGACCGAATTGGAGGGACTTATTGCCCAAAAGTTGCGAGAACACAACGAAAATAACTTGGCTTTCTTGGATTTACAGTCCATCCTTCATCGCCCCAATATTTGGCGTTCTATCTTGCCTGAAGAGTTGAGGACTATCTGTCCTTTGCTTGTCAAACGAGTTATTTGTGATGAGGGGCAAGTCGCCATTGAACTTTTAGTTTAAGAAAAAAGAATACTGCATCCATTTGGTGCAGTTTTTTTTTGCAAAAAAATCAATACTATTAGGGGTGTTGCTGATTTTAAATATGAATCTTCTTTTATGGAATTTTAAAAACCTAGACTCAAACTGACTTTGGGCTATGTGCAAAATTCACATTCATATCTTGATTCAGCAACGCCTAATTTGTTAATGATGACCCAAAAGAAACGACATTTAATGTGTTATCGCGACATTAGGTTGTTAAGACGACAGCAATTTGTTAATAATGACAAATAATTAGTTAATGTACAGAAAAAAAAGCGGGCGGCGAGAATCGAACTCGCATCATTAGCTTGGAAGGCTAAGGTTTTACCACTAAACTACGCCCGCAAAAGTGGAGTATTTTTTACACCTTAGTAACCATAACATATTTAAGGAACTATTGAAAAGAGTTTCTCCAAAAAAATACCAGGAATGAAATGTACACTGCTGTTTAATCCCTACCTTGTCCTAAATGACCGTCTCTGCAAACAGTTTCCACAAAACCAAACCTGTCACTAACAAACAGCCAATTCCTGCCATACCCGCCAAAGGTTGTTTGCCCATACCCACTCCCCAATCAGGGCTGTTTTCGGGATAGGTTAATAATTCTGCCGCATCTAGGGAGGCTAATCCCCAGACCCAGGCGGCGTGGAGTCCCCAGGCAACTCCCAGATTTTCATTATCAGCCCAGCGAGCAATTACCAAAATGATTCCCATCAAAAATAGGCCTGGCAGTTGGGGAATGGTTGCGCTCCGCTCCCACAGTAGATGCAATAGGGCAAAGATAATACTCGACATAAGGGCGGCTCCCCAAAAGGGATAGTCCTGTTGGAGTTGGGTAAAAAAAACACCTCTAAAGAGGATTTCTTCGGTGAGACCGACCCATAATCCCAAAAGTAAGAGGGGAAGAGACAGAGAAATTAGCCGAGTAAAATGTTGATTTTGCCACTTTACCCAGCCTAATAAGCTTTCTATTCCAAAGATAAAACCCAAGCCACCTAACCCTAACATTAGTCCGACCAGTAGCGATCGCAGCAATTCTTGATTCCAAATCAGACCGTAATCGACAAGAGAAAGGTCATCTCCCTGGAGAGTCAGCCAAATCATCAAGGGAACTAATAGGTATAAAGAAGCCAACAGGGGCAATTTTTGTTGGGGAGTCGGGGAATTTAGGGGATTCCATTGTAAAAATTTTCCCAAGGGAACTGCGATTGGTAGCCAAAATACGACCCAAACCAAGAGAAATAAGCCTATTTTGATCAGAGCAGGATAGAACTTTAGGGAAGTTAGCAGGGGCGTTAGATCAGTTAAAAAATATTGCACAATGATTTCGAGAATGAGGGACTTACCGACCAGGATTTTATACACGGATGATAAAATAAGGGCAATTTCCTCAGTGGAATTAGCCCTTAAAGTATTTTTAAATTCTCCCATGATGAAATGACCTTACTAATCCTCAACAACAGAAGGGATTTAGTACGACATCTCATCCTTTAGGAATAGAACACAAGAAGATTACTTAAACTTTCAATTATACCCAAGCAGTGATTTCTTCAGTCCAAGAAGGGGTAAATCCACTTACCTCGAATTTTCTGAATTATTCTTCGCCTTCTGAGCCAGCATCAACTTGCTTGAGGTGAATATGTTTGTAACCCAATTTGATTTCAAATTCATCACCAGACTTTAATCCCATTTGTTCGGTGTAGGTAGAACCAATGACAATTTGGCCATTTTTGTGGACGCTAACTCGGAATGTCGGCTCGCGACCCCGTCCATCTTTAAGACCACCTGGTTCGAGGGGAACGCCTTTTGCTGCAAGGACAGCATCATAAAAGTCAGTCAAGTTGACACGGGTTTGACCGTCTTTTGAGGTGGTGTAATAGCCGCACAGTTTAGCAGTTTCACGACGGGGTTTACTGGATAAATCTTTGACTCTTTGTAGTAGAGCTTTACCCGTTAGGGGTACAGAGGTTTCAGACATAAGATGTAAATCTTCCTTAATTGTTTGTAGTGGGTTTTCAATTTAACTTGAAAATTGATCATATTCAAAATATAACATTAAATTCTTAATAGAAAAAATTTTTTTTAATTTTTTTACGTGTGACAAGCGGAGATTTTTCTGCGAGAGAAATGATTTCGATTTTTTTGCTTGGGAGAAAATTGATGGGTTATAATTGACGATAATTCAAATCGATTCTCTCTCAAATAAGCTTGCTCAACTTTCAGACAGCCAAAGACTAATTTTATGTTCAGTCCTGGGATATATAGGTAGGAAGAATTGAGAAGGACTGAGCAAAACAATCCGAAAGGGTTGATCCAAAATTTTGGGAGATAGGGGTTTATCTATACATATTGGGTTTATCTAAGCTGTCACAAATTTAGATTGCATAATGATTCTGTTGAAAGTCTCGTAACAAGAGGCTTAAGCCCCTTGCCTGTATGTATTTTAGATAATTAGCAGCTTATAAATATATAGATAGGAACTGAATTCCTTTGGGAGATAAATTTGTGTTGAGGTTCGTTCCCAGGGAGATAAGGGTGCTTTAGACTAGGGAATAGGGGAAATATCCCTGGTCTTTTTCACTCTAAAAATGGCTATTTATGCAGGTTCAATTTAAAGTTTCTCGCCAGAAGCCCAACGGTAATCCTTATTTCCAGACTTTTTTATTAGATGTTGAAGCGGGTATGACGATCCTGGATTGCCTGAATCAGATCAAATGGGAGCAAGATGGCAGTCTTGCCTTTAGAAAAAATTGTCGCAATACGATTTGTGGAAGTTGTAGTATCAAAATTAATGGACGTTCTGCCTTAGCGTGTAAGGAAAACGTGGGCAGTGAATTAAGACGATTTTCTCATTCTGTGGGAGATGATATTCCTGAAATTGCGATCGCACCGATGGGCAATTTTACGGTCATGAAGGATTTAATTGTGGATATGCAGCCCTTTTGGGACAACTTGGAAAAGGTTGATCCCTACGTGAGTACCAACAGTAGAGAAATTCCCGAACGAGAATTTTTACAAACTCCAGAAGAGCGGGAACAATTAAATGAAATGGGAAATTGCATTTTATGTGGAGCTTGCTACTCGGAATGTAATGCTAAATCGGTGAATCCCAGTTTTGTGGGGCCTCATGCTTTGGCTAAGGCCCAACGATTAGTCGGAGATTCACGGGATACCCAGACGGAAGAACGGTTAGAGCATTATAACGAAGGCGTGGAAGGAGCTTGGGGCTGTACCCGTTGCTATCTCTGCAATACGGTCTGTCCGATGGAAGTGGCTCCGATGGATCAGATTAGTAAAATCAAGCAACAAATTTTAGACCGCAAGGATGCCCAGTCTAGTCGTTCCGTTCGTCACCGCAAAGTCCTGGTTGATCTGGTCAAAGCAGGCGGATGGGTAGATGAACGTAAATTTGGCTTGTATGTGATGGGAAATTATTTCCGAGATTTAGCAGGGATTGCGAGTATTTTGCCCCTGGGGTTACGGATGCTCAGTTTACGCAAGTTTCCCACTTCCTTTGAACCGTCCGAGGGAACCCAAGAAGTGCGATCGCTGATCGAAGCTGTCCAAGCAGAAACCCACAACAAAAAGCCCTAAATTGCACAACGAAACCCCGCTAAAATTTGGCGTACCCAGGGATGATACCAATTGCGAAAAGTATTGCGTAATCCCCACATTCCTGTGACCCAACTGCCTCCCCGTAGAACTCGGTGTTGTTGGTCAAAATAAGTCTGGGAATAGCCTGGATAGGGATAGGGCTGAAAATCAGGATAGGGCGCGAACCAGGAATCCGTCCACTCCCACACATTGCCCAACATATCCTGGCAACCGTAGGCACTCTTTCCTTCCAGATAAGAATTTACAGGGGTGGTTTGACCTATGTAATTGCCATAGTTACAACGAGTGATATCAGGCAAGTCTTCTCCCCAGGGATAACGTCTTGGTTGCTGATGGGTTGCGTCCCAACTGGCGGCTTTTTCCCATTCGGCTTCGGTGGGTAAACGTTTCCCAATAAATTTGGCATAAGCGGACGCTTCATACCAACTCACACCATAGACGGGATGATCGGCTCTTTCTTCTGAGGCGATCCAATAGAGGGGCTGGGTAATCAAATTTTTTTGTTTCCATTGCCAGCCTTCTTTTGACCAATGGTTAGGATCGTCGTAACCGCCTTGTTCGATAAAGCGTTGATATTCGCTACAGGTGACAGGATAGGTATCTATCTGATAGGAATCCAGGTAAATTTTTTGCGTAGTGCGTTCATTGTCCTGGGCTTGCACGCGATCGCATCCCATTAAAAATTCCCCTGGAGGAATAGTAATCATGTCTGAGGATTGAAAAGAAGTTGATTCCATCGGATTACGGGCAATTTTTTGAAAATTCCCTGATTGAAACCGAGAGAGTTCTAATAAAAAGGCGATCGTTTCTCGATGTTGGGTTTCGTGTTGGATTAACCACCACCAGAGTCTTTCTTGTTTTTCTAGAGGGGCGATCGCCAGATAATCTAAAACCTGATCTCGCACGACTTGGAGATACTCTTCAATAATCTGAAAGCTAGGTAACTTTTGCCTTTCGGTTTTAGGTAAACCATCGGCAGCAAAGAGTCGGCGATATTCCGAAGAAATTGGCTTAAATCCCTGTAATTGCTCTAAAATCCAGTAAGCTTCCGTAAAAGCAATATGTCCCAAGTGCCAACCCACGGGACTAAATTCTGGATGTAATTGCTGACAAAAAAAAGCGTCTTCAACGGTGGTGAATAACGCTAGGGTTTCAGCGCGACAGGATTGTAAAGACTCAGCGATCGACATTGGGGGGAGAGAAAATCAAAGTTCGTAAGTAGATGGGTCTTAAAAGTTATAAGATCCCCCCGTTCTACGGACACCCACCTTATCAAGGGGGGCAGGGGGGATCGAGTGCAAAACCTATTGTCAGTTTAATTGTAACCAGCTACTTAGCCGTTAAAAATTGTCAATTCGCCTTAATTGTTTGAGTTTCCTGAACCGTCGAAACCATTGCGGCCATTAATTGTTCGGGAGAAACGCTAAAGGGTAAACGGTGAATATCCGAATCGGGCTGACAGGTTGTCTCGGCGGCGTGTTGCAATTCGGCCAGGGTGATTTGACTTAAACCCAGATCATTCAAACTTTTCGGTAAACCAATTTCGCCATAAAATTTGAGCAATTGTTGACGAGAAGTGAGGGCCAATTGATTTCCTGCAATCATTTCCTCTAGGCGTAACTGCACTAAAATTCCGTAGGCAACTTTTTCACCATGTAAAATATGATGGGCGGCGGGAATATGGGTCAAACCATTATGGACGGCATGGGCCGCAACGGTTCGGCAATTTGCGCCACCGAGTCCTCCGATCACTCCTGCAGAGTAAAACGGTTGCATCGACCACTTCTTTCCAGGTTTCGCAGCCTGGTTCTTGCAATGCGGCGACGGATTTTTGCAACAGTAAATCCCGTAATACCCTGGCTTGTTGGACGGCCGCAATGGTTAAGGTATCGCTAGAATGACCACTACTGACGGAAGCTTCGTACCATTTGGCGATCGCGTCTCCGATACCTGCAACGAGGGTGCGCTGGGGAGCTAATTGGATCAGGTCATAGTCGAGAATGAGGAGATCGGGACAGTGGGGAAGGGGAACATCGTATTGAAAGGCCCCTGCATCACTATAAACATTCGATAATCCTGTCCAGGCTGCACAGGTCGCGCCAGAGGTGGGAATGGTGACGATGGGTAATTGGCAACGGTAGGCGACTAATTTGGCTGTGTCGAGGGCCTTACCGCCACCGACCCCAATAATAAAATCAGCCTGATGTTGCTGGACGGCGGTTTGTAATTTTGCGAGAGAATTTTCTGAACAATCGGGAGTATAACATTCTTCTTCGGCTGTCAATTCTTGGGACTGAAAAACCCTTTCTAAGGGAGATTTAACGACAGCTAAGGTTTGTTTTCCGCCAATAACGAGGGGACGTTTCCCAAAAGAGGCGATCGCATTTCCTGAAGAAGCCAGGCTTCCGCGCAGAACTTGGGTCGGCGCAATACTGAGTACGGACAATTGGGAAGCAACTTTTGAAGGATGTTTAGCAATTTTTGACGGCATCAGTCCAAATTTCCAAAAAAGATAATAATTTTCAAACAGATTAACAGAAAATTCCCCTAAATGGGTAGATAGTTGTAATTAAATTGAGGATGGATTGATCCCCCCTGCCCCCCTTGATAAGGGGGGTGTCCGTAGGACGGGGGGATCTGATAAATTTTAAGTCTCATCTACTTAGTAAGATTCTGCTCAATCAGTACCCTACTTAAAAATAACACTGAAATTTAAGGAATGCAGGAAGATTTAAAAAAAAATTAGTCAACAAAACAATAATACTTGTGAGAAATAGCCGATGTTATCCCAAAAACAAGATCACAAGCGAGAATAGAAAATATATAGATTAAAGAGTGTTTTTCATACAAATACCTAATGTTTTCGACCAGCTCTAATTTTAGCAAATATCGAAAAAAGAGAAAATATTATGTCGTTATCTGCTAGTTTTTCGGAAAAATTTCTTTATAAAATTATTAATCTGATTCAACAGGATTCTGCTTTTTCTGAGATTTTACAGGCGATCGCTGAACAAACCCGTAATTTTCTGGCGGTTGATCGCGTCAAAATCTATCAATTTAGCGAAGATGGCAGTGGTCAGGTGATTGCCGAATCGATTTTCAAGCATCGTTTACCCTCTCTTTTGGGATTACATTTTCCTGCCAGCGATATTCCTACCCAGACAAGGGAAGAATGGTTGGCCAAACGTCAAAGTGTGATGATTGATGTTTCTACCCAACGAAAATCCTTCCATCAGAGCGATGGTTCTCAAGTTTCCCTCTCCGTTAATTCAGTCGATTTATCCCATTCCCGCTATATTCCTGTTGACCCTTGCCATATTCAATATCTTTTAGCGATGGGGGTGCTGTCTTCCGTGAGTCTTCCCATTTTTTACCAAGATGCTCTCTGGGGATTGATCGCCATTCATCACAGCCAACCCCGACGTTTTTCTGGGCAGGAATTAGAAAGTTTGGAATTACTCAGTCAGGAAGTGACCCTCGTGATCGCCCAATCTATCCTCACTGATCAAGTCCGACACCAGAGTTATCAAGAATCAATCCTGGCGCACATTAGTGACCTACTGGGTCAATCTTCCCCCACCGCAGATATGTGGCAGCAGGTTTTACAAATCAGCCTGGAAAGCCTAAAAGCCGACGGAGCGCAACTTTATCTGGCGAAAGATTTCACGGGGGGAACGTCTCAATTTTATCAAGTCGGTTTACAACCTGCGATCGCGTTTTTAGATTCCCATCCCCTCTGGAAAAGTTTGATTAAAGGAAATTATCCCGAAAAATCATTAGAAATAGAAGATGACTCTGATCGATTAACACAAAAGTCGAACCGAGAAAACGCTTTTTTAGCCCATTATGCGATCGCCGATCCCCTTCTCGCTCCTCTTCGTCCAGCTTTTGCCGATTCTCCGATCCAATCCCTGCTGGTGATTCCTATTGGCCATTCTCAGTGGATGGGCTGCTTAATCCTTTTTCGTCAAGCTCAGGAATATCAAACCTCCTGGGCAGGCAAAAATGCTCAAGATCTCCGCAACACCTTCCCCAGACAGTCCTTTGAAGCTTGGATCGAAATTCAACGTCAAGTCCCCCACTGGTGTTCCCAGGAGCTAAAACTCGGTCAGGCGATCGCAACCCATCTTTACACCATCCTCACCCAACAATTCCTCACCGCCCTGATTCATCATCAAGCCGCCTACGATTCCCTCACCCAATTACCGAACTGGATTATTTTCAATCAGCGTTTAACCCTGGCCCTGCTGGAGATGGTTCATCTAGCCAAAATTGTCGGGGTACTGGTCATCTCCCTAGACCGATTTAAACGGGTCAATGAAAATTTAGGCCATGAAGCAGGAAACAGTCTCCTCAAACAGGTAGCCTCCCGTTTACAAAACACATTAGGATTTTATGCCTCCTATCATCCCCTCCTTTCCCGTTGGCACGGCGATGTTTTTATCTTATTGCTAACCAACTTGAACAACACAAGGGAACTAGAAGAGGTTAGCCAAAACCTACTGGACAGTTTTCAAGAACTGTTTCAGGTAGAAAATCAATCCCTCTACCTGACAGCGAGTATTGGCATTAGCCTGGCTCCCTACGATGGAGAAATTCCCAAATCTCTATTAAAATACGCCGAAGCCGCCCTAGCTCAAGCCAAATACCAAGGGAAGAATACCTATCAGTTTTATCATTCGCCGATGACCACCCAACCCATGAATCGATTTAGTTTGGAAACAAATCTACGTCGGGCCTTGGCACAGGATGAATTTTTAATCTATTATCAACCCCAAATTAATCTCAAAAATGGTCAATTAGTGGGTTTAGAAGCTCTTTTGCGGTGGTATCATCCCCAATTGGGTCTGGTTTCTCCCATTGATTTTATTCCTCTGGCGGAAGAAACGGGATTAATTATCGACATTGGCCGATGGGTGTTGAGGACGTCCTGTTCTGATTACCAAATTTGGCAAAACCAGCAAGATTTTCCCCTGATTCTCAGTGTCAAT
Organism: uncultured cyanobacterium; assembly: GCA_963807635.1. GTDB lineage: Bacteria > Cyanobacteriota > Cyanobacteriia > Cyanobacteriales > Microcystaceae > Snowella. The sequence continues at coordinate 41,131 of CAWEDJ010000102.1, forward strand.
TTATCCATACGACAGTTCCAGCATCCTGGGTTAACCCAGGATATTTTTCAGATTATCGAAGAAACAGGGATGAATCCCAACAAGTTGGAATTAGAAATCACCGAAAGTTGGATGATGCAAGATGTTCAAGGGGCGATCGCCATTTTAGAGCGATTAAATAAAACGGGAATCAGAATTGCTATTGATGATTTTGGGACGGGTTATTCTTCCTTGGGTAAACTCAAATATTTGCCCATTAATACCCTTAAAATTGACAAGTCTTTTATTGATGATTTGCTCCATCAAGGAACGAATCTGACGATTATTGAATGTATTATCAATTTAAGTAAGGGATTGAATCTCAACGTTATTGCAGAAGGAATAGAAACCCAAGAACAATTAGAAAAATTGCAGCTCCTGGGTTGTGATTTGGGTCAGGGCTATTGGATTAGTCCTCCGATTCCCTCCGATGAAATCATGACGTTTTTATCAAGGTATCAAAGGAAAACCCCCAAAAAGGCAGACTTTTGCCTACCTTAAAACGCTTTAACCCACAGGATTATGTTTTTGAATATGGGCGATCGCGCGGCTGACACTTTCAGGGAAAATCACCACCAATCCCCCTGGTTCCACTTGAGTTAAGGCCGTTTCTAGGGCTTCCGTTTCATTTAAAATAATCTCGGTTGGAACATTGGCATTAGCTTGCATAACCCCTTTCAGGATAAAATCTGCCGCACTTCCCGATTCCCGACCCCGTTTATCATCATCTTCTTTGATAATAATGCGGTCAAAAACGCGAGAGGCAATTTCGCCTAATTCCATCAGATCCTCATCTCGGCAATCACCAGGCCCACCAATAACCCCTAAACGTTGACCCTTCCAGTTACCGACAAAACCACCGATCGCTTCATAGCTGGCAGGATTATGGGCATAATCAACTAAAGCATGATGAGTCCCCAAATTAAAGAGATTCATCCGTCCAGGCGTTTGATCTGCTGATAAGACGAACGTTCTGAGACCTTGACGAATTAACTCAATATCAACCCCATTGACAAAAGCCGCCAGAGAAGCCGCCAAGGCATTAGCAATCATAAAAGGAGCCATCCCTCCCATCGTCCCAGGCACATTGATCGCCTGTTCAATCCGTAGTGTCCACTTACCTTCTAGGATTGAAAGATAACCATCCTCATAAACCGCCGCCAGACCATCTCGACGCATCTGATTGAGAATAATCGGATTTTCAGGATTCATGGAGAAATAGGCAACTTTTGCTTTAACGTTCTCCGCCATCGCGGCCACCAACGGATCATCCGCATTAAGGATCGCATAACCCTGGGCACTGACGACTTCTGCGACAACAGCTTTAACCTTGGCCATCTGCTCAATGGTGTTGATATCTCCTAAGCCAAGATGATCGGCGGCGACATTTAAAACCACGCCCACATCACAGGAATCAAAGGCTAATCCAGAGCGTAAAATCCCTCCCCTGGCGGTTTCTAGGACAGCCACTTCAACGGTAGGATCTTTTAAAATAACGCTGGCACTGTAGGGGCCTGTATTATCGCCTTTTTCGACTAGATATTCATTAATATAAATGGCATCGGTGGTGGTGTAACCAACGTTTTTTCCTGTTTGTCGGTAAATATGAGCCAATAAACGAGTAGTCGTTGTTTTTCCATTGGTTCCTGTTACTGCCAAAATAGGAATTCGAGAAGGCTTTCCAGGGGGGAAAAGCATATCTAAGACAGGAGCGGCTACGTTGCGGGGCAACCCCCGACTGGGAGCAACGTGCATCCGAAACCCAGGAGCCGCATTGACTTCAACGATGACACCATCGACTTCTCGGAGGGGTTTGGTAATATCGGGGGAGACGACATCAATCCCCGCAATGTCTAGTCCAATCACCTTAGCGACCCTTTCCATTAACCAAATATTTTCGGGATGAATGTCATCGGTGCGATCAACGGCAACGCCTCCCGTACTGAGATTGGCTGTTGCTCTGAGATAGGCAATATTCCCTTCTGCTAAAACGCTATCGAGTTTGTAACCTTGACGGGCTAGGACATCTAGGGCAGTCTTATCTAGGGTTATTTTGGTCAGGACATTGGCGTGTCCGTCTCCCCGTTTAGGGTCTTGGTTAGTAATTTTGATCAGTTCTTCAATGGTATTATGTCCATCCCCAATCACATGGGCGGGAATTCTTTCGGCAACGGCGACGAGTTTACCGTTAATCACCAAAATGCGGTGGTCGGTTCCTCGGTAGAATCTTTCAACGATAATGGAACGACTTTTAGATTCTTTGGCGGCAAAATCGTAGGCTTCAACGGCATGATCCCAATCGTTGATATCAATGGTAATGCCCCGACCATGATTACCGTCTAGGGGTTTTATGACGATGGGATAACCCCCTACATCGGCGATCGCATCTTCTAGGTCATCAAAATACTGAATGGTTGTCCCACGAGGCACGGGAATTCCCGAATCCCGCAAAATGGTTTTGGTTCCTTCCTTATCGCAGGCAAGCTCAACACCCAAAATTCCTGAATTAGAACTCAGGGTTGCTTGAATCCGTTGTTGGTGAACCCCGTGACCGAGTTGCACCATTGACCGCGCACTCAATAGCATCCAGGGAATCTTACGAGCATCGGCTTCTGTGACAATGGTTTCCGTACTGGGGCCGAGGGAGGAACTGGCGTGTAAATCTCGTAAATCAGCTAAATCTCGTTCTAATTCTTCTAGGGGGTAGGTTCCCGTATCCACAATGGATTGACACAATCTGACGGCGGATCGGCCTGCGTAGCGTCCTGCTTGCTCTTCTACATAATCATAAACAACGTTATAAACGCCAGGGGTCGCCGTCTCACGGGTACGACCAAAACCTGCGGTCATTCCTGCCAATTCCTGAAGTTCTAGGGCAATGTGTTCAATAATATGGCCCATGTAGGTTCCTTCTTTCACCCGTTCTAGAAAGCCGCCCCGATGACCAGGAGAACAAAAATGTTCAATTAAACTGGGCAGAACACCGACTAAACCTTCGTAAAACCCAGGAATCTCATTGGAGGGTCTCTCGGCAAAATCCTCTAGGTCGAGACGCATAACAATCAGTTTTTTGTATCGAATACTCCAATAATTGGGGCCACGTAACGTGAGGGTTTTCAGAATTTTCATGATTGCTATTAGCTTTAGATCCGCGTTGAGAAGCTCAGAATGGCACTAGTTATTGTCTATTGTGCGGTTGACACGAAACTGTTTATGGTGAACAATTTGGTTTTAGTTTTTTTAGTGCATTAGTCCTTTAGACCATCTTTTGGCTGGTCTTGGCGATCGCGATATTTTTATGGATATGATAGCCATCGCCGTGGGACAAAATATGGAGACGAAGATTGTGCAAGCTCAGGGGAGAATTCGGTTCAGAATCCGCCGCATTGGTATAGGTTAATTCCCTGGCATCAACAATGGTGACAGTTCCCTGACCGATAACCTGAATAAGGCCATCCTGTTCAAACAGGGCGCAGGTGTCTTCATCAATGCCGATCGCCAATCTTTCCGTATGACCCGCAAAAGCACTCAATAGGCGAGCCATGCGGTTCCGATTATGAAAGTGTTGATCGACAATAATTTCAGGAAAAATGCCGAGTCCCATCGCCATGTCAACTAAAGCACGGTTTGGCCATTCTCCACTACTCCCCCCCGCAATCATGTGATGTCCCATGACTGCCGCTCCTGCACTGGTTCCTGCGAGACTAATTTCTCCTTTTTTCGTCCGTTGACGAATGCGTTCCATCAGGGGAGTATCTGCCAGCAGTCCACACAGTCGCAGTTGATCGCCCCCCGTCATAAAAATTCCCGTACACTCTTCAATAATTGCTTGAAAATCAGGATCGGAACCCTGAACGCGATCGCGAATATCCAGAATATCGATGGCCTTTCGCTCCCATTTCTGCAAAAATCTGCTCATAACGCTGACCAATCAGGGCAGGTTCCCGTGAAGCGGAAGGAACGATCGCAATCACCGCATCAGTACCGCCCGATCGACTCCAAAAAGTGTGAAGAATTTCGCGGCCATGGACTTTATCTTCCGCGCCGCCAATAATCATGACAGCCGTTTTGGTGGATGAAGGCATAGGATTCTCAGAAGATTGGGTCTCGATTTGCAACATCATAGATCGGGAATGAGGCTAAAAGGAAGTAGGAATTAAAAACAGCAGATCGACTATAGCTCAAGGATGACGCTAAGACTTGTTTATTATTGCATGATACCTTTAAGGTAGGATCGGTGCTTGTCAGAAAAACTGTCTAGAATTCATCATTTTCTAAGATGCCTAAAACAGTTTTGTTGAAACATAAAAATACCATTTAAACCTTCAATTCGTCAAAAATTTCTGTGCAAATCGATATTATCACTCTCTTTCCCGATTTTTTTACCTCTCCTCTCCAGTCAGGTTTGCTCGGAAAGGCTTTGTCTAAGGCGATCGCTTCCGTCAGTCTAACAAATCCCAGGGATTTCACCACCGATAAACATCACCGCGTAGATGACGAATCCTATGGCGGCGGCGTGGGCATGGTACTCAAGCCCGAACCTATTTTTGCGGCTGTGGAATCCTTAGAGCTTTCCCGAAACGAGAAATTATTTTATTAACGCCCCAGGGTGAGCCGCTCAATCAGCCTTTATTGCAAGAACTCGTCACCTACGACCAGTTAATTCTCATTTGTGGTCACTATGAAGGGATTGATGAACGGGTTAGTCATTTGATTACGCGGGAAGTTTCCTGGGAGATTTTGTGTTGACCTGTGGAGAAATTCCTGCCTTAGCGTTGGTGAATGGCGTAGTGCGTTTATTACCTGGCACTGTGGGCAAAGAAGAGTCTTTAAAATTAGAAAGTTTTGAAACTGAGTTATTAGATTATCCCCATTACACCCGTCCTGCGGTTTTTCGGGGTTGGGAAGTGCCTGCTGTTTTACGTTCGGGTAATCATCAGGCGATCGCCGCAATGGCGAGAAGAACAACAAAAAGAAAGAACTCAAAAACGGCGGCCCGATCTTTGGGAAAAATGGTTAAAGAGTAAAAATTTTCTTTAACCCTTTCATCAATTAAATGATGTTTAATCCTTTCTCTTACAAGTCTGGATTTAATTTGTACTCAATTAAAGAGCTTGTTTTTCCCCGCCAAGTATTCCAGTAATAACTTATTTGTCCTTGTAACTGGGGAAACCGTCCTAACATACAAAAAAACGCATAGGTAAAGGAATTAGAAACACTAAAAGACCGACGACGCTGATTTTGATAGATTTTGAAGGTCATTGCTCCGTATCCTGTGAGTAACAATAAACTCCAACCATGAGTCGGCCAGATCCCCCCTATGGCGATCGCGGGAATTATAAATGCCCAAAGCCAAATATTAAAACCCTGTTTTCGTTCAAAGAGCTTGGGAACATCCCTATGTAGTGCCGCAAAAGACGCAAACGCATAACCCGATCGCATTGTCCGTTTCCACCATTGACTAAAACGGGTCATATCGGCATCATGGAGAGTCATTTCCGCATCTAGACGATAAATTTTCCAGTGTTGCTTGCGTAATCGTTGACAAAGTTCGGGTTCTTCTCCTGCAATCAAATTTGGGTTAAATCCTCCGACTTGCTCTAGGGCTTTCACTCGCATCATGGAATCTCCGCCACAGGCATTGGCTTCTCCGATGGGCGTATTCCATTCCAGGTCACAGAGGTAGTTATAAAGGGTTTTTTCGGGAAAACGTTCTCGGCGACGACCGCAGACTACGGCGAAAGCGGGATTCTCGATCAGAAATTGTTCGGCTTTTCCTAACCAATTTTCGACAATTTCACAATCTCCATCGACAAATTGCACGTATTCTAGTCGGGGATTTAAGGCTTTGAGCAGGGTGAATCCTTCATTTCTTGCTCTAGCGGCGGTGAAGGGAATGGTCATGTCTAATTCGACGACGGGTAATCCCAGCGATCGCGCCAGATCCACGCTTTCATCAGTGGAGCCAGAGTCCACATAAACCATTTGGGAAGGGTCGAGTTGTTTGATGGCAGATAACAGACATTGACGGAGGCGATCACCTTCATTGCGACCAATAATGACCAAACCAGTTGTATTCATGGGTTTTACTCAAGGGAGATTAATGCCGAAATTTTAACCTTAAATATTCCTAATTATCGGAGACTTTCGGCGATTTTTCGGATTAGATATAAGCCCGCAACCGAGTTTCCTTGGGGATCTAGGGGGGGGCTATAAATGGCGATCGCGCCTTGTTCGGGAATGAGGGACAAAAACACCCCACTGACCCCTGATTTTGTCGGTAAACCAATCTCCTGGGCAAATTGGGCCGAGGCTTCGTAGAGTCCACAACTGCTCATTAAGGCTTGCACCTGTTGACAATCTTCTTTTTTTAGAGGGGGACGCGATCGCACCAAAAGCATTCCTAATTCAGCCAGATCTTCAATATTTCCTGCTAGACAACAAATTTGATTGTAGTTATCCAGGGCTTGCTCAGGATTATTCAAATGCCCATGATTCACCATTTCTCTGACTAAAGCTTGATTGCGTTCATTGGGTCGGGATTGTACCGAAGCCAACATTTCTTCGTCTAGAAATAATTGACAATTCCCCTGTTGATTGAGCCAATCTCGTAATCCTAAACAGCGATCGCAAGGAGTATTTCCAGGCAACAAACCTGCTAACCGAATTGCCCCGCTATTAATCATGGGATTACGAGGAAAACCCTGGTCTAATTGTAACTGAATCAAAGAATTAAAGGGATAATCAGACGGTTCTTTTCCTACATATCCAAAAACCCATTCCTGACCCTGTTGGGATAAAAGATACAGTAGTAAAAAAGGTTTAATGACACTCATTAATGGAAACGTTTTTAACAGATTACCACTACTAAAAACTTCTCCGTCTAACCGAGTCACTAATAGGGCATAATTATTGGGATTTTCATGACTAAGAAGTGGAATATAACGTGGTAAATTTCCTTTTTTAGCTTCAGCGATCGCTTGATTGATCCATGCTTGCCACTGCACGCGATCAACTTGCTTGAGTACTTTCATTTTATAAGTTTAAATTAAATTAAATAAAAAATTGATTTATAATAGAATTAAAGTATGATAAATAATTAAAAATTAATCTGTTTCAAAATTAACATTTCGATATTTTCAGGCGTATCTTCTGCCGATAGGGTAATCAGCTTTTTTTGCCTGTATAATAATCTAAAAGGAGTGCAATTTTTTCTTGAAAACTGTCAATCCGTTTTTGAATAACGTCAGGTTGATCATCGACTAGAGAGCGACTTAAGGAACGTTCTATCATAACTTTTTCCTCAATCTTTAAATAGATGACACAGGTAAGGGGTTGTTGTAAATCTTCTAATAAAAAATCTAATTCTTCGGCTTGAAAGGCTGTGCGGGGATAGCCTTCCAAAATCCAGCCCCGTTTCATATCAGGTTGCACCAAACGCGATCGCATAAAATTAATCATCATCGGATCAGGCAAAAGTTCTCCCCTATTCAAATAGGGTTCTGCTTCTTTTCCCAAAGGATTTTGAGACGCGATCGCTTGCCGTAGAATGTTTCCCGTAGAAATGCCAGGCACTTGAAGACGCTGACTAAGCCGATGGGACTGGGTTCCCTTACCTGCACCTGCCCACCGAGAAGAACTAACCGCATAGTAATTGATTGCTCCTAAATTGAGATCAATTATAAAGTTAAAGCGGATTTAAGGTTTTTTTTGCGTCAAATTCATAACACATTTGTCTGACATCCTATATTATCGCATCGGAAAAAATCTATGAATTTATCAGCCTTTGCGAGCAAAGAATAGTACAAAATCAACAATGATAGTATATTACTAAGCTGAAGATTAAAGGAGAACCAATCATTTATACGCCCCCTCTAGCCCGTCTGATCGAACAACTACAACGTTTACCTGGTGTGGGGCGAAAGTCGGCACAACGCCTGGCATTGCATATCTTGAAACGTTCTGAAAGCGAAGTCCAAACCCTGGCCCAGTCTATCTTGGATGCTAAAAAACAAGTTGGTCTATGTAAAGAATGCTTTCATCTCTCGGCCACTCCCGTCTGTGAAATTTGTCGCAATCCTAACCGAAATAAAAATATTCTCTGTGTAGTGCAAGATTCGCGGGATGTAATTGCCTTGGAAAAAACGCGGGAATATGGGGGAAAATATCATGTTTTGGGGGGAGTGATTTCTCCGATGGATGGTATCGGCCCAGAACAACTCAATATTCAATCCCTTGTTAAGCGAGTCAGTCAGGAAGGAATCAAAGAAGTCATTTTAGCCATCAGTCCCAGTGTGGAAGGGGAAACCACCACGCTTTATGTCGGACAATTACTAAAACCCTTTACCAAGGTAACGCGCATTGCTTTTGGTTTACCGATGGGGGGAGATTTGGAATACGCCGACGAAGTGACCCTCGCAAGGGCCTTAGAAGGCAGACGAGAATTGGATTAATCAAGTTAGTTTCCTGTAATTGACTTTACGATCGCTAACCAGGAGAAAAATACCGTTCTAAAAAGTCCAGAGCGTGATTTCTCAGGTCATAATATTCTTGGGTTTCTCGCATAGCGTGGCGATCGCGGGGATGGGCAAAGGGAACCATTAAAATTTCGCCGATAGTAGCCTTGGGGCCATTGGTCATCAAAACAATACGATCAGACATATAAATCGCTTCATCCACATCATGGGTAATCATCATCACCGCCTGTCGATGACTTTCCCAAATTTTTAAAACTTCCTGTTGTAACTTTTGTTTTGTTAAGGCATCTAAAGCACCAAACGGTTCATCCATTAATAACATTTTTGGACGAGTTGCCAAAGCACGAGCAATACCGACCCGTTGTTTCATTCCGCCTGAAATTTCATCGGGATATTTATCGGCGGCGGCGGTTAAATTAACCATCGCCAAATGTTCATTAACAATACTAATTTTTTCAGCACGACTAGCATTTTTTAGCACTTCATCAACGGCTAAACGAATATTTTCTCTGACGGTTAACCAGGGTAATAAGGAATAATTTTGGAAAACCATCATGCGTTCTGCCCCAGGTTTACGAATCAACCTTCCTTCGAGCGTAACGTTACCAGAGGAAGCTTTTTCTAAGCCCGCAATAATTTTTAAAAGAGTAGATTTTCCGCAACCAGAATGACCAATAACCGAGATATATTCTTCTGCTCCTATGGTCAAATTAACACCATTAAGAACCACTGATTCACCCCCATCTTTTTTGGGATAGGATTTAATCAGATTTTCAACGACTAAAAATTCCTGGGTAAGATTAGGCACAATAGCGGGGGTGAGGGAGTTAGATTGAGTCATTGTTTTAATTGATAATTGACAGTTAATAATTAAGAAAGGTTGTTTATTTTAAAACTTCTAGTTTTGCCGTAGGGGCGTATTGCGATCGCCCATAAATTTAAGATAAAAAGAAAGATTGGGGAGCCTTGGCACGGATTTCAAAACTGTTGAGATAACCGACGAGATCACTGGGATCAAAGGGTTTGCGATCGATAAAAGCTTCAGGAGGAGCCACATAATAATCCTCTGTTGGACATTGAATACCTAAATCAGTCGCAATTTCTCGATATAAATCGGTTCTCCAAGCTTTTTGGGCTATTTTTTCGGCATTCTTTGGTATTTCTGGGATTTGTTGCCATCGAGCCGCCTGGGTCATTAACCAAAGACTTTCCGACTGCCACAAGAAAGTGGAATGATCCCTGGGTGCTTTGCCCATATCGTCGGGCATATCAAAAAATAAGGTGGTTTCCAGACTTTTGACCCACCGTTGTTGATTATCAAAGCCCCCATAGTTATAATTTCCCACAATTCCCGCCTCAGTTAATTTGGATTTAGCCCCAGTAAATGAGCGTTGGGCAATGATTTTGGCGACTTCTGGTCTATTTTCGGGTTTACTGCAATATTGACAAGCTTCAATCATGGCTTTCACCAGAGAGCGATAGGTTTTCGGATTTTCTTCAATAAATGATTCCATCACTGCCAAAATGCGATCGGGATCAGCCGCGCCAAATTTCTCGTCCCTGGGCAAAGGTAAAACCAATTCCCTCATTACCTGTAATAGCCCTAGTATTCCAAGGTTCAGCGACCATATAGGCTTGCATTGCCCCAATTCGCATATTATTGACCATTTGCGGGGGAGGAATAATCAATACACGAAATTCTGCTTCAGGATTAATTCCCATTGCAGAGGTGAGATAACGCACAAAATATTCATAAATCGAAGAACTCAGCACCACTGCCCAGACCCGTTGTTCGAGGGGAATTTTATCAAAATAAGCCCGCAAATCTCGTCCAAAATGATCTAAATCTCCGTTATATTCCTGCCAGGGACGTAATCCAAAATCCCACATCGCCCGATCCATTGTCATGGCGTTTCCGTGACGGTGAATGGTCATGGCTCCACACAAAGGAGCTTTTCTCGCCCCTTCTGCCCCTGTTCTGGCGTTGGTAATGGCTCCAGAAACGACGGGAGACGCATCTAATCGTCCAAAAATAATGCCGTCGCGGGAATTGCCCAACTGGCTTCTCGACTGAGTTTGACGTTTAATCCATATTTGCGAAACAAACCTTTTTCCCAAGCCACCGCAAAGGGAGCGCAATCATTGACGGGGACAAAACCAATGGTTAAATTCGGTTTTTCGAGGGTTTTGGGGTTAATAATCGGTTTAACGGCTAGGGCGGCTTCTGTTAAGTTGGTGGGATTGCGACTAGTGTTAATAGCACAGGACGAAAGCGCGATCGCGGAGGTTGCTCCCAAACCTTGTAAAAAATTACGTCGAGAAATGGGTGGATTCATAGAAATTTGTGCAGGTCAGTCAAGAGATAAGTTGAAAAATAACGCTCTTAATCTCAATTTCAGATAAAGAGTGTCAATATTAGCAAAAATTTGGTAGAAAATCTAAAGTCAATAACTATTTTAGGGCTACGGTCGCAGGACGATGAGTTACCCAAACTTGTAATTTACTAATCAAATAATCTAAAAATAAACCTGTTATGCCAATCACGATGACAGCCAAAAAGACGGAACTGAGGTTTAAGCGATTCCACTCATCCCATAAAAAGAAGCCAATTCCGACTCCTCCTGTCAACATTTCAACCGCTACAATGACTAACCAGGCAATGCCTAAACTGAGTCTTAATCCTGTGAAAATATAGGGCAAACTGGCAGGTAAAATAATTTTAAAAATTTTTCGATATGGCGGCATTTCTAGCACAGCGCCACATCTAGATAATCTTTCGGTACACTGGCGACTCCTAGGGCCGTATTAATAATCGTGGGCCAAAGAGAGGTAATAAAAATCACAAAAATTGCCGAAGGTTCAGCAATGCCAAACATCGCCAAGGCGATCGGCAACCAGGCCAAAGGAGAAACGGGACGTAAAATTTGAATAATAGGATTAAAAATCAGCATCGCTGTTCTCGATAATCCAATTAAAAAGCCGAGGGGAATCGCTACCGCCGCCCCTAACAAAAATCCGATGGAAACTCGCCGTAAACTGGCTAATAATAACCAACCAATCCCCAGATCTCCTGGCCCTTTTTGAGAAAAAGGATTGAGGATGTAGTGTAAATTATTGTTTAACGCTTCCAAGGGAGTGGGCATTAATTCACTGCGAAAAATCGCTATGACCCACCAAATTCCGATTAATCCTAAGAAACCGAGAAGGGGAAAGAGAACCGTTTCTCGAATGACTAAGGGGCTGAATTTTTGCCAAGTTTTTTTTCCCGCGATCGCAAAAATAGGCACGTTCATCATCTGAAAACTCCGTGTCAAGATGTGGTACAAAAGTTGCGAGTAGCACCAATCAAGAACACTGACCGAGACAGAAATTCACTAAAATCTTGTCAAAAGCCAGTCTTCCCTCAATGCCGACGAAGTTAGCTGACGGGCTAGGACTGAGAGATGTCCTTTTCAGTGCCTTGATTAAAACTCAAGACCGACTTGAAATACGCCCCAAAATTTGGTTCCTCCGCTCCAACACCAGTTGGATTAGGCTGATTTACTCCAGCTTAAAACTGGAGTTTAACATAGATTTTTAAGTACAACCTATAAATATTATTAATTGTATTTATTGAAAATCATTAATAATTTAGTTTTCATGAATAAATTAGGTAGCCGATTCTAACCCAAATACTCGATTAAACACTTTTTCGACTTTATAGCCAGAATCAATAGATTCTTGGGGTGTTTGCGGAGACGATGACGCAAACAGAGAACAATCACGCGACGGATATCCTCTACCGTTACCTCAGTGCGTCCTTCAAAGGCCGTTAAGGCCTTGGCCGCCCGATTGGTGACAATATCTCCCCGCAGTCCATCCACGTCTAACTCAGAACACACTTCAGAAATTTTTACCCGCAAATCATAATCCATATTTACCGAAGGCAATAGCTCCTGGGATTGAATGATTTTAGCTTGGAGATCGTCCTGTTGGGATTGGTAGGCATCACAAAAAGTGAGGGGCATTTGGTCAAATGCCGATCGCTGTTCAACGATTTTCACTCGCAAAGCAGGTTCTCGCACCGTATGAATTTCGGCGTGCATCCCAAAGCGATCCGACAGTTGGGGACGTAATTCTCCTTCTTCGGGGTTACCTGAGCCGACTAGAACAAATCTGGCGGGATGTCGAATCGAAATGCCTTCCCGTTCCACCGTATTCCAACCCCCTGCGGCAAAGTATAGTAAAACATCCACGAGGTGATCATCGAGCAAATTAACTTCATCCACGTAGAGAATGCCCCGATTAGCCTTGGCGAGCAGTCCAGGTTCAAAGGCTTTAACCCCTTCCGAGAGAGCTTTTTCAATATCAATCGTGCCGCACACTCGGTCTTCCGTTTCGCCCGGGGCAAGTCAACCATTGTCACTTTTTTCTTAACCACCGTCAGAGGCATTTGATTATCCACCTGGCTCCGAACTTGATAGCTCATCAGATCAGGGTAAGTGCGGGTCGGAATTGAAAGGATCGTTTGCCACGACTTCGATTTCGGGGAGTAGGTCAGCTAAAGCGCGGATCGTGGTGGATTTGCCTGTACCGCGATCGCCCATAATCATTACGCCCCCAATTTTGGGATCAATGACATTTAACAACAAAGCCAATTTCATTTCTTCTTGGCCGACAATTGCTGTAAATGGAAAAACAACGCGACGAGTTTTGGGGGGAGCGGACAGGGTTGCAGTCATCTGAGTTTTGGGAGGGGTAATTATTGGGTGGTTATTATCAAAATCAAATTTTAAATCGCGAATCGCATCACGACCTAAAATTTTGTCACCCTTACCATTGTGCCACACCATTGACAGGGACAAAGCCAGTGGAAGCAGGCCAGGCCGGTCCGGGCGATCATGCCGATGCGGTCCGCCGTGTTCCCGCAGATGTGCAGGATGACCGGCACGGGGATCTTCCTCGGCCAGCCGGCGATGCAGCGGCAGCAGGAACTGCTCGTAGGCCCGGGGGCTGCACAGGTCGCGCGTCGCGTGGTCGGCCAGGAGGATGCAGTCGGCCCCGGCGTCGATCTGGGCCCGGGCAAAGGCGACGGTCACCGTCGCAGAGCTGGTCGAGGATCCGCCGCGTCTTGTCCGGGTCGTCGAGCGTGCCCATCAGGAAGTTCTCGACGCCGAAGTAGTGGTAGCCCTGGGTCCAGCCGCCCAACACCTTGCCGCACACGGCCGCGTCGTCGCCCAGCCGCTGCTTCAAGCAGGCGGATCGCCTCCAGCGGCACGCGGCAGCCGGGGCGGGCGAGGAGGTCCGGCGGGATGCGGATGTCGTCGACGTCCTTGAAGATCGGCTTGCCGCTCTCGGGCATGGCGTTCGGTCCGCCCCAGTCGACATTGCAGCCCATCGCCGCCGCCTCGTGGCACACGGAAAACAGCGGCATCACCACGTCGAAGCCCAAGCACGCGTGTGGCCGGCCATGGCCAGGGCGGCCATCTTCTCCGCGTCCAGATGGGCCTCGGGGAAGAAGGCCCCGACCGCCTCCATCAACTCGCGGCAGACAATCGACGTGCCCGTGCCGAACACCGGCCGGTGCGACATACCGCGTAATTGCGTCCAGAAATCGTTGTCGGTTCGTGATCATTTAATCAGCCAACACTATCGCTCGATGCCCATCACCATTGCGCGAAGAAAGCCAGCCAACTCGGACCGGCTGGCGCTGCGCGCGTTGCAAACGAAAAACCCGGCGCCGGCGCAACCGAGAGCCAGTGACTCCGCAGGATCACAACCGAGTGCAAGTCCAAGGCATGCTCCTGCATTGAACCTGTCGCCCGCCCCGGTGCTCTTTTTCGGTTTCGGGCAAAATGACCCGGGCTGGGTGATGCCACCGTCTGCGTCAGCGGACACCGCGAAAGGGACGCAGTGGATAATTACCCGGCTTATTTTCAGGCGCTCCCGCAGCGCAATGGTTTGCGTCAAAGTTTCGCTCGCGCTCGCCTCCCGGCGCCGCAGGCGCAAGCTCATGCAGCCGGCAAAGAATGTTGGCCTCGTTTCCGTTCAGCCCGAGCGTGAAGGGCCGGCCTGTGGTTCGAAATCACGAAGGATGCCACCGGTCATATTCAGAGAATGTCAGTCGCCGAACGGCTCGATGTGGATCCACCAGATCGATGAAGAAATGCGGCGGTGACCCGATCTTCGGCGAAGATCTCCCTGCAGCAGCAACCAGACGTCGGTCATGTGCGGGTAAAGGGTCCAGTCGGTCAGCGCGATCACGCCGCCTTCCTACAGGCATACGCGTAGCATCCGTCCCGCAAACACTCCTCGACATGTGCCGCCGTGAAACCGGCCAGTTGACTCACCGAACTGAACATCAGTTTGCCGTCGGAAAACTCGAAGGCCAGCGTCGCGGCCCGGTTCGCGTCCCCACGAATGCGCGGAACGGAACCTCGACAGGGGTTCGGTAAAGGCGGGATCGATCGGATCGCCCATGGTGGCGAAGCAATCCACGGGCACCCCGAGGGCCGCAAGCCCGTCGCCGAGATTCACGGCGCATCCGCCGGGATGCACGGCGTTGACCACGATCTCGCGCAGGCTGCTCTGGCCGGCGGCCGGGAAACCATGCGCCCAAAGGTGGCGATGTCGGGCACCGGCGTGAAATTCTCAAGTGACCTGCGCTCGCCGACGAGCGAGATCATTTCATCGACGAACCCGTCGAAGCCGGTGACAAACGCCGCCGCCCTCGGATGTCGCTGCTGATTCGATGCTTGCGCGAGTCTGGCAAGATCGGGTGTTGTGCTCATTGCGGGTCGCTCAGGAGTTTCACGACGGCCGGCTCATCCTCATCGACCCGCGGGAAGCGACCAATATCCGGGTTCAGGTAAAAGGTTTGTAGCCGCCGTCCGAGCTACGCGGCGGGCCGCGCGGCCTTCTTCGCCTTCTTGATGATGCTGCGCACCGTGTCCGATGGTTGCGCGCCGCGCTTGATCCAGTAATCGGCGCGGTCGAGGTCGATCTTGGAATTCTGCCCCGCTTTTTTCGGGTCGTAGTTTCCGATGATCGTCGATGAACTTGCCATCGCGCGGGCTGCGCTGGTCGGCGACGACGATCTTGTAATAGGGATTATTCAGCGATCCCTCCCTGCGTAATCTGATTGCTACTGACATAAGTGGTTTTCTGTTTCTACGGCATCCCAAAGGCGCCGGCTCCGCGGGTGCGAGCCATCATTTTCAATTTCTCGCATTATTCATCAGCTTCCTCATTTGATTGAATCGTTGGAGAAGTCGTTCACCTCGGTCACCGACGTTCCGCTGCCGCGGGCGAGCGCTGGCGGCGACGGGCGTTCAAGACATCCGGCTTCTGTCGCTCCTGCGCAGTCATCGAAAGCACTATGGCCTCGACCCGCTTCATCTGTTTTTCGTCAACCGAAAGGCGCTTGACGTTACTCATGCCGGGCGACATGCCAAGCACATTCTCCAACGGCCCCAGTTTCTAAGCATCTTGAACTGCGCGAGGAAATCGTTGAAATCAAAAGTGGCGCTCCGCAGCTTGCGTTCCATGCGCGCGGCTTCCTCCTCGTCGATGGCCTCCGCGGCCTCTCAACCAGACCCACCACGTCGCCCATGCCGAGGATTACGCCCCGCGAGCCGGTCAGGATAAACCGGCTCGAACTGGTCGAGCTTTCCCCCGACACCGGCGAATTTAATCGGCGTTTGGTGACCGCGCGCATCGAGAGCGCCGCGCCGCCGCGCGCGTCGCCGTCGAGCTTCGTGAGGACAATGCCGGTGATGTCCAGCGCCTCGTGAAAATGCGTGGCCACGCTCACCGCCTGCTGCCCGGTCGCCGCGTCGCACACCAGCAGCACCTCCCGCGGCTTAAGGAAATCCTTCAGCCGCTTTACGAGCTCCCCGACCAGCGCCTCGTCGATCTCCTGACGGCCCGCCGTGTCGAAAATCTCCACGTTGCCGCCCTGCTCCCGCGCCCACTCCAGGCTTTTCGCGGCGGATTTCTGGGACCACGTCCTGCTCGCCGGGTTCGGGGACAAAAACAGGCACGCCGATCTGCCTGCCGAGCGTCGCCAGTTGCTCGACCGCGGCGGGACACCGCAGGTCGCTGGCGATCAGCAGCGGATTGCGCCCCTGCTTTTTCAAATACTTCGCCAGCTTGGCGGAGGAAGTCGTCTTGCCCGCGCCGTT
>CAWEDJ010000103.1:0-12982 GCA_963807635.1 uncultured cyanobacterium
TAGTTATCAATAAATTGGCGGTTACAGGTCACACAAATATGATTTTGCTTGCCTTGTTTATTGAAACCATTTTTACGGATATGGGTAGATTTACACTCAGGACATTGCATTTTGATTTCCTCCATTCATATCTCTATTATGCAACACCAAAAAATCTTCATCAAAAAATGAATCATAACGCTGATCAACTAGGTCTCTATCTTGAATAGAATCAAAAAATAGCTCGTCTTTGATAAGTTGCTCAATATATATTTGAATTTCGCTTTCTTTCATATTTTTAAAGCTTCAATAATTTAAAAAAAGTTTTATATGTTCTAACAAGTGAAAGTTACAATGAAGGCTCTCAAGCACTAATTTCTTATTACTATACACTATAGCTTCATACGGTACAGCTAATTCAAAATAAAAAACCTCCTATTAATTAAAACAGAAGGAATTTTATTAATCATTATTTGGAGAGCCTAAAACTTAAGCAACACCATCTTGTTTCAGTTGATTACTAGGAGGCAATTTGATATCGGACGCTAAACCTAGAATGTTTAACAAACGAATCGTCATCCAAGTCAAATCCACTTCCCACCATTGCAAACCATGACGGGCTGAATATTGATAGGCATGGTGATTATTGTGCCAACCTTCGCCAAACGTTAGGAGAGCAACCCACCAACAATTGCGGGAATGATCCTTGGATTCATGGCTCTGGTATCCAAATTTATGGGTTGCGCTGTTGACAAACCAGGTGAAATGGAAAACCAGCACCAAGCGGACAAAAATTCCCCAAATCACAAAGCTCCATCCGCCTAAAGCAAAAAGCCCTAATCCTAAAACAACTTGAATAGGAATAAAATATTTATCGCAAAACTGATAAAAAGGATCATCAGAGATATCTTTTGTAAAACGAGGAATTTCTTTCTTGGCGGGATTATCAACCATCATCCAACCAATATGACTCCACCAAAAACCGCGATTAGAATCATGGGGATCTTGCTGGGTGTCGGAAAATTTATGGTGCATTCGGTGTAAGCCAATCCAGCCGAAGGGGCCGCCTTGACAAGCCAGAGTACCGCAAAATACTAAACAGTATTCTACCCATTTGGGAACGGTAAAACTCCGATGGGAAACGAGGCGATGAAAGCCCAAGGTGATACCCAGACCACCCGTAATCCAGTAGAGTAAAAAAGCGACTCCGATCGCCTTCCAACTAAAGAACTGGGGTAGGAATGCGAGTAACGCAAACAGATGAACGATGCCTAGATAGAGGATAACTCCCCAATCCAGGGGAAGTTTTTCATTGGAGTTATTAGGAAGCGCAGCAGTCATTTAAGAACCTATAGAAAAAATTAAAGAAGTCGCTAAACAGCCAAAATTAAGCTAATGATTTTCAGTTACGTTTTGACAATAGAAAAATTAATAAATTAAGTCTTTATCCTTTTTTAAAGAATTTTTGAGGGATTTATTTTACATAACTGAATTAACACAAAGCAAATAGAGAAATTTGACATTAGGTAATTTTAGAAGTTGAATCTAGTAAGGACTAGAGAAACATTTAAACTGACCCATGAACAATTTAGCACTCCTCAAAGAAGCAGAAAATATATTAATCCCGATTTTTTCTGAAATTGACACAAAGGTCAAGCAAAATCTGAAAAAAGTTTTAGCAGCCTTTCGAGATCATCGGGTAGGAGTCCATCACTTTGCGAGTGTGAGCGGCTACGGTCATGATGATTTGGGACGAGAGACACTAGATCGGGTTTTTGCTCAGATTATGGGAGCAGAAGCCGCCATTGTTAGAGTCCAGTTGGTTTCTGGTACTCATGCGATCGCCTGTGCCTTGTATGGGATATTGCGACCTGGGGACGAGCTACTAGCTGTCATGGGCGCGCCCTACGATACTTTAGAAGAAGTTATCGGCGTGAGAGGTCACGGACAAGGCTCCCTGTCTGAGTTTAACATTTCCTATCGAGAATTAACGTTAACCCATCAAGGATCAGTGGATTGGGAAGGGTTGAAAACTGCCATTAAACCCCACACTCGCATGGCATTGATTCAGCGTTCCTGTGGTTATTCCTGGCGTTCTAGTTTGTCTATCGACGAAATTGAGGAGATTATTCGCATTATCAAACACCAAAATCCCCAGACGGTTTGTTTTGTGGATAACTGCTATGGAGAGTTTATTGAAGACCGAGAACCGACTGCGGTTGGGGCAGATCTCATGGCAGGATCACTGATCAAAAATCCAGGGGGAACCATCGCAACGGCAGGGGGATATTTAGCAGGGAAACCAGAATTTGTCGAAGCGGCGGCTTGTCGTTTGACGGCTCCAGGCATTGGCTCAGAAGGCGGAGCGACCTTTGATCAAAATCGGTTATTATTCCAAGGGCTTTTTCTCGCGCCCCAGATGGTCGGTGAAGCGGTCAAGGGAACCCATTTAATGGCCTATATCTTTGACAAGTTGGGTTATGGGGTGAATCCTTTGCCGTTGGTTCCCCGTCGAGATGTGATTCAAGCGATTAAGTTAGGCTCTCCTGAAAAACTAATTGCTTTTTGTAAAGCGATTCAATCCGTTTCTCCCGTTGGCTCCTATCTTGATCCTGTTCCTGCGACGATGCCAGGCTATGAAAGTGAAGTGGTGATGGCGGGCGGTTCCTTTATCGATGGCAGTACCTCGGAATTTTCGGCGGATGGCCCGTTACGCGAACCCTATACGGTTTTTTGTCAGGGCGCGACCCATTGGACTCATGTGGCGATCGCGTTGGAATCAATTTTGGAATCCTTTGAGAAAATTTGAATAAAGCCCCCTAAATCCCCCAATTCTGGGGGACTTGTTGATATTAATAGGGTAAAAAATTACCTAATGTTTTTATCGCGGCAACCTAAGCTATCTCTCGTTGCTACGCCTGTTTTAGGGTTAATTCCCTCTGCCCTTTCACACATTAAAGAAACTTGATAATTGTCGATAATGGTATTACTAAAATCTGCTCCCGTAATAATCGTGTCATAGAAACGGGTGCGGGTGGCGATCGCGTCGGTAAAAATCGCATTAGTTAGATCAGCAAAATCGAGGGTTACTCGGTCAATCAACGCAGAGGTAAAATCGGCATTTTGTAAATTAGCTTTTAATAAAATAGCTTCGGTCATGATGGAAAAGGATAAATCGGAATTCTCCAAACTAATTCCCCGCATATCGGCGGCGGCAAAGGAGGCTCGAACAAATTTTTGATCGGAAAAGTCTTGGTCGTGCAAGTCTGCGTAGGTATAGTTAGCAATATTATCAACTGCCATTACAGGTAAGGCTGTGAACACGATAAAGGCGATCGCGAAACTAATCACAAATAAAAGTTTTAGGCAGAATTTAATTGAGATTTGTAAGGAGTGAATAGGCGACATTGAATAATCCTGAATGATCATTGTGATTGTTTAGAATTAATTTTTCGTAAATTGGCGATCAAGTCAATTCTATTTATTTTCCTGATTGACTATTATTTGGACGGGGGAAACGTGCCATCAATTCGCGAACCTGTTCGGCATGGTAGGAACTGCGGGTCAGAGGAGAAGAAACCACTTGCAAAAAGCCAATGGATTCCCCAAAAAGTCGCCAGGCTTCAAATTGTTCTGGGGTGACAAATTCTTGCACTCCTAAATGTTTTTGGGTCGGTTGGAGATACTGCCCCAAGGTCAAAATATCACAATCGACTGCCCGTAAATCTTCCATAACTTGGCGAATTTCTGCATCTGTTTCCCCTAATCCCACCATTAAGCCCGATTTGGTGTAGGTACTAGGCGCGATCGCACGGGTACGTTTCAATAATTCCAGCGATCGCCCATAATCTCCCTGGGGACGAGTCCGACGATAGAGACGCGGGATGGTTTCGGTATTGTGATTCAAAACTTCAGGACTGGCACTGAGAATAATGGCTAGAGCGTCCCAGTTTCCGCATAGGTCTGGAATGAGAACTTCAATGGTCGTTTTAGGGGAAATTTTCCGAGTTTCTTCAATGCAACGCACAAATTGAGACGCACCACCATCGGGCAGATCATCGCGATTGACAGAAGTAATGACGACATGATTGAGATTTAAGCGTTTCACGGCTTCGGCTAATCTGATCGGTTCTGTTGCATCCAAAGGTTGGGGCTTTTTTTCAAAATCGATATCACAGTAGGGACAGGCACGGGTGCAAGCTGGCCCATGATCAAAAAGGTTGCGGTTCCTGCCTGAAAGCATTCGCCAATATTGGGGCAAGATGCCTCTTCACAGACGGTATTGAGGGATAAATCGCGCAAAATCTCTTTGACACTGCCCACTCGTTGCCATTGGGGTGCTTTTACTCTCAGCCATTCGGGTTTAACGGTCACGGTTTACTCCTCGTCGATTTGGTGTTGTGTAGCTGATATAGTGCGGTGAATACCAAAAATTTTAAGATAGATTTATTATTATATAATTCATGCAGTTGATTAATGGGCGTTTTTTCTTATTATTACTGTCTTTCTAGATTAATGGTCTTTTCTATGTCTCAAAAAAGAGAGCTATTTACCATCGGGCATTCCAATTTAAGTGAGGAAGATTTTATTCGTCATTTAAAACAGCATAACATCACGGCGTTGGCTGATGTGAGATCCCATCCCTATAGTCGTTATTTACCTCATTTTTGTCGGGATTATCTGAAGTTTTTGTTAAGGCAAAATAATATTCAATATGTTTTTTTAGGGGAGCAACTGGGAGCGAGACCAAGTGATCAGGATTGTTATGTTGAGGGAAAGGCAGTTTATGAAAAAATAGCGAATACGGTTGCTTTTCAGCAGGGTTTGGAGAGGGTCGTGATCGGTTCAGAAAAACATAGAATTGCGTTGATGTGTGCGGAGAAAGATCCGATTACTTGTCATCGAGCGATTTTGATTTGTCAATATTTACGAGATTGTGATCTGGATATTCATCATATTTTATTGAATGGAGATTTAGAGTCTCATTCTCAGCTTGAGGATCGTTTATTGGAATCTTTGGATTTATTGCCTAAGCCTCAAGTTCAATTAAGTATTTTTGATGAGGTTAATAATATGATTAATGGAGTAGTCAATATTTCTAGACAAGATTTATTAGCTAATGCTTATATAAAAACCGGTGACAAAAATGCTTATCAATTACCTAACATCAAAAGTTAGTTTTTATTTAATATATGGTATTAAATAATCAGAAAAAATTGTATATTTTCAAATATTGACTCAAAGAAACATTTAATATTTCTGTTGCTTTATGATTTAATTTAATTTATTGCAAAATGAACAGACTTTTTATAAATTTACAAGTACTTAAAAATAAAGTCAAATCAAATTATGAATAAAATTATTACTCCTGAAATCATCGTTTCTTACGCCCAATGTCCTCGTAAAGCATATCTATTGTTGTTTTCTAATGAGGTTGGCAGACATAATCAATATATCACTATTATTGAAAAACAAAAATCTATTAATCAAAATAAATACATAAATAATCTGAGTAAACAGTATCCTGCTTCAATATCTTTTAATAACAAGAACTTGGGGGAAAGTAGCGATTTTTTAATTAATACAGAAATCCAAATTGAAAATAATAAAATAGCTTGTTGTATTCTGACAAAAACACTCTCTCCTTCATTGTTAGGTGAATACAGTTATGAACCAACAATTTTTATTGGAACACACCATATTAGCAACGAACAAAAGTTAGAATTAATCTTTATTGGATATATTTTAGGGGAAATTCAAGGTCAACTACCTGCAAGGGGTTGGATTATTGATGGTGGACTAAAATCCCATCAAGTCAGACTAGAAAATGGTTATAAAATTTTAAATCCTATACTTGAAGACCTACAAAAACTAACTCAATCTACTCCACCTAAAATTCCTCCCCTCATCTTAAATAAACACTGTACTTACTGCGAATTTCAGAATTTATGCCAAGTGCAGGCTGAACAAGATGATAATCTGAGTCTATTGGATCACGCTACTTCAAAAGTTATTCGACACTATGAGAAGAAAGGGATTTTTACGATTAAACAACTTTCCTACTTGTACAAACCTCGACGACGCAATAAACGAAAAAAGAAGGCCCCA
This sequence comes from uncultured cyanobacterium, assembly GCA_963807635.1. GTDB lineage: Bacteria > Cyanobacteriota > Cyanobacteriia > Cyanobacteriales > Microcystaceae > Snowella. The sequence goes on from CAWEDJ010000103.1 coordinate 6,088, forward strand.
ATACAATTGCATAAATTAGAGTTACAGGCTTTAGCGATTAGAACAAATAAGATTTATATTCATGAATTACCTAAATTGAACAGAAAACCTATCGAACTATTTTTTGATATTGAGGGAATTCCAGATCAGAATTATGAGTATCTTCTCGGATTGCTTGTGTGTCATGAAAACAAATCATGCAATCACTATTCTTTTTGGGCAGATACTTGTGAAGATGAATATGTAATATGGCAACAGTTTATAGAAGTAGTTAATCAATATCCAGATGCACCTATTTATCATTATGGAGATTATGAATTGCGGGCGATCAACAAATTAGCGAAATCTTATGAATCAAATTTAAGTGTGGATATTGAAAGTATTAAAAAACGCCTTGTTAATATTAATACTTACATTTATGGTCGAATATATTTTCCTGTCTATTCAAATAGATTGAAAACTATTGGTCGTTTTATTGGAGCTTCTTGGACATCTCCAGAAGCATCTGGGCTACAAAGTCTTGTCTGGAGATACCATTGGGACAGTACAAAAGATGAAAGCTACAAAAATTCACTACTGATTTATAATAGCGAAGATTGTCAATCCTTGAAATTATTAACGGATAAACTTTCCACAATTAAGGATTCTGCTGACACCTTATCCGAGATTGATTTTGTAGATCAGTCTAAACGATCGACAACAGAAATAGGCACTGAACTACACGATCAGCTTGACACGATTCTCAAAATTGCTCATGGTGACTATGATAGAAAAAAAATTAGTTTTCAGGATGGCACAAATAGCAATAGAGAAAAGTTAAAACGCGGAGGTCAAAAAGGACACCAAGGTTACACAAAATTACTTCCAAAAGCACACAAAGTCATTTATTTTGCCACAAGATTGGAATGTCCGAAACATGAACATGGTGGCCAACCTCTAATCGAGTCAACCCGAACTACAGAATCTACAATTGTCGATCTCATTTTTGTCAAGAATGCCATCAAAAAAGTAATTATAAAATATGTGAGAAAAAAGGGTTTCTGTTCAGAATGCAATAAATACTATAATCCCTCGGAAATGATGCTAGAATTAGGCTATTTTTCGTATGGACATGGTATTCAAGCATGGGTTGTGTATCACCGATTGTTTCTACGCTTACCTTACAGAGTTATTGCAGAAACATTAGAAGATCAATTTGGAGAAAAAATTGGTAAGAGTTCGCTCACAAATTTTTTAAAATATTTTAGTAACTATTATGTTGAAACGGAAAAATTTCTTATCGATAAAATGCTAAGAAGTCCTTTTATTCATGCAGATGAGACGGTTGTTAATATTCAAGGTTTTGATCAATATGTTTGGGTATTTACAGATGGAATTCATGTTGTTTTTAAGCTCACTCCAACGAGAGAAGCCGCTATCATCCATGAATTTTTAGGTAATTATGCTGGAACCCTAATTTCAGATTTTTATGCGGGATATGACTCCGTTCAATGTAAGCAACAAAAGTGTTGGGTACATTTAATTCGAGACATGAACGATGATTTATGGAAGGCTCCCTTTGATATAGAGTATGAAAGCTTTATATTAGAAGTACGCAATCTGATTGTGCCTATTTTACAAAGTGTCGAGGAGCATGGATTAAAAACTAAAAAACTTAGTAAATTTAATTCTAGTGTTGAAAAATTTTATGAAGATACAATTAACAAAAATTATAAATCTGAGTTAACACTCAAATATCAAAAGCGATTATTGCGCTACAGAGAAAGTTTGTTTACTTTTCTTAACGAAGATAATATTCCCTGGAATAATAATATGGGAGAACGTGCGATTAGACACTTAGCTGTTCAAAGGAAAATTTCAGGTACTTTCTTTGAATCTATGATGCCTCACTACTTGTTGCTTCTTGGAATTATGCAAACCTGCCGATTTCAAGATAAATCCTTCCTTCAATTTCTCTTGTCGAAAGAAAAAAATATTGATAAATTCAAAAAGAAAAAATAATAATCAAACAAATATTCTCATATTTTCCCAACGTTGATCGCGTTTAGTTGGTTTAAAGGGAAATAGGCGATCGCAAAAAAGTGTTAAAATAATTAGAGTGTCCTTTCAAAATAGTCAAAAACAATGAAATGGCAAGAAAGAATTACCAGTGATCCCTCAATTTGTCATGGAAAAACCTGCATAAAAGGAACCCGTATCATGGTTTCCATTATTTTAGATAACCTAGCCGCAGGTATTAGCAATGAAGAAATATTGCAAAGCTATCCATCTTTAAATCAACTTGATATTCAGGCGGCCATCTCCTATGCCGCAGAACTCGCCCGTGAACGCATCATCTCGGCTTAAAATTGTAAACCATGAAATTTAAAATTGATGAAAATTTACCCGTAGAATTTGCTGAACTTCTACAAAATGCTGGTTATGATGCCATGACCGTTCATCAACAGAATTTAAAAGGTGAAAAAGATCCCATTCTTCTGGATATTTGTCAGCAAGAAAATAGAATTTTAGTAACCCTCGATTTAGATTTTAGTAATATTAGAAATTATCCTCCAGAACAATTTTTAGGAATCATAGTATTACGAGCTAATCGTCAAGATAAACTATACCTAATGTCAATCTTTCAACAAGCGATTCCTTTATTAAATCAAGAACCAATTATTCATCGCTTATGGATTGTAGAAGAAAAACGGATCAGAATACGAGGAGAGGACTAAAAACTGTCTCAAAACAAGCTAGAAAATAATTACCTTTTTAGAAATTGTCGCGATCGCGTTTAGTTGTTAAAGGTAAATAGGAGATCGCGCTTCTACTGACAGAATCGTAGAAACAATTATAATCAAAAAAAGTTCAACCCTGATTTACTATGAATTTACTACTCAAACCTGAACATCAAAAACTGATTGAAGCCCAACTCAACACAGGACGCTACGCAAATCCCGACGAAATTATTGCTGAAGCCTTAGAGCTACTAAACAAGCGTGACCAGTATCAAGAATGGAGCGAGGAAATTGGTCGAAAAATTGACATCGCCGCCCAACAACTAGATCGAGGCGAAGGAATTGATGGTGAGAGCGCGATCGCCCTGCTAAGAAAAAAACTTCAAAAAAATAGTGAAATTTAAGTTTCCATGAATTCATATATCATTGCCCCAGAAGCCATGAGTGATCTTGAACAAATCATAGATTATTTAGCAATGGATAATGTTAATAAAGGAGAAAATTTTCTAAATGAATTCAACAAAAAATGTTGCTATTTAACCCAATTTCCGATGATGGGTCGTAGTTATCGTGAAATTCGTTCCTATCTACGCGGCTTACCGATGAAAAAACATATTTTTTTTATCGTGTCTTAAATGGTGGACTTGAGATTATGCGTGTCGTTCCCGCTAATCGGGATTTAGAAGCTATTTTTTCAGACTATTAATAAAATTTGAACACAATCAATAGGCGATCGCGTTTAGTTGGTTTAAAGTTAAATAGGTGATCGCATTGCTATTAACAGAATATTGTCCTAAAGATATAGATTTATTAAGATTAAGATAGGAAATGAACTTTTCATCGTCAATTATGCGAGAACCATTGATTCAATTAAAAGGAATCTGTAAATCTTTTGGGGATCAGGTAATCTTGGATGGCATTGATCTCACCATCTATAAAGGAGAAGCCCTGGTGATTATCGGCCCTTCAGGCACAGGAAAATCAACAATTTTGAGGATTATTGCAGGATTATTGCCCCCTGATGCAGGAGAAGTGGAAATCAAAGGAACACCTCGTCCAGGCCTAGTTGAAGATGGGGAAAATCCTATGCGGATCGCCTTGGTTTTTCAGCAATCAGCCCTTTTTGACTCCCTCACCGTAGAAGAAAATGTTGGCTTCTTTCTCTATGAACATTCTCTTTTGTCACCCTCTGCAATTCGACAATTAGTAGAAGAAAAATTGGCAATGGTCGGACTCCAGGGAATCTGCGATCGCTATCCGTCCCAACTATCGGGGGGAATGCGTAAACGAGTGAGTTTTGCCCGTGCAATTATGTCGAATCCCGAAAATCCTCAGGACGATCCCGAAATCATCCTCTACGATGAACCGACGGCGGGACTCGATCCCGTTGCTTCTACTGTTGTTGAAAATTTAGTGCGTCATTTGCAAACCGTTAAAGGAGGCTGTGATACCTATGTGATGGTTACTCATCAACAAAGTACCATTCGTCGTACTGCCGATCGCATTGTGATGCTCTACGAGGGAAAGGTACAATGGCAAGGTCGAGTGGACGAAATTGATACAACGGATAATGAGATGGTTAAACAATTTTTTACAGCCAGCGTACAAGGGCCCATTAAAATGCTTGAATAAAATTAAATAAATGCTTAAACTTTTTATTTTTAATATTATCTTCTATGATTTTTGAACAAAGAATTGAAATTAATGCCAGTGCCACTACGGTTGAGAAATGCTTTACGGATTTAGACATTATGCACCGTTGGTTAAATCCTGTTTTAAGCTGTCAACCCATTGGCAATTGGAGTACAGAAATTGGCGGAAAAAGTCGTTTTATTATTAATATTCCTTTGCTTAAGCCCACTTTAAAAAGCGTTGTCGTTAAAAGAGAACCTGGTTTAATTATCTGGTCATTTGATGGTTTTTTTAAGGGACGCGATCGCTGGGAATGCCAACCGATGGAAAGGGGAACTTTACTGATTAATTGTTTTGAATTTGAAATTCCTAATCCCTTAGTGAGTTGGGGATTTCAAGTATTTGCCGCCCAATGGACAAGTCGGGATATGCAGGCTCAATTAAGACGATTAAAACGAGTGGCAGAAGCAATTTATCAAACAGATTGAAAAGACACGCAACTTTTTTTATTTTTATTGCCTACCTTTCAAACTCTACGATTCTTGTCCATCGTCAAGATTTAATCTATTCTATATCACTAGCCTCTCGATCAAAAAGATGATGAAAAATTCAATTACAGTATTTCTATTGAGCTTAGGAATTATCGCAACGACTCCCCATTTATCGTTATCCCAAACCTTACCCCTAACCCCTGTTCAATCTCCTCAAAATCCTGAATTAATCGGTCTAGATGACCAAATTTGGACAAAAGATCGCGCGGTTTTACTTCAGGCAATTGATCAAAGTTTACGCTATCTCAACACTGCTAATGCGGCCAAAGCCTACCGCAACTATCCCGTTAAAGGCGTTACTTTGGCACGAGTCAAGCGTTCTCTAGTGCGATTTCGTACTCTTGTCAAACAAGCGCGATCGCCTGAAGCATTACAAGCGGCAGTTAAAAAAGAATTTGTCTTTTATCAATCGACAGGTCACGATAATCAGGGAACAGTTCATTTCACGGGCTACTTTGAGCCCATTTATACTGCAAGCCCCCGTAAAACAGCCGAATATCGCTATCCCCTCTATCGTAAACCTGAGAATTTTTCTAAGTGGTCTAAACCCCATCCCACACGGTCAAAATTGGAAGGAACGGATGGATTAGGTGAAAAAACTCTTCTAAAGGGCTATGAGTTGGCTTGGTTTAAGGATCGTTTGGAACCTTATTTAGTGCAGATCCAAGGTTCGGCTAAATTGCGTTTAACCAATGGGAAAACCATTTCCGTGAGTTTTGATGGCAATACGGATTATCCCTACGTGAGTTTGGGCAAGGAATTGGTGAAAGATAGTATTTTCCAGCCAGGTGAGTTGACTTTACCGATTCTGATTGATTATCTCAAAAAACATCCTGAAGCGGTGGATCGCTATGTTCCCCGCAATAATCGTTTTATTTTCTTTAAACAAACTTCGGCGGCAACTAAGGCAACGGGCAGTTTGGGCTTACCTGTCCTCGCAGAGCGATCGATCGCAACGGATAAGTCACTGATGCCACCAGGGGCGTTGGCGATTTTGGTGACTCAGATTCCTAATACTAATTTACAAAAAGAATGGGTGAGTCGTTATGTTTTCGATCAGGATACGGGCAGTGCGATTAAGGGGCCGGGTCGGGTTGATATTTTTATGGGGACAGGCAATTTAGCAGGCGATCGCGCTGGTTTGATGAGCGATGATGGTCAGTTGTATTATTTGTTATTAAAATAATCTGATGGAAGCGATATCGTGTTCAAGATCTTTTTGTTCAAATTTAATTAACCATTACTTGCCAAATTGCGAGACGGATCACCCAAAAAAACCTGATAGTGGCAGGATTAATGCAGTCGGTAAAATCTGCCAATGTTGAGATAAACGCTGTAAAACCTTATCCTGTTCTGCCCGTAGGCGATCAAAATTACTGCCACCATTAATAATCGTAAACCAAACCATTCCCCGTTCCTGGGTCGGAATAATCCCTGCTAAAGCACTGACTTGATTGAGGGTTCCCGTTTTCACCGTCAAACCTGGGGGCATATTGCGCCACTTTAGAGTTCCATCGCGATCACGTCCCATCACAGGAAACGATCGGAAAGATTCAAGGTTGTGGATTTTAACTTTTCTTGTAATGCCATAAACATCAACGTCACCGCACGGGGAGAAATGCGATTTTCTACCGCTAATCCCGATCCATTTTTTAACTGAATTTCTCCTGGGGAATCTTGGCTAATTGGGAAACCCTCTCGACAACCACCGCCGCGCCGCCAATTTCTTCAGCCAACATTTCCGCCATGTCATTATTACTATAAATATTCATCTGCTTTAACAGCGAACTGAGGGGCAAAGATTGATGACGTAATAATAATTGGGCATCGGTCGAATCAGGTTTTGGGACTGGATAGAGCCTTCAATTTCCACAGTGGGAAGAGGTGTTTCTTTTGGTAATTCTGCGTAGGCTTTTTTAATTAAACCAGACCATTGGGGAGAATTAACCGCTTGTTTAAATAAAGCACCACTTATCTCAGGTTTATTTTTAAAATTCATGGCAAAATTATCCG
>CAWEDJ010000104.1:0-13439 GCA_963807635.1 uncultured cyanobacterium
CCCTTAGCGTAGCCCAGCTTGAACAGCATAATTATCCACTAATGTTAAGTGTGTTAATTGATGACACGCTCTAAGACTATTTAACAAAATTAAGTATTCGGTTAATTTTTAGGTAATTTATATTGACTAACAATTTTCTTTGCAAACTCTGGAACATGAGCCGCTAACTTCTCAGGATAATTCCGTTTCACATAAAGATAATTACGAGTGAAATGGGAATCAATACTAAAACGTGCATATTCCAAACCCTTCGGCCCAATAAACTTATCAATCACGATTCCCAAAAGCTTGGCAACCCACATCGGCAACGTAACTGCTTTATCGTACGCTTGAATACTTTGTTGGACTGCTGCTTTACGATCGCCTTTTGAGATCACAGGTTGCACATTTAACTGGTCTTTAACGAGGTCTAACATCTCGCGCCCCGTCTCATTACGAACCACAATCCATTGCCACCCGAAGGTCGCCCCCATATAGCCCACAACCAAATCCGAAAGAGAATTCACATAATCAAAACAACTCATACAAGAAGGCGCGAAAACATCCTTTAATTGATTCGTTTTTAAACCAAAAAAAGGAACCGTTTCCTCGGAACCGTCTTCATGCTTGAAATGTACCCGAAAATCCTGCATAAATTCGTAATGAACGACTGTTTCAGGCGATCGGCTGGTCGTATCCAGAAATTTCTGTAATCCCGATCGCGTCACATTATCCACACAGGGCGTACCCAACACATAAAGCTTTTCTAAACCCAATTCCTTCTCAACAGCGCGTAATGCTTGGATTTGACAGCCCACGCCGATCACTAATAAGCGTTTCATTCCCGATTTTGCAACCTGTTCCAAGACCGACAAATTGGGCGATAACGTGGGTTTATTGACCCTAGCCGCTAAAACTTCTTCGGGCGTGCGGGCAATCACGGGCATGGGCTGAAAACGGTCTTCGGGCGTATTTTGCACACAGACCACTCCCTCCACTAATCCCTTGGTTAACATTTCACAGGCTAAACTACTGACAATTCCTGTCCATTGCGCTCCTTCAATCGGTTCTTGTTTTCGAGCCATCATCATCTCTTGATGTACCCCAAAATACCAATCATCCTCTTTCGTTAAATCCCGACTGCGACCGTGAGCCTCTTCTTCCAATTCAGCCACCTGTTGATTGAGAAACGCACAGGCTTCTTTGACGTAATGGATATAATAGGTATCACAGAGTCCACACTCGCTACAGAGTGCTTTGGCGGGGCGGGGACTACTGGGCTTCAATCCTCTGGCTTTTTCGTGGGGAGCAGTGGCTGTCATGGCTAAATAATACTTGATCGCAATTAAGGTTAACGATCTCTCAAGTTAACCCAGAAGGTCAACACTGTGCCAAAAATCACTAAAGATTTGTAACAAAATTCGGCCAGTTTGAGTATCATTAAAAAGGATATTTGACAAATTCATATCCTTAGCACTAATTATTAATTGTTGATGAAGGTCGAAATATTATGTCCACCGATGTATTAGAACGGCGATCGCCTGAAAACGCGACGATTCGGAAGCCAGCCCCCCGTTATAAAGTTTTACTCCATAATGATGACTATAACTCGATGGAGTATGTGGTTCAATCCTTAATGCAAACCGTTGCAGGCATGACGCAACCCCAGGCGGTCGATATTATGATGGAAGCCCACACCAATGGCTTGGCTCTGGTGATTACCTGTGTTCAGGAACACGCAGAATTCTATTCTGAAACCTTAAATAACTTGGGTTTAATCAGTACCATTGAACCCGACGAATAATCCTAAAAAGGCAATCCAAATTGAAGATTAATTGGCCTAAATTTGCGACTTACCCAGCACCTCTGCGGCTGGGAATTTTTATTGCGATTTTATTAATTTGTTGGTTGCCGATCGCGTTACCTTTATATTCCATTTTGAACTATGACCCCAATTTAGCTTCAATTGTGACAATGGTTGCTTTATTTGGGATTTTCCTATTTTTATTAAAATTTTGGAGCGATCGCGTTTATGGAATCAGCAAAGGATTTGAGTTTTACGGTTTAGTTTGGACAAGACAAAATGGTATTGACTGGTTAAAAGGAATTGCTATTGGCTTATTATTGACTTTTACCTTATTTTTTACGGAATCGCTCTTTGGCTGGGTACAAATTCAGCCGTCAAAAGTCTTTTTACTGAAAATTATTTTAGAAGGTAGTTTAACAGGATTGGGCGTTGCCTTTGCCGAAGAACTTTTTTTTCGGGGTTGGATACTCACAGAATTAGAAAAAGATTATTCTCTCAATCAATCTCTTTGGTCTAATGCACTTATTTTTGCAACCTTACATTTTTTGAAACCCGTAGGAGAAATTATCCGCACCTTTCCCCAATTTCCTGCCTTGTTTTTATTAGGAATTGCCCTAGTCTTAGCAAAGCGATCGCATCGCCAAACATTAGGAATCTGTATGGGTTTACATGGCGGATTAGTTTGGGGATATTACATTTTTAATGTCGGTGAATTAATCAAATACTCTGATACAGTCCCAACTTGGATTACAGGCATCGATCGCAATCCTCTAGCGGGAGTCATGGGAATTTTATTTTTAATCATGTTAGTGCTGTGGAATAAACGCCGAACGCCGTAATCTTCTCTTAAGACAAGCTGTAAAGATAAAACGTCAACTTTTTAGTCAATTTAGGTAATTAAGAGCCTAATTATCAGAAATTTGTTGATATCTTCTCTTTTTAGTGCAAAATATATGGAGGAACCACTCCTAAACTTGATGGTCTTTTTCGTGAAAAAAACATATTCGATTAAAGCAATTATTTAGAAAAATCTAGGCTTTAAACGCTTTCTTCCTCTAAATTAGGCTAAGGTGGTATAGTTTAAAAGTCCATATCTATAGTATTTATAGATATTTTTTGTCAGTCCATTTAATTTTGATTAATCTCTAGAAATTAATTGTATGCTCCTAAAAACAGTCATTCGTTAAAGGAAGACACAACCAAAAATATTTCAATAGAAACTCAGTCACATTTGTTATTATGAATAGCTCTGCACCTTTGCTAGATTATTTTGAACGATTATATATTATTCATCTGCCAGAACGGGTGGATCGCTACCGAGCTTTGGGAACTGAATTACTGAATATTGGGATTGATATCCAAGATCCAAAAGTCTATATTCCCCATGCTCCCAAGCCCAAGGAAACTAACGGATTTACTTCGATTGGGGTTTATGGCAACTTCCTGAGCCATCTTGGTATCCTCAAAGAAGCCCTCAAAGACGGTTTAGAAAATGTCTGGATTCTGGAAGACGACGCAATTTTTAGACGAAAACTTCGACAACCCTTAGAACAAGAAAAAATTGTACAGCATTTGACTCAAAATAGTTGGGATCTTTGTTATTTGGGTCATCATATCCAGAAGGCTGATCTCAGTGGTTATCCCCTGGGTTTAGTTCCCTATACGGGGGAATTTATTTGGGCGCATTGCTATTGTGTGAATGGAAAAACGTTACATCAGTTGGTTCAGTATATGGAAGAAACCTTGGAAAATCCATCGGGTCATCCCAGGGGCGGTCGTGTTTATATTGATGGAGCTTTAAACTTATTTCGACGGTTTTATCCAGAGGTAGTTTGTCTGGTGAGCAACCCTAATTTATCTAACCAAAAAGGATCTCCTAGTAGTTTAGCAGGAGGTCGTTGGTATGACCGAATGGACGCAATGCGGTTCTTGGTAACAGCCGCACGGGAAATTCGCGATGAGTTATGGCGGATAAGCGGCTAATCTCAATGGATAAAAACCAGCATTTTAATTCAGTCGCGATCGCCGATCGCCGTAAACTCCTTACCCCCAAAAATGGCTTCAAAATGTCGGTAGAATTTAAACTCTAGATAATTATAAAAGGGATCTTCTAAGAAAAAAGTCTGATGTTCAGTCAATTCCCCAACAAAGCGTTGTTTAGGCGATAAATGAAACGGCATATTTTGGCATTCCACTCGTCGGACTAAATTTTGCCAATCGGATTCCACTAAAAATATTATCCCGAAATGGCGGGGATAAATGCTCTTTTGACGGACTAGGGGTTCATCGGTGATATGGGCAACCACTTGATGACCATAACAATTAAGAATTAAGGCTTTGTCAGTTGCTCGACCCAATTCACAACCCAACTGCTGACAATAAAAGAGCTTGGCTTTGTCAATATCGTTAATGGGAATCGCTAAGTGGAAAATCGTATTATTTATCATAAAATTAACCAAAACGAATTTTAATCATGAACCTTGCCATCGGGCATCGTGGCTCCTCGAAAATTTACCCCAGTCATATTGGCACTCATTAAATCCGCACGACTCAGGTTAGCATTAGTAAAATTGGCTCCCATTAAGTTTGCCCGCGCTAAAAAAGCCTCGATCAGTTCGGCATCCCCAAAGTTAGCTCCCGATAAGATGGCACGACTCAGATCGGCATGATTCATTCGGGTAAAACTTAAATTCGCTTGACTCAAATTGGCTAAATTCAGGCAAGCATGGGTCATAATCGCTCCCTGACAATTAACCCCCATCATCTCTGCTTGAGGACATTGGGCCCTGACGAGATTGGCATTTTTTAAATTGGCCCCGACCATCCGCGCCCCTGATAAATTAGCCTCGGTTAATAGGGTTCCCTGAAGATTGGCATTGGTCAGATCGGCTTTACGAAGATCGGCATCCCGAAGGTTGGCTTCCTTAAGATTAGCTCCACTTAAATTCGCTCGACTGAGATCCACCCCCTTCATATTCGCCCCCTGAAGATCGGCTCGGCTAAAGTCAGCCGCTTGTAAATTAGTGTAATAACTTTTCTTTTCTTGACGCATATTGGCTCCTCTCAGACAAGCTCCTGTGAGAGTTGCACCACTTAAATCGGCTCCTCTTAGATCTGCCCCAATGAGGTTGGTGTCTAATAACATTGCCAAGGTAATGTCGCTATCTTTTAAAATCGCGCCCTGCATTAATGCCCCATGTAAATTAGCTCCTCGTAAATCGGCACTACTGAGATCGGCTTGATTTAAACTGGCTCCACTCAGATTGGCTCCAACTAAATTCGCCTGATTCAAATTGGCTCGATTTAGATAGGCAAACAACAAATTAGCTCCGTGCAGATCCGCTTCCCTTAAGACAATACCGATCAGGTCGGCACCCGATAGGTTGACTCCTGGCAGTTTTAGTCCGATGAAGAGTTTTTCGCCTGCTGTGTAACGTTGAATTAGTTCATGGCCATTCATAAATTTTTTAAGAAGATGAAAAAGGATTAGAAAACTGATTTGAGTGCTTGGATGATGGTTCCTGCGGTTTGTAAATAGGCTTCCGTTTCTGCAAAGGTTTTGGCTTCAGCGAAGAGTTTGGCTTCAATTTCCGCGATCGGTTTTCCCGTTAAAATAACTTGTTGCATGAGGTCATCTAAGCTATAGCCCCTAAGCATGGCCCAGTCTTTGCCCTGTTTGTCCCAACTGTGGAAGAGGACTGAGAATAGGAGAATTTTTGTCCGTAGGGGGTTGGTGTATTGCATAATCTCTAAACGCAATTCAAATAAATTGTACGCTTTCGGCGCGTTTGCGGATGGATTCTTTTGGGGTTGACTGTTTGAACTTAGGACGGTCTCGATGGGTTCGGCGTTTACTTCTATGATGGAGGTTTCGATGTCTTGGCGACGGTTAGCTCTGGTTAGGGCTAGGGCATCGGGAGTTTGTAAAATTTGGGTTTTGAGTGCCTGACTATGGGGATTTTCCTCTCCTTCATCGAAGTTTTCGTACAGGCAATCCATTTGGCTTAAAATTAGGTTGGCGATCGCGAGATAAAGAGTTTGTTTATTAATATTGGCGACCAATTGATTAAAAACAAATTGAATTTCTTCTTTTCTGGGATACTTTTCGCGGAGTTCGGTGATCAAATTTTTCAGCCCATAGCGATGGATCACCTCTGCATCGTTTTCCCAGGAATCCTTGCAGGCCGCATAAACCAATTTCACCATGCGAGAAGCTTCAGAATGTTGGGAAAGTTTGTTGGCAATTTGTTCTGCTAAAAAATCCTGATCGATGACCTGGGTTTCCTTCTCTGAAGGCGATCGCTCCACCACCGTCATCTTGGTTTGATTACCCTCATCACTCTCTCGCTTTTTCTCACTTTGATAAACAGGGGTGAGTTGCTCCAGAATCACCTTAGCCACCGCCGCATAAACCTTGGGACGATTGAGAATTTTAACCAATTTATACATTGAGAAGGTTAACTGCTCAATAGTCGGCTTGGCTTGCACCAATTCTAATAACAACTGATTTAAGGAAAAACTTTGGAGAACATTCGGATCATTTTCCCAATACTTTTTACAGAGACAGAAAACTAATTTCTGGATTCTCTGGAACTCTTCATGTTCCTCTAGATAATGGGCTACTGGGGTTAATGATTCAGATGATAATGGCATGATTCGCTGTAATAACTCCCAAATGGATTTAACTCCCCATAGGCGTGGTGGTATGACTTTCCACTAAAAAGACTCCACACACCCTATGATACCCAAATAAGCGCAATAATTAACGTATCCATTGAAATTAGAACTTCCAAGACGACAAATGCTTAGGTGGCATAAACTCTCTGCTGCTTTCCCGTAGAAAAGAATCTCGTTTTAACCGAGCAGTATGGATTTGTCGAAAAATCGTGACATTTCAGAGATAAGATTTTCCTTATTATTCCATCTAACAGCAAATCCCTAAACAGATTGGCTCAAAAAGAGGCGATCGCATCTTTGAAAATTAGCTTTAGATCTTAAAAAACTGAATTTTGGGTTCTAGCGGCTCCTGCACCAAACCGACTCCTGCAAAACCCCAGCGTTGAAGTTGATTTTTGAGTTGAGTTCCTGTTACCGACTCCACCGCAAAACGACTTGCCACATCGGGCGCGTGGGTATTAACATAACTCAAGGCTTCATAATCTTCTTTAAATAATAAAATATAGTTGACTTCCCTATTCTTATCAGGATTTTTAAGACGAGCCGTCACGTATTGTCCATCTAACCTAGAGCGCAGAATATAATGAATTTCAGTAAACATTTTGAGATAATCACAAATTAGTTAAAAATCATTTCAAGTCCGAAAGTTTAATCCGAGGGTCAACCGCTTTTAAAAGTAAATCAGCCAGTAAATTCCCCACAATTAACATGGCCGCTCCCATCATCAAACTGCCCATAACAAGATACAAATCTTGAGCCGTGACCGCTTGTAAAATTAATCGTCCTAACCCTGGCCAATTGAAGAAAAATTCAGCAATAAATGCTCCACTTAATAAACTGGAAAACTCAAATCCCAGCAGGGTAATTAGGGGATTAATCGCGTTACGGAGAGCGTGGACGTAAATAACCTTATTTTCAGGTAATCCCTTCGCTCTAGCGGTCTGGATATAGTCCTGACGCATAACGTCCAATAATTGTCCCCTAGTCAATCGTTGCAATCCTGCAAAGCTGGTAATACTCAAGGCTAAGGTCGGCAAAATCATGTGCCAAAGAATGTCACTAATTTTACCTACCGTCGAAAATTCTGCAAAATCAATGCTCGTCATGTCGCCAACGGGTAAGAGGGGAGAAACATTCTGGGCAACAATCAGTAACACTAAAGCCGTAATAAAACTGGGAAAACCTTGTCCAAAATAACTCAAAACTCGTAAAACTTTATCGAGTAAGGTACTTTGTTTGACCGCACTAATTACCCCCAAAGGAATCGCGATCGCCCAGGTAATAATAATCGAAGAAATGGCTAATAATAACGTTGCTGGAATACGTTCTAGCAATAAAGAACCAACAGAACGATTGTAAACAAAACTTTGTCCAAAATTAAAGCGAGTAATGACCTGCACAAGCCAGAGCCAATATTGGACATACCAAGGCTTATCTAAACCAAACTGAATTTTAATTTCCTTAATGGTTTCAGGAGAAATTTTAGGATTTTGTTGGAGCGTATCCAAATAACTCCCTGGAGCCAACTGAATAATCAGAAAACTTAATAAAGAAGCCAATAAAAGCGTTAATAATCCTTGTAAAATACGCTTGGCAATATACAAAAAAGTTTCACTGGTCAACCAGATAACAATCTGACTAAACCAGCGATTCATAATGGGTGAAGCAGGCGATCGCGTCGTCATTTAATACTCAACAAGAGTAATGATCGGTAAATTTGGCAGTCTTTTTCGTCCGCCAAGATCTTGTAATTCAATAATAAAAGCAAATCCCAAAACATTACAGCCAATTCGAGAAAGTAATTCCGCCGTGGCCTTTGCCGTACCACCTGTAGCAATCAAATCATCAACAATAAGGACACTATGGTGATTTTGTAGAGCATCCTGATGAATTTCTAGGCTATCAGTGCCATATTCTAGGTCATACTCAATTTGATGTACCGCCGCAGGTAATTTGCCCGGTTTACGGACAGGGATAAATCCAGCCCCCAAATGATACGCCAGGGGAACGCCAAATAAAAACCCTCTAGATTCCATACCAACAACGTAATCGGGGGTAAGTCCCATCGCCTTACATTTTTCAGTTAGCGTATTAATAGTGTACCTAAGTCCTTCAGGATGACCCAGGAGAGTCGTAATATCTCGAAAAAGATCCCAGGTTTAGGAAAATCGGGGATATCGCGGATGAGTGATTTGAGATCCATTACCAATATTTTTGATAGCGACAGTCGAACCTTTTACGTTAACCCAATCGGTTAGCGTAAACAAGCAATAGTTTACTGTATTAAGATGGCTCAGGCGAGAGTTGAACTTGCGACCTTGGGCTTATGAGTCCCCTGCTCTAACCACTGAGCTACTGAGCCTAGTTTTGCACGCTGTCTAGCATAACACTAAATCAAGATTTTTGTACATTAAGTTTTTGAGTGTTCCTAAAATACGTTGGCTAAAAACTCGCCAATCAACTCCTCGGTATGACTTGAGCCGCGATCGCTTTCGTCTAATCTGAACGACCTGCTAGAGATCTTCGGCGTTGAATCTACGGATCTAACAAATCAACAATATCTG
Source organism: uncultured cyanobacterium (assembly GCA_963807635.1). Taxonomy (GTDB): domain Bacteria; phylum Cyanobacteriota; class Cyanobacteriia; order Cyanobacteriales; family Microcystaceae; genus Snowella. Next base: position 9,028 of record CAWEDJ010000104.1, read on the forward strand.
ATGATTAACCATAGTTGGGTCGATCCCGATCTTTCCAGTCAAAATCTCTCACCAATGCGATCGCCATTACTTTTATTTTAATTTTATTGAATAATGCCAGCAATTCTCATTCTGGCAAAAGCCTTATGCAGAAAGCAAAAACAGTCTTCGGCGTTGAATCTACGGATCTAACAAATCAACAATATCTGATGATTAACCATAGTTGGGTCGATCCCGATCTTTCCAGTCAAAATCTCTCACCAATGCGATCGCCATTACTTTTATTTTAATTTTATTGAATAATGCCAGCAATTCTCATTCTGGCAAAAGCCTTATGCAGAAAGCAAAAACAGGCTTTCATCCTACAGAAATGAGACACCGTAAGGCGGTCATTAAGTCAAAATTCGTCAGATGACACACAAAGGGAGACAAAAATCGCATTCCAGTTGTAATTATAAACAGAATCTTAAATTTTGAAAGCCTTTAACAGCAAGGATTTGAGGCGAGAATTTTCATAATGAGAATTGCTGGAATAATGCACGATATGTTGTATAAATTGTTCAAGTTGATCTATAATTTTTCCATCTTTTATAATTCATTTTGAAAACTAGCCCCCGTTTCGATGTCTGTCATCAAGTCTTAACAAAATTAATTAAAATCCTTACCTTTCAACCCTATCGACGTAATTCAATATTTTCTAAAAAATAGTTTGTATGAAAATTGTATGAAAAACGAGACATTTCCACTGTTATTGCTGATTGCGACGATTGTTAATTTAGGTATGTCTCAATCAACCAACGCCCAATCTATCCCTGGGGAAGGCGTTGATTTTAGTGAGGGGAATTCTGAGCTTGGCAGCAAAGTCGCTGGTGAAAGGTCTATCTCCTTGAATAAGGATAAAAAACTGACTGGGATAGATGATCGATTTGTGGCTCCAGTCGCTAAAAATCCTCCCCCATTGAGCAAACGCAAACAAATAATAGAATCTCTTCACCCTGAATCCTCCACAAAAACCGCATTTTATGTAAACTCAGGCTTTACGTCTTTTGATACATCTCTTGACGGTTTGTTGGAGTCTCGAAGCACTCGCGTGACTGCCCAAAAAACTAATCAAAATCTACTGCGTAAGGCGATTAACCAATCTCAATCTATCGCCCGCATCAATCAGAATACTCGTAAAGCTTCCTTCTCTCCGGATGAGGATCAATCTTTTTTGGCTCCCCTTCAGCCCTTCTTTAAACAAAAGGATGCGATCGCGTCAACACCACCCCCTGAAGAATTTCCTCAAACACAAGATCTATCAGATCGAAAAAAAGACCTAAAAATTAATCCATTAGATCCATCCTTTGTCAATGCCCCAAGAACCTATTCGCCTTCCTTAACCTTTACTTTTAGTGCATTCGGTGCTAACTGGGGAGATTTATTTGTCGGTGGATCGGCAGCAACTCGAGGACGACAGCGTGATCGTATTGATGGTTATTTGGGATTGGGTTTTGGTTTAGGAGATGCTTCCAATTTCGTCGGCTCAACAGTGTCATTCAATATGCAAAGCGTAAGAAATTTTGGTGCAACCAATGGAATCGATGTGGATTTTCATCGGATTGTCTACAGCGATTCTCAAACTCAGGTTGCGATGGCCGTAGGAGTAACGAATCTCATTAAATTGTATTATAGGAACCTGCCTGACAGGCTTGCGGAAGGGTATTGGGGAGCTATCACTAGTTATACCTTCCTTAGACCCGATGATCCCGTTAATACCCTGCCCCTTGCTTTAACGGTGGGAGGAGCATCGGGGCAATTTCAACAGACAGATGTTGGTATCTTTGGGGGGGTAGGCATACAATTAGCCCCCCAATTAGGGGTAGGAGCGGCATGGAGCGGAGTTTCTCTCGATTTAGGGATGTCCTATGTTCCAATTCCGACATTTCCCCTTACACTAACAATGGAGGGAATAGATCTAACCAACAATACGCCAGAGGACCCGGTTTCTCCTTGGTATTAATGTAGGTTACAATTTTTCCCCTCGTGGATATTAATTTTTTACCTATAGAGGAACCTATCATGAAAAACATAAAAGTTTTATTCTTTGTTGCCCTGTTTACCCCCTGGCTCTCTAGCGCAGAAGCTTCTCCTATGAAGTTTCAAGAAACTGTTTTAGTTGCTGAGACACAACAACTTTCTGGAGTTGATACTTTTTCCGAAGGAAGCGTTTTTTCACCTCTCACAATTAATAATAATGGTATTAATAACCAAGGATCTACATTTCTCATTGCTGGAGTAAAGAGCTTTCCTGGAACGACTATCACCAAGGGAGGCGTTCCTACTAGTGTTCCAAATGCGGCAAATATCAAAATATTCCCAGGTAATACTGGTGTGAATAAAGTCTTTGTTTCTCCAGCAGTCTTACAGAATGTCACGAGTGCGGGAGATAAGTTTTTTGTCAACTTTACTAAGAACACACTTTTCAACAATCCTTTTTCCTCGACACAGCTTGGTCAAATTGCAGTCGATACCAATAATATTCTGGCGGCTAACTTTGAAACCACGACCGATCCTATCACTTTGACCTTTGACGGAGAAACTAAGAGCTATGGGCATCTTGATGAAGCTAATGACGCAATGTATCCCATAATCGCTGGGGGAGGTTTAACTCAGGGGCCTGTTGTTCTAAATATCCATGGAGTGATTGTTGAATATGGAATTGTTCCCTAATGAATTAGGGAATTTGTTAATTGTGTTACTTTGCTGTTTTTAGGTAACTTTAGTTGACAGAAAATTTATGACGATTTTCGTTAAATTACAGCAAACTGCGTTGTGATTACGGACAAAGCTTTGTAGGGACATAGTATATTATGTCCCTACCCTGTAAGGATTTTAATAATAATTTGGGTGTAATTCCCCGCCCCTTGGAGCGGAAAATATAAGCTTGCAATGGAAACCAAGGCTTTGCGAGCAAAACGTTTTCCATACCCCGCCCCAAGGGGCGGAACTTTTTTGATTAATCAATCTATTATAGAATTTCCTACACTAAATTTATGAATGCTTTAGTCTTAAAAATCTTACCTCTGTTAGTATATATTTCAGTGTTAGTTCCTGTAATTGCTTCTGCTCAGTCCCCATCAACCAGTAAAATGGAAGTTTCTGATAAAATAGAGCTTTCAGAACCTATTAAGCGACAGTTATCCCTGCAAAGACCCAATCAAGAAGCAGATATTTTTATCATTAGTGGCCCGAAACAGCGAGTTGATAAGGCGGCTTCTCTTGGAACGATTATTTATGTAGCAGGTGTTAATAAAGAAGCTGTTAATACAGCTATTGAGTTTGTTTTGGCGGGCGCAGATCCTCAATCAGTAGGTGATCTTATGTTGGCAATGAATGGCTTATTACCAAAGAATCAATCGACCAATATTACCAAATTCAATCAAGCCTTAGAATCCTATAACAAAATTGTTGATTTGGCGGATGAAGAAACCTTACAGTCCTTAGAAAATAACCAAACTTTTGTGACTATTGGGAAGCTCCTTAAGGAAATGCGGAAGGCTGTTCCCTAGTTTTTGACAAAAAAAGGAGGGTTTTGATTTTCCTCCCTAATTTGTAGAATTTTCTGTAGATTTTAATGATGTAAAGCAATTTTTAAAGATCTCGATCGCCTTATACAAAAGAGAAAAATTATTTCAAGGTTTCACTGACAATTTCTTCAGCTTCTTTGAAGATACGTTGTAAATGCTCTTCGTTTTTAAAGCTTTCTGCATAAATTTTATAGACATTTTCTGTCCCCGAAGGACGAGCGGCAAACCAACCTGAATCGGTCGTCACTTTTAATCCGCCGATCGCGGCTTGATTGCCTGGAGCCTTGGTCATTTTGTCGATGATCGCATCCCCTGCAAGGGAAGAAGCTTGGACATCTTCGGGAGAAAGCTTGCTGAGGCGGGCTTTTTGTTCGGGAGTCGCGGGGGCATCGATCCGTTTGTAAATGGGATTACCGAGGCGAGAGGTTAGATCTTGATAATGTAAACCGGGATCTTTGCCTGTTTTAGCCGTAATTTCAGCGGCCAGTAAATCCATGATGATGCCGTCTTTGTCCGTTGTCCAAACTGTCCCGTTTTTCTTCAAAAAGGATGCTCCTGCACTTTCTTCTCCCCCAAAGCCAAAGGAACCATCCAAAAGACCATTAACAAACCATTTAAAGCCCACAGGCACTTCATAGACTTTACGCCCAATTTCCTTGCCTACGCGGTCAATCATGCTGCTACTGACGAGGGTTTTGCCGATCGCGCTTAATCCCGACCACTCTTGACGATGGGTGAACAAATACCAAATGGCTACGGAGAGAAAATGATTGGGATTCATTAAACCGACGCTGGGCGTAACAATACCGTGACGGTCAGAATCGGTGTCATTCCCGAAGGCAATATCATAATCGTCTTTTATCT
>CAWEDJ010000105.1:0-93964 GCA_963807635.1 uncultured cyanobacterium
AATAGATACTTTTTCTAAGGATTCAATAATTTCTAAAGTTTGTTTTTGTTCTTCTTCATCACCTAATTCATGACAATCATGAAATAAAAACTCTCTAATTTTTTCAAGTTGATTGCAGTTTTTTCGTGATTTAATTTGATTGATTACCCTGGCTAATTGATTTAAAGATTTTCTTTTACTTTCTTCTATTTTTTCAGATAAATTATCACGATTTGACTCGGTATTATTATTGGTTATCAAAACTTCCTTTTTTTTAATTTCTAATAATATTTCCTGGATTTTCCGAAATTCGTCATAGGGTAAAATAGCAAATTCTTGCCCATTTTTAGTTAAAAATTCTGGATGTAAATCAATCATTATTTTCTCCTTAATTTAATAACAAAGTCTGATGCCACATTAAAACTCATCTAATTCTAATTTAACTTTTTCTGGAATCCCTCTCATATTTTCATTGTTAAGCCCGTTATTTAGAAGAACGATTCGACTTTTTCTATCATAATAGAAGATGGAAATGTAAAGAAATATTAAGCATCAAGCTATGTCCTCTAAGATAACTCATTTTGGCAAAGGTCGTGTGATTGTAATTGGCGCAGGGATTGGAGGTTTGACCGCAGGGGCGTTATTAGCGCGTCGGGGTTATGAAGTTACGATTTATGACCAAGCAATTCTCCCAGGCGGCTGTGCCTCAACCTTTAATCGTCGGGGTTTTACCTTTGACGTGGGCGCGACCCAGGTAGCGGGTTTGGAAGTCGGAGGCATTCACCATCGCATTTTTCAGGAACTTGATCTTCCTCTACCCGAAGCCACTTTTTGTGATCCTGCTTGCGCGGTTTTTTTGCCGGGAGAAACCCAACCGATTAATGTCTGGCGCGATCGCGAAAAATGGCAACAGGAAAGACAACGACAATTTCCCCGTAGTGAACCTTTTTGGCAGTTACTCGGTAAATTATTTCAAGCTAGTTGGCAGTTTCAAGCCAGAGATCCCGTTTTGCCAACCCGCAATGTTTGGGATTTACAGCAATTAGTGGGAGCCATGCGCCTTGATACCCTGATAACGGTTCCGTTTGCCTTGATGACGGTCACAGATGCCTTAAAACTCTATGGTTTGGCGGGCGATCGCCGTTTAAAAACCTTTTTGGATTTGCAATTAAAATTATATTCTCAAGTCAACGCAGACGAAACGGCTCTACTTTATGCAGCAACGGCTCTATCGGTTTCCCAGTCTCCCCAGGGTTTATTCCATCTTCAGGGCAGTATGCAGGTTTTGAGCGATCGCCTGGTAGAAGGTTTAGAAAAATATGGGGGTAAATTATTGATGGGTCATAGTGTGGAAAAAATTCATACTCAAGGAGGAAAAGCCACAGGAGTTATCGTCAAAAACAATAAATCAGGGAAATCTTGGTTAGAAAAAGCCGATCAGGTTATTTCTAATACAACGGTGCAAAATTTAGTGCAATTATGGGATGTTCCTACTGCTAATTTTCAACAAAGAATTGATAAATTACCCGAATCGTCAGGGGCTTTTGTGGTTTATTTAGGAGTGGAAGAAACGGCTATTCCCCCTAATTGTCCCCCCCATCTCCAGTTTCTTTATGATGCGAATGGCCCCATTGGGGAAAATAATTCTCTCTTTGTGTCGGTGAGTAAAGCCGATGATGGTCGCGCTCCGACGGGAAAACGGACGATTATCGCCTCTTCTTTTGTAGATGTCAAACCTTGGTGGGAGGGGACTCTCGAAGATTACGAAAAACTAAAACAACTTTATACCCAAACCGCGATCGCCAGATTAGGGGAATATTTTAAATTAACTCCAGAAAATATTATTCATCAGGAAGTGGCAACCCCTCGAACCTTTGCTAAATTCACCGCCAGGGATCAGGGAATTGTCGGGGGAGTAGGTCAACGCCTTGGAACCTTTGGCCCCTTTGCGATCGCGACTCGAACCCCCATTAATAATCTCTGGTTAGTGGGAGATTCTACCCATCCAGGGGAAGGAACCGCAGGGGTGAGCTATTCGGCGTTAACCGTTGTGCGACAAATAGAGGAACAGGAAAAATGAGTTTGTGATCACATTTTTTGATTAAACCAGTCCAATAAGCGATTTAACGCCCACCAACAATCTTCATCTCCTGCTAATTCCTGACCTTTCCGACCACTGATATATCCCACATGGCCGCCATAGTCAGTTAGGGCCAAATCAATGGAAGAATTCGAGGAAGCGATCGCGTCCAACTCAGGAACCAGGGTCGGGTCAAAAAGGGGATCATCCGCCGCATAGAGAATCAGGGTTGATTTTTCTAAATGGGGCAGGAAGGTCAAGGCATTGCTGGCCGTATAGTAATCCGAGACCGAGGCAAATCCTAAACGGGAAATGACTAATTCCTGATCAAAACCCCAAATACTATTAGCCCGCTCAATGGCTTCTGAATCAATCTCTTCAGGATGAAAACGATGGAGATTCCAGGCTAATTTTTTTAATTGCTTACTAATGGCTTTTTCCATATATTTACCATAGGGATGGGCCGTCAAATAGGTCAGCGATCGCTCCGAATCCAAACTCGGACAAATTACTGCTCCGCCCACAATATCCGAATCTACCAATCCCAGCTCAGAACTCAGTGTTTGAGCCGACTTAATGCCCCAGAGAGCCAATTGTCCCCCCAAAGAATAGCCCGTTAACCAAAAAGGAGAGGGACAGCCTATTTGTTTTGCCTGGGCCGCGATTCGGACAAAATCTTCCCCTTCATATAAACCATCTGAGGTCAAAGTGGGAGAAAGTTCCGCCGTTTTTCCGTGAGCGCGCCAATCAAATAAAACGACCGCATAACCCTGGGCAAAGGCTTTTCGTCCTAATAATCGCAAAAACCACTGATTATCCAAATCTCCCGTAATGCCATAGGTTCCCACTAGAGTTGCCTTCGGTTTTTCGGGTATGGCAATCCAACCAAAAATGGGAACATCATTGGCTCCCTGAAAAATATGGTCTTGATAGGGCGGTTCAGGGTGGAGGGTGCTGGCTTCCCAACGACGACTGGATCCCCAGACACCATAGAGGGTCATGGAAACCCCATTTTTGAGAAACCAGGGAGGAATAAAGGAGGGAAACATGATTTTATGTTGGTAAGCGAATAAGAACCAATGAGTTTATCTCCGTCTACCATCAAATGACGATCCCTATTTTGTTTTGCCCTTAGATAAATCTAATAAAATAGGCGGGATAAATTTTTTGATCATTTCTTTAACTTCATCTGATGCGGATTTTTTTTCGGTTAAATCTTCATCAGGACGAGCTTTAAATACCGTTGAATGATCATAACCACTGACTTCTTCGGCGGGTCTTCCATTGCTATAATAATAGAGTGCCAAGGATTTGCGGGTTCGATCTTCAGGACAGGTGAGGGGATCGGGATGACCATGATAGGAAAAGTCAGTGGTACTAAAAATAACACAGCGATTAAAAATGGGTAAGATTTTTTGATGGCATTCTTTCATTTCACTATCCCATAATTGCAGATGTCCCCCGTATTCTTCTTCCCAATTCTTATTGAGATAAATCAGCAGATTTAAACGCCTGTCTAACTTGAGACGTGTATGTTTATTAAAATCAACGTGGAGTTTTAAATAACCACCTCTTTCAATTTGATGTAATCCTCCCCCAACGAAATGAGGATCGGGAATGATGCCATCTATCCCTGTCAATTTTTCCAAAAAATCAATAAAAGTTGAAGAATTAAGCTGATAAAGTAGAAATCTGATCGTTTCTCCCATCTGTAACTCAGAGGTGGAAGCCAATTTTTTTTCTGATTTATTCTTAAAACTCTGCCAGTTGATCGAGTCAGGCTGTGGAAACTCTTCTAGGATTTTATCTAAAATTTCTGTCGAAAGAAAATTATCAATAATAATATGGGGAAAGGGTTCTGCGTTCAGATAATCTTGATGATATTTAGTGGCAAGATTCTCTAGGTACTCAGGATCAAGAGAATATTTGATTTCTGATTGTAACATTTTGGTTTCTCACTTAATAAATAAACATTAGTAATCAAAGTAATCATTTTTACGTCTCACCAACGAGTAACCAATAAAAAGGAAAATTTTCCCAAAATTTACGAGTAAAGTCCCGCTAAGAGATTTTTTGACTAAAAAGCATCGTTAAACTGACTACTAGAGATGATACCACAAGAATAATTGATCGCCACGCTGTATGATTTTGAGATTGAGAAGCTTAATTACTCCAAATATTAACTTAACAGGAAAAAAGAACTTCAAGGTAAGGATTACTTAATCACGAAAGAAAAGGTCAGCAAATTTAGATTTTCGTTACTCATGAGGGTGACTAATTCTTCAAGCTATAGGGAAAAAGCTTAATTTAAGAGGCTTTAATTCCAGCATTGTCCTACCATTTGACCAAAATACTAGGTTCTTTTTGGATTGGTAAAATATCTAATGAATCTAATGTGGCGCAATATTTTAAATCTTCATCGCCATTTAATCGCAATAATCGTTGACCATGACTGGCTTTTTCAAATAGTCCTAATAAATTATTTTGCCATTGCTGATAAAGCGCGATCGCGGCAAACACTTCATCATTTCCAACGGTGACATTTTCTGTTTGCACCAGTAAATCAGCGATCGCACCTGCACAGACCGTATCTTCGAGGGAGTAACCGCCTTCCCAACCTGAACCCAACAACCAAACCGTTTCAGGCTGTTTTTCTAAGAGGTAATTAACAGCAGATTGCCGATTGATCATCGCGGCAGTAATCACTGAATTCGCCAATTCAACCCGTTGTAAAGCCCTAGTCCCGTTCGTCGTTGTCAGAAAAAGTCGTTTATCGGCCATCAATTCTGCCGTGCAGTCCAGGGGAGAATTGCCTAAATCACAACCTTCGACCTTCGCTCCGCCCCTTTCTCCAGCTAATAAACGTTTTTCGCTCGGCCATTGTTTACTCACCTCCATTAATTCTTCTAGAGAGCTAAACGTCTGGACGGCCTCTGCGCCAACTTTTAGAGCCGTTGCGATCGTACTCGTGGCACGAAGAACATCAATCACCACCGCACAGTCAGGAAGGGTATCAGGTGGGGTTAGCTCAGGAGTATGGTAAATAAAAAGTTTCACTATAGTTAAGATAATGGGGACAAACTAAAAAACGGGAATTGACTTTCTATCTTATCGGGCAATGGGATGTTAGCACACAATAAAATCTAGACTTTATAAATCAGAAAGACAGTTATTTTTCGGCTAACATTATTTTTCTCGTTTGGGTTGCCATGATTCTGTGCCTGGGCTAGATTGATTGCGATCGCGTGAATTTATTCAACTCCTAGCGATTGAGGATTAATATTAACCGTAAGAATCCGACTTAAATTAACCATACAGAGAAATGAGCCATAACCGTAATACAATAAACAGACCATTTTATGAAATTATTAATCGAGAGAAAATTCTGGCTGTTTTTTTGGCCAGTACCAGGAACTTCCTAGTCCCCCTTGGGGATCTCTCTGTCAGTGAAGTATCTGTTATTACATAGGTTTTGGTGTGAGGAGTTGATTGAATGAATTTACGTCATAATGCCCTAGAGGTTCTCAAAGAGACCAGTCGGACATTTTATATTCCCATTAGTATGCTTCCATCGGGATTACTCGAAGCGGTCGCATCGGCCTATTTGTGTATGCGGGCCATTGACGAGGTAGAAGATCATCCTGAACTGGATAATTCCACCAAGGCAAAGATTCTTCATCGAATCAGTCTCAATTTACAAGCCGCAACAGAAAATTCTACTGTAGAAGATTTTTCAACAGATCTCTCCCAATATCAAGAAATTTTGCCCGATGTAACTCTTAGGGTTGGAGAATGGGCGATGCTTGCCCCTGAATCTATTGGCCCTAGAATTTGGGATGCAACGGCAGCAATGGCCGATCGCATGCGCCTACTGGTCAGAAACTAATTGGAAGATTGAAACCGAATCTGATTTAGACCAATACACCTTCAGTGTGGCAGGAGCCGTCGGTTTATTGCTTTCGGATTTATGGGCTTGGCATGATGGCACTCAAACGAATCGGAGTCACGCGATCGGCTTTGGTCGGGGACTGCAATCTGTGAATATTATTCGTAATCATCGGGAAGATTTACGGCGTGGTGTGAGTTTTATCCCCAAAGGATGGCGCATGGAAGATATGCACGTCTATGCTCGTCGTAACTTAAAATTAGCAGATCAATACACTAAATCTCTCTCGGCGGGGCCAGCCTTAAATTTTTGTAAAATTCCCCTGACCCTTGCCTATGGAACCTTAGATATCATGGCTCTGGGTAAGGAAAAACTGACCCGTAGTGATGTTTTAGCATTGGTCAATCAAGCGACTCGTTAAGTTATGTGGGTAAAAGCTGAGACTCCCACAAGTATTTTTTCAGCAGTCCAGACTAGTTGAGAACTAATGTCTATAATATAACGATGACGATCAGCCCGAAACTGAAAATATCGTTAAAAAAGTCATTACTTCTGATTCCTTTATGTCTACCGAAAAGAAAATCTCAAAATTTCCCAATCGTCGTCAGTTTATTTATGGGGGACTGGGAGCAGGATTAGGCATTGGGGGGAGTATTTTGGCATGGCAACAACTTGGGCGATCGCGGCTTTCCGACTCGACAGTTCCTTTAAAGGGAGAAACTAATTTACCGAAACCCCAGGGTGATCCCTCAAATCCCCTTGTTTTTCTGCGAAATTTTGACTACGGAACCATCAAACAGGAAAATGGAAGGACTATCCGTGAGTTTCGAGTGGAAGCACGCACTTCAACGCTTCAACTCAATAATGCGGTTTCCCTGATTACTTGGAACCTCAATGGACAAGTTCCCGCCCCGACTCTCCGCGCAACCGAGGGCGATCGCATTCGCGTGATTTTTTTTAATAAAGCGGGCCATCCCCATTCCCTCCATTTTCATGGGATACACCCTGCGGACATGGATGGGGTTAAGCCTGTGCGCAATAATCAGGTTTTTATCTACGAATTTGACGCAGAACCCTACGGCGTGCATCCCTACCATTGCCATATTGCCCCCGTTACTCGCCATATCAGTAAGGGATTGTACGGAATGATGATTATTGATCCGCCCGAACCCCGTCCCCAAGCGGATGAAATGGTCATGATTATGGGCGGCTATGACGTAAATGAAGACCACAAGAATGAGCTTTTCGCCTTTAATGGTAAGCCTAATTACTATATGCAACATCCGATTGATATCAAACAAAATCAACTTATTCGTCTTTATTTGTTGAATATGATTGAATATGACCCTGTAGCAACTTTTCATATTCACGCCAATTTTTTTCAGGTTTATCCCACAGGGATGACGACAACGCCGACCCAAGCCTCCGATGTGATCACGATGGGAACGGCAGAAAGACACATTCTCGAATTTAGTTACCGTTATCCAGGCGAGTATATGTTTCATCCCCACCAAGACGCGATCGCGGAATCAGGCTGTATGGGGATGTTTAATGTGATTTCTTGATCAATTTAAAGGGTGAATGCAATTCTTTAATTTAAAGGGCGAATTATCAATTTAAAGGTCAAGGGCGAACGCCATTCGCCCCTACAGGATTTTTTATGTTGAAATCTTAATGTGATCTTTTCTCAATAACCCCCTGATGTGATAATCTTATTAGTAATCTTTTGCAATAATAATCTAACGACCTGCGAGAAATTCTGCGGTAAAGTATCTAGATTTCAATAAAAGTAATGAAAAAATATCGATATTTATATTTTCTGGCTATTTTGGTGAATATTTTTGTTCTCAGTGCGTGTAATGAGAATAAGTCTCCTGCTCCTTCTGCGATCGCGCCGAGTCCGACCGCTTCAGATCATGGGGGAATGTCTCACAGCATGGAGACTAAAATTAATATAAATAATGCGATTTTGTCCCAATTAGATAAATTAGAAGCAAAATTGGGGATTCCTGCTCTATCGAATAAAATTCAGGCAAGTCGGCCCTACGGTTCTATTGAAGAACTGGTTTCTAAAAATATATTGACCCAAGAACAGTTGGATCAAATCAAAGAGACGATTACGGTCGAGGATATTGTTTTAGAAGGAGAAGCCAAAGATATTGATTACATGATTAAATTGGGTCTGATGAAGGGACATCTGTTGGTTGCCCAGGAACTGTTAGCCCAAAATAAGCCAGAGCAAGCCGAACCCCATATTGGCCATCCCATTGAAGAAATTTATGCTGATGTGGAAGATCAATTGAATGAGCGCAAGGTGAGTGAGTTTAAAACGAATTTAATTTCTCTACAAAATTTAGTGAAAGCGGGCGGAAAAGATAAGGCAAAGGTCGATACGGCTTTTAAAACTTCGATGCAGGCCATTGATAATGCGATCGCGGTCTTGCCCTGAAAAAGAACGTCAATCTCCAGGATTTATCTTGCCCGTCATCAATGGACTTTTGGATACAGCGAACTCGGAATATGGAGCCTCGGTATCAAAGGGAAAAATTGCGGCTCCGATTGAATATCAAGATTCACGGGGTTTTGTGATTTATGCCGATCAACTTTATCAGAGCATTGCGCCGCAAATTAAAAAAGCCAATAGCACGGGTGACAAATCGATTCAAGCCAATTTTATTATTTTGAAAAAGGTTTGGCCCTTTGCCGTGCCTCCTTCTGCTCCTGTCAAAACGCCCCAACAGGTGACGGAACTGATTAAAGCGATCGAAACAACCAGTAAACCCTTAGCGGAGAAATAACATGGATTATAGTGTCGTTTTACCCACTTTCATTATTACCCTACGGGAAGGGGTCGAAAGCGGCCCTGGTGGTGGGGATTGTGGTCGCCTATCTGAAAAAAGCAGGTCAGAGGCATTTAACCAAGTGGGTGTATGGCGGAATTACGGCGGGAATTATTGCGAGTGCGATGATTGGGATGTTTTTTAGTTGGTTGATTCAGGATTTATCGACCGCGAATCAAAAATATGCTCCTGTGATCGAACCCTTGTTAGAAGCAAGCTTTAGTTTGATGGCAGTGGCGATGCTGAGTTGGATGTTGCTCTGGATGACTCGCCAGGCTAGGCAAATGCGAGAACAGGTAGAAGGAAATTTAAAAAAGTTATTAAAACAAGATTTTGGGGGCGGTTGGGCGATTTTTACCCTAATTTTTCTAGCGGTAGTACGAGAAGGTTTTGAAACTGTTCTGTTTATTGCGGCTAAATTTCAACAGGGATTTATTCCAGCTTTGGGCGCGATCGCGGGAATCGGAGTGGCATCGGGTATTGGTATTTTGTTATTCAAATGGGGCGTTAAGTTAAATATTCGGCTATTTTTCAAAGTGATGGGCTTTTTGTTACTGCTCATTATTGGCGGATTAGTGGTTAAAGCATTAGGAAACTTGGACACCGCCGTTCACGCCTTAGCTCAAATGGATCGCCAATCCGAATCTCTTTGTTTTTACTATGAAGCCTTTGCCAAACCCTTAGACCGAGATTGTATCCTCGGCCCTTTGGTCTGGAATTTTAGCAAAGTATTACCTGATGACCGCTTTCCAGGAATTGTGTTTAGCTCTCTGTTAGGTTATACCCAAAGACTTTATGTGGTTCAAGCCATTAGCTACGGAGTCTTTTTAATCACAGTGGGCGGTATCTTTTTCCAAAGTTTATCGGGGCGGGTGATTTTTTCTTTGCAACCCCTGAAAAATCTCAGAAAATTATGGGCCGGTGCGAAACTAATTGAAAACTTAAAAGCCTAATTTTTTCAAAAGGGGACGAGTCGAAACCACATGGCGGTCTAAGCCTAATTTTTCGGGTTCTACGCCAAGAGCTAGGGCTACCAATTGAGGTAAATGTAAAACAGGTAGAGCGAGGGGTTTCTCTAACATTTTGGCAATTTCGGGCTGTCGAGAGTCCAATTGCAGATGACAAAGGGGGCAAGGCGTGACTAAACAATCGGCTCCTGCGGCGATCGCATCTTGGAGATGGCCACCTGCTAAACGAAAAGATTCGGTCGTCGCATAACTAGAAACAGGCCAACCGCAACACTGAGTCCGTCCACCGTAATAAATCGGATTTGCTCCCACTGCTCGAAAAACATTTTCCATTGATTCGGGTGCTAGGGGATCATCAAAGGGAATGGATTTTTGCGCTCTTAATAAATAACAACCATAAAACGCCGCACAATTTAACCCAGAAAGCGATCGCATAACCCGTTTTTGCAATTCTTCTAAACCATAATCTCCGACCAAAGCCCAGAGAATATGTTTAACTTCTGTTGAACCTTGATAGGGAGAGCAATTTTCTTTTTGTAAATAGCCGTTGACTTTCTCCAAATACTCAGGATCATTGATTTTTGCATCCTTGAGGCGTTCATCCACATGGCCAATGACTCCCTGACAGGTACTACAGTGGGTCAAAAGCGGCAAATTTAAGGATTCTGCTAAGGCAATATTGCGGGCATTCACCGTATCTTCCAATAACTGCGAATCTTCCTTAAAGGTTCCCGATCCACAACAGGAGGCTTTTTTGAGTTCAATCAGTTCAATGCCGAGGGCTTGGGTCAGAGCGGCGGTAGATTGGGATAATTCGCGGCAGGCTCCCTGGGCAACACAGCCAGGAAAATAAGCATACTTAAGATTTTTGGTCATGGAAAAAGAGGGAAAGAGGACTTTTTCAAGCCTGACATAAGAATCGATTAAATTCTCAAAATGTTTAATTTTTTTCAGCTTTACTTCTCATATTTAAACAATCAACTAACGGGGTTAGGGTTTCCCTGATTGATTTTGGGAAAGCTGAATTAACATCTTTTCTACCTGCTGAATTGAAGCACGGGGAGAAACACGAGGTAAAGGTTGTTCCTTATCTGCCAAACACTGACAAAGGACAGGAATTTCATACTGATAGAGATTAAACCAATCCTCACGAGTGGTGATATCTCGTACTTCAATTTCCAGAGCTAACGACTGCACCTGTTGCAACTTTTCATAAAGCCCCTCGCACAAATGGCAGCCTGGCTTACTGTAAAAAATTAACTGCATTTTTTTGATCAATAGTATGAGTGGTCGTCGTAAAAAGTCATGAAATTCTATTCAGGAAAACGAATAATATCGTCATCCCCTAAATATTCTCCATTTTGAACCTCGATCATGACCAGATCAATCACTCCAGGATTTTCAACACGATGGGGTGTATTCATCGGCACATAGGTAGATTCTTTTTGCTTTAGTAATTTTTCTACCCCATTACAAATAACCCTGGCTGTCCCTGACACCACAACCCAATGTTCACTGCGGTGATAGTGCATTTGGGTACTCATGTGCTGACCAGGTTTGACCACAATCCGATTAATGCGGTGGCGTACCCCTTCTTCTAACATCGTGACCATTCCCCAAGGCGGAGTCCGAGTTTGGTGAGGATCGGTCTCTAAAAATTGTTCAGAATTGTTAGAAAGTTCGAGACGGGCTGAATCGTTCATGGCTATTTCTCCAAATAATGCTAATCATTCTATAACTTCTCTGCTTGATAGGTATAAAAATTTTGCATTACCCCGATAGTCTGAAAACCGTAACTGGGAATTGGTGCAGGTAGAGCTAGTTCCGTTTCATAAATACTAAAAATCAAAAAATTGTGTTGAGTCGTTGTCGCAGAAATAATAGTTTTAATTTGCGGTTGTCCACTATCCACTAGGGTTTTGCAGTAGCTTTGGACAAAACTCCCAAAATCAGTAGAAGCTTGGGTACAGACTCGATCCTTAAGATAAAAGGACAAGGCATCCGTCGCATACACTTCGTAGTCGTGTTTACTGGGATTGGTAATTATCATTAAAATCCCGCTACTGGCCACTATCAAGCCGCTTAGCGTCATTACAAACCGTAGGGCCTTGTCCATCACACCTCATCAACCAACCCGTTTAGATAAATGATAATGAATATGCTTAAGATTAATTTAAAATTGACCAGAATAACCGACTAAACCCACGAACAGCTTCCGAAGCAAATATTTTAAAAAATTTAACCGACACCGTTGAACTCATAACATTAGTTATGTTATAGTAAATTCTAGTCAATGGCGAGCGTAGCCAAGTGGTTAAGGCAGAGGTTTGTGGTACCTCCATACGTGGGTTCGATCCCCATCGTTCGCCCTTTTGCAATCCTTCATAATTATGACCAATAATCCGATGCTTCGAGTTCGGGATTGTTGGTCATAAAACTAAGTTTTTGAAAAAATTAGAGATCTCGTCAGCCGAAGTTGTCAGTAGCCCAAGCTATTTTATATGAATAGGGACTTACGCAAATGACCATAATTGTTTAAACTATCCATAGAAAAAGTGCGCTTAGCGAGCAAAGTATCAGTCATGTCCCAGAAACCCATTGTCGTAGCCCCCTCCATCTTATCGGCTGATTTTAGTCGTTTAGGAGCAGAAATTGAAGCCGTTGATAAAGCAGGAGCCGATTGGATTCATGTTGATGTTATGGATGGACGTTTTGTCCCTAATATCACGATTGGCCCCTTGATCGTCAGTGCTATTCGTCCCTATACGAAAAAACCGTTGGATGTTCATTTGATGATTGTTGAACCAGAGAAATACGTCGCCGATTTTGCGAAAGCTGGGGCTGATATTATTTCTGTCCACGCCGAGCATAATGCTTCTCCCCATTTACATCGTACTTTGGGTCAGATTCGGGAATTGGGGAAACAAGCAGGAGTGGTTTTAAATCCTTCAACACCTTTGGAGTTGATTGAGCATGTATTAGAACTGTGTGACTTGGTTTTAATCATGAGTGTTAACCCTGGTTTTGGCGGACAGAGTTTTATTCCTGGAGTGATTCCCAAAATTCAAAAACTTCGTCGGATGTGTGATGAACGGGGGCTTGATCCTTGGATTGAAGTGGACGGTGGACTGAAACCGAATAATACTTGGCAAGTCTTGGAGGCTGGTGCTAATGCGATCGTTGCGGGGTCGGCAGTTTTTAATGCTCCCGATTATGCGATCGCAGTGGAAGGTGTGCGTAACAGTAAGCGTCCTGAACCTGAACTAGCGGCTGTTTAGTTTGTCATGTCTGTACTCTTAAGGACTATCTTTGTCGAGATTGTCCTTTTTTTGAATTTTTGGTCAAGTGGAAAGTTTCATCGGCGATCGCATTTTAAAAATGCTAGTATGTTTGAGCAAAATTGACAAAATCCAAAGGAGATGGGGAACAATCTGTTGAAAATTACCTTCAATTAGTCTGATTCGCACAACGTAATAATATAAAAAATAAAGAATTTAGATAAAATTTGTAGATTCACCAAGAAAGGAGGAGATTGATTATTAAAGCGTCCGTACTACTGCGTTATTTAATTCCTTTTTATGATCCAGATATCAAGAACTGGTCGGGAGAAGCCCGCTTAATGCGTTGGCTGACGTTTGCATGGTTGTTGATTGGACTCATTGTTCTATATTCTGCTTCTTTTCCAGAGGGAGAGGCTAATTATGGCGATGGCTTTTATATCATTAAACGTCAAGTGCTTTTTGTTTGGTTAGGGATGATTTTCTTTAACTGGATTGTGCGATCGCCTGTTGACCAATATTCTCAAAATTTCCCCTTGGATGTTGTTTATCTTTCTGGGATTGATTTTTGCGACGTTGGTGGGATTTGGTACCAGCGTTAATGGGGCGACTCGCTGGATCGCGATCGGGCCTTTTTTCGTTGCAACCCTCGGAATTTATGAAGCCATTTTTGGTGATTCAAAGTGCCTGGATTTTTGGTAACTGGGAGCGATTGCCCTGGAGAGTCCGACTTACTTGGATCGGCATTTTTGGATTGGTCTTAGTCGGCATTCTGGTGCAACCTAATTTGAGTACGACTGCCCTTTGTGGAATGACGATTTGGTTGATTGCCCTAGCATCTGGACTACCCTTTGGTTATTTGGGAACAACGGCAGTACTGGGGGCAATGACGGCGGTTTTAAGTATTACTTTTAAGGAATATCAACGTAAACGGATTACCTCCTTCCTCGATCCCTGGGCAGACCCGATGGGCAATGGTTACCAATTAGTCCAAAGTTTATACGCGATCGGCTCAGGAAGAGTGTGGGGAACGGGTTACGGTCTTTCCCAACAAAAATTATTTTATCTGCCCATTCAATACACTGACTTCATTTTTTCGGTTTTTGCTGAAGAATTTGGTATTATCGGCGGAATAGCTCTACTTTGTCTTTTGGGACTCTATTCCACCCTCGCTCTACGGATTGCAATGAATTGTCGTCATCGGGTGAAACGTTTAATCGCCCTGGGGGTGATGGTGGTAATGATCGGTCAATCCCTCTTAAATATTGGAGTCGCAACAGGAGCTTTACCAACAACGGGTTTACCCTTCCCGCTCTTTAGTTATGGCGGTAGCTCAGTGGTGTCCTGTTTAATTTTGTCCGCCTTAATTATTCGGGTGGCCAGGGAAAGTAATGAAGCAGAGGTTGTTCCATTAAAACAAAGCCAGGCAACTTGAGAGGACTTAACATCATCAATCCCTAGTATTGACAGCATCAAATGACAAAATGCGGTATTTAAAAGCCGAACTTTTTTTGACGGTTTTTACGGTGTTCATTTATCTATCATAAACTTAACACTTCGTTACAATGGGAATATCGCAAAGGGAAATTAATCTTTTGCTTACTTAAAATAGGAGAGTTTCCGATGAACGGTAACTTAAAAGTTGGTACATTATTTGGGATTCCGTTTTATGTGAATCCATCGTGGTTTTTGATTTTGGGCTTGGTAACGCTGAGTTATGGACAAGAACTCGCCCAATTTCCGCAACTATCTGGCGTAACCCCTTGGCTTTTGGGCTTTGCAACCGCGTTACTCCTATTCGCATCGGTGCTGCCCATGAGTTGGGTCATAGTTTGGTTGCCCTTGCTCAGGGGATTGAAGTCAAATCGATTACGCTGTTTCTTTTTGGCGGTTTGGCGAATTTAGAAAAAGAGTCGAAAACTCCTTTAGAAGCTTTTGGCGTTGCGATCGCGGGGCCATTGGTGAGCCTCATATTATTTGCGGTTTTAACTGTTATTGGCATTAATATCCCCTTACCTCTGCCTGCTGCTGCCATTGTTGCCCTACTTGCTTCGATTAATTTAGCGTTAGGACTGTTTAATCTGATTCCTGGCTTGCCCTTAGATGGTGGAAATATCCTCAAAGCCTTAGTTTGGAAAATTACGGGGAATCAAAATCAAGGCATTATTATTGCCAGTCGCGTTGGTCAAATCTTTGGTTGGAGTGCGATCGCGATCGGTGGCTTAGGGATTCTCGGCATTAGCTCCTTTGGCAATTTTTGGACATTATTAATTGGGTGGTTCCTGTTACAAAATGCTGGATTCTCTGCTCGTAATGCCCAGGTTAAAGATAGTTTAGAAAGTCATACTGCCGAAGAAGCCGTGATTCCCAACAGTCCTATCGTGACAGAAGATTTGACCCTGCGAGAATTTGTGAATAATTACGTGATTGGCAAAGAAAGCTGGCGCAAGTTTCTAGTTACCAATGAATTTGGTCAACTCGTCGGAACCCTAGAGGTTGATGGTCTCAAAAAGATTCCGACCTCGGACTGGACAGAATTAACGATTCATCAAACCATGCAATCAACGGAACACTTGAAAACCGTGAAGGCGAATCAATCCCTTTTGGAAGTTGCTCAATTGCTAGATCAACCCAACAATTCCCAATTAGCGGTAATTCGAGAAACGGGTGAGGTGTTAGGCTTATTAGAAAAAGCTTCGATCGCCCAGTGTTTACAAAAAGCCTTAGTTGCTTAGAAGTTCAACAAATTCATATTCAGAGATGGAAGATCAATCATGGGATCAATTTCCATCTCTTTTTTTTTGATTATTTTAAAATGATGAGAATTTTTGTGATGGTAAGCTGTTACGAATTTAGATTGCATAATGATTTTGCTGAAAGTTTTGTAACAAGGGGCTTAAGCCCCTTGCCTGTATGCGTTTTAGATAATTAACAGCTTAGTAAGCGATCGCCTGTTCGATTCAATCAGATAAAAATTGCCATTTTCCACCCTCTAAAATCTCTAATACCCTTTCATGATAGGCAATTAACGTAGGACGATGACCCACACTGAGATAGGTAATCTCTGCCGCCTGTAACTGTTGATAAAGTCGTTTTTCATTCGGGACATCTAGCGCACTGGTCGCCTCATCTAAAACCGCATAGTGGGGACGATGGAGAAATAAACGGGCAAATCCAAGTCGTTGTTGTTCTCCTAAAGACAAGACATCCGCCCAATCCAATTCCACCTCCAGCCCCCCGACGCGATCTACTAAATCCTCCAAGTTAACGACTTCTAGGACGGATTGGATTCGTTTATCGGTAAACACCTGTTCAGTGTGGGGATACAAAATTTGCTTACGGAGGGAGCCTAACACCATGTAGGGACGCTGGGGAATAAAGAGCATTTTCGTGGTTTCGGGACGATAAATATAACCATCTCCCTGTTTCCAGAGTCCAGCGACAGCCCGCAAAATGGAGCTTTTCCCTAGACCCGATGCTCCCATTACTAAAATCCCTTCCCCAGCAGGAATTTCGATGGATAAATCGGTGACTAAGGTACGTTTTTGATCAGGGGTTTTGACCGTCAGATGACTCAATCCCAGACGGGGTTCAATGAAAGTTTGAATAGTGGCGGAAGACGCGATCGCGGAACTACTGGCGGCAAAATAATCCTGTAGGGTTCCCAAGCGTTTAATCACCGCCGCAAATTGAGTTAAACCACTGAAATTACTAGAAAACCAGTTAAAAACGCCGACAACTTGACCAAACGCACTGACAGACAGTTGAAAATCCCCTAGTGTGACTTCGTTATTGAAATAACGGGGAGCCAATAGTAAGGTGCAAATTAATGTCGTGGCAATATTCAGAGCGAAGGAAACACCCGTTAACGTACTACTGGGAAGGATTTTCGCGTGCAGGACGGATAATAGCTGTCGAAAACGGGATTCGACTTCTTTTTGTTCTTCTTTTTCCCCTTCATAAAACGCGATCGCCTCACTATTATTGCGAATATGAACCAAGCTATAGCGAAAATCGGCTTCGTATTCTAAGGATTTAAAGTTTAAAGGGGTTAAAACACGACCAATAAAATAGGAGATTAGGGTTTGAATAATCGCAGTGGCAATGGCAATAAAAACTAGGGAATTATTAATTTTCCACAGTGTCCCAATATATAAAAATCCACTAAGTAAGGTTCCGATCAATCCCAGTAAATAGTTTAGAAATTGGTTGATAAAAGAATTAATATCTTGAGAGATTCTTTGATCTGGATTGTCAATAACTCTATCATTATTAATATGGTAGAAATGGCGATCGCCAAGATAGCGATTCAGAAATTGATTCGTTAACCATTGTCGCCAGTACAGTGAAAATTTTTGTTCCAGAAAAGACTTAGCTAGAATAATGAAAACAAGAGAGACAGTTAAGCCCGTAGAAATCAAGAGTACATTTTTATAGGTAGCAAAATCCTTCTGGCTCAAGGCAGTGGTGATTTTTGAAGTGTAAATAGCGACCTGTAACCCCAAGGGACGGCTGATAATTGTTCCGACAATGACGAGGGCTAATAATCCCCAAGCGCGAAATTTTTCTGAGGATAAAAAGTAGTCTTTTGCTATTTGCCAAAACCACCGTAAAAACTGTTTAAACTGTTGAATTTTCTCAGACATTTTCTGAATTTTTTGTGATCAAACCCTAGAGGATAATCATGCCTGATCTTTCTTAAAGGGCAGAGGCAAATAGATGCTGAGGACATTCAGCTTTAAAGGCGGTGATCACTTCGGGCGTTAATTCAATTTCCATAACTTCGAGGATTTCTAGCATTTTCGCCTTATAAGTCTGTTTCAGTCCTTCTAAAAATTCTGGAGATTCAAGTTTTTCGAGGATCTCCGCGACTTCTTCATTATTTTCAATCGCGCTGGAATCGGGAGGTGTTCCATCTGGATTATGCAAAGCACCCAACTGAGCGATGACGGTATTGTTCAATTCAAGACCAGATTTTGCCAATTCTTCTTTAATGCTACTCATGTAGGTCATTAAATAACTGTTTTGCATTCCTGCACCCGTTAATTTTGCAATCGTGTCGGAGGTATTCATGGCTAAGAAACATTAAATAGATGTACTTCAGTTTCAACCCCAAGACTTGATTTTCGTTATTATTGTTCCCTTTTTTGGCAGATTTCTATTTTTTCTTGAATTAACTTCAAATATTCAGTATCGGGAAGAGTTCTATGTTATTTGACGACGATCAATAAAAAGAGCGATCGCCTAACGGGGTTTTACGCTGAGATTTAGTCAAAATGAAAGATGATGATATAAAAGCATTCAAATAAAGATTGTTTTCGCTTACAATACAGGAAATTTAAACAGGGAGTAGGTCAATGTTTGACAAGTTTTTCAAAAAACAGCCCGATCAATCCCAAAGTATGAGCGGCATTACGGTTAATGGCGGTGTGGTTCAACAGGGACAAGCAGGAGGAAATCTGCAACAAGTTCAATCGGGAAATCTGGATACAAAACAACAAATCACGAATATCGAAGTCGTTAAGCAATTGGAACAGTTGGAAAATTCTGTCAAAAGTGCGACCTTACCCCAAGCTCAAAAAGATGAAATTCTAGATTATTTGCGGCCTGCTAAACGTGAAGCGGCTAAGGATTCAGCCAATAAGGATTTGATCGGGCAAAATCTGAAGCAGGTTAATGAGACACTAAAAACAGTCAAAGAAACGACGGAAACGGGAAAAAGTCTCTGGAATACTGCCCAGGAAGTTTTTAAAACGGTTGCGCCCTGGTTGGGTGTTGCGGCACATTTTTGGGGACTGTAGTGAAATAGTAGGGGATTGGTCTCCAGGTCTGATACTTAATGGATTTGGGGATTAAACCTCTATAAGTATTAAATCGTTATTGATGAGACACTGAATTATTATGGCTTCACAGGATCAAAATATTGATCATAGCGAAATTAAAAATAGTAGCGTTCAGCAGAGCCAGGCAGGAAGAGACGCGGTTAGTTTTAACAATAGCCATGATAATCGGGTCGTTATTGAAAATACGTTTTTGCGGTTGTTTGATCGCTCTGAATCGAATCAGGTGGATTGGGATTGGGCGAAATTATTATTAGAAAAAAAGCAATTACCTGAAATTCGTAAACGCTTGACGGATACTTTGGGCAGAGAGCGAATTTTAATGGATGTTTCGATTGCGGAACAGCAACAATGGGTGAATCGTTTACAAGCGGATCGTCAAATACAAGTTAATGGAAAAAATGGCGGTTTACTTGATCCGAATAAAATGCTGATTGAGACTTTTGGACGAGATGATATTTCAGGAAAATTATTGATTTTAGGTGCGCCTGGTTCAGGTAAAACAACGGCGTTATTGAGTTTAGCGGAACAGTTAGTCATCGGCGCAATAGAGAAAGCACAAACGGTGATTCCAGTTATTTTGGAGCTTCCGACTTGGCGCGAGGATAATCAAAGTATTGAGGCTTGGATTATTGAGCAGTTGTATGATTTGCATGGAGGAAATCGTAAGCGAAAAATTTATGAGCAATGGCTAGAGCGACAGGTTTTATTACCGTTATTGGATGGGTTAGATGAGTTGGGTTTGGAACGACAGAAAAAGTGTACAGAGAAGCTTAATGAATTTGCGCGAACCTATCCGCAATTAGTAGTTTGTTGTCGGGTTAAGGAATTTGAAACGGCGAATATTAAGTTGAGTAATTTGAATGGGGCGATCTGTCTTCAGAAATTATCAGATGGACAAATTGAGGCTTATTTTCAGAGTATTAATCGGGCTGATTTATGGTCAGAAATGAAAACTAATTCGGTATTACAAGGATTATTGCAAGCAACGGTAGAAGGTGAGCCTGGTTTGTTGCGAGTGCCTTTATTTATTAAGCTATTGGCTAATGTTTATGATCCCCAAGAGCCAATTAAGAGTAAGGCTGATTTGTTAGAAAAATATATTGAACGTCAATTATTTTTTGCTCAACGGGAACGCGATCACAGAAAAGGTTTACAAAATCATCCTTGGGCTTATAAAACTGTAGAAAAAGAACCAAGATTAGATGAAACGATTAATAGTTTAAGTTGGGTTGCTAGACAATTACAGACAAATAATAAAGTTGATTTTTTAATTGAAGGAATACAACCTCAATCAATAGAAAAGTTTTTTATGAGTCGCTATAAATTTGTTCTTAAGTGTTTTTTATTTTTTACCCTCATGATTATGTGTCTCTTTATGTTAAATGATTTAGTGCTAAAAACAGATTTTCATAATTTAAAAGATTTATTTTTTTTCATATTTTCTTTCTTTTCTGTGTGCTTTATGTTTACATATGCCTTTGAGGAAAAATTTGGTCATGATAAAATCTATACACAAGAAGTGATTTTTATTATATTCTCGAAAATAAGAAGAAAAGTTTTCTGGAAAGCATACATTTCTGAATGTAGTAGAAGAGTTTTGTTTTGGATTCAACCGCCATTTACAAAATTCAAAATATTCTTTCTTTCACTAATTATAGGAATGACACTTGCCAGTTCCATTCGTGATAATAATATTAATGTTCTTAATGGGCTTATCTTTATTTCTTCACTTTATTTTTTAATGTGCGCTTATGCACTATTTGATGTATTGAGAGATCTACAGATTTTAGATGATATGAAAATAAGAGATTATCCAAATCAAGGTATATGGTGGTCATTAGCAAGTTTTCTTATAATATTTGTTTTGATTACATTCCTTGATTTAATAAGCGAGCAAATTGGGATAAATATGAGCCTTTTTTCATCAACATGGGCTTTATTCTTTTTGGGGTGTGGTGGATTGATTTGTGTTAAACACTTTTCTCTACGTTTTGTCCTCTGGCAAAGCGGCACAATTCCCTGGAACTTTGCCCGTTTCCTCAACTACTGCGTTGAACGGCGTTTATTGCTTAGAGTTGGGGGTCGTTACCGTTTTCTGCACCGTGAACTCCTCGATCACTTCGCCCAATTACCACCTGGAACACAGATTAAAGAGATTACGCTGATTTCACAGATTTTTAGCTCATAATTAGCTATCAAAACTAAAAATCATCTCATCAATGCCTGAAAGCCCGCTTGAGTAAAATGTTGATCAAATGTTAGGGCGTGTCATCAATTAGGGGGGTTGACATTAGTGGCAAATAATGCGCAGAGTATGAAATGACACAATATACGTTGAAGAGAGGTGTGAATATGACGAGGCGTTATGCGTTGCGGGATGACCAATGGGAAAGAATCAAAGAGCTATTACCTGGAAAAGAGGGAGATGTGGGAGTAACAGCCAAAGATAATCGTTTGTTTGTTGAAGCCGTATTATATCGATATAGAGCGGGCATTCCTTGGAGAGACTTACCCGAAAGGTTTGGAGATTTTCGAGTGATTCACACGCGTTTTACGCGATGGACGAAATCAGGGGTGTGGGAAAAGGTATTCAAGCACTTAGCGCAGGACGCTGATAATGAATACGCAATGATAGATGCAACGATTGTGAGAGCGCATCAACACAGTGCAGGAGCAAAAAACAGTAGCGCAGAGGAAGAAGATATAGGAAGGAGTACAGGAGGATTAAGTACGAAAATCCATGCCGTAGTAGACGCATTAGGGAATCCAGTCTCTTTTTTCCTAACGCCAGGTCAAGCGTGTGATTTAGACGGAGCCGATGTGCTATTGCCTGATGTAGAAGCAGAAGCGGTGCTAGGGGACAAAGCCTATGACGCAGACGATAGAGTCATTAAGGTTCTAGAAAAAAGAGGGATAGTGCCTGTGATACCCTCGAAAAGTAATCGAAAAGAACCTCGCCCTTATGATACATTTTTGTATAAAGCGCGTCATTTAGTCGAAAACTTCTTTGCGAAACTCAAACAATATCGTGCGCTTGCGACTCGTTACGAGAAGCGCTCAGCCAATTTTCTAGGCGGCATCTATCTGGCCGCATCAGTTATATGGTTAGCGTAGCCCAGTTTGAACAGCATAATTATTCACTAATGTCAAGTGTGTTAATTGATGACACGCTCTAATGCTTGATCCACTTTATTTTGCTTCATGACAACAAAAGAAAAACAATCTACTAATCCCCACGATTTGTCTTGATACTGCTTATACAAAAGCAATGATTCATCAAATAACTCAGGCGTTAAACGAATAACGTCAATTTCATCAGAGGCTAAAAACCTTTCAATTAGCTCAACTGCCTCATTTCTATAATTGGCTGATAATTTGTTTCCAGATTCCAGAAAAATTGCATCAGTTGTAATCAAAGGGAAATTTTCGTATTGTTTAGCTAAACTTAAAGCTATTTGATGATATTGATCTCGTTTATTGATCAGAGCAACAATAAATAATGTATCTACAAAAATTTTAATCCTCACCGACACCTCTCCCTAAACTAATAGCGACTTGAACAGAGAAATCTTCAGGAGCATCAATCGAAATTTCCTGTAATCGAGACATCAAACTCTGTTTTTTAACTTTATTTTCTGAACTATTTAATTGTTCAATCATGCCATAGACTTGTTTAAGCTGTTCTTCACTTAAATCTTCTATTTTTTCTTGAATCATTTGTTTTGTAATCATTGTAATTTCCCTAAAATCAAAAACTTACCTTAAATTATAATCAATAAAATCTTCTTTCGTCAATTCCTTTACAGCGATCGCTTTAATAGACCCTTGACAATAAAATAACCGTCATTCACTATCAAAAAGACTCCTATGTTAGCTGACGACAAAGATTAGTCCAGTAAATCATCTGAAGATAATCTGCCTTCCATAGGTTCGTACTCATCCTCTAATAACCATAATTTAGCAATTTCATAATTATCAGTGGAAAATATTACTTGATAATCCTTCGCTGGATCATAAATATAATATTGACCTTTCTTATCTGCCAACAATAAAAGCAAATAAGGAGGGGCTAACATCGGATCGCTCCAAACCTCTGTAAATTGCCAATCAGTCTCTACTTGGACTGCTTCTAGGGATAACGTAATATTGGTTGTCGTCATTATTTTCGGTTACATCTCTTCTTAAGCAAATAGCAGTATTTATTTGTTTAGTGACATTGTAGCCTTCTTCAAATCGAAATCTTAATCAAAATTATAATCAATGAACGACTGTTTCTGTCAATTTCGTTTACCAGTAACCACTTTAATATACGCTTTACAATAAAATAATCGTCATTCAGAATTGAGGAAAACCCGAATGTTAGAAGAATACCGCCAACACGCTGAAGAAAGAGCATTGCTTGGCATCCCTCCCCTTCCTCTCAATGCGTCCCAAACATCGAGCCTTTGCGATCTGCTCACCCATTCATCAGAAGCTTTACAAGGGGAATTATTATTGCTTTTACGCGATCGCGTCCCGCCTGGGGTTGATGAAGCCGCCTATGTCAAAGCAGGATTTTTAACCGCGATCGCCAGAGGAGAGCTTGAATGTCCTGCTATTTCTGCCCAGGGAGCCGTTAGCCTATTGGGAACGATGATCGGGGGCTATAACGTTCAATCTTTGGTGAAATTACTCAAATTCAAAGATAGTAATATTGCCGCTTCCGCCGCCACAGCCTTAAGTAAAACTCTACTGGTATTTGATGCCTTCCATGAAGTTTTAGAATTATCCGAAACCAATCCCTACGCCAAACAAGTGGTAGATGCCTGGGCCAATGCTGCCTGGTTTATTGGTAAACCCAAATTAGCTGAAAGTATTACCGTTACCGTTTTTAAAGTCCCAGGCGAAACCAACACCGATGATCTTTCCCCCGCAACCCACGCCACCACGCGCCCTGATATTCCCCTCCATGCGTTGGCCATGTTGGAAAGTCGTTTACCAGGCAGTTTAGAAAAAATTACCGAACTCAAACAAAAAGGCCATCCCGTTGCCTATGTGGGAGATGTGGTGGGAACAGGATCTTCCCGTAAATCTGCCATCAATTCAGTACTTTGGCACATTGGCGATGATATTCCCTTTGTCCCCAATAAGCGATCGGGCGGTTATATTCTAGGCGGAAAAATTGCCCCCATTTTCTTTAATACTGCCGAAGATTCAGGAGCCTTACCCATTGAATGTGATGTTTCTCAATTGGAAACGGGCGACGTGATCACCATCCATCCCTATCAAGGCCAAATTACCAACGAAGCAGGCGAAATCATTTCAACCTTTACCCTCAAACCCGACACGATTCTGGATGAAGTTCGCGCTGGCGGTCGTATTCCCCTCTTAATTGGTCGCAGTTTAACCGATAAAACCCGTGAAGCCTTGGGCTTAGAACCCAGTCCCCTCTTTGCTCGCCCTTCTATGCCGACTGATACAGGCAAAGGATTTACCCTAGCCCAAAAAATGGTGGGTAAAGCTTGTGGTTTACCTGGCGTTCGTCCTGGCACATCCTGCGATCCGATTATGACAACAGTAGGTTCCCAGGATACCACTGGCCCGATGACGAGGGATGAATTAAAAGAATTAGCTTGTTTAGGGTTTAGTGCAGACTTAACCATGCAAAGTTTCTGTCATACGGCGGCCTATCCCAAGCCCGTTGATATTAAAACCCATAAGGAATTACCCGATTTTTTCTCCACTCGTGGCGGTGTCGCTCTGCGTCCTGGCGATGGCATTATTCACTCCTGGCTCAATCGGATGCTATTACCCGATACGGTCGGTACAGGTGGCGATTCCCATACCCGTTTTCCCTTGGGGATTTCCTTTCCAGCAGGGTCGGGTTTAGTGGCCTTTGCCGCCGCTTTAGGAGTCATGCCCTTGGATATGCCTGAATCCGTTTTAGTCAAATTTACAGGAGAATTACAACCAGGCGTAACCCTGCGCGATATTGTGAATGCCATTCCCTGGGTCGCGATGCAACAGGGCAAGTTAACCTTCGGCAAGGAAAACAAAATTAACGTCTTCAACGGTCGGGTGATGGAAATGGAAGGTTTGCCTGATCTCAAGGTGGAACAAGCCTTTGAATTAACCGATGCGACGGCGGAACGTTCCTGTGCAGGTTCAACCATTAAACTCAGTGAAGAAACGGTGGCGGAATATCTGCGATCCAATGTGGCTTTGTTGAAAAATATGGCGGCACGGGGCTATCAAGATGCACGAACCATTCTGCGTCGGGTGGCAAAAATGGAACAGTGGTTGGCAAAGCCTTCCTTGATGTCTGCGGATGCGGATGCGGAATATGCAGATGTGATTGAGGTTAATTTGAATGAGATTAAAGAACCCATTGTGGCGGCTCCCAATGATCCTGACAATATTAAGTTAATGTCGGAATGTGCGGGCGACAAAATTGATGAGGTCTTTATCGGTTCCTGTATGACAAATATCGGTCATTATCGGGCGGCCGCGAAGATTTTAGAAGGGGCGGGAACGGTGAAAGTTCGGCTCTGGATTTGTCCTCCTACTCGTATGGATGAACAACAACTCCGCTCTGAAGGAATTTACGAGATTTTTGAAGCGGCTCAAGCTCGAACGGAAATGCCTGGTTGTTCTCTTTGTATGGGAAATCAAGCCCGTGTGGAAGATAATGCAACGGTGTTTTCGACTTCTACCCGTAATTTTAATAACCGTATGGGGAAAGGGGCGCGAGTCTATCTCGGTTCGGCTGAGTTGGGAGCGGTTTGTGCCTTACTCGGTAAGATTCCAACGGTTGAAGAATATATGGCGATTGTGCAGGAAAAAGTCGATCCGTTTGCGGGTGAGTTATATCGTTACCTCAACTTTGATCAGATTACGGGTTTTGAGGATGAAGGCCAGTGTAATTGCGATCGAGGATATGCCTAAGATTGAGGATATTTTGGGGATTCCTGCGGGAGTGTTGAGTTAAATTTAGATTGGGGTGGGTCTTTTCTGATTCACCTCGATTTAACTTCATTTTTATGGGGAAAAGTCACTTTAAAAAGGCGATCGCCTCTTTGGAGTCCCGAATCGCTGAACATCAAGAAAAAATTAGATTAGAATCAAACAAAGAGTTGGTCGATCAAGCACTAATTAAGCATTGGCAAAAAGAAATTAGGGCTTTTGAAAAAGGTATCCAACAAGCATTAAAGAGATTAGGTAAAAACTAATGCAATTAATCACTAGAAAAATTAACACTCAAAATTCTACTTTAAATCGGTTAATTATTGAGTTACAGGAAGAATGTCAAAATGTTCTTTCTTTAGTCAATCAATTACAGTTATCTGAACTCAATGATCGCCAAACAGGTGAGATTTTATCAGAGTTGTTGGTTTCGACTATTCATTTGCAG
Organism: uncultured cyanobacterium; assembly: GCA_963807635.1. GTDB lineage: Bacteria > Cyanobacteriota > Cyanobacteriia > Cyanobacteriales > Microcystaceae > Snowella. The sequence goes on from CAWEDJ010000105.1 coordinate 26,265, forward strand.
TCTCACTGTGATGAGGATTTACAAAATTTAATTTCTGATGAGCTAGAAGTTTTAGCCCATGATATTTAGAGAATATATCCTCGATTAAGGATATATTAGTGATTTTTGTGGGAGTTATGAGATAAAATTAGTTTAGAGTGAGTTTTATGGCTTATTCTCTATATTTTATAAATAAGATTCGTTATGAAATTTGAAATTTTGTGTATTGATCAGCAAGGAAAAGTTGACTTTAGTCATGAACAAAGATTTGCTAATTCTATTTCATCTAATGAAAAGCTTTGTAATTCTGTCTTAATAAAGATTAATAAAGATTTAGATAGTGATTCTAATAACTGTTATGAAGATGAGGAAAAAAGCCTAAGATGGTTTTTTCAATTATTAGATACAAGTAAGGTTGTTGGAGACCTTTTTACTTCTGCTTTTATCATAATTGTTGAAGGAGAAGAAAAAATAATAGGAGAGCTAAGAGAAGACCTTTTAAAATACTTAAGAAAATTAGGCTTTAATCATTTAAGAATTTTAACAGATGAGTTTTCTCAAAATATTTCTAGACAAATTTATCCTTTACTAAACGAGCTAGAAAACTTATTGCGACGTTATATTGTAAGGTTTTTCCTGACAAAGATTGGCTTAAATTGGTTTGATATAATAGCATCTCAAAAATCGCAAGACAAGCGAAAGGTAAGGGTTAGAAATGAAAAACTCTTTAATCAATTAATCGATACAGATGTTGAATTAGTTGATTTTGATGAACTGGGAGAAATTATTTATCAACAACGCACTGCTTTCAGCAAGACAGAAGAGATTATTAGAAATATAGAAAATGCCAGTTGCTTGGATGAATTAAAGAATTCAATACAGGGTAACTATGCAAAATATTTTAAAAAATACTTTGAAAGACAACAATTTGAAAGTAAATGGAAAAGATGCTATGAAATACGAAATAAAGTTGCTCACAATTATCTTTTTACAAAAGAAGACCTTGACGATTCTCTTAATTTGATTGAGGAGTTAAAAAAAATTATTAATGATGCTGACTCAGAAATAGATAAAGCGATATTCAGTATTTCAGAAAAGGAAGCATTAATTGCAAAATCAATGCCTTCAGATCGTATTGATAGCGAAATGACTGATCGTCCTACATATCAATATAATGGACAATCTAATTACAATACAACTCTAACTAATAATAGCCAAGAATTTAAAAAAGCAGTATCAGAAGAAGAGTTTCTTGAAGAGTTACAAGAATCTGAAAAGACTATAGATTTTGGAAAGGATACTTTTATTGGGTTGAGATATTTCGTAACCGATATTCTAGCTAAAAAAGGCTATGAAGTTCATACTTCTTATGCAATAGCGAATATCTTAGCGGACAAATATAAGGTTGAAATTTATGATGTTGATAATCCTAATCCTAATGCCTCATTCCCAACAAAAGCCATTAAATCAATTTGTTCTGAACCACAACAATTTTGACAACAATATATTAAAATCGGTTTTAAGTAGAAATTACTGGTTAAAAAAATAGAACTTGATGAGGTGATAGCATTTTTATTGAGTTTAGGAAAGGCGATCGCTGTTTTTAGGATTTTGAGAAGTGCGATCGCGTTTTACTGAGTTTAGGAATGGCGATCGCGTAACAATCAATTGTTTTTAAAGCGATCGCGTCTTAAATATGACCAATTTGCGTAACTCCTCAGCCCCTAATAAGATGGGAGGACATAAAAATAAGAGAGCGATTTGCCAACTCATTAAAGCCGCAGTCCCAAAGATGGTTTGTAAAGGAGAAAAATAAATCAGGGATAAAATCAAAATCCATTCGGTCGCAATGCCTATCCAAATTAGACGATTGCGAAACCAACCCAACTTAAACGCAGAAGTTTGTTCCGAACGACAGGCGAAAACATTTCCATCTTGACAGGCAACGATCACGGCCAGGGTCATGGTCGTCGCTTGGGCATAGATAGCCATGATCGCTAAATTAGCGGTTCGGCTCAAAATTTCAGGCGTAATCATCTGTAAATCGGATAAACTATAACCATAGCTCCACCAAACAATAAAAAAGCCCGCCATTCCCAAGGTTGCTTCGATTAAGCCTAAAAAACAGTAGGCTCGCAATAAAAGAGATTTATCTAATAAGGCTTGATGCTTCGGGCGGGGAGGTTGTTGCATGGTTCCTGATTCCGCTGGCTCTACTCCCAGGGCTAGGGCGGGAATCATATCGGTTCCTAAGTCAATGGCGAGAATTTGCATGATGACCAAAGCAGGGGGGATTTTTAACGCAACCATCAATAAAAAAGGCACTAATTCTGCCACATTGGAAGCCAAAATATAGGTCATAAATTTGCGAATATTTTGGTAAACAGTGCGTCCTTCTTCAATTGCATTAACAATAGTGGCAAAATTATCATCCGTCAAGACAATATCCGCCGCTTCCCGTGCCACATCGGTTCCATTTAACCCCATTGCAATCCCAATATTCCCTGCTCGCAAGGCGGGTGCATCATTCACCCCATCCCCTGTGACGGCAACGATTTCCCCCAAATCCTGATAGGCATGGACTAAGCGCAATTTTTGTTCGGGAGCCATCCGTGCAAAGACCAGACCAGACCGATATTTTAAAATTTGTCGCAGTTGGGCATCGGATAAATGACCCAGCCCATCCCCTGTGACGACTCGGACTTTATCTTTGACCAGACCAATGCGACGGGCGATCGCTTCGGCGGTTAATCCGTAATCTCCTGTGACCATCGTGATCGTGATTCCTGCGGCTTGGCAACGGGCGATCGCGTCAGGAACTTCGGGACGGGGCGGATCAAACATGGCGACGAGACCAATGAAAACGAGATTTTGCTCTAACTCCTGGGGCTTTTGTTCCAATAACTCGCCATTTCCCTGACGAATGGCTAATCCTAACACTCGAAAACCTTCCTGAGCTAGACGATCATTGGCCGCGATAATGGCCTGGCGATCGCTGGCGGTTAACTCGATCATTTGTCCCAGGCGTAAAATTCTCTGACAACGGCGTGAAACTTCTAAGGGTGCGCCTTTGGTAAAACTGAGATAGGAAGAATTAGGCAGAATGGGGGCAAACTCCTCGGAATGTTGCCAATCTAAAACCACCGTCATCATCCGTCGCCGCGAATCAAAGGGAACTTCCCGTTGACGGGCATAGTTTTTTTGCAGATCTTCTAAATTGAGATGGGCTTTTAATGCCGCTACTAATAAAGCCGCTTCGGTGGGATCGCCCATTTCTTGCCAACGACTCGATCCCAAGGGATGGACTAAATGGGCATTGGAACAAAGGGCTGCACCGATGAGGAGTAACTGGAGTTGCTGTCGGGCTTCGGTTTGGTCGGGCATAGCGATCGCCCCAGTGGTCGGATCATAGCCTTCTCCTGTCACTGCTACGGTTTGTCCATTGTTTGTACTCGGAATCCACAGCGATCGCACGGTCATCTCATTTTTGGTCAGCGTTCCCGTTTTATCCGTGCAAATAATGGTGGTCGCACTCAGGGTTTCTACTGCCGAAAGACGACGAACTAAAGCATTCCGTTTAGCCATTCGTTGTACCCCCATTGCGAGGGAAAGAGTGACAGTGGGCAATAATCCTTCAGGAACTGGGCCACAATAATGCCGATCGCAAAAATAAAACTCTCTTTCAATTCCATGCGACTCAAAAAAGAAGTCAACAGAAAAACCAATGTCCCCATACCCAAGGCAATCATGGTGATCAGGCGGACGATTTGGCTAATTTGCACTTCTAAGGTGCTGGGTTCTCGGATGACCTTGGTGGTGAGATGAGCGACGTGGCCAAATTCCGTCTGCGCTCCCGTTGCATAGACCACACCAACTCCTCTGCCTGCGGAAATTGTGGAACCTGCTAGGACTAAATTGCGAACTTCTTCCGCTTTAACAGGATCTTGTAAGGAACTTTCTCCTGCATGAACCAATACATTCCCCCCCCGCACAGGAACCACTTCTCGAATTTGGGCAGGTTCAGGAGAACGGGCAACGGGCAAAGATTCCCCCGTCATCACCGATACATCCACATACAAACTCTCTGCCGACACTAATCGCAAATCCGCCGAAATGCGATCGCCTTCTTCCAGTTGCACCAGATCGCCCCGCACCAATTCCCGCGCCAGGATCGTTTTTAATTGCCCTTCTCGATAGACTTTGACTTGAACGGGTAAAACTTTTTTCAGGGCATCTAGGGCTTTTTCGGCTCGAAATTCCTGACTAAAACTAAATAGGGCATTAATCCAAATCACTGCCCAAATGGCCCAACCGAGGGCGGCAGTATGGGAAATAAAGGCTAAAATCCCTGCAACCCAGAGCAATAGGGCCATGAAGTGGGTTAACTGATCAGCAAATCGCAACCAGAGGGGACGACGAATCGGTTCGGGCAGTTCATTGGGGCCATAGTGTTCTAATCTCAGGGCGGCTTCTTCTTCGGATAAACCCTGGGCGGAGGTTTCCAGGCGAGCATAAACCGCATCGGTGGCGATCGACCAGACCGTTGTGTTATTCATATATTGGTTTAAAAAAAGAGTTTTAAAAAAGGTTTTATTACCTTAAATTTTAATTCCTGTTATCGGATTAGGGTCAATTTATTTTGAGATGCGATCGCGTTTAAATTTCTCTGTTATGAAGCGCAACGACTTAAGCAATCTTAAATTATTAATATATATTACAATCCGAGTCCTTTTTTAACTCATTAAAATCGTTTAATGTTCACATCCATTTTATCTGTTTTTCAGAGTAAGAGATATTAGAAAAATGTATTAAACCTAGAAAGTTAGGCAATAGATAAACGTTTAACTTCAATATTACCTATCGTTTTTTCAGTTTGCCAGAGATCGTATTGCATTTGTTGATTGAGCCAACTTTCAGGAGAAGTTCCAAATGCTTTTCCTAATCGAATGGCGATTTCAGGGGTGATACTTGCTCTTGCCGTTTAAAATAGCAGATAGGTTTTGCTGACTAACTCCTAATGCTTCGGCAAACTCTATCACGGTCATATTAAGAGGTTCGAGGCAAAGTTCTTTAATAACTTCACCTGGATGGGGGGGATTGTGCATTTTCATTAGTGGTAGTCCTCAAGATTAACGTTATCAGCATCAACGCCTTCAAATATGAATGTAATTCGCCAGTTTCCAGAGACTTTCACTGACCAAGTTCCTTGGCGTTGTCCTGTCAATTCGTGTCAAGCTAGTCCAGGTAAATTCATATCTTGCGGGCAAGTCGCCGCGTTGAGGCGGGCTAGAATCATCCGAATACGATTTTGCCTGGGTCGATTGAATCCCTCGAAGGGTTCCTGATTCAAAGAATTTTTCTAAACCTCGATGTTTAAAACTGACTATCATTTACTGATTATAATCTATAGTATTTTGAATGACAAAGACTATTTAAACAGCAGAACACGGATTAAGATGGATTTAAGGAGCGCACGGATTATTTTTGAAGGAATTTGATCAAAAATTGGTGAAGTTTATGTAATCAGTTTTATTTGTGTTTGGAGTCGGGAATTTTAGTCGGTGTAGTTAATAAAATTTAAAGATGTAAATAACAGCAAAAAGGCGTATTTATTTCATTTATGTACCCTGCGATCTCAAAGATTATCGTGTAAATTTTCTTATTTTTCTTCCATATTAAGCTCTTGACAGGTTTTTTGCCATCGATTAGTAAGATTTTGATTTAATTGTTTAAAATCCTTACTTGAGAGTAATATACCTGCTGCTGATTTAACAGCTTCGTAGGTTGTACAAGCATTAAGAATAGTTGCAATAGCAGTAGAAGAATTTTGTCCTATTTTATGTAGAAAATGATAATAAAGTTCATCATAAATTTGTTGACAACGAACTCGAAGAATTTCAAGTTTTACCCATCCAAAAACAATTTCACTAGAAAAAACGAATTGTGTAATCCATGTAAGTAGCTCAAGATTATTGTGACGAAAAGTAAAAGCAAGAAGCCAAAGTATTACATACATAAGAACAATGACCCGTTTTCGCCCTAACATTGTTAAGGCAATTTCTTTGCTAAAGAAAGCATTTTCCATTGTATTAGCCCCAAGACGCTGTACTGATGGAGAAAAAGAATTATTATAGTAGAGCGATGTATGCTCTTCAGAAAGAGGAACTCCAAATGAATCAGAAAAAAACTGCTTTCTCCTTACCGACTCCGCTCTTGGTAAAAAGTATAAACTCAATAACTGAGAAAAAGTAAAGTAGATAAAAACAAAAACAACAAAAAAAATCTGAAGAATGTCTGCTCCTATTTTTCCAACGATTGAAGTTGAGTATGGAATTGCAAACGATAAAGCAGTATTAATCCAAAAAAGTGAGGTGCTAAGCATCTCAAGTTTCTCAACGGAAGTATAATATTTAGAAACTTCATCAATTCTCTGTATATTTAGAGCCTTCATAATGGTGATATGATTTTTTTAATTTCTGACTCAGCAGAATAAGGCATTTGCTGGTTTTCGTAATCCTTTGCATTTTTGGCATACTGTTTAGCACGCTCAACCTTATCCTTAATATATTGAGCCGTATCGTAGGTACAACTAAATTTCGACCAACATTCATAAAAATAGTCTTTTAAAAGTGAACATCCAAAAAATGATTGATTCACAATATATTGTTCTATTGAGAATGACGGAAATGGTTGATTATTGATTGCATTCCAGTATTTAATCAATCTAACTAATGGTTTGATTTGATAATTATGATTTTTGTTTTTCTCTTGAATTAAACTATTAGTTTCTAACGGGTCTGTCCTTATCCATTCGAGCCAATCTAAAGCTGGTGAAGGAATCTGAAAGCCATCTTGGTAAATTGTGGGGACAAGTTCAAAGTTGATGTGATTTAAAGAAAGAACAATCGTTGGATATGATTGATAAATTTCTGAAGTATAATATTTTTTCTCAGCAAAACGTCTAAGTCGGTCAAGATAAGTCTGAGGCTTTTTCTGACCATCAGAAGTATTAAAAACAACCATATAATCTATGTCTGAATATTTGTCTGCCTTACGAGGAAGAATTGTGCCACGAGTGCTAGAGCCAAATTGAGATTTTCCTATTATGTCCGTATCGAAATATAAATCCAGTCTCGACGAAAGTGTACTGATTGAAGTTGAAATACTAGACTTTTCTGCATCAGATAAGACAAGATCACTTGCCATGCTTGTTAAATAAGAGTTGACTGACATAAGTTTAGAAATCTGAGACCTTTTAAGATAAACAATGTAAATACTACTAGTCTTTTCGTCAGACATAACCTTTTTCAAAGACTATTTTTAGTGTAGCTCATTCGTTAGAGTTGATCGCCGTTTCATCCCTCTCGATCGCAAAGCCAGACTTTTATTAATGATTAGAAATTATTATGGTGAATCCGACAAATGGTATTGTCAAGACGATTTAGTTTAATTTTCTTATTGTTGTTAATAAACTTCGTCATGAGTACCAAGATTAAGCAACAAAATTGATGACAAAGGCTTGTCCGAATTGTCTATAAATTGAAATAAAATTCTGTAATTATAATCAACAGAACACGACCAAACATCACTCAATTCTCCCATTAATTTATGAGTTCTCAAGCTAGGATGAAAAGCATCTTCAGCTAACTTTTGTAAAGTTTTCGCAATTAAAGGGCGTAACTGGGGATTCTTGCGAATGAGACGTTTAAAAGCTCGCAACGATTTGGGAGTCCAACCAATTTCCCTCAATTATCCAACTCCTCTAAAAAATCATTAACAGAACCAAACTTAACTTGTCCTGACTTATATTCAGCTTGAACTTCCTGAATTTCGGCAAGAAGTTGTTGACGTTGAGGCAAACTAAAACGATTATTTAACGTTGCAATTAATTCCTTTTGATCCTCTAGGGATAAAGCCTCTACCGCTTCCAATGCTTTCTGATATAGAGAAGTTTGTGTTGTAGTCATTTGCTTTTTATTTTAGTAAAAAACTTAATTTCCAGAATTTTAACATATTTTTTCGATGGGTCGCTTTAAACGATTCGACAAAAGCGATCGCCTTGTCAGCCCCTCACCCAAAGCAGACTTTTATCAATGATTAGAGATTCTTATCGTCAATCCGACAAACAGGTATTGTCAAGACGATTTGTTTTACTCTATGATAAATTCCACAAGATAAATTTAAGTCTATGGTAACGGGAATAACAAACCGTCATCGATCGCATCTACATTGATAATTGAGATATATCGCATCCATATTGATATATTGAATTGATCACCATCTATTTGATCACTGAGAGGGAGTCCCAAATGTTAGAGAGCCTCAGCCAGGTCGTCTGGCTAGTACCTTGCTATGCCCTATTAGGGGCAGTTTTAGCCATACCCTGGTTTCCAGGCATTATTCGCCAAACAGGGCCGAGACCTGCGGGCTATATTAGCATCACCATGACGGCGATCGCCTTTATCCATAGTTTATTGACTCTGAAAACTATCTGGAACCAGCCCGCCACAGACCTATCTTTTCCTTGGCTTCATGCCGCCAATTTGAATATTAGCTTAGACATCGAAATTTCAACTGTCAATGTCGCCGCTCTGGTCTTAATCACAGGTATAAACCTCCTTGCTCAAACCTATGCTGTTGGCTATCTGGAAATGGATTGGGGCTGGGCTAGATTTTACTCCCTGATGGCTCTCTTTCAAGGTGGATTGTGTTCCCTTGTCCTTTGTGACTCCCTCTTCTTTAGCTATGTTGTCCTAGAAATCTTGACCTTGGGAACCTATTTACTCATTGGTTATTGGTTCAATCAATCCCTAGTGGTTACAGGGGCAAGGGATGCCTTTTTAACCAAACGGGTGGGAGATTTAATTCTACTCATGGGAGTTGTGGCCTTACTTCCTCTGGCAGGAACCTGGAACTATCACGGGTTAGCAGATTGGGCCGCAACCGCTAATCTTAATCCGACTTTAGCTACCTTACTTTGTTTAGCTCTCATTGCTGGCCCCCTCGGTAAATGCGCTCAGTTTCCCTTACATCTTTGGTTAGATGAAGCGATGGAAGGCCCACTCCCTGCAACTGTTCTACGTAATACCCTAGTGGTGGCGACAGGTGCCTGGGTATTAGTTAAAATTCAACCGATTTTAAGCCTTTCTCCTGTTGCTTTATCCGTCATGATTGCCATCGGTGCAACTACCGCGATCGGAGCTTCTTTGATTGCGATCGCGCAGATAGATATTAAACGTTCTTTGTCCTATACCGTGAGTGCTTTTATGGGGTTAATTTTTATTGCAGTTGGTACGGGTCAAACTGATACCGCATTGCAATTAATTTTGACCTATACCCTCGCCATGTCAGTTTTAGTGATGTGTGTGGGCGGCATCATTTGGAATAATGTTACTCAAGATTTAACTCAATATGGTGGGCTTTGGTCACGTCGTCCGATTTCTGGTTTAAGTTATCTCGTCGGGATTGCTTCTCTCATCGCCTTGCCTCCCTTTGGAACCTTCTGGGCGTGGTTAAAATTAACCGAATTCTTAGCAGCTCAAAATTCAATTTTACTTGGAGTTTTACTTCTTGTTAATACCCTGACGGCTTTTAATGTTACCCGCGAATTTTGTTTAATCTTTGGCGGCAAACCTAAACCCATGACCGTGCGATCGCCTGAAGCCTTATGGCTTTTAGTTGTACCCATGCTAATCACAGTGGGATTTGCCCTTCATGTTCCTTTGATTTTAAAACAAGCAAATTTATTACCCAATTTTGCCGATATTAACCTAACTGTTACAGGCTTTTTAATCGCTTCTAGTTTAGTGGGTATTTGTAGTTCTGCTTTTATTTATCTCAATCCCAGCATTACTAAACCTGTTCAATTACCCATTAAATCCCTTCAAGATTTCTTTGCCTACGATTTATACACAGCCCAACTTTATAAAATCACCATTGTTGCTTTTGTAGGAATCATTTCTACTATTGTTAATTGGTTTGATAAATTTATTGTGGATGGAGTCGTTAATTTAGTAGGACTAGCAACGATTTTTGGAGGACAAAGTTTAAAGTATAACGTCACAGGACAAACTCAATTTTATGTTCTTTCAATGATGATGGGGATTGCTTTTATTGGACTTTTTATTGCTTGGCCTTTCCTTTCCCATCCTGACCTATTCTTAAAATTTGGATTGAGTTAACAGTCTTTATCAAATTTTCTAACACTTGATTGATCAAGATTAAGTTTTTTACGAAAAATAAAACAAATGTCCTGGTTAATCCTAAACTAATGTCTTGAGTTATCCCTTAACAGTCTCCAGAAAATTTCAACTAAAGTTAAGTCAGGAATACTAAACCATGAAAGTCAACAACAATCCTTTGAATGTTAATCGTCGTAGTCTCATCAAATACGGCGGCGGTTTTATCGGAACTAGTTTAATCGCAACTATTGTAGGAAATAATCTGATTGATGCTCCTATCGCTGAAGCTCAGAATACAAATATCACTCCCGACCAGGCTTTAGAAAAATTACTCTCTGGAAACAAGCGTTTTGTTAATCAAAAACGTTTAAAAGGCAATCAGAGCAGAGAACGATTAACAGAAGTCGCCCAAGGACAAGAACCCTTTGCCGCAATCCTCAGTTGTGCCGATTCCCGTGTGCCTTCCGAACTAGTTTTTGATCAAGGTTTAGGTGACTTATTTGTCTGTCGAGTAGCGGGAAATATTGCTACTCCCGCAGAAATTGGTAGCTTAGAATTTGGCACCTTAGTTCTTGGCTCTAAAGTATTGATGGTCATGGGTCATCAACGTTGTGGGGCAGTTAAAGCGGCTATTAAAGGCGGAGAACTTCCTGGACAAATTGGTAGCGTAATCAAAAGTATCAATGTTGGAGATGTCCCCTCCACTAGCACAGATGAGGTAAGTTTAGAGAAAGCGGCTAAAGCTAATATTGCTCATCAGGTTGAAGTCCTTAAAAAATCTCCTGTTTTGAGCGATTTAATTGCTAAGGGAAAACTAAAAATTGTCGGCTCTTATTATGATCTCGATACAGGTAAAGTTTCCCTTATTTAGTTAGATTGAGTTAATTTCTCTAATCATCCTAACTCCTCACTTTCTTGTTTAACTAACTTTTGAAAAAAATATGCTTAGTAATTTATTAATTTTACCAATTGTGGGAGCGGCAATCATTGGCTTTTTCCCAGGAAAGCTAGAAGCCCAAAAACTTCGACAAATCACTGAATTTTTTGCAGTCATTACTCTTGGTTGGTCATTGTGGTTACTCTTCCAATTTGACTTAGGCAATCCGCAATTTCAGTTTGAAGAATATTTACCTTGGATTTCCCAATTAGGATTAAATTATAGTTTAGGAATTGATGGCTTATCCCTACCGTTAATTATTCTCAATTGTTTATTAACAGGAATTGCCATCTATAGCATTGGCCCCAATTTAAATCGATCGCGATTGTACTATGCCCTGATATTGTTCATTAACGCAGGAATTTCTGGGGCATTAATGGCAGAAAATCTATTATTGTTTATTATCTTTTATGAACTAGAATTAATTCCTTTCTATTTAATGATTGCCATTTGGGGCGGAGAAAAAAGGGGTTACGCTTCCATTAAATTTTTGCTCTATACCGCCATGTCAGGGCTATTAGTTCTAGCCGCATTTTTAGGAATTGGCTTTGCAAGTAATACGACTAGTTTTGATTACAATCCTTTAGCGACCCAAAGCCTTGATCCTAATACCCAATTAATTTTATTAGGCTTAATTGTGGTTGGGTTTGGTATTAAAATTCCCTTGGTTCCCCTCCATACCTGGTTGCCTGATGCCTACACAGAAGCGACTCCTGCGACAGCGATTTTATTAGGCGGAATCTTAGCCAAATTAGGAACCTATGGTCTCATTCGTTTCGGCTTACAACTGTTTCCCCAAGCTTGGACAATGATTGCCCCCAGCCTCGCGATTATTGGCACCATTACGGTCATGTACGGAGCCTTAGCCGCGATCGCCCAAAGAGACATTAAACGAATGGTCGCCTACAGTTCCATCGGTCACATGGGCTATATTCTTGTCGCCGCCGCAGCAGGAACCGAACTGAGTGTATTGGGAGCCGTTGCTCAGATGGTCAGTCACGGCTTAATCTTAGCTCTACTTTTCCATCTCGTAGGCATTGTCGAACGCAAAGCGGGAACTCGTGATCTAGACATTCTCAATGGTTTAATGAATCCGATTCGGGGACTTCCCTTAGTCAGTGCCTTGCTCATTACCGCAGGGATGGCGAGTGCGGGTATTCCTGGCTTGGTCGGGTTTGCGGCTGAATTTATCGTCTTTCAGGGAAGCTTTACGACTTTTCCCATTCCCACTCTGCTTTGTATTTTAGCGTCAGGATTAACCGCCGTTTATTTTGTTATTTTATTAAACCGTACTTGCTTCGGTAAATTGAATAACGATTTCGCCTACTATCCCAAAGTTTTAGCATCCGAAACGATCCCTGCTTTAGTATTAACTGCAATCATTTTATTTTTAGGAATTCAGCCCAATTTACTGGTCAAATGGATTGAACCAACAACCAATAATATCATCGCTCAATTCCCTACCTCAGAACAAATTGCACAGAAATTGTAGTCACAAACTTCTTTTTTTTAAAGAGGCTAGGAGCGATCAAACTTTCAAAAGGTCATAAGCATATCAGCCCCTACAAAAAGATTTACTTGATTCACTGTTAAACATTAAACATATGACTGCTACCTTAATCACTCCCAAAATTGCACCGTCTAAACATCCCCACGCAGACATTATTCATCGCCTTGAAGCGGGTGGCTCTATGTTACCTGACACGCCTGAAAATTTGATGCAAATTATTGGTATTTATAAAGCCTACGCTGTACCGATGGATTTTTATTGGCGAGATTTATTGTACATTGCCGAACGAGTTTTTCTTGAACCGTTGCCTTTCTTTAAATACTTCTTGTCCAGGAATATTTAGACTTAGAAAATCATTATGCAGGGGATAATGCTGATCTAAGAATTTGGCGGGGTATAGGGACAGCCCATCCTGAATTATTAGAATTTATGGAAAAAGGTAAAACCCGAAAAATGCCGAAATTGTTTCATCATCTTTGGCACGATCGCATCAATATGGAATTCGCTGAAGCCTGTATGCAAGCGATGTTATGGCATGGTCGGGATATGGGCATGGGAAAATTTGATGCCTACCTGGATAGCGACGAATACAAAGCCAATGCGGACAAGGCGATTAAAGCCTATTTTAAAAAGAATCCACCCATGTTGGCTCTCTATAAACTCTTTCCCGAAATGTTTTTAGAGCAAGTGAGAATGATGTCCTATTACTCTAATTTAGGGCTGTTTTGGGAAGTGATGGCCCCCGTCTTTTTTGAAATGTCAGATATTTACGATGAAGGTGGTTTTAAAGGCGTTCCTGATGCCATGAATTTTTTGGTAAACGGTATTTTTGCGATCGCGGGTCGTCCTATTTATCATCATGTTTATATTGGTGATGAATGTTTTGAAATCATTCCTAAATCTAAGGGTTTTACCTGGCTCTATGAAGCCGCTTTGCCCTACGTGGAAGCAGTGTTTTACCGCACTTCCCCCTTCCGAGGAACCAAGTCCTATAATGCCCAGGCAAAACAAGTTCCCGAAGACCAAAAAGATTTCCATTACGGAATTTTATACGCTGATGTTTTTCCCGTTGGGACTGCTGGTATTCCTCCCACTTTATTAATGGATGATATGTACCATTTTCTACCCGATTATTTGGTTAAATATTATCAAGAACACTGTCGCGGTGAAGATGACGTTTTGATTCAATTAGGCATTACCTTTCAGCGATCGATGTATAACGTAACTTCGGCAGTTATTCAGGCATTACGCACTGCCCTTTTGTACCCCTTAGATGATCCTAATCCCCGACACTTAGAAAAAAATCGTCAATTTTTTGAATCCCAAATGGATCGCTTTCTACGTCCCGAAGCCCGTTTACGTGATGTTCAAAGTTCAGATTACCGTTAAAATCCCCCCTAACCCTCCAACTTTGGGGGGAATCAGAATCTAAGTGATTCGGTTAAGTAGATATTGCAAATTCTAAACAGTTCTTTTCTTTAAGTCCCCCAGCATTGGGGGATTTAGGGGGCGGAAAATAAACAAAAGCTCACAAATTAATTACATTAGAGAGAAAATTATGCCTGATATTGTCGATATTGCTGTTAGTAACGAAGGATTTTCTACCCTAGTTACCGCCGTTAAAGCTGCCAACTTAGTCGAAACTTTAAAAAGCCCTGGCCCCTTTACCGTTTTCGCGCCGACCGATGATGCATTTGCCAAACTTCCCCCTGGAACGATTACTACGTTGGTACAAAATATTCCTCAATTAACGCGTATTTTGTGTTATCACGTTGTCCCAGGCAAGTTAATGAAAGCGGATTTAGAAAAATTATCATCTGTAAACTCTGTGGAAGGTTCCCCAATTTCTTTAGATTTTACCGAAGCTTTTGAAGTCAAAAATGCCACTGTTATCGCGGCAGATATTGAAGCGGATAATGGGGTCATTCATGTTATTGATAACGTCATTTTAATGGGATGATCGATATTGACAGTGTGTTGTAATTAAATCCCCTGTGGATTAAGGACAGAATATGTTATGTCCCTACAAAAAAATTATCTGCTATTATAATGCAATTGAATTTAACTGTTATTAGCATTTTTTTAATTGACTCAATAAAATAATAATAGAGTCGATCGCCTTCCTTAAAATAGGGGAAGATTGTTCACTGTTATTCACTAAAATACTAAATACTAAGGGTTCAAAATTGGGATTATCTAAATAACCTGAAAGGGTAGAAGATCCCGATAAAGTTCCTGTTTTAGCTTTTAACTTACCTGCCACAGCCGTATCTTGAAAACGATTACTTAAGGTTCCTTTTTCAGCCGCGATCGCTAAAGATTTTCGGTAACTTTCTGCGTGAAGAGATTGGGCCATTGCGGTTAATAATTGAACAAAGATTTCAGGAGAAACTAAATTTTGTCGAGACAAACCCGAACCATCTTTTAATAGATAACCATTCGGGTCTAGCCCCAGGGATTGAAGAATATTTTTTAAACTATCCAGAGAATCAGATTTTTCTTTAATTAAATTTAATAACGCCTCTGCATATAAATTATTACTTTCTTGATTGGTTTCCGTAATTAATTCTTGAATAGTCGGTGAAGAAATTTCTAGGAGTAATTTATCTTGGCTGTTAAGAGAAATATTACTCACCATTTCTAGTTGATCAACTTGGATTCCTACTTCCGTTAAAACTTGTTGAAAGGATTCGGCAAAATAACGAACAGGATCGGGAATGGCGATCGCCGAAACATCGGGTTCGGATGAAATACTTAATTCACCTTCTAAAACGAGGACAGATTTCCCTAGAATGCCTTTAATTGATAGGGCTTGGGAAGGATTCCCCGCTACGGTACGAGTTTGATTAATGACTTGCCATTGTTTCCCCGCGATCGCATCAGACCAGACAACTTTTAGCGGTTGCCCAATCCGTTGGGGAGATAGGGTTAAATTAACAGCATTTTGATTGAGAATTAACTGATTAATGGCAGGGGCATAATAAAAATGAATATCTTCCCATTCCCAGGTTGGCTTCAAATAGTTCTGAGGAAGGGTATGATCTTCCAGAATTAATTTTGCAACTTGTTTAATTCCTTGGGATTTGAGCGTATTTGCAACGGTTTTTAATTGCTCAATCGTTAGACTCGGATCACCTTTTCCAATGAGACTTAAACGACTTAATCTAGGGCTATTTCCCTGATAATAAATAGGGGTTTTAATCTGATAGTTTTCACCCAATTTAACTAAAGCGGCTGCTGTTGTTAAGAGTTTTGTATTAGAAGCAGGTATCAAAAATTGATTTTCATTATGCCCATAAAGAGTTATTGGTTTTTCTAGGGTTTTAATTAAAATTCCCCAATGAGCTTTTTGCAGTTTAGAATCAGTCATTAAACTATCAATTTTTTGGGGCAAATCTACAGGACAAATTGTGTTAGTTGCTTGATCGATATCTGTAGATGAATTTTGCGCGATCGCGATCGGTAAATTCTGACTCGTTGCAATTTGAACAGGAATCAATAACTCAAAAAGAATCAGTAGTATAGAAAAAATAGGGTTGATACTCGACAATGACTTCCAACATTTGTTACTATATTTCATAGGATAATGATATAAAGTCATAAATTTTATCTTCAAAAATATGACGTAAAAAAAATCTTTTGGTTTCAAATTCAGAAAATTACGACAAATCACCACAAAAAAGAGGTAGTAAGTGAGTTACGATTTTGATTTATTTGTGATCGGTGGCGGTTCAGGAGGAATTGCTACAGCCAGACGAGCGGCGGAATATGGTGCGAAGGTGGGACTCGCAGAAAATGACCGATTAGGCGGAACCTGTGTCAATCGGGGTTGTGTTCCCAAGAAATTGTTAGTTTATGCGTCTCGTTTTGTGGATCATTTCAAAGAAGCGGAAGGATACGGTTGGAGTCCTATTCAAAGTCAATGTGATTGGAAAAAATTAATTACAGCAGTTAATCAGGAAGTTGATCGTTTAAATGGGATTTATCAACGAATGTTAGATACTTCTCAGGTTAAAATTTTTCCAGAATTTGCGCGTTTTCTTGATCCCCATACCCTACAAGTGGGAGAGCAACAAATTACTGCTGATAAAGTTCTAATTGCCGTTGGTGGCTATCCCGTTAGACCGCCCATTCCTGGGATTGAACACGCGATTCTTTCTGATGATCTTTTTAATTTGCAGGAACAGCCGAAACATTTCGTCGTTTTAGGGGGTGGATATATTGGCGTAGAATTTGCTTGTTTGATGAATAAATTGGGTTCTAAAGTAACGCAAATTATTCGACAGGATAAAATTCTACGGGGCTTTGAGGAAGATCTACGGACGGAAATTCAAGAGTCCATGATTAAGCACGGAATTAATATTATTAATAATAATCAATTAATTGGCATTACTAAGGGAGAAGAAGGGCTTTCTATCCAACTCAAGAATAAAGCGGGAGAAGATCATATTATGAGCGTGGATGCTCTCACTTTGGCGGCCTTGGGAAGAAAGGCAAAATTAGAAAATCTAGGGCTAGAAAATACTGCTGTTGAAGTTAAGAATGATACCATTATGGTGGATAAATATAGTCACACTGCCGAGCCTAATATTTTTTCCGTTGGTGATTGTACAGATCGCATTAATTTAACCCCCGTTGCCATTAATGAAGGTCGTGCTTTAGCGGATACGGAATTTGGTGGGAAGTCTCGAATAATGAGCCATGAAAATGTTCCTTCTGCGGTGTTTAGTACCCCTGAAGCCGCTACGGTGGGATTGACAGAAATTGAAGCTAAGGAGAAGTTTGGAGAAGAAAACATTCAGATTTTTCGCAGTAAATTCCGCTCTATGTATTACACCTTACCTAATCTGGATGAAAAGACCTTAATGAAATTAGTGGTTCACGCAGAAACCAATAAAGTGTTAGGGGCGCACATGGTAGGGGATTACGCAGGAGAAATTATTCAAGGAGTCGCGATCGCGGTCAAAATGGGGGCGACTAAAGCGGATTTTGATGCAACGGTGGGGATTCATCCGACCTCGGCAGAAGAATTTGTGACCATGCGTTAGTTTGATGATTTGGAGGAACTATCTAAAAAAATTTCTCCAGATCTTCATTTTGTTCTATAGCAGACTACTGAGATAGGAGATAATCTGTATATTGGTTTGCGTTCACTCTTTGTGAGTAGTCAATTTATAGAATGGTCAATCTAACCCCGAATCCCAGCTACAGTGTTAATCTCCGCATTGAATTACCCAATCGCTCAGGGACACTTGCCAATGTTACCAACGCGATCGCCTCTGAGGGAGGGAGTTTCGGACAAATTTCTCTCATCGAAAGTACGCTTAAAATTACCCAACGAGAAATCACCGTTAATGCCTCTAGCGCAGAACACGCCGAAAGAATTGTCGATGCGGTCAAAGCCTTAGAAGACGTTAAATTAATCAGTGTTTCTGACCGTACCTTTGATTTGCACAAAAATGGGAAAATTACCGTCGAAAGTCGGATTCCCATCACCTCTCAAGCGGATTTGGCAATGGCCTATCCCCAGGGGTCGGTCGAATTTGTCGCGCGATCGCCGATGATCCCGATCTGGTTTATTCCCTCACCATTAAAGGAAATACGGTGGCGGTTGTGACCGATGGCAGTGCCGTTTTAGGATTAGGGAATTTGGGGCAAGAGGCCGCTTTGCCCGTGATGGAAGGAAAAGCCATGCTATTTAAGCAATTTGCAGGAATTGATGCCTTTCCTATTTGTTTAGACACCCAGGACACGGAAGAAATCATCAAAGCGGTGAAACAAATCGCACCCGTTTTTGGTGGCGTTAACCTGGAAGATATTGCGGCTCCGCGTTGCTTTGAGATCGAAGCCCGTTTGCGCCAAGAATTAAAAATTCCCGTTTTCCATGATGATCAACACGGAACGGCGATCGTCACCTTAGCCGCTTTAATTAATGCGCTGAAACTGGTGAATAAATCCTTTGATTCCGTCCGAATCGTGATTAATGGGGCAGGGGCGGCAGGATTAGCGATCGCCTCTTTATTGCAAAAAGCAGGAGCGGCGACCATCTGGGTTTGTGACTCTAAAGGGATTCTTTCTAAAAATCGGACTGATTTGAATTCTCAAAAATTAGCCTATGCCGTCAGTGCAACAGGAACCTTAGCCGATGCGATGGAAGGAGCCGACATCTTTTTGGGAGTTAGTGCGCCTGGCGTTGTCTCACGAGAAATGGTGAAATCGATGGCAAAAAATCCCATTGTCTTTGCGATGGCTAATCCGATTCCCGAAATTCAACCTGAACTGATCATTCATGATGTGGCAGTGATGGCAACGGGGCGCAGTGATTATCCTAATCAAATCAATAACGTTTTGGCGTTTCCTGGGGTCTTTCGTGGAGCCTTGGACTGTCGAGCCAGGACAATTACCGATAATATGTATTTAGAAGCGGCTAAAGCGATCGCCTCTCTGGTTTCGATTCATCAACTCGACAAGGAACATATTGTCCCCTCGGTCTTTGATCCCAGGGTATCCAGTGCGGTGGCGGGTGCCGTTCAACACGCGGCTCGTACCGAAGGCATCGCGGCCCAATAATCTCTCATAGCGGCAATTGAATTGTCACTCTAGATACCATGAAGGGGAAAGACGACCAAGTTAGAAAAAAACGATCTTCTGTTCGTTCTTTCGACGAAATTCCAGAAGTATTGCGGGATAGCCCCTCGGTAACGCCCGCACCTAGCAATAACTTTCCTCTCATGGTCACTGCTGGGTTAATGGGTTTAGGACTCTTGGCTTTATTAGGGGTTTTTCTGATTTGGAGACCCTTTTCACCGTCTGTCGAGACTCCTAACGCGATCGCGTCTCCCGATCAACCCAAGCCAACGGTTTCCCCTTCGGCTCCAGAAGTCGATAATGTTTTGGGTCATTTACCCTATAAAGAAGCTCCTGCGGCTGAATTAAAGGCAATTACACCCGATGGTAGGATCAAGCTCCGTCAAGCGGCGGCAAATCAATTTTTACAGATGCAGAGGGATGCGAGGGCGAGTGGGGTAATTTTAGTTCCTATTTCGGGTTTTCGTGGCATTCAAGAACAAAATTATCTCTTTTTTGGGGTCAAACAACAGCGATCGCAGGATGCCCGCAAACGAGCCGAAGTTAGTGCGCCGCCTGGCTATAGTGAACACCATACGGGTTATGCCTTTGATGTGGGAGATGGGAAAAACCCAGGAGCTAATTTAAAACAAAGTTTTGATCAAACGGCGGCATTTAATTGGCTAGAAAAGAACGCCCCTAAATATAGTTTTGAAATGTCTTTTACGAAAGATAATCCCCAGGGAGTTAGTTACGAACCTTGGCATTGGCGGTATGTCGGCGATCGCCAAAGTTTAGAAATGTTCTATAAAGCGAGAAATCTGCGTGAGCAATAAAACCCATCATCACGATCACCACCACGATCACGGCCACCATCATCACCATCACGCCCCCAGCAATTACAATCGCGCTTTTTTAATTGGATTGATTCTGAATGTCGCGATCGTCGTGTTACAGGTCGTTTTCGGTTTGCTCAGTAATTCTTTGGCCTTATTAGCCGATGCGGGTCACAATTTAAGTGATGTTTTGGGTTTAGTCATTGCCTGGGTTGCGAGTTGGTTAGTGAGTCGTCGTCCCACTGCTCGCTATACCTACGGTTTAAGGCGTTCTTCGATTTTGGCGGCGTTGCTCAATGCTTGTTTAATCATGATTGTGTTGGGCGCGATCGCCGTTGAAGCCATCCACCGTTTCCAAAATCCTACCGAACTCAAGGAAGGAGTCGTCATTATCGTCGCCGCGATCGGAATGGTTTTTAATGGATTCACCGCTTGGTTATTTGCCGCCGACCACCAAAAAGACTTGAATATCAAAGGCGTATTTCTGCACATGATTACCGATGCGCTGGTTTCTTTGGGGGTTGTTTTGGGGGCAGTAGGAATCCTGGTAACGGGTTGGGTCTGGCTCGATCCGCTAATGAGTTTAATTATCACCGTTTTAATTTTCTTTGGAACCTGGGATTTATTAAAAGATTCGATGAATTTATTACTCGATGCTGTCCCGAACAATATTGAAATAAAAGCTGTTCAAACCTATCTAGAAGAATTACCAGGAGTTTTAGGTATTCACGATTTACATATTTGGGCCATGAGTACCACTGAAAACGCTTTAACGACTCATTTAATTGTTTCCGACCATCCCTTAGATGATAGTTTTTTATTAAAAATTAATCAGGGATTACAGGATAATTTTGGGATTGAGCATACAACTATTCAATTAGAAAATGCCAGTAGTTCGTTAAATTGCAATGACAAAAAATGTTATTTTTAAAATAAAGAGTTTTTTGAATACCCATTCAATCTGCTATCAAAAGTAAAACAACAGCAGACTCTGCGGTTTTATTCCCTTTCTACGCTACCAAAAAAGATAGGTTCCACCCGAATGGCGACAATACTAGCAGGACGAACAACCATATATTCACCCTGAATATTTTTGATGGGAACGGTGATAAATTCTTCCGAGTCGAACTTGGGAACAACCTCGTTACTGTACCACTTCTGAAATTCTTGAATAGTCATAAAACGCACCTCTTCTCGATGTCCACTCTTGAGAAAAAGATGAATTGCATATTCGTCGGCTTTTCTGGGCATAGTTAATCTCGATAATATCCATAGTTCTCTGCTAATAATTATGACGGATTAGGGGGACAAGTTAAAATGTTGCAGTACGATTTATCCCAAACTTGACTAACCTCAAAAAAGAGTAAATTTAACCGAACGCTCCTGCTCTTAGGACTTTTTACGCGATCGCCTAGAAAGACTTTGCAAAAATTAAATTGTCAAAACATTGATTATGATCTATGATTTTAGGATAAATGCCAAGCTCTAGTCTATGGCAATTTTTTTTGTTTTTTGTGATCGACCCATCGTTAGGAAGCAAAACCTTGATTCAAGCGACCCTACACCAGTTAAAAGTTTTTGAAGCAACCGCCCGTCATGGGAGTTTTACTCGTGCCGCCGAAGAATTATTTATTACCCAACCCACCGTATCCAGTCAAATCAAGCAACTCTCTAAGGCAGTGGGTTTGCCGTTATTTGAACAAATTGGCAAGCGTCTTTTTCTTACCAATGCAGGGCAAGAGCTATTAGAAACCTGTCAAGATATTTTTAGTCGGTTAGAGAATTTTGAAATGAAGGTGGCGGATTTTAAGGGGACGAAACAAGGCTCTTTACGATTAGCGGTTATTACCACTGCAAAATATTTTATTCCTCGAATTTTGGGTTCTTTCTGTCAACAATACCCAGGCATTGATGTTTCTTTAAAAGTCACTAATCATCAGCAAATCCAAGCTCGGATGCAAGAGAATAAAGACGATCTCTATATTATTAGTAATCCCCCCGAAGAACTGGATCTAAACTCCCAAGCCTTTTTAGACAATCCTTTAGTCGTGATTAGCCGCCGCGATCATCCCCTCGTTGGACTTAAAAAAATTCCCATTGAACGATTAAATAATGAAGCTTTTATTGTGAGAGAAAAGGGATCGGGAACTCGTCAAGCCGTACAAACGTTATTTAATGAAAATAATGTTAACGTTCATGTTCGTTTGGAACTCGGCAGTAATGAGGCCATTAAACAGGCGATCGCAGGAGGAATGGGCATTTCCGTTCTTTCTGAACATACCCTAACCTCTGAAGGTCATCAAAGTGAATTAAGCATATTAGATGTAGAGCATTTCCCGATCAAACGACGTTGGTATGTGGCCTATTTAGGGGGAAAACAACTATCAGTGATTGCTCAAACTTTTTTAGAATATTTATTAGAAGAAAGTAAAAAAATTCCCATCTCTTGTACTAACTCAACTAAGAGAAATTAGTCTTAGTTTCCTACTAGGGGCGTAGGGGTTACGCCCTTTTTTTTGCTACTCAAAGTCGATATTTTTAGTTATTTTTTCCAGTCGAAAAATCGAGAACAGGATAATCTTCCTGGCGATAAAAATGGGTCATATCCGTAAATTGACGAAGTTCGATTTTAGGAATCTGAAGAAATTCGGGATCGACTTCTAACCAATGATCATTTAATTTTCCAAGGGTTTGGGTGCATTCTTCTCGGTCTAAATCGGCGGGAATTTCACCGAAATAGCCCAGGGTGATATGGGCAGTAAAATTGTATTGCTGTTCAATGCCAAGACCAATTAAGACTGGATTTTGGTACAGCGATCGCCGTAATTCGAGAATCGGTAAATAATCAGCTTCCTGTTGGGGGACAAGTACCACCGCGATCGCACGGGGGAAAATGCCAAACCCCAAGACTTGCCATTGAATCGTCCCGTCCTCCAAACCCGTCGGTTGATAGGCGGCAAAGGTCTCTCGAACGCAGTCCTTTAATTGTTGCTCAAATTGGGGATTTTCCGCGATCGCAGCTTTATATTGACTATCCCAAATCAAATCTGCAACGGTGAGGTGGAAACTCTCTGGAGGCAAGGGAATCAAAAATTCGCCAAACGCCTCGATCAATTTAGCTTGAGCTTTAATTAAACCTTGATAAAGCTTTTCATTGTCGGGGTCTTCACTACTGGGCGGGGTAATGATGCTATACCCAGGAAACGCGATCGGATTCCCTTCCTGAAATTTAGGAGACGCTTGAATATGGGGCAGTTGCGTTTGATAGGTAGCAGGTAAAGTCAGTCGAGCAACCCGATTGACATAAATTTGATAGGTATCGTCCAAAAGAGTTCCCTCCGAAGCCAAAACAAACAAAATAGCCTTTTATGTTAGTTTACTGGTTTTAGGCAATAACTTTATCTTCCCTCCTCCTGAATCTGATCCCCCAAAGCCAAGTGTCCCGTACAGTTGCTTTTTGAACAAAAAAAATTTCCCTCCTCAACCAAGCTATTATGTTGAAAAATGACTCATTTCTCTTGTATTTTCCTGTTTAATGACGCAATATAATTTTAAACCGACAATCAATCCGTAAAAGCCCGTCGCGATCGCCCAGAAAAGCTTAAACCATCTAAACAAGTTTTATTTGACCTAATTATTGATATTTGAATAAAAATGACCCAGAATAACTCAAAGATTACTCCATCCAGAACCATCGGAACTTACCTCTTGCTCGGCGGAATCGCGCTCATCATGCTTTTTCCCCTGTTTTGGCTCCTCAGCACCAGCCTAAAATCCCCCACAGAAGACATTTTTGGTGCGCCCCTTCAAATCTTCCCCACTCAGCCGACCTTGGCAAATTTCCTTTCCGTTTGGCAAAATTATCCCTTTGGCCGCTATTTGCTTAACAGTACGATTGTTGCCAGCTTAACGGTAGGATTTAACCTACTTTTCTGCGCCCTGGCCGCCTATCCCTTGGCCCGTCTCAATTTTAGAGGGAGGGATCTTTTACTCGCCCTGATTGTGGCAACTTTGATGATTCCTTTCCAGATCGTTATGATTCCCCTCTATATTCTCACTGTCCAATTTGGATTGCGAAATACCTATCTAGGCGTGATTTTTCCTGGTCTGGCTTCAGCATTTGGCATTTTTCTGCTGAGACAAGCGTTTCAAGGAGTACCAAAGGAATTAGAAGAAGCTGCCCGTATTGATGGCTGTACGGAATTAGGCATTTGGTGGCATATTATGATTCCTGCCGTTCGTCCTGCCTTGGCGACTTTAGCGATTTTTGTTTTTATCGGAGCCTGGAGTGATTTCTTCGTGGCCCTTGATTGTGCTGGATCAACCCGATTATTTTACCCTGCCCCTCGGTGTTGCGAAATTAGCCAGTGCCTTAGATTTTGATTGGCGTTTGATTGCGGCGGGGTCTATGATTTCTATTACGCCAATTATCTTACTATTTGTCTTTTTACAACGCTATATTATCCCGACGGAAGCAGGAAGCGGTGTTAAGGGATGATTACAATTTCCCCAGGATCTGCCATCTTTGGTAGGATCAATGATCAAGACTTCATTTTTATTTAACTCACTATGCCGCGATCGCAACGTAACGATAACTTTATAGATAAAAGCTTTACCGTCATGGCAGATATCCTCCTGAAGATGATGCCGACCAATCGTAGAGCAAAAGAAGCCTTTGTATATTATCGAGATGGAATGTCAGCCCAAGCAGAAGGGGAATATGCCGAAGCCCTGGAAAATTACGAAGAAGCTCTGACCCTAGAAGACAATCCTAATGATCGGGGTTACATTCTCTATAATATTGGTCTGATTCATGCCAGTAACGGTGAGTATGAAAAAGCCTTAAGTTACTATCACGAAGCGATTAATGTGAATCCCCAAATGCCTTCTGCTTTGAATAATATTGCGGTGATTTATCACTATCAAGGAGATAAAGCCAGGGAAGCAGGACAGGAAAACGAAGCAGAAGATCTGTTTGACCGAGCGGCGGAATATTGGAAACAGGCCATCCGTTTTGCGCCAAATAATTATATAGAAGCCCAAAATTGGCTTAAGATTACAGGACGTTCTGAAATGGATGTCTTTTTCTAAATCACAAAAATTTTTATTGTCTTCTAAATCCCTCAATTCTAAGAGATTTTCAATTAATTATTCCCCCCAAGGTTAACTACTGTGTACACATACCTCTTTACCTCTCTAGACGTTTGATCCCCCTGCCTACGGCATCCCCCTTAAAAAGGGGGATTCTTCTTACTGAGAGGAATTTAGCCCCCCTTATCAAGGGGGATAGGGGGGATCAAAACTTAAAAATTTAGATAGAAAGCTTTGTGTGTACGCGGCAGTCAAGGTTAGGGGGAAAAGGAATGAAAACATCTCCTAAAATCAGCAACGCCCCAAAATTTACGTCAATCAAAAAAAATAGAATGCTTGATCAAGAACAGGTTCATAAAATCGCTCATTTAGCTCGATTAGAGATTACTGCCGAGGAAGAAACCCAATTTGCGGGTCAACTGAGTAGTATTTTGGCTTACTTTGAACAACTCAGTGAGCTAGATACCACCGATGTTCCACCCACCACACGGGCGATTGAGTTAAGTAACGTGACTCGTCCCGATCGCTCGGTGGTTTACGACCATCAGGAAGATTTATTGAGCCAAGCTCCTGAACAGGAAGGAGAATTTTTCCGCGTTCCGCAAATCCTCAATACGGATGAAGAGTGATCCGTGTTATACTAGTTTTTGACTCGGACTCATGCGATCGCAACGCCCAAATCTTGTCAGGACCGGAAGGTAGCAGCAATA
This sequence comes from uncultured cyanobacterium, assembly GCA_963807635.1. GTDB lineage: Bacteria > Cyanobacteriota > Cyanobacteriia > Cyanobacteriales > Microcystaceae > Snowella. The sequence goes on from CAWEDJ010000105.1 coordinate 52,076, forward strand.
CGGGATGCTTACGGTAGGCGTGATCTCCGGGTCTTTTGTTTGAATTTGGCTCAAAAAGTTCAATAATCTCAAAAAAATCTATACTTTTCCAAAATCCTCTCAATTCGGTTTAGGAAGAGAAGACCGACTAATGGTATTCTAAAAAGTGTTAACTTATGATGACAGAGAGGCAGCGAAGCCATGCAGGTTAATAATTTAGGCTTTATCGCTAGTATTCTATTTGTGTTGGTTCCGACTGTGTTTTTGCTGATTCTGTATATTCAAACAGGCAAGCAGGGCCAAAGTTAAGCCATTTTTTGATACAGCTATATTAAATTATTTAACATGGGGCCAGCAGTTTAATCCTGTCACCCCATCTTTTTTTGTATAAAAAATTTGCCTTGTCACCAATACCTAATAATTTCTAACAAGGGGCTTAAGCCCCTTGCCTATATACATTTTGAATGACGAACAGCTTATTACCCAACAATGGATTTAGTTTTTTCTGAAGCTCCCAGTGTCGAAATTAGTCGGTTATTGATTTTAGTTCCCCAGGGCGCAGAATATCAGGCAGTTGTAGGAGCCATTAAAAATAAGACCTATTCCCCTGTTATTTCAGCCACTCCAGTCGGAAAACTTGCCGTTGCCAAATATCTCCACGAGTGGCGACAGAATAATCCTGATTTTTCGCCTACTGGAGTAATATTAATGGGTTTAGGGGGCAGTTTATCGGCAGAATTTAGTTTAGGTCAAGCCGTTTTATTAGAATCCTGTCTCAACTATCAAAATGATCAAGCCGATCAGGAGCAATACAGCGATCGCATCTTAACCGACTGGGTTGAACAAAAATTAGGTAGAAATCTTCGACGGGTTCAGGGTTTAACCAGCGATCGCGTTATTACAGACGCAACAGAAAAACAGGCATTGGGAAAACGTTTTAACTGCCAGGTTGTGGAGATGGAAGGTTGGGCTGTTTTAAGTTTTTTTAGGGAATTAGGAATTCCTGCCGCTATTATCAGGGTGATTAGTGATGAAGTGGGCCAGTCTTTACCCGATCTCAGCAAAATTTATAATAACCAAGGCCAATTAAACGCGATCGCCCTAAGTTTAGCTTTAGGGAAACAACCGATCGCAGGATACAAACTAATTGTAGGTTCCCTCAAATCTTTGAAAACCTTAAACAAGATCACAAAAAAACTTTTATTTAGCTCTATTAACGATGATGATTTTGACCCCTAAAACAATCTGGTTAATTTTTTGACAAATCTCTAGCAATTTTATCCATCTTTCGGTAAACTCAGGGAGTCTTCTCTAAACCTCATTTCCAATGAAAGCCCTCATTCTCTCTGGTGGAAAAGGAACTCGTTTAAGACCGCTCACCTACACAGGAGCCAAACAACTCGTCCCCGTTGCCAATAAACCTATTCTTTGGTATGGAATTGAGTCAATTGTAGCGGCTGGAATCATAGATATTGGCATTATTATTAGCCCTGAAACGGGAGAAGAGATTAGGGAAAAAACAGGAAATGGCGATCGCTTTGGTGCAAAAATTACCTATATCTATCAAGACCAGCCTCTAGGTTTAGCCCATGCCGTTAAAGTGGCGCGACCCTTTTTAGGGGATTCTCCCTTCGTCATGTATTTAGGCGATAATTTGATTCAAGACGGTCTAGGGCAATTTTTACAGACTTTTACAGAAAAAAAACTAGATGCCTTAATTTTATTACGCACAGTCAGCAATCCTACCGCTTTTGGTGTGGCGAAAGTGGATGAACAAGGTCGGGTTTTGGCATTAGTAGAAAAGCCGAAAGTGCCTCCCTCTAATTTGGCCCTCGTGGGACTTTATTTCTTTGCACCTTCCATTCATCAGGCGATCGATTCTATCCAACCTTCTGCCAGGGGAGAATTAGAAATTACTGATGCGATTCAGGCCTTAATTAATCAATCTCAAAAAGTTGAAGCACTCCAATTAGAAGGGTGGTGGTTAGACACAGGCAAAAAAGATGATTTACTGGCGGCAAATCAAATTATTCTCGATAGTATTTTAGTCAATAGTAATCAAGGTAATATTGATGCCCAGAGTCAGATTTCGGGTCGGGTGACCATCGGTAAAAATTCTCAAATTATTAATAGTACTATTCGCGGCCCCGTGATTATTGGTGAAAATTGTCAGATCGAAAATTGTTTTATCGGCCCCTTTTCGAGTATCGGCGATCGCGTCATTCTCCAAGATGCGGATCTAGAACATAGTGTTATCTTACAATCAGCCCAAGTAATCGGTATTCAACAACGAATTGTGGATAGCGTGATTGGACAACGGGCAAAACTGGCGATCGCGCCCCAACGTCCTAAGGCGTTAAGATTTCTGATTGGAGATGATTCTCAAATTGAGTTAGTTTAGTCTCAAATCCAGCCTGAAACAATATATTTCTTTGTTAAAATTCCCTAAAAATCGAATGATACAAAATCAGATTCAATCCTCTCTAACTCCGCGCAAAGTCTTTATTATTCTTTCTTCCCGTGCCTTGCCCTACGCAGAAAAAGGCATTAGTAGTTTATTCAAAAATGTTTTAGAACCGATCAACTTGACTCTCATTACTGATACTGAAGAAGATAAAAAATTAATTTATGAAACCGTCAGTCCTCTAGAAAATCCCAGTCTTCACCCCTGGCAAATTTTTAATCAAGCAGAAGCCGATGAAAGAGCAGAAGCACAATTTAAGCAATTTACCAATTTTAAACTCTTCCGACAAGGGCATCCTTGCTGGCGAAAAATAACCGATCCTCTTCTTTTTAGTCAAGATAAAGAAGAAATGATCATCTTAGATCCAGACCTATTTTTCCCTAATCAATTTACCTTTGAAACTACACCGACAGACTCTTTATTATTAATGTGGCAACCGCCGAACTGCCTCTTTCCTCCCGAATCGGTGATTGCCGCTTTTAATGCCCCCGTCAAACTTGCTCACCATGTAGATATTGGTGTTGCCCAAGTCAGAAAAATCATTGATCTCGAATGGCTGGATTGGTTTATCGGCCAACTTGGTGGAAAAGATATCCCCCGCATTATGCACGTCGAGGCGATCGTTTGGTACCGCCCTAGCCATGAAAATGGGAGGAGGCTATTTAGATCCTGAGCGTTGGCTTTGCTGGCACCGTAGCCACGTCAAACGAATTTTAATTAAATTAGGAACACCAGGAAGTCGCCTGCTTCAAAGAGAAAATCTCAAAAATGCCAAATGTTTTCACGCTTGTGGAATGTCAAAATGGTGGGTCAAGGAAGCCTGCGAAGCGGGACTATTAAATAGCACCTCAAAGATTAGACCAACCTTCCCAACCCAAGCCTTTCATTGAGCTAACTCGACAAGCCTACGATTTAGAACAAAATTTGAAGGGATTACTCTGGAAAATTGGCTATTATTCACTTATCAATCCTGATTAAAATCGACTAATTGATCCTCATCCAGACTTATCTCCTTAGAATTTCTGCATAGAATTCAAAAAAATTAAACACAAAAAGTTAAACAAAAAGTCATTTTAATAAATTACACAACTAAATTAAGGAGGGTAAAAATGACAGAAAATACTGATAAAGCTTGGGAAAAATATGGAGAAATAGATCCGTATTTCGGAGTATTGAATCTAGAAAAATTTCGCAATCAAAGTTTAAATCCAGAGGTATTACAAGATTTTTTTGCTAGTGGTAATGATCATATTGCCCAAATACTATCCAATATTCGTAAATATATTGATCCTAATTTTCAAGTAATTAATTCTCTCGATTTTGGTTGTGGAGTTGGAAGACTAGTAATTCCTTTAGCAAAAATTTCGGAGTCCTCTGTTGGAATAGATGTCTCTGAATCAATGCTCGCCGAAGCTAGAAAAAATTGTGAATTATATTCAATTCATAATATTGATTTAGTTAAATCAGATGATTCTTTATCGAAATTAGCAGGAAAAAAATTTAATTTAATTCATTCCTATATTGTTTTTCAACATATTACAACTCATCGCGGTGAAGCAATTTTAGAAAAGCTCTTGGATTGTCTTGAAGAGGGTGGGGTAGGTGTTTTGCATTTTAACTATGCCAGTATTGAACCTACCTCACGCCAAATACAATACTATCTTCGTCGATTTGTTCCTGGTGTCAATGGTTTAGTGAATATTATAAAAGGAAGAAAGTTTAGTTATCCTATGATGCAAATGAATCGATATCAGTTAAATCGAATATTTAAAATATTGCAGAAAAGGAATATTACAAATTTATACGTTGATTTAACTAATGATAGTTTTAACTTAGGGGCAATCATCTATTTTCAGAAATAAAAACGATCTAAAAATGATATCTTCTGACCTTCGAGTTTTGATAATCGCTGAACACGCATCCCTAAATTTTGGTGGTGAAGCCGCTTTACCTCTGCATTATTTTCGCGTTCTTCGTAAACGTGGCATCGAAACTTGGTTAATTGTTCATGAACGCACAAAAACAGAACTCCAATCAAGATTTCCAGACGATATTAATCGGATATATTTTGTCCCTGATACATTTTTGCATCGTTTACTTTGCAAACTAGGCAGTTCTTTGCCCCATAGGATATCTTTTTTTACTTTTGGTTTTTTATTAAGATTACTTACCCAGAGTCTTCAGAGAGGTCTGGCTAAACAAATTATTAGAGAGCAAAAAATAGATATTATTCATCAACCTATTCCTGTCTCTCCTAAAGATCCTTCAATGCTTTTTGACTTAGGCGTACCAATTATTATTGGTCCAATGAATGGGGGAATGAATTATCCCCCTGCATTTCAAAAAATGCAAAGTAGATTGGTGGGAGCAGCAATAAGTTTTGGACGTGCTTTATCTAGCTTTATGAACGTTGTTATCCCAGGTAAAGTTAAGGCAACAACCTTATTAGTTGCTAATGCACGAACAAGAGAAGCTCTGCCGTCAAGCGTTCGAGAGGTTCCTACGATTGAACTAGTTGAAAATGGGGTAGATTTATCCTTATGGATCAAAGATTTATCAGAAAAAATTGAGCCAAACGAAGAAAAATTTCAGGAAAAAGATCAATCAAATTTCACTCGTTTTGTCTTTATTGGAAGGTTAGTCGATTGGAAAGCAGTTGATTTGTTGTTAATCGCTTTTAAACAGGTATTAGAAAAAATCCCTGCTCGGTTAGATATTATTGGAGAGGGAGACCAAAAAGCTAATTTAGAAGAAATTGCTAGAAATTTAAGTTTAATATCTTCTTCAAACGAGTTAAACTCTGATTTCTCTCAAACCAACCTTCGCTTTTTGGGGTGGTTATCCCAAGCTGATTGCGCTAAACAATTAGGAGAATCCGATGTTTTGGTTTTACCGAGTTTGTATGAATGTGGTGGTGCTGTTGTGTTAGAAGCGATGGCTTTGTCCTTACCCGTCATTGCAACTAATTGGGGCGGCCCTGCGGACTATCTGGATGATTCCTGCGGAATTTTGGTCAATCCAGATTCTAGGGAAGGCTTGATTTATGGCTTGGCGACGGCCATGTTCGATTTAGCGAATTCTCCTGAACTGCGACAATCTATGGGGAAAGCGGGAGCGCAAAGGGTCGTGAATTTTTTTGATTGGGATAAGAAGGGAGAAAAAATTCTGGAAATTTATCAGGATAGTATTGATCGATATTCTCAGACGAGAAAACTCTAGCGGCGATCGCGTGTTTGATCTAAGACTAATTCGATTCGGATTTGGCGATGGTTTTTATTGTTTGGCGATCGCGTTATTCAGTCAGTGATATTCTCGATTGAGGATGTACTTTTTAGACTTTTAATATCTTTAATAAAAGTAGGAAGATAATTGGTTTTCATTCTTTTTCTAATTCAATTAGGGCTTCCTCAAGGCTTAAGGGAGTTTCGCCTTTAACGTCTATCATGGCACGATAGAGTCCTTCATCTTCGTGGGTTTCAATCATTTGTTGATAATCTTCAAAGTTAATGATGGCTTGCTGAATATGACCTTGATTATCAATAATCAATTCTTGAGCTAAGGGATAATCTTTTATGTTCATGATTTTTACTCATTGTTATAGGGTTTTGAATTTTCTGCTAATGTAGCCTGAATTTTGGGTAGGAGGTCTTCGCAGTCTTGAAGGAGGGGAATTTCCAGTTGTTGAGTGAGAATGGGAGCTACTGACAAATGGCTTTACAGATTAAGGAATTCATCAATGCTAACTTGGCATTGTTTGAGAATATTATGAAGAGTCCCTTATCGGATTTCTTTATGATGAGGAATAGTGGTTTTTAAGCGCGTTTGAGGATTAAACCAAATTTCATGATCGCCTTTACCTGTTCGATAAAATTCAAAGCCTATTTTTCTCAGTTTGCGGATGACTTCTCGGTAAGTAAAGCCAGATAGCTTGCCCATTTCTACGATGCCATAAGGGGAATTTGAAAGTGACTTGCGGTCGTCAAGGTGATACAGGGATGTTCAGCTTTTGTTTGATCAAGTTCCAACAGGATCGGAATCAAATCTTTAGCGATTTCGATCGCCGCGTCTATGGTATCGGCTTCGGCAACGAGTCCTTGAATGTCGGGACTGGTCGCTACAAAGTAATTTTGATTGTTTTCTTGGCAGTATTCGATATTGAGGATAATTTGGTTTTGCATATTGATCAATATTTTAAAATGGATAGAAAAAGTCAATTTTTTTGATACTAGCTATTGTCCCCTAAGTTTTCCTGAATTTTTGCTAGGAGTTCTTCGCAGTCTTTGATTAAAGGAATACCTATTTCTTGGAAGAAGGTGAGGTCAGCTTGGCAATTAGAGTAAGTCTTGTTCAGACAGATTGGCAATTCTCATCAATGATTTGAGAGTACCAAGTTTTAAGTCTTGGTTACGATGGACTGGGATAGACAAAATTTGCTGACTATCTGGTTTTTGATAAATGTGGTGACTGCCTGATACTCGTTTTAAAAGCCATCCTTGTTGCTCAACAATTTTACAGAGTTTTTTCCTGAAATGGATTTCATAGGGCAATTTCCACTAGCTGATCGTTGGTGCTGGGTTGACTGGATTCGTTGGCGACAGCTAACCATCCTTCAATGGCATCTTTTAAATTTTCAGTGACTTCTTCAAGGTTGTCGCCCTCGGTGATGCAACCAGGGAGAGCAGGAACCTCTGCCCAGTAGCCACCTTCTTCTGCGGGATGGATAATGGCTTTAATTTTCATGGTGTTGTTCACTCAAATTGAATTGATAGTTTATTGATTATCCCCTAAGTTTTCCTGAATGTTTGCTAGAAGTTCTTCGCAGTCTTTGACTAAAGGAATGCCAAGTTCTTGGGAGAGGGCGATCGCGTTTTGGCAATGCCTGAGAGCAAGTTGGAGTTGATTGGTTTGATGGCGATCGCAGTGAGAACGATTTAAACAGAAACTAATTCAGGTTCATGGATTAAGTTGTAATAGTTTAGAGCAATCAACGGTTTCCATGGCAAAGGTGTTACCTTTTTGGTCGGTAAAGTCAATCAGAAAAGCTTGTTGATCAAAGGACATTAAAACGGTTCCTAGTTGTCCACGACGCAGCAAAATGGGCTGATGGGTAATTTTATGAGTAGCCGTTACATCTTCAGTTAGGGCAACTAAGTCATATTCTTGAATGGGTTCCATAATTGGCTTAATAGATTTTTTAAGGTTGCTAAATTATTAACGATAGACTTCTCTCCGATGTTTACATTGCAAGATGAGGATAATTTGCTTCGCGTCATCAATCTCATAGCGAACTCGATAATCACCAACACGCAAGCGATATTCCTGCTCGGAATTTTTTAATTTAACAATGCCAGGCGGACGGGGTTCTATTTCCAAACCCTTGATTTTTTCGAGAATGCGATCTTTGACGGTATTGGGTAAATTATCAATCTGTTTTTCTACAGACTTAGAAATTTTGATATAGCGGTAGTCACGTGAGTGAGGTGTATTGGAGTCTTGTACAGTAAGCCTTTCAAGAATTTTATTGCCCCTCATACGACTGAATACCGCTATAACGTAGTTCATTGTAATTTTAGTCTTTGCTCAAGTATTGATCTAAGGTCACATAGTCGCCTGATTGATATTCGGCTCGAACTGCTTGAAGTTCTGCTAGGGTTTCCTCGTCATCTTGATAGGATTCTTCTTCTTCTTCAAAAATTTGTTGTTCTAACATTTCTAATAATTGTTGTTTTTGTGATAAGTCAAGGGAGTCAATTACTTCGGCTAAGGATTCAAAGGGGATTTTTAGATTGATTGTATTTGTCATGGTGCTTTTATTTTTATCTGGATAAAAAGTTAGATCCCGTTACAGATTTCTTACAAATTAAGGAATTAAAAAATTTCCAATAAAATGGGAATCAAATCTTTGACGATTTCTATTACCGCGTCTATCGTATCGGCTTCGGCAACAAGTCCTTGAATGTCGGGACTGGTCGCTACAAAATAATTTTGATTGTTTTCTTGGCAGTATTCGATATTGAGGATAATTTGATTTTGCATATTGATTAATATTTTAAAATGGATAGAAAAGGTAATTTTTTGATACTAATCATTGTCCTCTAAGTTTTTCTGAATTTTTGCTAGGAGTTCTTCGCAGTCTTTAACTAAAGGAATACCAAGTTCTTGGGAGAGGGTGAGGGCGTTTTGGCAATGGGTGAGGGCGGGTTGGGGTTGATTGGTTTGATGGGCGATTTCCGCAAGAGCTTTTAAACTATGGGCGATTAAATATTTAAAGTTAATCTCTTGGGAAATAACTAAGGATTCTTGAATTTTGGCTTCTGCTTCGCTGTAATTTTCAAGTTCGATCAATATCTCCCCTATATTGTGTAGAGCAATTGCCTCCCCTCGCCGCAAGTTAATTTTTTTACTAATGTCAAGAGATTTCTGGTTAGAGTCGATCGCCTCTGTATATCGCTTCAAGGAATGATAACAACGTCCTAAAGCCCATAGAGAATTTGCCTCCCCTTCCTGATGGCCGATTTTTTTACTAATGTTGAGAGATTGCTGGTTAGAGTTGATCGCCTCTGTATATCGCTTCAAGGAATGATAACAAAGTGCTAAATGCAATAGAGCGAGTGCCTCCCCTTCCTGATCGCCGATTTTTTTACTAATGTTGAGAGATTGCTGGTTAGATTCGATCGCCTCTGTATATTGCCCTAAGAAATAATAATAAAGTCCTAAATTCCCTAGAGCAAATGCTACTCTTTTTAGATCGCCCATTTTTTCGCTGATTTCAAGAAATTCCTTGTACTTGGATCTCGCTTCTGTATACTGCCCTAAGAAAGAATAATAAAGTCCTAAATTCATTAGACAACCTGCTACCACTTCCTGATAGTCCATTTTTTTACTAATGTCGAGAGATTGCTGGGTAGAGTAGATCGCGTCTTTATACTTCCCCAAAAGATTATAACAATTGCCTAAATTCACTAGACAACCTGCCACTCCTTTCTGATCGTCCATTTTTTCGCTAATGCCGAGAGATTCCTTGTACTTGGCGATCGCTTTTTCATACTCCCCCAAGGAACAATAACAATTGCCCAGACGGTTGAACGACTTCCTATGACAATCTTGTTCCCGTTGACTCCCTGCGATCACCTGCTCGTATAATTGCGCTCTCTGACGATAAAGCCCTTGTAATTCCAAAAATTGATCAACCGATTTATTTTTTCCTTCTCCCCCTCGCTCCTCATTCAAAATATCAAAAGCTAACTGCCATTCTCCCAATTCCCCTGCATGGTAAAACCCCTCTAAATACACCGTCAAATCCGCCAACGATTCCCAGGGAGGCGCGGGTAAATGGGCCAAAAAATAAGCCAACGCGGACTGATGCGCCGATCGCAATAGCTCAGAATCCGTTTGCTGTTGCACCACCATCGAAATTAAAGGCAAAAACTGAAACCGTCGCCGTTTTCCCTCTTTGGGTTCGGGGGGAAACTCCTGCAACAACGACAAACGGGCCAAATCCCGTAAATCTTTCTCTGTTACCCCAGCCGTTAACCCCTGAGCTAACCCCAGATCAAAAATCCCTCGCAATACCGATAACCGCTTTAAAATATCCCCTAACCGTGCCGATAATCGCGACAAACTGGCCGCTACCACTTCCCTGACACAGGTTTCCGTATCACGGTGATAACCCTCCACCGTAAACAAATCTAAGCCCAAGTTTTCCGCCTCTGTCACACAAACCTCTTCCCCCAACTCCTCCCGCATCCAACTCGATACCAGTTGCATCAAGAGGGGATGCCGCCCCATCTGGTTCACAAATTGGGCTAATTCTTTCTTCGTTCCCGTTAAACCATAGTCTTCCGTCACCAAACGCATCGCATCGGCTTCTGCTAACCCCTTTAAGGGCAACCAATAACAACGCGATCGCAAATTGGGGGCCAACGTTGGCTGTTCCCGACTGGTGAGCAACAGCTTACTGTTACCCCCGTTCCCTAGCCATTGGCTCAAAAATTGACCATAAACCGACTTCCCTTCTGCTGGTATTACCGTTTCCATATTGTCCAACACCAACAAACAAGGCTCGGCGATTAACCCTGCGATTATCTGCCCAATTAACGTCTCCTCGTCCCATTTTTCATCATAAGCTTGTCCTAACTGCTCCAATAACCATCGCCCAAATTGCGCCAAGGGGTAAGGCTGAATAAAATTCACCCACAACACCCGCCAATCAGGGGTTAACTGCTCTTTGAACTTCACCGCTAAAGCCGATTTCCCATAGCCTCCTGCGGCGGTCATCCCGATTAAGCGTACTTTGTCATTGCTTAGGGCGGTTTGTAGTTCATTTATTTCATCCTGTCGTCCCTGCCATTCATCTACAGGTGGAGGTGTGGTATTCAGGGTTGCTGATTGCGTTGGGGCTAACTTTGTCTGTTTTCCATCAGACGAATCCAGTCAAAAAGTTACAGGCCCATTGAAAGTATTTCCCTGAACAACATTCTTGATTTGCTCGGCTAACTTCTGAGAATTAATAACGGTTGTCTGTTGCGTCTGAGATTTAATTGAATTCACAAGGTCTTTTAGTAAAGGTTCCGTTTCTACCATTACGACTAATTCCTGCATCCTTTGAGCTACTTCAGGATTAGCCTTTGCGGCTGCTTCCGTTTCTAATACCGCTTTCCCATAATTCAAGGGCTGTTCAGGAGCTTTTTCAATCGCTGTGACCGTATCGGGTGATTCGTTTCTTAAGGAATTCAAAAAATCACCTGTTTGTTGCCAAAGAGTTTCAGCTACTTTTTCACCCGTTTTTTCAAGGGCTTTAGTTGCTACTACTGAACCAATGGCGATCGCGGCGGTTGTGAAGGGTTCCATCGTCTTAATCAGGAGATTTTACAGGATTTTTAAATTCTAATACATCCATATCGAAATAACCAGCGATCGCATTTTAGTAGTGGAGATTGAGAACAGCGATCGCGTTAATTTAGAAAGATATGATAGAAATGTAAGCACAGCAAGGAGTCGTAAACAAATGACACAAGCCTTAAACTTAGTAAAATCGCCCACAACACTATACGATAACGACTTCTTGCAATGGACAGAAATAACGATCGCCCAATTACAGAATAGAGACTTTAAACAACTAGATATTGCCAACTTAATAGAGGAAATAGACTCATTGGGAAAAGCACAGAAAAATGCCTTCAAAGGACAAATTCGGGCATTAATAGAGCATATCTTAAAAAGATGTTATGTCGAGATGCCCTTGGAATATCCTGGCTGGGAACGGACAATTCGTAACATTCGCCCCGAAATTGAAGACTTGATTGAAACTTCTCCCAGCTTGCAAAATGACTTTTCCGATGTTTTAGATAAGGTTTATCAGCAATGCCTCAAAAAACTACGGCCAGAATATAAAAATACAAACTTTCCTGATACTTGGCAATTTTCGCGATCGCTTGATGATCTTCTGAATTTAGATGTATGGGAATAACGATAAACGACATTCAAGAACAGGATTTTAGCTGAAACGACCATTATTGAGCTTACTCAAAGATTTCGCCAAATCGGGACTAAAAATATTACAATGGTATATTTGCTGCGGATGTAACTGATTGCGATTCCCCGTAGGCAACAATATATGCTCAACCCAAACCTAACAGAGATAGAACTCTCAAAAGATGAATACCAACGGTATTCCCGTCACATTATATTGCCAGAAGTAGGACTAGACGGACAAAAACGCCTAAAAGCCGCTAGTGTCCTCTGTGTTGGTACGGGGGGACTCGGTTCTCCCCTCCTGCTGTACTTGGCCCGGCTGGAGTCGGTCGGATTGGCATTGTTGATTTTGATATTGTTGACAGTTCCAACCTACAGCGTCAGATCATTCACGGAACTTCCTGGTCGGTAAACCCAAGGTCGAGTCTGCCAAAAACCGAATTTTAGAGATTAATCCCTTCTGTCAGGTCGATTTATACGAAACCCCCCTCAGTTCTGCCAATGCGATCGATATTATCAAACCCTACGATATCGTCATTGATGGAACCGATAATTTTCCGACCCGTTACCTGACCAACGATGCCTGTGTCTTGCTAGATAAACCTAATATCTATGGGTCAATCTTCCGCTTTGAAGGCCAAGCAACGGTCTTTAACTACCAAGGCGGCCCTAATTATCGTGATTTATATCCCGAACCACCCCCACCAGGCATGGTTCCCTCCTGTGCAGAAGGTGGCGTTTTAGGCGTATTACCTGGCATTATTGGTACTATTCAGGCAACGGAAGCGATTAAGATCATTCTAGGGGCAGAAAATACCCTCAGTGGTCGATTATTGCTATTTAATGCTTGGGATATGAAATTTAGGGAGCTAAAACTGCGTCCTAATCCTGAGCGTCCTGTAATCAAAGAACTGATTGATTATGAACAATTCTGTGGGATTCCCCAGGCAAAAGCGGCAGAGGAAGCCGAAAAATCAGCAATGCAAGAAATGACGGTATCGGAATTAAAAACCTTGATGGACAATGGCCCCCAGGACTTTGTTCTGATTGATGTCCGTAATCCCAACGAATACGAAATTGCTCGCATTCCAGGTTCGGTGCTGATTCCCCTTCCTGATATTGAAGAGGGTAAAGGGATTGAACAAGTGCGTGAACTGCTGAATGGTCATCGTTTGATTGCTCATTGTAAGTTGGGCGGGCGATCGGCTAAGGCCCTAGCAATTCTCAAAGAAGCGGGCATTGAGGGAATTAATGTCAAAGGAGGCATTACGGCCTGGAGTCAAGAAGTTGATGACCGCGTTCCCCAGTACTAATCCAGTAGAAATCACTTTTTTGAGGTAATTTAGAAGCACGGAGGGGATACATCTTGATCTTCCGTGCGTCTTTTGTTTAAAATCCGATTGATCCAACCGTTCTCCATTTTTTGAAGAGTCCCCCATGATGAAGTCCCAAATTTTTCAGTCTTGTTTGCGTAAAACTGCCTTTTTTTCCTTGCCCGTTGGCTTAATGCTCTTGAGTTTACCTATGCCCCAGGCCCAAGCGGGTAATTGGAATCAATTTGATGTTTGTGTTGGTCAATTGAAAGATAGTGGCGTTGCGGCAGATAAGGCGGGGACAGCTTGTTCGGGGGCTTTAATTCCCAAAGAATTATCCGAATGTGTGGTGATTGTTCGGAGAAATTCTCCCATTGATGCGGATAATGCTCTACAAGGTTGTTATCAAGTCCGACGACCCATCGACTTAGGGAATTGTGTGGCAGATATTCAACGTTTCGACCTTGGGGGGCTATACAGGAGACAAAACGACTACTGGAACAGCAACGGATTCTCCTTCTCTGGCGGCTTTAAATTCCTGCCGTAAAAGCCTGTTACCAGGCAGACATTCGGAATGTGTGATTGCCCTTAGTCGAGATACGGCGACCTATACACCAATTAAGGCGATGGATACTTGTCTTGCGGCGGAAGATTTTCCCAAGGATCTTTTTCCTGCCTATGTTCAACAGCCTGTTCAGTAGGGAATATGAAATTAAAAATTGGCTGGTTATATCCGACCTTGATGAGTACCTACGGCGATCGCGGTAACGTGATTTGTATTCAACGTCGCGCCCAGTGGCGGGGGATCACCGTAGAAATCGTTTCCTTGGATCAACAAAGTTCGGCGATGGATTTTCGTTATGTCGATATTGTGGCGGGGGGCGGCGCTCAGGATCGCCAACAGGAGATCGTTATGCGAGATCTCCAAGGCGAAAAAGCGGCGGCCTTGAAAGCTCAATTAGAAGAAGGAACGCCTGGGGTCTTTACCTGTGGTTCTCCCCAGTTACTCGGTCATTACTATGAACCCGCTTTTGGTCAACGGATTGACGGTTTAGGGTTATTGGATTTAGTCAGCAAACATCCCGGCCCCGATGCTAAACGTTGTATTGGCAATGTGGTTTTTGAAATTACTGCCGAACCTTTCGGCCTCTGATCTTAAAAAAATGTTAGGGGAACCGCCCATTGTTATTGGTTTTGAAAATCATGGGGGACGTACCTATCTCGATAGTGTATCTCCCTTGGGCAAGGTGCAAAAGGGCTATGGTAACAACGGCGAAGATGGCTATGAAGGCGCATTTTATCGAAACGCGATCGCCACCTATTCTCACGGGCCATTGTTACCGAAAAATCCTTTTTTAGCGGATTGGCTGATTAAAACGGCTCTAGAACGTAAATATCAGACAGAAGTTAATTTAACCCCCTTGGACGATACTTTGGCCAAGCAAGCTAGAGCCGCTATGTTAAAACGATTAGAATAGATCTAATTCCTCTCACGCCCCTAGTCCTTATGAATGAAAATCGTTTACGCATCTGCATTTTAGGAGGAGGTTTTGGGGGATTATATACAGCCCTCCGCCTCAGTCAATTGCCTTGGGAAACGAGTCAGGCTCCCGAAATTATTCTGATTGACCAACAGGATCGTTTTCTGTTCGCGCCCTTTCTCTATGAATTAGTGACAGGAGAAATGCAAACCTGGGAAATCGCGCCGCCTTTTGAAGAGTTACTCGCAGAAACAGGGGTTCGCTTTCATCAGGGACAAGTCACCGCGATCGCCATAGAGGAAAAACAGGTACACCTAGAGCCATCAGTTAGCCTCGGTTACGACAAACTGGTGATCGCAATGGGCGGCAAAACCTCCTTACCAACCATTCCAGGGGTGAGGGATTATGCTCTACCTTTTCGGAATCTAGAGGATGCTTATCGACTCAAGGAACGTTTAAGATTATTGGAACAATCCCCTGCCGAAAAAATTCGGATTGCCATCGTCGGGGGCGGTTACAGCGGGGTCGAGTTGGCTTGTAAATTAGGCGATCGCCTGGGAGAACGGTGCAGATTGCGACTGATTGAACGGGGTGATAGTATTTTAAAACTGTCGCCTGAATATAACCGTAAAACGGCTCAGGATGCCCTAGCAGAGCGGGGAATTTGGTTAGATCTGGAGACCGATATTACCGAAATCACCTCTGATAGTTTGAGTCTTCGCTATAAAGGGCAAATTGATACCATTCCCGTCGATATTGTCCTCTGGACGGTGGGAAATGACGTTTCTGAGCTTATTCGAGATTTACCTCTCCCCCATGATAAAAACGGACTACTGGAAACCAATCATTTTCTCCAGGTGACAGATCATCCCGATATCTATGCTCTGGGAGATGTAGCCGCCTGTGAGGATGCAACGGGTCAACACTTACCCGCAACGGCCCAGGTCGCTTTTCAACAATCGGATTATTGTGCCTGGAATATTTGGGCGGGGGAAACAAATCGACCACCTTTACCTTTCCGTTATCAAGCGTTAGGGGAAATGTTAACGCTCGGTATTGATAATGCAACGATCAACGGTCTAGGCATTAAGTTAAATGGAACTCCTGCCGCGATCGCAAGACGATTAATTTATCTCTATCGTTTACCGACTTGGCAACATCAATTAACGGTTGGTTTTAATTGGTTAACGCAACCTTTATTAGAAATTTTTAAGGGATAAAATTATTCAATAATTTATTTAACGCAAATATCCATCTTCTAATTCAATAATACGATCTGCCACATCTAAAATACGGTTATCGTGGGTGACAATCAAAATAGTTGAACCTTGCTCCTTAGCTAAACGTTGCATAATATCCACCACATCATGACCCGATTTACTATCCAAAGAAGCCGTCGGTTCATCCGCTAAAATCATTTTAGGGTAACTCACTAAAGCGCGGGCGATCGCGACCCGTTGTTTTTGACCGCCCGATAAATTGTGGGGATAATAATCTAAATGTTCTCCTAATCCAACGGAATTTAACATGGCGATCGCGCGTTCCTTGGCTTGTGAAGTAGAGTATTCGGGATGTAATTCGATAGACATCTGCACATTTTGCCGTGCTGTTAGGCATTCCAAGAGATTATGAGCTTGGAAAATGTAGCCGATAAAACGACGAATTTTAACCAACTCGCGCTTTTTTGCCCCCATCATTTCTTTCCCAAAAACCTGTAAACTGCCCGATTGGGCTGACCGCAAGGCTCCCATCAGCGTTAATAAAGTAGTCTTTCCCGAACCCGATGGCCCCTTAAGAATAACAACTTCTCCCTTATTCAAAGTCAAATTAATGTCAAATAAAATTTGTTTTTTAAGCGCGCCTTCTCCATAAAAATGATTGAGATTCCTAATCGCAACCATGACATTTTCTAGATTCGCTTCTTCATTGGTATCGGCATTAGAAAATAGCGTTTGCATTGATAGTTTCTCCCTTAAAAAATATCGGCAGGATCGGCTGATCGTAATTTCCCAACGGCGATCGCCCCCGAAAGAGTACACATCAGCATTGTTAACAGTAAAATCATGATCGCTCTCGTGACGGTCATCAAAATAGGTAAACCCGTTGCTTTGGCGGTATTGGCATAGAAAAATAGAGAAAACCCTAAACTAGGAATAAAACCAATCACCGCTAATAATAATGCTTCTTGAAAAACTACCATCAACAAATAATTATCCCCATAACCCATTGCCTTTAAAGTGGCATATTCGGGTAAATGATCCACCACATCCGTATAGAGAATCTGGTAAACAATGATAGTTCCCACAACAAAGCCCATCACCGTTCCCAAACCAAAGACAAAACCAATGGTCGTCCGTTTTTGCCAATAATTTTTTTCGTGTTCAATCAAACCTTCTTTGGTAAAAATCTGTATGTCTTTTGACGACAATTTATCTTTTATTTTTTTAAAAGTAACGTCCAAATTAGCATTCGGTTCTAACTGAATTACACCGACATCAATTAATCCCTTGGTACGAGTCGGAAAGATGCGAAAAAAATTGAGGTCACTGGTGACAACGGTTCCATCTGCTCCGAAAGATGCCCCTAAAGAAAATAATCCCCCTACCGTAATTTGTCGATTGGCAACTTCAGTTTTAACAACTTTTCCTGCTTCAAAATCCTGTTTAATGGGGCCAAATTCTCCCCTAGAACGTTCATCAAATAACACTACATCGGGTTGCTTAATGATGGGTAAAGCTTCTTCCATTCCAGGTAAGGTAAACAGATTGTTCACAGGATTTACTCCTACCACAAAAATTCGCCTATTTCCCTTGGTAATGGGATTTTTCCAGTCAGTAACATTGATATAAATCGGGCTAACATTTTTAACGCCTTCAACTCCCATTACTTCGTATAAACGTCTGGAGGAAAAACTTTTGCCCCCGACTAAACTATCGGTTTGGGAGTGCAGAATAAAAATATCTCCCTGTAAACTTTTGTGCAACCTGACTGAACTATCAAATAGTGCATTTTTAAAACCCAATTGCATAAACATCAAAATATCCGCAAAGGCTATTCCCGCGATCGCGACAGCTAGGCGCATTTTTTCGTGGGTCAGTTGGAGCCAGGACAGGGGAATTTTCATGTTGATTTTTTTAGCATGGGAAAAGCAAGATCAGTTTAGTCAGGAAGAATTTTCACTAAAACCTTGGCGTAGGTTAATCCTTGGACTTTTTTACTCGATTCGGGACGTAGTAGGATTTTGACTTCCACCACACGGGCATCAATATCGGCGGATGGATCGGTTCCTAAGACATCTTTTTTGCCAATTTTGAGACCAATTACCCTGACTTGTCCCTCTAATTCGTCAGGGAAACTGCCGTTTTCACTCTTAATCAGAGCGGGTTGTCCTGGCTTAATATTACGAATATCACTTTCATAAACTTCGGCCACCACCATCATTTGTTGGGTTCTGCCAATGTCCGCAATACCGTCTGCATCGGTCACTTTTTCTCCTGGTCGGGCGTAAATCTTCAAGACTTGACCATCAATGGGAGACTTGACCAAGCTAGTTTCTAAATCCGTCTTGGCTTGATTGAATTCTGCTAGGGCCAAATTCAGTTCGGATGAGGACTGGAGGACATCAACGTTGCGCACTTCCGACACTTTAAAAAGATTTGCCTGGGCTTCTTTTGCTTGTTGATAAAGAGTTTCTGCGTCCTTTTGGGTAATGGCTTTTTGCTGTTGAATTTGTTCTTCTAGGGTGGCTTCTGTTTTCATTAAACGGGCTTGGGCTTCCTGTAGGCGTTGTTTGGCCGTTGCTACAGCCAGATTTCGTTGTTCCAAATCCGCCAAGGCGATCGCGCCTTCTTCGGCCAAAACCCGATAACGTCGATAATCATTAGCCGCTTGCTTGAGTTCTGCTTCTAAACGCTGGATTGTTGCCTGTTGTTCAATTTTTTCCCACTGTAATTGTTTGCCCAAAGTATTAACCGAAGCTTCATTCACCGTTATTTTTCGTCTAAATTCTGACTGAGCGCGATTCACTTCCGCTTTTTGAGCCTCGATTTCTCCAATTTTTGCCCCTGCCTTCACCACCGATAAATTTGCCATTGCCACCTTCACGGATTCCCTTGCCGCTAGCAGGGCCGCCACCTTACGGTCATAATCATCCATAATCGCAATCACTTCCCCCGCCTTGACCTTCGCCCCTTCAGGAACCAAAATCCGCGAAATCTTTGCTCCGCCCATCGTTGGAGTTGCCGCTAACTTAACCACCTCACCAACGGGTTCAATTCTCCCCAGGGCCGAAACCACTTCTGGCTCTTTTTCTTGAACAGGGGAAGCAGTGGGCGGAGTTGACTCTGATGCCCCCGTTTTGGTACTTTTTAATCCATAAACGATAGTTCCGCCTGTGATCAATAGACCTAACACAAGGGAGACCATAACCCAACGAAAACTGGAATCTGGAAGGGCGGGTTTGGAAGATTTTAAGGATTCACCCATAGAATTGGGCAAAGGTAAACTGGATTCTGGGAGAGCAGTTTTGGCAGACTTCAAGGATTCACCCATAGAATTGGGAAATAGGTACTAAATTGTACTATTTTGATGATTTAGTAGAAGGGGACAAAGTTTCAACAAATTACTAGATTTTTGCTGACAACTTTTAAAAATCAATTATAACGTAAAGTTTCGTAAACCGCTTTGGGTAATGGGACAATCAACCGTTGCTCAAGCGTTGCTCAAGAAGGAATATCAAAAAGCACCTGGGTCATATAACGCTCTGCCCAGTCATCTCCAAAGGCTTTTTCCAGAACTCGCCGAGTTTTATCATTTTGTTGTTGTTTGGTGCAGTAGTATTGTTGTCCTGCTAGGTGTTCTAACCGTTCTTGTTCCAAAAGTTTTGGGGATTGAATTGAAAATTGACAATGGACTCGCAAAAAATCGCTGACTCGATGGATAAAAGCGGTTTCTTCCTGGGCATCACTAGGACGGATGAATAAGCAATATTCAGAGAAAATATCCCCCCATTCGGGTAATTCACGGGCTTGGGAAAAGTCAAAGGGAGTTAGTTCGGATAAAGCGTGACGATAGGATTCGGGTAAAATTCTCTCTGCATTGGTCGGTGATAAATCGGCGATCGCGGCACTGATGGCTCCCCGACCCGAAACAATATCACAACCAAACATGGGCAACCCGTATTCAGGATTGGGAAACATCACGCAATGGAGAATATCCAGATTACTCCCGACCTTTGCCAGTTCCAGGTGCATTTTACGAAACTGGGGGGTTTGATAGCAGCGATTTTCAATGATTAACTTTTCTCCTTCTAGCCGACCTTCGATATAACCCAAGTCTTCTGGTAATTCGTAAGGAGATAAATCCAGATATTCGTGCCAATTGGCTAAGATGCGATCGGCTAATTGATGAATTAAAGGATGGAGTTGTTCGCGCAGATGGGGGGAAGAAGTTTCTAACATAATCGGTTATTGGAGTAGATGGGTCTTAAAAGTTATCAAATCCCTCTGTCCGACGGACACCCCTCTTATCAAGGCTACCGTGTACACACAAGTGTCTCTGTCTCAATTTTTAAGTTTTGATCCCCCCTACCCCCCTTGATAAGGGGGCTAAATTCCTATCAGTAAGTAACAGTCCTCCTTTTTGAGGGGGATACCATAGGCAGGGGGATCAAATTTTTAAAGATATAAGGAGATGGGTGTACACAGTAGCTTATCAAGGAAGACAGGGGGGATCGAGCGTAAAACGTATTGTCGGTTTAATATATTGTTTTGGGTCGCCACTCAGGATTAAATTTATAATTTTTAACCCAAGCCGAGCTAACCAATATTCGCCGATGTATTTTCTAGCTGAATACCTTCTTCTTCCTCCTGCAACTCTAGGCAATAACCCGCCCCATAAACTGTTTTGATATAGCGGGGACGACGGGGTTCGGGTTCTAATTTTGTCCTGAGATGGCGGATATGTACCCGTATTGTTTCAATATCATCATCGGGTTCGTAGCCCCAGACCTCTTTTAAAATGGCACTGGGAGAAACCGTTTGCCCATGACGCTGTAAAAGACAATGTAATAATTCAAATTCTAAATGGGTTAATTTAATCTTTTTACTAAACCAAATGACTTCAAATCTTTCAGGAATGAGGGTAAGCGGGCCTTGACTAAGAATTTCTGAATGTTTAAGCGGCCTGGGGAATGCGGTCTGTCCGCCGCAACAAAGCCCTAACCCTCAATAACATTTCTTCCACATCAAAGGGTTTGGTTAAATAATCGTCTGCTCCTGCATTAAACCCTTCCACCTTATCTTGAATTTGACCGAGGGCAGTCAGCATCAGTACGGGAATGTCGGCAGTTCTAGCATCTCGACGCAAGCGTTGGCAGACGGTAAATCCATCCACCTTGGGAAGCATCAGATCCAACATGATTAGGTCGGGGGGGGATTGGAGGGCGAGAGCTTGGCCTTTAATTCCGTCTTCTGCTTGATTTACGTCATAACCAGCCATTTCCAAGTTAATGGACACAAGTTCAGAGATTGTCGGGTCGTCGTCAATTACGAGTATTCGGGGCATTGCTAAAGAGAAATAGTTGTTTGGGATTGCGAGATATTACTGAAAATATGACTCAAAAAATTTCTTATGATTATAGGATCATCTCAGCTTTTGGACGCGATCGCCTAATTTTTTACTGAAAAAAATCAAACCCCAGTAATTAACTGAAATTTTCAATCGAGCGATCGCAGATTTGCGGATTATTTTCCCTGATCTACTTTACCGAAAAGGATACCCTTGGGGGAGTGGAGAGCATAAAAAAATCACAATGTAGCTAATTTTACAACACTCAAGTGGGGAGAATCATCTATGATAAATAACCATATCTGGCGTAATCCCCAATCCTCTAACACCATATCTATGGTATAGTCAGGAATAACGCTACTTTTTGACCGAAAAACCAATCGATTTTTTTGAACTATGCAACCGACGTTAGCCGCGACCCTTTCCCCTCAAACCGTCCCAACATCGCCCCTTTCTAGCTCAGGATTAGCAACCACCAATGCCCACCATCGAATTCAAGTGATTCGTCGCGATGGCACTTCAACGGCATTAAACATTAGTAAAATTCGGGCAGTAGTCGATTGGGCCTGTGCCAAACTGAATGCAAACTCGATCGCCCTAGAGGCAGGTTTAACGACTCGTTTGCGGGATGGCATTAGTACCAGGGAAATTCAGGATAATTTGGTCAATTGCGCCCTAGAAATGTGTAGTCCCGAAGAACCCGATTGGCGTTATGTGGCGGGAAGACTCCATATCTGGGGTTTGTGGAAAGATATTTTGGTCAGTCGCGGCTATCAGTACGGGCAGTATGCAACAACGGTGAAGGAAAAAGTTGCATCGGGTCAATACGATGAACGGATGTCGCTCTATTCTGTCCAGCAATTAGAAGAAGCGGGAAATTGGATTAATTCAGACTGGGATACGGACTATGACTACGCGGGAGTCGTTTTATTGACCAGTCGCTATCTATTGCCGAACGAGTTACCCCAGGAAGCGTTATTAACCTGTGCGTTACTCTTAGCATTGCCTGAAAGTCCTGAAAATCGCTTGGCTTGGGCAAAACGGTTTTATGAAGCGATCGCGTCCCGTAAGGTTTCTTTGGCTACACCGATTTTGGCAAATTTGCGGGTTCCCAAGGGTTCTCTCACCAGTTGTTTCATCGTTGCGCTTGACGACAATTTAGAAAGTATTTTCCGAGAAATCACCAATGCAGCCAGAATTTCTAAAAATGGGGGTGGTGTCGGGGCTAATGTCAGTCGCATTCGGGCCACAGGTAGCGTGGTTATGGGCAAACCCAATGCGTCAGGCGGTGTCATTCCCTGGATAAAATTGCTCAACGATACGGCGATCGCGGTGAATCAAGGAGGTCGTCGAGCGGGGGCTGTGACAGTTGGTTTAGATATTTGGCATTTGGATGTGCCTGAATTTCTGGAAATGCAGACCGAAAATGGGGATCAAAGACGGAAAGCCTACGACATTTTTCCCCAATTAATTCTGCCCGATGAATTCATGCGACGGGTCATCAATAAAGCTGAATGGACATTAGTTGATCCCTACGAAGTTCGGACGAATTTAGGGATTGAACTTGCCGAATTATGGGGGGAAGATTTTGAAAAAGCCTACGCATTAATTGAATCTAAATTGGGTCAAGAAATCACGCTTTATAAACAAGTGAATGCCCGTGAATTGTTTAAGGAAATGATGCGATCGCAGGTAGAAACGGGAATGCCCTATCTCGCCTTTAAAGATACGATTAATCGCGCTAATCCTAATAAACACGCGGGTTATATTCCTGGCGTAAACCTTTGTACAGAGTCATTTTCCAATGTCACGCCAGGCCAAGATGCCCACTGCTGTAATCTCGTTTCCCTCAATCTTGCTAATATTGAAACGGCTGAATTAGAAGATTGTTGTCAAATTTCTGTACGAATTTTAGATAATACGATTGAGTTAACCAGTCCTCCCTTTGAAGATGCGGCTAATCATAATAATAAATATCGGACGATCGGCGTGGGTGCGATGGGTCTAGCGGATTGGCTCGCTAAAAATCGTTTTTCCTACGATCATCTCACTCAAATCAGTCATTTATTTGAAGATATTGGTTATTACTGTACCCAGGCTTCAATGGAATTAGCCAAGGAACGCGCTCCTTATAATGCTTTTGCGGGGAGTGATTGGAGTAAGGGGCTTTTGATCGGCTCAAAACCTGTTGAATGGTTCCAAGAAAATGCTGCTCAACCCGAACGCTGGCTTAAGCTTTCCGATGATATTCAGACCTACGGCATTCGCAACTCCCACATCACCGCGATCGCGCCTAATACGTCTTCCTCGTTGGTGCAGGGTTGTACTGCTAGTGTTTTACCCGTTTATAGTCGTTTCTTTTACGATAAATGGGCGAAAGGAACGGTTCCGATCGCGCCGCCGTTTATCAATAATTGCTTCTGGTTCTATCCCGAAAATAAAAATCTCGATCAAAACAAAGTCGTGAAAGCGGTGGCAACGATTCAGCAATGGATTGATACAGGTATTTCGATGGAGTTATTGTTTAATCTCAATCATGGGGTTTATTTTCCTGATCAACCCGATAAAGGTTTAACGGCTAAAGATATTTTTGATACCTTGGTTTTGTCTTGGAAAGAGGGATGTAAGGCGGTTTATTATGTCCGCACTGTCCAGAAGGATAATTTTAAGGAATCGGAAGCGGGTTGTTCGGCTTGTGCGAATTAGTTATTTTAAACGCGAATAATTCTGCACTTATTTTATTAGAGAAAAGTTTCTAACTTACTTGAGAGCAATATTAGTATTTTAGAAACTTATTCTATCTATTTTCTGAGTTTTTTGAAGATTTTGATTGCTTAAAGACGCTTTATGAACAGTGATTTAGATAGTTGTATTTATATTCATGGCTTGGGTATTTCTTCTTATCGAAGCTTTCCTAAAGATATTCAACAGATATATCCTTTCAAAAAAATTAACCTTTTTATCGGTCGTAATAACTCAGGGAAGTCAAATATACTAAGTTTTTTATACAAACATTACCTTTCAATATTTCGCGGGGAAGAGATAAAATTTGAGAATGTTGATTATTATAATTTTACACCTTTTCAGAAAAATGAGATAAAAACAGAATTTTATTTTTATGCTAAAAAAGATTGGAAAGAACAATTAATTAATGAACATAAATCTATTCCAAAAAAGAATAACAATAGCTTCAGATATATACTTGAAAATGAACCTAAAAATGAAATTTTACAGAAAGTTCTAGAATCGAATCAGTTATCTGAAAATGAAGATTCTTATTTTGAGCTAACCAATCGTCAATATTCGATAGGTAGTCATTTCGAGTTTAAAAATTTAGAAATTAATGATTTTGAGAAAATAATTTCTTCAGATAAGCAATTTACAACAGAATACTTAGAAGGGCTTCATTCTGATCTAAAGAAAAACAAATTAGAGGGATGGAAAAGTTTAACTAAAAACACTAAAAAAATTGAACTTCAATCGACTACAACTAATAACGATCCTTCTCATTTTAATAGCCAAGTTGACCAATATATAGAAAATAAGAAAATAGAAAATGATAATAAGATATCGTACTTAAAAGAAATTTTGGGTTATATTTGTGATTTTATGTTAGATTATTCAGGCTATTTTGAAAGTTATTTCAAAGAAGATTTTGGAATAAGTCTTATTCCCGCAATTCGAGAAGTTGGTAATCAAGATACAATTTTTGATGAGAATGAATTTAACGGTCAAGGCTTAATTGATGGATTAGCACAACTACAGCATCCTGACCATTTTGAGCAAGAGAAAAAAGAGAAGTTTAAGAAAATCAATCAATTCTTAAGAACTGTTACAGATAATGAATCAGCTAAAATAGAAATTCCTCATGATAAATCAAAAATATTAGTAGAAATGGATGGAAAAATTCTACCACTACAATCTTTAGGGACAGGAATTCATGAAGTAATTATTCTGGCGGCGGCGGCAACAATTAAAGAAAATCAAGTGATTTGCATGGAAGAACCAGAATTACATTTGCATCCACTTTTACAAAAAAAGCTAATTAGCTATCTTCAAGAAAAAACTAATAATCAATATTTTATTACAACTCATTCTGCTCATTTTTTAGATACTCCTGACGTATCAATATTTCATGTTAATTATGAAAATGGTTGCTCCGTCGTCAACAAAGTCGAAACAGATAATCACAAAACTACAGTTTTATCTGACTTAGGATACAAGCCCTCAGATTTATTACAAACCAATTGCGTGATTTGGGTAGAAGGGCCATCAGATCGTATTTATCTAAACTATTGGATTCAGTGTTTTGCACCAGAACTAAAAGAAAAAATTCATTACACAATTATGTTCTATGGCGGGGGTTTATTAAGTCATTTATCGGTATCTGATTCAGAAGATGAAAATGATTCTGGTTTAGAAGATTTAGAAGATGTAAACGATTTTATTTCCTTATTGAAAATTAGTCGTAACACAGTAGTTATGTGCGATAGCGATAAAAGTAATAAAAATGACTCTTTAAAGCCAGCTATTGAAAGAATTAAATCAGAATTTGAAAATACTGAGTTTGAAGGTTTTCACTGGATTACGGATGGTCGAGAAGTTGAAAATTATTTAAACCCTGATATTGTTGAAGAAATTATCAAGAAAAATCATCGTAATGTTGAAAAAATAAGTAGCAAAACTATATACAGTTACTTTTGGAAATATAAAAGTAGCAAAATCAAAAAGAATCCAACTGCTGACAAAGTAAGACTTGCTAGAAAACTCGTAGAATCTTATTCTCCAGCATCCGAAGAAAATTTTGAAAAGATAACTAATTCGGCTCTTGAGAACTCATTGAAAAAATGGATTGAAGGATTAATTAATTTTATCAAAAAGTCTAATGGGATACAATTAATTCATTGGGATAGCTTGTAATTGTCTAAAATTTAATGTTAAATTAGAGAGGCAATAATTATCTATTCTCTTGTTATTTTATAACATTGATATGCTACTGACTGAACCTAAAATATCTCAAAAAATGCCCGTTACCCCGATATTTAATCCAACGGGTGATGACTCAACAGAAAACCGTTCTATTTGGTTTGGTAATACCACCAACTTGATGCAACTCAATGATGTCCGTTATACCTGGGCAGTCGGTTTGTATCAACAAATGCGTGAAAATTTCTGGATTAAATAGGCAGTCCAGTTTAAATCCCTTGAAAACGGTGAAAACCTGTCGTTTATTATCACAGACAATACCGTGCCAAGCTTGCCCAAAAGCGAGAAGGTGTAGAGACTATCAAAAAGCAGAATAATTCTGACTGAGTAGAGTAGGCAGTAAGCGATTGACTGTCGAAGCGGGGGACTCCTTTAAAACTTAAAAGGATGATGATATAGTCCGATCTATTTGGTGACAAGTAGCAGCTTGAATAAAGCGGGTTAGGTATAGCGAACCTAATTGAACATCAATGACCTCAACGATTAGATATTACCCAAGACGTTACCGATTATTGGAATTTAACCGATGATGAACGCTATGCTTTTGATGGAATTTTATCCTATTTAACTTTTTTAGATTCCGTTCAAACCTGTAACATTCCTCACATCAAAAATAGTATTACTGCTCCTGAAATTAGTCTCTGTATGGCAGAACAAATTTCCCAGGAAGGAATGCACAACCAAAGCTATCAATATATGATAGAAACCATTATTCCGCCAGAAAGAAGAACGGCGGTTTATGAATTTTGGCGTACCGATAGAGTATTAAAAGAACGCTGTGAATTTATCGCTGGACTCTATCAACAATATGTAGATAATCCAACTCAGGAAAATTATTTTATTGCTCTTATGGCAGATTTTCTTTTGGAAGGACTTTATTTTTATAATGGTTTTATCTATTTTTATAATCTAGGATCACGGATGTTGATGCCAGGGTCAGCCGATATTTTTAAAATGATTAATCGGGATGAATTAAGTCATGTTCGGTTGTATCAAAAATTGATTCCTGAAGCAATGAAAGTCTTTCCCCATTCGCGAGAGCAAATCTATGAAATGTTTGATACTGCCGTTGAATATGAATGTCGTTGGACAAATCATATCGTCGGGAATAATATTCTAGGAATTACGGAACAGAGTACGGAACAATACACCAAATATTTAGCCAATATGCGTCTGCGTTCTATTGGTTTAGATCCTCTTTATCGGGAGTCTAAATTTGATAAGAGTCCCTATACCCATTTAGAACGTTTTTCTGATACTAAAAAAGAAGGCCATATTAAGGCGAATTTCTTTGAGGCAACGGTAACGAGTTATGTGATGTCTTCGGGAATTTCGGGATGGGATGAAATTTAAGACTAAAAAGGCTAAAAATGCCAAAGTAGCGATCGCCCTTTAAACTTAAGTTTTTAGAAAGGCGATCGCTATAGTAATAAAGTAGCGTTATTATCCACATTTTTAGTATTCGGTGGACGATTAAAAATACTAAATTGATAGAAAAAATAGCGGATTAGGGGAGGAAATTCAGGAAAATCAAAATGTCCATCTCCCCCCGCTACATCTGCCCAGAAATATTGGAGACTCGGAATATATTTTTCGGCTTCTATTTTAGATAAACTCAACGGTGGCAGAGTCAACAATTGGGACATAAAAAAAGCAGAGCGATCGCCGAGAAATTGTCGAGAAGTAATCGATAAATCTTCCCAACCAGGAACGGATTCAACGCGATGGGATTGGACGGTTAATTTCAATTCTCCTGGGTTTTTGTACTCCCCTTCAATGATGCGGTAGGGATGGGGATAACTGACCAGGGAACCCGTTGTCATTTCATAGATTCCATCTTGGTAGGCTAAATCCTGGACGTGTAGATGTCCCGTAAAAATTAATTTAACACCATATTTTTTAAGAATTTTGAGTAAATCCTTGGAGTTTTCTAACATATACCTACGCCCCAATTCATGTTGGGATTGTTTGGGTAAATGTTCAATTACATTATGGTGAATCATGACAAAAACTTGCTTATCTTTCAGGGTAGGCAAAAGATTTTTTAGCCACTCTAATTGTTCTTCATCTAGGCGACCAATTTGCCTTCCTTTGTCATCAAACTGATTAGAATTTAAACCGATTAACTGTAAACCTGGCATAATTTCCTGGGTGTAATACAGTTTTTCTGGATTGTCATAACCACAGTGACCGTAATAATCTGAAAAATTATCTAAGCCGACGTAGCGATCGCGGTTTTGAGGAAAAGGGACATCGTGATTGCCAGGCACAACATAGGCGGGGAAAGGCAGTTGCTTGAGGCGTTGCTGTAACCAATCATGATTTTCCGCTTCACCATCCTGGGTCAAATCTCCAGGAATTAATAAAAAATCCAGATCTAAACCTTCTAAACGTTCAATTGCTTGCTCAAAGGCGGGAATACTGACTTCTACGAGATGGAAACGACTTGGCACATCGTCAATCGTTTGGGGGATGGCGATATGGGGATCGCTAATAATCGCAAAGCGAAACTGCATAATGAATAATGGAAATAGGGCATATCTAAATATAAGCAGGAGAATCAAATTTTGGGCAGAGTTCGTGTTCGTCAGCACGTTAATCCCCTCAGTCAGAAGTATAGTTCGGTCATTGAGGCTCCCGATTGGGCAGAGGTTTACCGCAATCCTCAGCAGCCGTTACATCTGGATATTGGTTGTGCGCGGGGTAAATTTCTGCTGCAAATCGCCCAAATTCAGCCTGATATTAATTTTTTAGGGGTTGAAATTCGGGAAGCCCTGGTAATAGAAGCTAACGAAATTCGCGATCGCCTGGAATTGAACAACTTGCATTTTCTCTTCGGTAATATGAATACTTCAGCTTTAAGTTTATTAAGCTCTTTTAATCAGCCAATTGCAACCGTTTCCATTCAATTTCCCGATCCCTGGTTTAAGCAACGTCATAGTAAACGTCGCGTCGTCCAACCCGAATTAGTCCAAGCGATCGCCCAATTTTTGGCTCCCGATGGTAGGGTATTTCTCCAATCCGATGTGGAAAGTGTGGCAATGGAAATGCGTGATCGCTTTGCTGAAAATCCCCATTTTAAACAAACCCATCCAGAAACTTGGTTAGCGGAAAATCCCCTACCTGTGCCAACGGAAAGAGAAACCGCTTGTTTTAATCTAAATCGTCCCGTTTATCGAGTTTTATTTGAAAAAAGCAATTTACTGTAGGGGCGAATGGCGTTCGCCCTTTGATTGATCACTTAATTGCGATCGCCCTTTGATTAATCAGTTAATCGCGATCGCCCTTTGATTGATCAGTTAATTGTGATCGCCCTTTGGTTAATAATTTGGTTAATAATAGAAAATTAAAAACATAGAGATTAAAAATGGACTTAACTGCTGCCTTACCGATCTTTGTGATAACCCTCCGTGAAGGATTTGAAGCCGCCCTTGTCGTGGGAATTGTTCTTGCGTGCCTCAAAAAAGCAGAGCAAACCCAACTCAACTCTTGGGTTTATCGGGGCATCAGTGCGGGCATCGTAGCCAGTGTGATGGTAGGCTTTTTGCTCGGTGGCGTGTTGCAAGGCGTTGAAACAGGGCAAGACCCCTACACTCCCGTCTTAAAAGAAACCTTGGGCGGATTATTTGGTCTGATTGCGATCGTTATGCTCAGTTGGATGCTGATTTGGATGACAAAACAGGCGAAATCCCTCAAAGCCGAAGTAGAAGGCGAAATTCAATCAGCCCTAGTAGACCCAGAAAATGCCGAAAAAGTCGTTTTTTTATTAGTATTTATTGCCGTTTTACGGGAAGGATTTGAAACCGTTTTATTTATTTTGGCTAAATTTCAGGACGGTTGGACAGTTCCCACCCTTGGCGCGATCGCGGGTTTATTAACGGCTACGGTCTTGGGATTTTTGCTCTTTGCGGTGGGAGTCAAAATCAACCTACGGCTCTTTTTTCAGGTAATGGGCGTATTTTTGCTATTAATTATCGGCGGATTAGTGATGAGTGTCCTAAAAGACGGAGATTTGGCCGTCCTTCTTCTGGGGGAACTCGATCCCCGTTATCAATCCCTATGTCTTTTTACGGGGGATTCTTGTTTACTGGGAAATCAAGTCTGGGACGGCTCCCAGGTACTACCCGATCACACCTTTCCAGGCATTTTACTCAAAGCCCTATTCGGTTATCGTCAAACCCTCTATTTAGTTCAAGTGATTGCCTATGTCTTATTTTTAGGAATTATGGGAACCGTTTACTTTCGCAGTTTTCAATCTTCTGCTTCCACTGTTCCCTCCCCTTCTACGAAGCTAAAAAAAGCAAATTAGACTGGGATAGAGTTATTTGTCGCAAAAATAATGATTAATTCAATTTTGCCTTGATAAAGATAAAAGAGGTAATTTAAGCTACATTTTTCGCGATTTTTAAACCTAGCAGATTAATCCTTATAGGGAAACATTGTTGTTTGAATTTTCGTCGCCTTTAGAGTATTAATGCTCATTTTTTGTTTATTCAGCTAAAAATTGCTTATTTTCATCCTCTAGATTTGTGATTTATCGACAAGATTGAAATTAAGGATCGTAAACGCCATGAAACCCCCACTTTTTTTCCGATTCATTCCCCTTCTAACGGCAAGCTTTACCGCTTTTATTGCTAATCTTCCCGTGCAGTCCGTTGATTTTCAGCAGCAGGAAGTCGAGCAAAATCAATTTGTGGCGATCGCGAGACCCTACGGTGGGAATAAATATGACCTGCTCATTTTGCAACAAATCCCAGGAAAACGCCAGTGCTGGCAAGAAAAAGGCAATAATCCCATCGTTATTGACCCCTTATTACTGAATTTTGATTTTACGGGAAGTTGTGAACGTAGCACCGACAGCAATGGCTATTCCATTCGTCTCAATGGTCAAGATTTAGGACTGGATTATTTATTACGAGTGGTTGAACGCAATGGCGAATTGGTGTTAGTGGGAACCAGTCGCCGCAACGGGAATTCCGAAGAAATTGTGATCGGTCGGACTCACGGATTAGGTCAGGGATTGATGAAGATTGATTTAGATGGAGGCTGGCGTTTCACTAAACGAGCTTACCAAGGACGGCCCCTTTCCCATGTGTATCTCACAGGCGATCGCAACGCCATTAATACTACTCAACCAGTACCCACACCCCAGCCAATTGCAAATGCCCCAATAATTTCTCCCTCTATAAATGTTTCTTCTTCAGGTTCTTCAAGTTCTTCAAGTTCTTCAAGTTCTCCAGATTCTTCAGGAAATGTCGTTAAAGAATTAACTTTCACCGCTCCTGATAGTGGCATGGGTGTTTCCCCTCAAGTTCCCCCAACAGTTCCTAATTCCCCCATTCCCCAACAACCCTTACCTCCTTTGAATGGGAATGTTATCCAATCCTCTCTTCAACCCTCCTTACCTCCTGTTGACCGCAACTTTACCCAATCTATACCCCAAAAAGCTTTAGCCAGTTTACCAACGGTCAGTTCTGGGGGTTATCGTAATCCTAATTTACTACCGCCGCCCCCTTCGCCTAAAATTCCTCGTTCTGTTAATTCAGGTATCCAACCTTCTAACAGTTTTCCTTCTGGTAATTCGGGCCTTAATCCTTCTTCTAACATTCTTTCCTCTGATAATTCCCCCATGAATGCTCCAATTTCGGGTGTTTCTTACCGTGTTATGGCCGCCGTTTCAGGGATGCAACAGCAAGAGCAAGTGCGATCACTTTATCCCGATGCCTTTGCGACATCCTATCAAGGACAACGGGTATTACAGGTAGGGGTTTTTAGCACCAAAGAAAATGCAACTCAAGCTTATCAAAGCCTTCAAAATGCCGGTTTACGGGCGATTATAATTCCCTGATTATTCTTGAATGTTGATATAGCGGTATTCCCATAGGTGAGGGGTAATCAAGTCGTTCTCTCTCCTCATAAACAGGTGATTCACAATAACTCACAATAAAAACAAAGAGTAAACCCATAAACGAGGCGATCGCACGGCCACTGTTCCTGACCATCAAATCACTACACTTAAGTGAAAATACCGTAGAAAAATTGCAATAAAACGTGTTAAATTCTCACAAGGATAAACTAATTAAAAAAATCTTATCCATACTGTTTAGATAGTTGAGGCGATCCCATTTCTGGAGAACGCAATAACTCAACCTGGCCAATCAATGACTCTTTTTCCCAGATTTAATCGGGTAATTATCTTTTCTGTCATAGCGATCGCATTATGTCCCTTCCAGGCGATCGCCGTACCACTGCCAAGCAAAATAAACTCTATACAACAAGTTTTAGCCGAATCAGGAAAAGCAGAAGTAGCCAATCCAAATCAACCCATCAACGAAATTCCACCATCAAGCGAAATATCCGTCCCGAAAGACCTCCCCTCTCCTGATATTTGTCCTCTGTCGGCGAATTTGACGGAAAAAGTGCCTCAAATCTTTTCCCTAACTCAACTGACAGTAGATGACCAGCCCATTACCTTGCAGCTCCAAGGTACGACGGTTTTCGATCAAGCAATGATCCTCAATGATCCAAAAATTAGCCAAATCCTGAAACAAAATCAAGAAAAAAAACTAACAAAAGCAGAATTTATCACCATCTATCAAGAAATTACCAAAGCCCTGACTCAAATGTATCTCAATCAGGGCTATATCACCTCCAAAGCCGTTCCCCAGGAAAATTTAGAAATTCCCGTAGACCGCGTTATCACAATTCCTATTCTCGAAGGACGCTTAAAAGAAATTGTTCTGCTCAGTAGGGGAAGACTAAATCCTGATTATATTTGCGATCGCGTGGGCTTAGGCGTAGGCGTTCCCCTCAACATTATTCAAGTCGAAGAACAACTCAGACTACTCAAACAAAATCCCCTCTTGTCGGGCATCAACGGCAACCTTAAGAACTCAGGCACAGCAGGACTCAGTATTCTTGAAATCACTGTTCAGGAAAGTCAACCTTTTAGCGCAAGTCTCAGCTTTGATAACTATTCTCCCATTAGTTTAGGCTCGGAAAGAATGGGCGTTTCCCTAGGGTACAAAAATCCAACGGGCTTAGGGGATGACATTTCAGCAACCTACTATCGTTCCACCACAGGCGGCTTGAATCTAGCGGACTTTAGCTATCGTGTCCCTCTTAATCCGATGGAAGGAACTCTACAATTACGCGCCATCCCTACCTGGACAAAAGTGACTCAAGCTCCTTTTGATCAATTTGAGATTACGGGAACCAATCCTGTGTATGAAATTAGTTATCGTCAGCCATTAGTACGAAGTCTTCAAGACGAATTTGCCCTTTCTCTCGGATTTCGCTATCAAGACGGAGAAACCCTCGGTTTAGGAAGACCTGATTTGTTCGGCAATAGCAGTACGAGTGTTATTCAATTTAGCCAGGATTATCTCCATCGCGATCCCGATGGTTTGTGGTTTTTCCAATCCCAATTAAACTTTGGTACGGGTCTATTTAATGCCACTCAAGAAGACGATCCCTTACCCAGTGGGAGTTTTTTTAGCTGGGTCGCTCAAGGTCAACGATTACAACGATTAACGAAAGATCAATTATTAATTATTCAAGGCAGTTTACAACTTACACCTGACAGTCTTTTGCCCGATTATTTGTTTATTATTGGTGGCGGTCAATCGGTACGGGGTTATGTTCAAAATGCCCGTTCGGGGGATAATGGGTTTCGTTTTTCCGTTGAAGATCGGATCACTTTAGTACGGGATGAAGAGGAGGTTTCTATTTTTGAAATTGCACCGTTTATGGATATGGGTTCGGTCTGGAATAGTGCGGAGAATCCCACTCAGTTGCCGCCTAAGACTTTTTTGATTAGTGCAGGTCTGGGACTTATTTGGAACAATGCTTTTTCTCTTAATGGATTAAATCTACGTTTTGATTATGGATTACCAATGATTGATTTACAAAGTCCCGTAAATAATCTCCAGAATGATGGCATCTATTTTCAAGTAAATTATCAACCCTTTGTTAAGAAATAATCATTTTGCCCATGAGTAGGCTTATTTATTCTATTGTCTAATCTATGAACGATCTAACGAACGCCAATGACCCGCTCAACCTTGCAACCAGTCGCTATCAAACAGCTTTGAACTGTTTGGACAATACCAAGGTTAAGCTATCTGCCCAACAGGTTTTAGAAATTTTAGCGGCGCGGGATGAGCTTCAGCGAGCCTTGAAAGATGAGCAATCTATTCCTCCTGATTTACTCTCTCAGATCTATGATTTAGACGCTAAGTTGAAAAGAAAAGCTGACAAAATTAATCGAGCGATCGCCCTAGCAGACTATCGAGAAAGTTTGCCCGAACCGCCCCAGGAGTGGTGGTGGCAACTAGACAGTAAAAATGCAAATTTATTACTCAAGGGCCTAGCGATTTTAACCTGGACAGGAAGCTTAGGATTGTTAGCAAATATTGCTAGTCGCTTTTTGAGTGGTGGAGTCGGGGTGGTGGGGGCCTCCGCTATTTTTTTTCCGAGCTTTTTGACCATGCTCCAGGCCAGAAGTGAACTCACAGAAGCGGGTCAACAGCGATTTGAAAAAACATTGATTCAATTAGGAGTTCCCCACCAGTATCGGGAAGCGATTAAATTTCTGACACTGTTGATGTTGTTTAGCTTTTTATTAGGTTTTTGGTTCCTAATTCCCACGATTTCTGAAATTTATAATCAGCAGGGGCTGCGGAGTGCTAAAAATGGTAACTTGGGAACGGCCCAGGAAAATTATCAACGATCAATCGCCTTAGATCCAGATAACGTCGATACCCACTACAACCTGGGCAATTTATACGAAGATTTACAGGAATTTGATAAGGCGAAGACGGAATATCTGATTGCTGTGCAAGGAAATGTCCCAGAAGCCTATAATAATTTAGCGAGGTTATTCATCCGACAAAAACAATATCCTGAAGCCGTTTCTCTTTTACAACAAGGTCTTTTGCTGGCGGGTCAAACCGAGGGGCCAACGGAAGTTAAATATAACTTGTTTAAAAATTTAGGATGGGCCAGATTTGAGCAAAAACGAGATCTGGAAGCTTGGCAAGCCCTACAGGTGGCAACAGGAATCGCTAAAAATCCAGACATTGCACCTTATATCGCTAATCCAGGATCTTCCTATTGTCTTTTAGCCCAAGTCCTAGACCGACAAAAAAAGCCCGCGATCGCCGAATGGCAAAAATGTAATGAATTAGGCTCTACCCTCAATCCTGATGAGGACACCTGGTTAAATCTTAGCTATCAAAAACTACAGGAGGTAAAACCATGATACGAACCAATTTTGTCTTCACGCTATTCCCTGCCCTAATTTTGGGATTGAGCTTAGAAACATTTATTTCTCCTGCCCAGGCCCAACCCACGGCCCTCAATTTAATTTCCGACATTAAGGGCAATGTTTTACTCAAACGGAGTCAATGGAAGGATTTCAAAAAAGCCAATGTGGGTGACTTATTAAACGTTTCTGATCAATTAAAGCTAGGATCTGGGGCATCAGCAACGGTTCTTTGTAATAACCTAAAAGTTTGGAACGTTCCCAATAATAAGGCTACGTTGGTTTCCGATGGATGTGGGACTGGCGGATTAGTCGCGATGCAAGCCAATGCTTCCTTGATTCGTTCTCGTGGTAATGCCCAGCTTTATATTCTCAGTCCTCGAAATACCCACGTATTCACAGAACGCCCCCTATTTCGATGGAGTGCAGTACCAGGAGCTAAAAAATATACGGTTCAACTGGTCGAAAATGGCATAGAAACTATTTGGCAAGCAGAAACAGATCAGACTCAAATTGAGTATCCAGGCCAACCTGCTATCAAACCAGAGGTTCGTTATTGGTTAGTCATCAAGACGGATAATGGGGTTTCGTCCAGTAATCCTTCTCCCCAATTTAAGCGATTAACGCCAGAAAAAAGTCAATTACTCCAATCCCAAATTCAACAAATTCAGACGCAAAATTTGCCCCCAGAGGTGGAAGCCATTGCCCTGGCCTATTTATATCGGGTCTATGATTTGAATGCTGAAGCGATCGAGTTATTAGAAGCTCAGGTGAAACCAGAAAAATCAGGCTCTCCTTCCTACGCGACTTATAAATTATTGGGAGAAAGCTACCGACAGGTGGGATTAGTCAAGGAATCGGAAGCAGCCTATCTCCAAGCCCTAACGTTGGCCCAAGAGACTAATGATGTTTTTGCCCAGGCAGAGATTCAGTATCAATTGGGTGATATACAGTTGGATTTGAATAATCTCCCTGAAGCCAAGAAGTTAATGCTTCAGTCGCAAAAGTCTTACCAAGATTTAGGAGATAGTGCTAAAACCC
Organism: uncultured cyanobacterium; assembly: GCA_963807635.1. GTDB lineage: Bacteria > Cyanobacteriota > Cyanobacteriia > Cyanobacteriales > Microcystaceae > Snowella. The sequence goes on from CAWEDJ010000105.1 coordinate 88,646, forward strand.
AAGAAATTGATCAATTACTCGAAGAAATTGGTCATAAATAAATCCTATTACCCGATTAACCCAATCTCCTCCTACAAATTAATTATCAAGACTATGACTATCTCTACTCTCCTGACTCGATCGCTCTTTACGGCTCTTTTACTTTCCCTGGGAATGCCCAATGTCCTCCTTGCCCAGGTTACGCCTGCCAATGATGGTACGGGAACGGTGGTAAATACCAATGGGAATCAATTCAATATTGAGGGGGGAACGCTCTCAGGAAACGGGGCTAATCTTTTTCATAGTTTGGAGAAATTGGGCTTAAATCGGGATCAAATTGCCAATTTTCTGGCGAATCCCCAGGTACAGAATATTTTGACCCGTGTGGTGGGCGGTGATGCGTCGATTATTAATGGACTCATTCAGGTTGCGGGAGGGAATGCCAATCTCTATCTGATGAATCCTGCGGGGGTGATTTTTGGCCCGAATGCGATGATTAATGTGCCTGGGGATTTTGTGGTCACGACTGCGACGGGCATTGGTTTTGGCAATGATCAATGGTTTAATGCCGTTGGCAGTAATGATTACCAAACTTTAATTGGGAATCCGTCCCAGTTTGCGTTTGATTTGGCCGAATCCTGGGGCAATTTTTAATGGGGGGAATTTAACTGTTGGCGAAGGGAAAAATATTTCTCTTATTGGCGGCACGGTGTTGAATACGGGAACGATTAGCGCGCCTGGGGGAGATATTACCATCGCGGCAATCCCTGGAACGAGTCGGGTGAAAATTTCTAAGGCGGGTAATTTGGTCAGTTTGGAGGTGGAATTGTCACCGAATCCTGACAAAAGCCAAAAAATTAATCCTTTAGATTTACCAACTCTGTTGACGAAAGGGGCAATTTTCCTTGAAAATACGGAGACGAATTTGGCTCAGGGATCGGTAATTACGGAGGGCGTGGTTAGCGCGGCAGGAACCCAAGGCGGACAGGTGGCTCTGATTGGTCAGCAGGTCAGTGTGAGCAAGGGTTTGATTGATGTTTCGGGGGTGAATGGTGGGGGAACGGTGCGGGTTGGAGGGGATTATCAGGGTAAGGGGTCGATTCCGAATGCGGCCAAAACTTTGGTTGATGGGAAGTCGCAGATTAAGGCGGATGGTTTGGGTCTGGGTGATGGCGGTAAGGTGATTGTTTGGGCGGATGGCAATACTCAGTTTGATGGAACGATTTCGGCTAAGGGTGGTTTGTTGGGAGGAACTGGCGGTTTTATTGAAACTTCTGGAAAAAATCAATTAATGGTGGGAAACACAGCCCTGGTCGATACTAGTTCGCCTCTAGGAAATATTGGAACTTGGCTATTAGACCCAACGGATTTAACGGTAGTTGCAATTGGAGGAACTGCCGATATAGTAGGTGGTAGCAACAGTCCAACCGATAAGTCGTCGATTAACAGTTCGACTATTGTGAATGCTCTCAATTCAACGAATGTTAATTTAAACGCTAGTAATTCGATTACGGTTAATTGGGCAATCAATGCTAGTGCGAATGCAAATCCAAGAAATTTAAGGCTAGAAGCCCCAACTGTTAATTTAAATGCACCGATTAACTTAAAGGCACGTAGCGTTTTATCGGGTACGCCGACAACTGTAAATGTTGGTATAAGTGGATTAATTCAAAATGGGGTAGATGTTGTTGCTTCGGGTGGAACTGTCAATTTAGCAGCGGCTACTTATACGCTTTCTCAAGAGGTCGGTATTACTAAATCTTTGACTTTGAAGGGAGCAAGTAATACAACTGTTAGTGGGAATGATGCTACCCGTGTTTTTAAGATTTCACCAACAGATACAGGCGAAAGCACAACAGTTAATTTAGATGGATTAACTATTACCAAGGGTTTCGTAAGCAACGATAATGGAGGAAGAATAAATGAAGGAGGAGGAATACGTGTTAATAGTGGAAGTACTTTAAGCTTAAACAACAGCACCATTTCTGGTAACACCGCTTCCTCTAATTCTGGTGCTTCTGTTTATGGAGGCGGCATCTCCAATTCTGGAACATTAACAGTTAGCAATAGCACCCTTTCTGGTAACACCGGTTCTTCTTCTTCTGCTTCTAATTCTGGTGTTTCTGTTTATGGAGGAGGCATCTACAATTCTGGAACATTAACAGTTAGCAATAGCACCCTTTCTGGTAACACCGGTTCTTCTTCTGCTTCTAATTCTGGTGTTTCTGTTTATGGAGGAGGCATCTACAATTCTGGAACATTAACAGTTAGCAATAGCACCATTTCTGGTAACAATGCTTCTTCTTCTGGTCTTCTTTCTTCATCTTATGGAGGCGGCATCTACAATTCTTTTCGTGGAACAGTTACAGTTAGCAATAGCACCCTTTCTGGTAACACCGCTTCTTCTTCTTCTCCTCCTGATTCTCCTGCTTCTCCTGCTTCTTTTTCTTCTGGAGGCGGCATCTACAACGTTAGTGAGGGAACAGTTACAGTTAGCAATAGCACCCTTTCTGGTAACATTGCTTCTTCTTCTTCTTCTTCTTCTGTTTATGGAGGCGGCATTTACAACGCTGGCACATTAGTAATCAACAGCAGCACTCTTTCTGGTAACAGTATTTCTTCTTCTTCTAATAATTCCACTACTTCTGGCGGCGGCATTTACAACGCTGGCACATTAGCAATCAACAGCAGCACTCTTTCTGGTAATACAGCTAGTACAGGTGGTGGTATTCAAAATTTAGGTACTTTAAACCTAAGCAATCTAACTCTCGGTAACAATACAGCCTCTATTGGTAGTGGAATTAATAGCAATAGTTCGCTTACTTTTGATGGAAATACTTCCCTTGCATCCAACATTACAACTAATAATGGAAATCAAACCTATAACGGTGCAGTCACCTTGCAAGGAAACACAACCTTAACGGGAACTGATATTAACTTCCAAAATACAGTAGATGGAAATCAATCATTAACCGTCAACGCATCAGGAATAACCCACTTTGAAAGAGCAGTCGGTGGGACAACAAAGTTAAACTCCTTAACCACCGATGCAACAGGAACCACTGAAATTAAAGATAATATTTCCACAAATGGAAATCAAACCTATAACGATGAAATAGCTTTACAAGGTAATACGACACTTACTGGCAGTCAAATTACCCTATCTAAGGTTACAGGAACGACGGATAATCTTAGCGTCAGTGCAGGTCAAGATATTATCCTAAATGCGAATTCTGCTATTTCAACAGGAACAGGAAATGTTCAATTTGATGCGGCTCGTGCAATTACACTAAATTCAGGTTCAAGTATTACAACGTCTAGCGGCGCAATTGACTTAAATGCCAATCAAAAAACAACTACCACGACAGGAAGCTTTGATGGTATCTATTTTAATGATGCTGATATTAGTTCTGACACTGGCAACATTACTTTAAAAGGAAAAGCTGGAGACACGGCAGGTGAAGGAATATTACTAAAAAATGGAACACCATCTATTATTAGTAATAGCGGAAATATTACCTTAATTGGACAAGCATTCTCTAACATTTTTGTTAATGGTGGTGGGGTAGTAGAAGGAATTGCAATAAACCCAGGTACTATTTCAAGTACAGGAATAATAAATATTGATGGAAAAAATAGCCTAGCGAATAGTAATGGAGGAGGTGTATATATTAGTGCCAAAATTGGTAATGACCCAATCGCTACAGGAGCAATTAATATTAGTGGGGAAGGTTCTCAATTTGGAGTTTTTATCGAAGGCAATCCCATTTATGATCCAACCTCTCCAATCGGTGACTCACAAAGTTCAAGAGATATTGTTATATCTAGCAATTCAATCAAATTATCATCAACCTTAATTCAAGGTAAAGGTAAATTGTTCTTACAGCCATTAGACCCATCAGCATCTATTGGGATTGGTGACGGAGCCACAGGAACCTTTAATCTTGATAGCTCCAAATTAAGCACTATTCAAAATGGATTTAACTCAATTACCATTGGACGTAGTGATAGTAGCGGTGCGATTAATGTAGCAGGAAACGTTACTTTTAATGATCCTGTTACTTTACGTTCTCCTTCTGGTGGTAGCATTAATTTAAACTCAGATAGTACCCTCAACACTAATAATAATTTCCTGACGTTAAATGCAGGTCAAGATATTACCTTAAATGCGAATTCCGCTATCAACGCAGGAACAGGAAATGTTCAATTTGATGCGGCTCGTGCAATTACACTAAATTCGGGTTCAAAGATTGAAACAACTAGCGGAATAATTAACTTAAATGCCAATCAAAAAACAACAGCCACAACAGGAAGCTTTGATGGTATTTATCTTAATAATGCTGATATTAGTTCTGGCACTGGCGATATTACTTTAAAAGGAAAAGCTGGGAACACGGCAGGTGAAGGAATCTTTCTTACAAATGGAACCCCATCTATTATTAGTAATAGCGGAAATATTACCTTAATTGGTCAAGCTTTTTCTAATAATGTTGTTAATGGTGTTGGAGCGATAGAAGGGATTGCAATACATTCAGGAACGATTTCAAGTACAGGCACAATTACTATTGATGGAAAAAATACCTCAACAAATGGAGACGGCGTATTTATTAGTGCCAAAATTGGTAATGATCCATCAGCTACAGGAAAAATTGATATTCGCGGAGAAGGCTCTCAATTTGGAGTTTCTATCACGGGATTTACTAATTCCAATTTTGATCCAACCTCTCTAATTGGTGATGCCCAAAGTTCAAGAGATATTGTTATATCTGGTAATTTAATCAATTTAGGATCAGCATCAATTCAAGGTAGAGGCAATTTATTCCTACAGCCGTTAGACGCATTAACAACTATCGGTATTGGTGATAGTGCGACGGGAACCTTTAATCTTGATAGTTCTGAACTTAATAAGATTCAAAACGGATTTAGCTCAATTACTATTGGACGTTCAGATGGCAGTGGTGCGATTAATGTAGCAGAAAACGTTACTTTTAATGACCCTGTTACCTTACGTTCTCCGTCTGGCTCAATTACAGTTAATAATGTAATAACAGGCCAAGGTGATGCCTCAATCACCCTTCAAGGTACAACCAATCTTAAGGCGAATCTAACAACCAATAACCAAAATATTACGATTGATGGCGATACCAATTTGGGAGCAAACAGCAGCTTAAGAGGAAGTAATGTTACCTTCAAAGGAACGATTAATGGCGCAAACTCATTAACCGTAAATGCTTCAGGCATAACAGATTTTCAACAAGCGATAGGAGGAACAACACCCCTAGTAGCTCTTACTACGGATACAGCAGGAACAACTAAACTCAATGGAAACGTTACTACTAC
>CAWEDJ010000106.1:0-49479 GCA_963807635.1 uncultured cyanobacterium
CTTGCTGGAGACGGAGACGATCAGCTCACTGGCGGTTTAGGAGCAGATCTATTGACAGGCGGGCGGGGTAACGACTCCTTCATTTTTCGTTCAATCAATGAAATTGGTATAGGGAACACAAAAGACACCATTCTGGATTTTACGAATAATCAAGATCTAATCAACCTTAAGAATATTGATGCAAACACTTTGATAACGGGTGATCAAGCATTTACCTACATTGCGACTGGTATATTTACTGGTGTGGCTAGTCAGCTACGTTTTTCAGAAGGAATTCTATCGGGTGATATTAATGGAGACAAAGTAAGTGATTTTGAACTAGCAATAACTGGAGTCACTTTTTTAGTCTCGACCAATTTCGTTCTCTAAGAAGATTTTCTAAAAGACAATGGTAAGTAATATGTTCCCAAAATGATGTAATTATGTAAGGGCAATCCATAAATTGTCCTTACTCCAAATTCGGGGGAACACGCCTTGAATTTGTGGAGATATTATTTAACCATCCCAACCCAAATTTCTAATCGATTTATTCGTATTATTATTGACTGCAATCATCGAATTAGCGTAGGATTCCTTGACCTTTTCAAAAATATAATCATAAACAGGTTTAAAAGTTTCCACTTCATTCTCAATTATTTGAAAACTATCCTCCAGGGAAATAATGTTACCCCAAAGCAATCTTCATATTTTTCTAGAGCAATAGAAACGACCACTAATTCTGATTGTTGCTCATCGGGATTGAGAGGATCGGCATAAAGCGTCAGAGCAGGATAAAAGTGCATCGATCCCTGCTCATCAAAACTATAACTAGGAATTTCAATGGCACATTGGAAATATAAACCCATCTGCGCGATAAAAGTCTCAGCAAATCCCTGACATACTTCAATAGACTGGACTGAGGCTTGTCGAGCTTGGGCATAGATTTGACAGAGTTCTTCGTACTTAGAGATCATGTTCATAATTCTTTTACAAGCCTTTATAGCAGAACAACTTTTTAAAAAATCTCCCATCAAATGCCAAGCTTTCTTAAGTGCATACTATGCAGACTAATTAGATTCAATTAAACGCTTCCTTAGGGATTCTGAGCGTCGTTTAGCAATATTGTTTTTGGGATCAACTTTTAAAGCCTGTTCATAGGTTTCTACGGATTTAGCGATCATTTGTTTCTTTTCGTAAACGTTTCCTAAATTATTAAGAGCTGTCACATATTCAGGATAAAGTTTGGTGGCTTCTTTGTAATTGCGAATCGCTAAATCGTATTGTTCCTGGGCAAAGTAAGCAAAACCGAGGGCGTTATAAATTAAAGCCTTATTTTCAGGTTCGATGCCATCATCAACTTTTAGGGCTTTTTGGAATAAACCAACGGATTGGATATAAAGCTTTTTATCAAGATAGATACTTCCTAATTCGTAATATTCCTGGGAAGATCCCTTTTCATTAGAAAGTTTCCGTTGCAGTTTAGCAAAAGTTGATTCCAGACTGCGCGTTTTAATAATTTGTCGAATCACAAAAACGGCGAGACCCGCCAGCAAAATTAACAGTCCAGACAAATAAATAATGGGAAGATTATCATCCATATCAGATTTTTTATAGAAGAGTTCGATTTAGAGATTTATCCCAATTTTCCGACTTTGCGTTGATACTCATCAATTTTTTTTCTAAACTACGGTATAACCACCCGTCCTCAGTCTTAACCTTGAGATTGTTAAGCCTCTCCCTCAATTCGGGGTTACCCAAAGACAACTTGACGTACACAGTAGCTTTTTAGGGGCTAGGAAGCATTACAGCAAATTGCCTTGTGATCACTTTGTAGGGACATAATACTATTATGTCTTTACCTTGTAAGGGATGTAACCACAAACTGCTGTATGTTGTTTGTGTTTAAAGTAGGTTTAGGGGAAAAATCAAAAAGTATCGTTAGTTTGGTCTAAAATTGAGCATTAAATTTGTGGGATACTCCCATTGTAAGGCTTGGAGTGACCCCGTAAATAGGAATCGCTGAATTCGGCTATCTCAACTCATTTCTGTTGATTTTCGATCCTTGTATACATTAAGTCAAGAAATTTGGTGTAGTATCTTAATTAAGAATTTTTTTGATAAGCAGACTCTTTCTTCGCCGATTTTACCCAGCTCGTCACCATTTTTTCGCCATGTCGATTGATTGCTACCAATATCTAGCGGAACTGTTAACTCGCAATTCAAACGAAGACGGGGCCGTTTGCGCCACGATCACTGGGGTAAAAGGTTCGGCTCCCAGGGAAGTGGGGGCAAAAATGGTAATTTTGGGCAATGGTGAAATCTTTAGTACGATCGGTGGGGGTGCGGGGGAGGCAAAAGTTATTCAGGTAGCCCAACAGGTTTTAATCTCAGGACAAAAACAATGGGTCGAAATTGATCTATCGGGAGTTGCTTCTAAAAAAGTAGAAGGAGTCTGTGGCGGCCAGATGCGGGTTTGGTTGGAAAAGTGGTCAGGAGAATCGGCGATCGCGCTTTTGCAATCCGTATTAGCAACACTCAAACGGGGTCAAGCAATTAATCTCGTGACACCGTTTGCGAATGACCAATCTCCCTATCTTTTGGGTTTAAATGATCCTCTTCCATCTTCTGAAATCGCTTTTGTCGAAATACTGGCTCCACCGCCCTTATTATTAATTGTCGGTGCGGGCCATGTGGGGGAACAACTCGCCAAAATTGCCTATTCTATTGGCTTTCAAATTGCCGTCCAAGATGACCGTTCCGAGTGGGCGAATTCTACCCGTTACGCGATCGCCTCTAGAATTTTCACCGATCCGATTAAAACTGTTTTAGACCAATTAAAAGACCATCGCGATCTCTACGTTGCCCTAGTGACTAGGGGTTACCAATACGACCTAGAAGCCCTAGAAGCTTTATTAGAAACCCAGTCTGAAAATCCAATTAACTGTCGCTATATTGGTATGATTGGCAGCAAAAAAAGAGTCCGCTTTGTACTAAAAATTCTAGAAAAAAAAGATATTTCAACTCTCCAATTTGCCAATCTTTATGCCCCCATTGGCTTGGATATTGGAGCCTTAACGCCTGAAGAAATTGCCGTGAGTATTGCCGCCGAATTAATCTTAGTGAGACGAGGTGGTACTGGAAAACCCCTATCTTCTTCTCTCTCCAATTTCCAGCAATGATCTCAAAAAGAGTTAAAAAAGTCGGCGATCGGTCTATAGTATTAAGCAAAATTAAGCCACAATCCCATTCTCATCATTCTCCTAAGAACCTGTTAAAATAGGTTACTTAACAATATTATTCATCCCTATGACTCCGAAATCCCATTCCTCAGCGTCTTTTTCCCATGATGACTTTGCAAAGGCGTTAGAACAGCACGACTATCATGCAGAAAAAGGTCAGGTTGTGCGAGGAAAAGTTTCTCAACATACTTCCGATGGTGCCTATGTCGAAGTTGGTGGCAAGTCTCCTGGTTTTATTCCCCTGGGAGAAGTTTCTTTACAGAATGTGGTTAATCTTCAAGAGGTTTTGCCCCTAGAGTCGGAATGGCAGTTTTTAGTGACCAGTGAACAAAATTCCGAAGGGCAAGTGTTACTGTCTCTGCGTCAGTTGCAACTCAAGCAAGCCTGGGAAAATGTAACGGCCCTAGTGGAGTCGGGTAAAGCAGTCGAAGTTCGGGTGACGGGCGTGAATAAAGGGGGAGTAACGGGCGATGTGGAAGGATTACGGGGTTTTATTCCGCGATCGCACTTGGTAGAAAGAAATGACCTAGAGGGGTTAATTGGTCGTCTATTGACAGCAAATATCATCGAAGCCAACGAAGAAAACAATAAATTAGTCCTTTCCCAACGACAAGTTATTCAGGCCGCCGCTATTGGGAAATTAGAAAAAGATACTCTCCAATCAGGAAAAATTGTCAAAATTCAACCCTACGGTGTGTTTGTTGACCTCAATGGGGTAACAGGGTTACTTCATATTACCCAGGTCAGTGGCGCTCGCATTAATACCCTGGATACGGTGTTCAAATTAGGGCAAGAGGTTCAAGTTGTAATTTTAGAAATTGATGAAATCAAAAACCGTATTTCCCTTTCCACCAAAGTTTTAGAAAATCATCCTGGTGAGTTGTTAGAAAACTTTGAAGGCTTAATGGCTAGTGCGCCCGAACGGTTTGAAAAAATCCAGGCAAAACTGGCTGAACCTGAAGTAATTGCCGAAAAAGTTGCCAAACCTGTCGCTGAAACGGTTCCCGAAAAAGCTCCCGAAAAGGTTCCCGAACCTGTCGCTGAAAAGGTATCAAAACCCAAATCGGAAACGGAATCTGTGGTCACTACTGAAGATTAATAGAAAATCCACTGGTCAAAACATCTTTATAAAATTGCGTAGGGGTTTGGTTTCCAAATCCATAGATTGCAGGACTTAGAAACTAAGCCCCTACACAAAATTGAAAGAAAAAATCACAATAAAATTACAGATAAGTCCTCCAGAGATTTCATTTTTGCCTTACCCCCAAAAAGATGATGCGTCTCAATCCCCACGCCCGCAAATTATTATTAACCGAAATTGAAAAGCAGTCCAAAATTCAAAATCTGGATATCCAACGGGATATTGTGGTTAAACGTTTGGATAAGTTGGCGATTCAAGAGGGAATGCCCCTGGTTCAGCCTGAATTAGCGCAACTGATCACGGATATGTTTCCTGACTTTGATGAGAAAATTCTACAAAAAGCGGCCAAGCTCAATCAAAAAAACGGTAAATTTGCCAAGATTGCTAAAGTTGGAGGTGTAGTAGCGGCGGGCTTTCTGGGATTATCGGGGTTAATTTGGTTTGTGAATTTGCCCTATCCCATGATTCGTCGTCCTGTGGCGGGGATTGCGCCGATGTTGCTTCTGCCCAGTTACCTCAGTATGGATCGCAATTATCGAGAAGCGATCGCCCATGTGGAACAAGCGGATCAATTAGTGAATCAGGCCACCAGTGCGGCGGACATTGGACTAGGGGCAGAGAAAGTCAAACTGGCTCAAGAAAACCTCGATCAACTTCCTGTCTGGTTTCTGGGCTATGAACCCGTGAGGATGTGTCATTTTATGGGCTGTTCTTGGAATTTTACCTTTGATGAATTTAGTCGAGCGCGGGCTCAGGTAGGACGGATGAATGCGCGAATTTTTCAGGAAAATAATGCCCTGACCCAATTACAAACGGCAGAAACCGATCTCCAAAAAGCCAAACAAGCTTACCAAACGGCAACCAATGTTTCCCAACAACAAACTGCGATCGCCGATTGGCAGTCTGCCTTAGACCAATTAACCGTATTACCAAAAGAAACCTTAGCAGGAACTACGGGAGGAACTAAATATCGTAATTATCAACGGGATTTTAACCAAGTTGTCGGTTCAGTTGCAGGAAGTAACCAAACCCAAACGATGATTGTCGCCGCTCAAGAATTTGCGAATTTAGCCATCAAAAATAGTCAAAAATCAGCTTATACCGTCACCGAATGGCAACAAATTGAAACCCTTTGGGAAAATGCCATCGATCGCCTACAAAAAGTTGATTCTAAAGATCCTGATTATGTAGCGGCCCAAGCCTATTTAGCCGACTATACTCAAAAATTCGGTGTCGTCAAAACTCGTATGGAAAACGAAGAAAAATCTAATCTCGCGATCGCCGAAGCCAAACAACAAACCCAGGATTTAATTAGTTCTTTACCGACAAAACCGAATCCCGACGAACGAAACCGATTAATTAGTCGCTTACAGGGAATTATCGACCAATTAAAACAAGTTCAGCCCAATACAACCGTTTATCCCGAAGCTCAAACTTTATTGAAACAAGCTCAGTCCAAATTATCTCAACTCTAAAGTTGGGGCAACGTTTTTGGGACGAAACAAGTTAAGCTAATTAATTTTAGAGGGTTTGCGATCGCGAGTCGAATCAGGAGAAGGTTTTAAATAGGGTTGGGCTAAAAAGACAGGCGTAGAGTTTTTTTCAATAGAAATAGAAGGATTAGTTAGACTTTCTGAATTAACAGGAGTAACGGCTAAAACCTGCGCTTGAAAGGTTGCTAAACGTTGTTGAACATCAATTTGATATTTTAATTGAGAGGAAGCAGTTTCTAATACCTGGGTTGCATAAACTTGTTTTTCTAAACTTTCTGTCGAAGAAACTAAGCTTCCTAAACCATCGACTAATTTTCGTAAATTATTCCTAAAAGCAGGATCGCCCGTCAACTGTTCTACGTCAGCCGTGATTTTTTGGGCATTTTCAAAGGTTGCCCTAGCCGAATCCAGGGTTTGTTGAACCGTTAATAAAATCGTGGGATTATTGAGATTTTCAGAGATTTGTTTTAAGTTTTCAGAGGTTTCTTTGGCATTAGCCATTAATATATCAATATTTTTTCCTAATTGCGCCGTATTAACCGCATCTAATCCCGTATTTAATTGCTGAACCGAGGTTTCTAAATTTTTACTTAATGCTTGAATTTCTTGGCTGGTATTTTGAATACTGCCCAGAGTACTGGCGACCTGACCCCGATTTTCGTTAACGATCGCATTCAGATTACCCATCAATTTTGAGGATTCGGCTAGAGTTTTAGCAAGGGTTGCCTGATTCATTAGAACCACTCGATTCAGGCTCTGGGTCAACTGGCCCGCATTATCCGCCGCCCCCGAGATCGCCGCAGTTGTTCGAGAAACGCCACTAATTTGATAACGGGCCGTTTTAGAGAGTAAAGCAATTTCATCGCTTATTTTGCCGACACGAAGGGCGGCTTGGGCAGCATTTCGTACCGTGCTATTAATATTCCCCACAAAGGTGGGGTCACTGTAAACATTGCTCAGTTTCGTCAAACTATTCACCAATTGAGAACCCGCTTCTCCCGTGAGTCGGTCATTTTCACAGATAATTTGTTTTTGCGATTGACATTCTTTGCTGTCGGGCGCGATCGCAAGGGCCGCTTCTGATAACTTTTCCTGGGGAATAATATCAATCGAAGCCTCACCAATTAACCCATAACGACTAATCTGGACAGTGGAAGCCCTGGGAATCCGTACCGATTTAGAAACAATATCAATCACCGCTTTAACGCCGTTACTGCCTGGTAATAGACCCGTCACCTTGCCGATACTGACTCCCCGAAAACGCACAGGGCCGCCAACTTGTAATCCACTAGCATCTTCAAATTCTACGAAAATTTGATAACTTTCCTTACCAAATCCTCCCCCGCGTAACCAAACGGCCACCATCCCTAAAACCACCAACCCCAGTAGGGCAAATAGTCCTACCGATCCTTCCCGAACAGTTCGTGGTCGTAGCATAATGATTCCTCAGTCTGAATAGAAATACAGAAAAACTTCGAGAACTAGCATGATTTTTCCCGAAGTTTGCATCCCATTACATCAATTACATTTTCTGAACTTTAGAACTAATAACGGTTACGATTTTGGCCGACGGCCACCACCAGAGGAGCGAGAAAAATTCTCCCGTTCCCTAGCTTTGTTGACTTTTAATTGTCTGCCCATCCATTCAGCTTCGTCTAGGGTAGAGATGGCAGTATCTTCCTGTTCAGGGGTTTCCATTTCCACAAAAGCAAAACCTCTTTTTCGCTTGGTTTCTTTGTCTAGGGGAAAGTAAATTCTGATCACTTTTCCATATTCGGAGAAAGCCTCGGATAGGTCTTCTTCAGTAACTTCAAAGGGCAGGTTGCCCACAAAAATTGACATGATCTTTCTCAATGGGGAATCGACGTGCAGAGAAAATTAGCTGTCGGGGAGAAGCCTGCCCGTAATTGAAAAACAAACTTATTCACCTTTTTTAATATCTCGGACACTTTTTCACCAATCATTTTACCATACCTATAAAAGAAAGTAGCTGAGTTTTAGGAGACCTTTAAGGACGATTATCTCCTATTCCTCAGCTTTTAGGTTTATCAACCTATTTCCTGTTTAGTTTACTCAAAAAAATGGCTATTTTTCGGCAGATTTAAAGGTTTGATAGGCCAGTTCGGGATGATAGAGATGACAGCGATCGCTGATTTCTTTCATTAATGCCCAAGAAAATGTCCGTTGCTGTAAATAGGGGCCGATAATTTTCCTTTAAGCTGGCATGGGCTTTGCGGAGATTATAGGAAGGAATGGCCACCGAAATGTGGTGGGGAATGTGAACATTAATATCGTGACAGAGAACTTCGACCCAACGAGGATAATCGCAATGAACCGTTCCTGTGAGTTGGGCTTCTCCTGCTTTCCACTGATCGGCGGGTTTGAATTTAATTTCAGGAACCGTGTGGTGAACAATAGTAAAAGTACTCATCCAAAAATGATAGACCAACCAGGGCATGAGCCAAAATTTGACAAAGCCCCAAACACCAGTAGTAATAATCAATGTGGGAAATACAATAGCTCCAAAAACCACTACCGTCGTGATGGACGTAATGACTTTCTGGCGATCGCGATTCGGCAAAATTAGATAACTTGAAGTGTAATAATGCCCAATGAAAAATTGAACCAATCCACCACAAACGTCCCCGAATCGCGCGATAAAAACCCCGAACAACGGGATGAGTTTGAGCATAAGCTTCAGGAGTCAAAGGATCCCAAGCATTATCGACTTCTAGCTTATTCGTGTGGAGATGATGGTGGTCGTGGAGAATCCGCCAGCAATGGAAAGGATAAATCAAAGGCAGAAAAAAAATGTGACCGACTAAATCATTGACCCAACGACGTTTCGCAAAGGAACGATGGCCACAATCATGGCCAATAACGAACCAACCCGTCAAAGCGGTTCCCGTAAAAATCCACGTGAGAGGTAAACAATACCAAGGCAAATAGATGATACCGAGATAACCGATAATTGCCGTCACCACACTCAAGGCAACAAATGACCAAGCCTTAACAGGATCTTTCTCAAAACAGTCACTTGGAAGACCTTTAATAATATCTTTGAGTTGAATATCGGCAATTTCGGACTCTTTCAACCCGTCGGCGAACTTTTCTGTCGTTGCAGTCATGAATTGGATCTAATCTCCACAAGAGGATAACCAAACCTAAGACAAACCCACTCCCGAAAACTGTTCCTTGTTAGCGCACCAAGCCAGCAAAAGTGCTGATCCGCTATCCATTAGTCTGGATTTCTGAGTGAATTGTCAAAAGGATTAAAAATAATTTACAAACCTTAATAGTTATACCACGACAACGGTGCTTTCTTGCTGTAATTTTGGCTTGCTCCGACCCGAACTCCCATCAACTAGGTGGTCTTCATCGGCTTTATCGTTGGAGAATTTTCTTTACGGAATCATTCGTCACTCAGTTAGAAAATTTGTGAAAATCCTTTCAGCCGCGTGATCTCCCTAAGTGCGTAGGTAAAGGGTCATCATGAACTGTAAGGAGTTAACCCCCTTAAGTGCGTAAGTAGTTAGCGGTCGCCTGTCATAAAATGTAAGGGACAATAGACATCTTTCTCGTCAATAGGCTGAAATTTTTGCGAGCCTATCCCCAAAAAATATTCTGCTGATTTACTTGATTTGACAGTCATTAAAAAAGCTCATTAAAAGCTTATAACGTAGAGATTTTAGGGGATGTTTTTATCATCACCCAAGTCCTAAAACCTCTGTACAAAAATGTTCTAAAAAGTGGCTCTGTTTTTTCAAACAAGCAGAAGTCCTTTAAAAAAACTTTAAAAAAACTTTAAAGATACTTTAAAAATTCTTTAAAAAGACTTTGAAGATGCTTTAAAAATGAGATCCTTTATCGCAATATTTCAGTTAAAAGAGTTGCAAAAAAAGGGGTTAAACCCTCTTTTATAGGGATTTTTGTTAGTCTGTTTATACGAAAACTTTTGTAAAGTCAAGATTTTTTCAATTAAATTCTTTTAAAAAATCTTAAATTCTTCTTTACAAAGTCCTTGCATTCGATTACATTCTCCGTTATTGTACTGAGAGATTTGTATGAATTGATACTGACACTCATATAAAAAGTTCTCAGTATCCCTTAAATATCTAAGACTTAACCTAACTAAGTTCAGAGCCAACCGCCCTCACCAGCGTAAGTGTTGGCGCAATATAAAAAATTTGAATCCTCTTATTTTCGAGTTTATAGATTAAGTTAGTTTATTCGCTGATTAATGTTTCTGAGATTCGTTATGTCTTATTCTTTCCTAAATTCCAAGTCAATTATCCCAGCGAAAATCTTTGCGACGGCAGGAATTTTTGCAACGGTTATTCAAGTTCTACCTGCTCAAGCGGCGACTCTAGATTGGGGAACGCTTAAAAGTTCTACTGCTTTTGCGGGTACGATTAGCGCATCAAACACTATCAGTGTTAGCGGAGGAGGAACTGTTAATCTTGAATTGGGAACGATTCCGGATATCAACAATGTCACCCGAACATTAGGAACAGGTTCTCAGTTCGCCGTTGGCCCGAACAACGCACCTACACCCAGTATTGACCCCCTGTTAAATGGAACATTGCCAAATACTTCCCCCTCCCTCTATTTTCAACAAGATTCTAATGCTGTCGCCAATGCGGTCTATGCAGGCTTTAAATTTAACAATCCAGGCGGAGTAAGCGGATTAACCTTTACCCTGTTTGATATTGATAATTCGAGTGGTTCGTTAACGAGTAATAGCTGGCAAGACCGAGTAATTGTCCGAGGTTTGTTCAATGGAGTGGCAGTTTTACCCACAGTTTCCGCCGTCAGTACTTTTGTCAATGCTTCCACTGGGAACATCAGCATTAATGGAGTAGGTACGGGCTATGCGGGAGCCAATATCAGTGGAGCAACGGTTTTAGATGGGACTAAATCTGTAAATAATGATTCATCGAATAATGGAAATGTGACGATTTCCTTTGCTGGACCTGTCGATCAGCTTTATATTGACTTTACTCAAGCTCCAGGTTCACTCAGTGGTTCTAACCCAGCCAGTCATGGTATCGGCATTGGTAATATGACCTATCAAGCTGTCCCCGAACCTCTAACCGTTTTAGGGGCGGCAACCGCGATCGCCTTTGGAACTGCTTTCAAACGACGCTCTAATCAATCAAAGAACAAAGAGTAGTGATTGATTTAAGGTTAATTTTTGCGGGAAGACGAAAAAAACTTTTGTTTTAGAATCAGAAATAAAAAAGGCAAATCATCAACCAAATAACGTTTCCACAGTCGCTTCGGTTCCATTGCCAAGCGATATAACCACTCTATCCCCATTGCACTCACCCACTTAGGTGAACGGGATAGACAGCCCGCCTCAAAATCAATGGTTGCACCAATAGAGAGAAAAATTTTAATATTAGGCAAATAGGATTTGTACTTAAAAATCCATTTTTCTTGTTTCGGAGCTCCCACCCCAACCGCTAGAACCGTTGCCCCTGAAGAGCGTATTTTTTCAACAATCATTTGACATTCTGCTTCATTTTTTTCAAACCCAAAGGAAGGAGAGTAGGCTTCTACCACAATCTCTCGCCCGATTTTTCGATTAATATTAATTTGGGCTTGGTGAGCCACACCTTCTTTTCCCCCTAAAAGAAATATTTTAACCGCCTGATTATCTCTATTGTATTGACAAAAAGCAGGAAACAAATCCGAACCCGAAATCTTTTCTCGTATGGGCTGCCCTAGAAAATAAGAAGCATATTGAACAATTTTGCTATCACAAACGGCATAATCGGCATTTTTATAAACTTCTCGAAAATCTGCTTCCTTTTGTAATCGCATTAAATGATCCACATTAGGAGTGACAACTGTACCACCATAGATACTGAGTTTCTCTAATAATTCAATCATGGACAGATTATGTATCGTGATACCCAGAATGACGACACTGTGTTGATTCATAGTAATTCCTTTCATCGTGAAATTTTCAGAAGGTGAAAATAACAAGATTAAAAAGTTTATTGAAAGGAGTTTATTGGAAAGAATTAAAAAGAGATTAAAAAGGATTTTAAAATGGCATAAAATTTATAGCAAATATCTTAGCATCTTTTTTCCTATTTTTAAAGCGATAAAAAAAGGAACTATGTTCGGATTTAAAATAGTTGCCAATCGTCTGATTTTAACCGTTTTAATCGTTCTAAGCGGTGATTGAAATAAAAGGGATCTAGACGACTATAATTGTGCATTTGCATGGTAGTCAAACAAATTGCCCAAGACCAAATATAGGCTGTCTGGGTAAAAGCCTGGAGGCTTGATAGTTCAAGCTCACTTAGGGTTTCAACGGTTTGATATCCATCTAAAAATGCGTCCCTGACCTTGCGGCTTAAACCTGATTGTAAGGAAACCTGTAGAAATTTCCCAATATCAAAGGCTCGCCAGCCATAGCCGCATTGATCAAAATCAAACAATGTTACTTGATTATCTTCGGTAAAATGCACATTTCCACTGTGAGGATCGCCCCAACAGATTCCCCAGTAGGGTTCTTCCATCGGTAATTGGTTGATTTGACGCTTGATCTGCGCGATCGCGTCTTTAAGATAATGTAACTCACAGGTCTTGTGCTGTAAAAAAGGCGTAATCTTTTCTAGGGATTCATCCAAGAGATGATTGGGCGTGAGGGGTTGACGCTGGACAAAAGACTTAAATTTACGACCTTTTTGATGAAGTTGGGCAACGGTCTGACCCAGTAAAAAACTCTGGGTGAGATTCAAGTCTCCCATCGGCACCGCCCCTGGCGCAAAGGGAAATAGGGCGGCGTAACGCTTGCCTTCGGGGGCATGAATTTCTACACAAAGCTGATTGGCTTTTGTTTTCAGGGGAACAGAAATGGGTAAAGAATGGTCTCCTAAAAAGGTCAGTAAACTCAGTTCAAAATGAATATCCGACTGATTACGCCAATGGTGATGGGAAATTCTCAGGATATAGTGTTGGGTCAACGTTTCGACGAGGTAAACATCACTCAGCCCCCGATGCCAAAATCGACAATCATTAATCACCTTAATTTCGTAATGTTCTTCTACTAGAGAACAGAGAGCTTGGGTTGCTAAGGTTGAATAGACGACGGGAAATAAATCCTGTTGAGATCCTGGGCATGGTGATCTTTTTTTTGCGATGCAATCTGTTGAGAATCTTTAGATACTAAGGATAGGTCTCTGAGGAGTTGCATAAATTGGTTCCTCTTGTTTAAGATCTTTCTGGTAAGTTATGTTAAATGTTTTTAATAAAGTTAAGGCTAGTCAATATTTGGGTTTTATTCAGCGATTTAAAGATAATAAATAAAGTTTTATCAATGGTATTGAGTAGATAGTATCCGATAATTCACCAATGGTTAGGTTCTGTTTAACGAAAAATCTCCATTCCTAGTCCCTAATCTAGGCTCATTGGGGTCATCACTCCGTATCCTAAGTTACACTTCTTTGACTTTCCTTTATGATTAAGCTGAAGACTGATTCTGAGGAGTGGATATTACAGTGACAAAAGCAATTATCAATGGTCAATTTGGCAGGGTTTATTCGATTCTTTGGCCTGGGGACTCCTACCCTTGGTCGTGACAGGCTGTCAATCTCCCTCCGTTAGTCCACCTCCTCAACCCCAGGCACTCGCGAATTCCCAAACGTTAAAATTACTCTCCTGGCAAGCTCCGACCATTCTTAATCCCCATCTCTCTACAGGATTTAAAGATGCAGAAGCCAGTCGGATTACCCTGGAACCCTTGGCGACTTTCGATAAAAATGGTCAATTAGTCCCCTTTCTCGCGGCGGAGATTCCTTCTCTGATTAATGGCGGACTGAGTAAGGATGGTAAAGCTGTGACATGGAAGCTCAAAAAAGGGGTTAAATGGTCGGATGGTAAGCCTTTTACGGCCAAAGATGTGGTGTTTACCTACCAATTTATTACTAATCCTAAAGTGGGTTCGACTAGTGCGGGCAGTTATGAAGCGGTTAAACAAGTAGAAGCTCTAAATGATCATACGGTAAAAATTAGTTTTAAAACACCGACTCCTGCTTGGTTTCTGCCCTTTGTTGGCAGTGAGGGAATGATTTTACCCAGTCATTTATTTGCTTCCTATAATGGTGAAAATGCGAGACAGGCTCCTAATAATTTAATGGCGATCGGGACAGGCCCCTACAAAGTTGTTCTTTTTAAGCCAGGGGATATCGTCGTTTATGAACCGAATAATAATTTTCGAGAATCTAATCAATTAGCGTTTAAAAAAATTGAATTAAAAGGAGGAGGAGATGCGACTTCGGCGGCGCGGGCTGTATTGCAAACAGGGGATGCGGATTATGGATTTAATTTACAGGTTGAAGCTCCGATTTTAAAAGAATTGGAAGCGGCGGGAAAAGGAAAAGTGGTGGCAAATTTGGGATCGTTGAGTGAGCGTATTACTTTAAATCTGACTGATCCAAATCGAGTGACGGATAAAGGTGAGCGGTCTAGTTTACAATTTCCCCATCCCTTTCTTCAGGATAAAAAAGTTCGGGAGGCCTTTGCTTTAGCAGTAGATCGAACGGCGATCGCCGAGCAACTGTATGGGGTGACGGGAAAAGCGACGGCCAATATTTTGCTCTTGCCCCAGGAATATTATTCACCGAATACGAAGTACGAATTTAATCTAAAAAAAGCGGCTGATTTGTTAGATAAAACGGGTTGGAAAGATAGCAATAATGATGGAATTCGGGATAAAAATGGGGTAGAAATGAAAGTTGTTTATCAGACTAGTGTTAATCCCCTCCGTCAGAAAACGCAACAGGTTGTCAAGCAAGGATTGCAATCTATCGGCATTAATGTAGAACTCAAAAGTATTGATGCCAGTATCTTTTTCTCTAGTGATCCTGCTAATACGGATACGGTAGAACAATTTAATGCGGATTTACAAATGTTTACTACTGGAAATTCTAATCCCGATCCCAGTAAGTCAATGCAGGGGTTTACTTGCACAGCAATTCCTACCAAAGCGAATAATTGGACAGGCGATAATTACGGACGTTATTGTAACCCTGAATTCGATAAACTTTGGCAAAAATCTCAACAGGAATTAGACCCGAAAAAACGACAAGAATTATTTATTGCGATGAATAATATGCTTATTAATAATTTCATTATTATTCCCCTAGTGCATCGAGCGGATGTAGTCGGTGTGGGAAAGACTTTGATCGGGGTTGATCTCACGCCCTGGGACAGAAATACTTGGAATATTAAGGATTGGAAACGGGGCAGTTAAAAGGGTTACTTTTGGGCGGAAGTTTCGGGTGCAAGCCTTGCGCCCCTACTGAAATTTATCGCTGTAGTGACTATTTGATATCGTTTTTCTGATTGATTTCATTCCTTGGTAAGGACAAATCGATATTTATACCTCGGTCATAGATAATCAGATCCCATTGACCCGAACGATTAGTTTCAAAGGAAATAAAACGACCATTGCCGCTAATGCTAGGACGACGCATTTCTCCTGGCAAATTTTGGGTAATATTCTTGGCTTCAAAGGTTTGTCGGTCATAAAACCAAATATCGGATTTTCCCGATTGCTCAGAAACATAAACCAGATAACGTCCATCGGCACTGATATCGGGTTGATCTTGAAAATTATTGGGTTGATTGACTCCAGGTAAGGGAACGACGCGACGGTCAAGCAGATCGTAAAGCCAGATTCCCCGTTGTCTGCCGCGATCGGAGGCAAACACTAAATAGCGACCATCATAGGAAAGACGGGAATTTTGTTCATTTCTGGTAGTATTCAGAGAAGATCGAAGATCCTGGGGGGTGGTGCAATAAAACCTGTTTCCTGACAACTCCCTAAACCCATGACTAAGGCGATCGCAACGAATAACGCCATTCCCTGAATGAGTCCAAACGGTTTCCTAAAATTATTTAATTTAGGATAAGACTTCATGGGAATTAGTCGTCTGAACAGGGAGAGGCAGGACGCAACAATTGACATCATTTAAACAGACTTTTCCCCACTGCAAACCCCAACGGACTAACTCTACTCGATTATCGGTTTTGGTTTTAGTCAGAATATGGCTAATGTGATTATCAACCGTTCGTTTACTAATTTCTAGCTTTTCAGAAATTTCTAAATTGGTCAATCCGATGGCAACTAATTCTAGAATTTCGATTTCACGTCCCGACAGAGAAACGGGGACTTGGGATTTGCTGCTCATCATAGGTCTACCTGCGAGTATATATACTTATTTTTATTCTAGAAGATAGAGGCAAGAAGAGTATATGGGTTTTCTAAATTTGAGCAATGTTGTTGGAATTTGACGAACAACAGAATTTCTCTACACAACGCACAAAAATTTCTACCCCCGTTGCGAGAACGGTTTCATCAAAATCAAAACGGGGATGGTGGTGGGGATAGTGTAAGCCGAAATTCGCATTGGCAGACCCCAAAAAGAAATAACACCCTGGAACTTCTTTCAGGAAAAAAGACATATCTTCGCCGCCCATTGTATGACACTCTGGTACAACTCCCGCAGGGGTTTCCACGACTTCTAGGGCTACAGAACGCACGAGATCGGTTATTTGAGCATCGTTGATTACAGGAGGATATAACTGCCAATAATCCAATTCGTAAGTCGCGCCGTGAGCCTGGCAAATGCCGCAAATAATGGTTTCTAGTCGATGGGGAAAATATCCATCAAAACTGGGGTTAAAGTAACGAACAGTGCCGCTCATCCTAGCACTATCCGCAATCACATTTCGGGCAGTTCCTGCGTGCAATTCTCCAATGGTGACAACGGCAGAATCGAGGGGATTCACGTTGCGAGCGACAATCGTTTGGAGGGCATTGACGATCTGGGAACTCACCACCACTGAGTCAACGGTTTGATGAGGCATGGCCCCATGACCGCCCCGACCGAAAATTTTACATTCAAAATAATCCGACGCGGCCATTAACGCTCCCGTCCGCACGCCAACCGTTCCAATGGGCAAATTATTCCAGAGGTGCAAACCAATAATGGCATCCACGTCAGGATTTTTGAGGACTCCTTCCTCAATCATGGGCTTGGCTCCCCCTGGCCCTTCTTCTGCGGGTTGAAAAATAATTTTGACCGTTCCTTCAAAGTCGTCTCGATGTTGCGATAAATAGTAAGCCGTCCCTAACGCGATCGCGGTATGACCGTCATGACCACAGGCGTGCATAATGCCTGGATGTTGGGAGCAATAGGAAACCTCATTTTCTTCCTGAATCGGTAAGGCATCCATATCTGCCCTAATGGCGAGGACAGGGCCAGGGCGAGAACCTTTAATTGTGGCGACAATCCCTGTTTTGGCGATGCCCGTTTGATGCTCAATGCCCATTTCCGTCAATTTCTCCGCAAGGAAAGCTGAGGTTAATTGTTCCTTAAAAGCTAACTCTGGGTGTTGGTGAATTTGTCTTCGCCATTGCACGATTTGAGGCTGAAGTGCGCGGACTGCTAAACGAACCGAAGAAGAGTTAAGGGAATGGGGCAGAGTGGAAATCATAAATGAGGAGAAATCGCAAGTTGCTTTCGGAATTGGGAAGAAGTTATCAGAAATATCATTATTTATCTTTAAATTATAGCAGATCCTTTCAGACTATTGTGAATAAGCGGTTAATTATCGAAAATACATACAGGCAAGGGGCTTAAGCCCCTTGTTACAAGACTTTCAACAGAATCATTATGCAATCCAAATTTGTGACAGCTTACCGACTTCTGTTGGGAAATGTTTGGAGAATTAAGAAATTCATTTAAAAACTTTCTGAAGTCATTTTTCCGTTATTTCCAGTTGGCTAGAAGCAGAACGTCCAAATTCCTCTGGGGCGTACTGGAGATGAACCTCTGCCCCTGGCCAATCAAATAAGCCAGGCGTAACCGATCGCACTAAATAATGGAGGGTATAAACTCCCGCTTCTAAATGATCCCCATAGGCTGATACGCGATCGCGATGAATTTGTTGATAATTAATTTCCCAACTATCGGGTTGAGATTGAAAATAGGTCGGAGCCGTTTGAAAACTGGTATCAATGGCTTCCAATCCTGCGGGTAAGGGATCATTAATCACTAAATGATCAATGGGATGATCGGTGATAATTTCTAACTCCAGATCGAATACCTGACCTGGAGAAATGGAGAAAGGTTTATTATCAGCAACTAATCCTTGTTCAGCGAATATTTTAGTTGCATTAGCAGAATGAACATAGCGCGTAACACGTAGCCCGTTTAATTGTCCAGGTTGATTACCTGGTAAACGATAACGATAGGCCGCTAGATAGTGGAGAATTCCCTGACCTGATTTTTTTAGAGTTAACTGATGATTTCCTTTAGGTAATTTGGGAGTCGAAAGAACAAGATTATCAGTAACTTTTTCTGTTCCCTTAAGTTGAGATTTTAGTAATAACTGACGGTCTAATTCTACCGAAACTTGAAAATTACTCGGCTTGTCTTTCAACTGACTATAATTCACTAAAGCCATTAACGCTTGAGCATTATCATAACTATTTTGCCAGAGGCCATCCCGTCGGAGGGAAAGCAAACCTTTTAGGAGACGATCAATTTCTTCTAAGGGCTGTTTTTGGGCAATAAATAATTGCAGAGCCTGAGATTGGTTCGTGGTCGCAGAATTAAACCAACGCCAACCCTGGGGAAGATTGGTATTAATGACTGCACTACGACCCGTTTCATAGATAGATTGTTGAATTTTTTTTGTTAATTGTTGGGCTTCTGTTTGCCAATTCGGAAATTGACTGAGATAACGGGCTAATTGAATTTGGTTGGTTAAATCGAAGGAATCTTTTTGTTCGTAGAGACTGGATAGAAAATCTTCTCGCGTTTCGCCTAGTTGGGACAATGCCGTTAATGCCTGTAAACGAACTTGATTTTTACAAAGAGTCGTATCGCAAAGGCCAGAGATGGTAGGGTTGGTGATGATTTTGGCTAAATATTTTTTCAGATTATTCAGCATTAGGGGATTGACTTCAAAGCCTGCCGTTTTCACTTGAGCTAGACTCATTGCGGCATAGGGCGTGATAAATAAATCAGATTTTTTAGCATCGGGATAACTGGCAAACCCACCATCTTCTTGTTGTAATTTAGCTAAATCTAGCAAGGATTTCTCAATTACTTTTTCTAAATCGAATTGAGTTTGAATCTGGGGATATTTTTGGGATAATATTTCTAAATTTGCGGCGATGATCAACTGACTGGCTATCGGTTCTAAAAAAGGCAATTCCTCATTATTAAAGACTTTTTTAGCAGGAACAATTATCTCAGGGATTAAGCTACTGGCTAAATTAATTTCTAAACCACCAACATCAGCGATCGCGTTTTGATTAATATCGAGGGGAATGGTAACTGTGTTAGCGGTAGTTCCTGTTGTAATAACTTGTTCCGTTATGGCTAAATCTTCAACCTGTAGGGGAACTTCAAAGCTATCTGTTTCTTGATTTAACTGGCTAGAAAACTGTATCGTTCCCGTTCCCATCTGTTTCGCAATTATAGGAAAACGATAGCCTTGGGTTCCCGAATTGGCAGGGATTTCCAAGGTCGATTGGTCGGCAAACTTTAAGTTTTGATTTAACGAACTCGTAATCTTTAATGTCCCCGTTTCTCCCTGGGTATTCGTGACCGACAAACCCCCCAAAAAGCGATCGCCGAGTCGGGCAAATTGGGGTAAAAGGGGATTCGTCACCAGAGGTTTAGTGGTCACAAACGTGCTTTCACCATTCCCAAAATGCCAGTTTCCATCGGTCGCCACAGCCATCACCCGCCAACTCGTCAGATCATCGGGCAGAGTAAAATTAACGCTGGCTTGACCCTGGGCATCGGTGAGGACGGAGCCATTGTAATAGGCGATCGCCTGAAAATCCCGACGAATCTGGGTACTGCCAATCCCCGTAGAAGTTCCGCCACCATAGCCCCAGCCCTTTTCCAAGGGAGAAGCCATCGGCGTTAAAATCACCTGGGGACGATTATCCGCAAGACGGGTAGAAATATCCTGATCCGCATAGACGGTTTTGACTAAATCTGGGGGACGATAACCCGTTAACTGCAATACAGCATCATTAACAACCATGACGCTCACCTGCCCCTGTACGGGCTGCCCTTGCAAATTCGTTAAATTGAGGTTTAGATTTTGAGTATTTTTAGGTTGTAACTCGTTTTTTTGTGGTGTAATTTTAACCTTTAAGTATTGATCTTCTAGATTCAAATTAAAGGGAGAAAAACCAATTTTAACTAACTTATCTACCGACCCTATTTCTGTTTCATTAAGAGGTTTGCCCTGTCTCACTAATACGGCTTCCACTGCGGCATTCGGTAACATTTCTGGTGTGATTTGAAACTGGATTTTTGGGGCATTTCCTTTTACTTTCTGTAATGTATTATAAATCGGATGATGGCGCACGACGGCAAAATATAATTCCGCTTCGGGATAGGGCGATTGAATCAACGCTGTTGCGGTCTCCCCCACTTTATAATTCTTTTTATCTAACTCAATACTTAAACGATTATTTCCATAGCGATCACCCCAACTGACGGCATTATCTCCTGTCACCCAAACTTGTAAATCGGTTGCCGTTAAATCATTTTTAGCATTAACAAAATTCGCTTGAATGCGGTAAGAACCACTATCGGGAGGTGTTAAATTAATCGTCTGAGATTCGGTACTAGAGTTGATTTCTTGTTCGGCAACTTTTTGGTATTGAATTTGATGACGAGCCGTTGCACTTCCTTCCTCTAATTGAGTCACACTACTATAATCAATTTTTTGTAATTCTACTCGAATTTTTTCGCCAGCAATAACTTTTCCATCGGGATCAGTCACAACGATTTTAATCGGAAATTCTTGCCCAGCATTGGCCACAAAATCACTTTTTAACCCAATTAAACGATTGTCAGGAAAAGCGGTAAAGATTTGGGTATTAGCAACCGAAAGATTAGAGACATCTTTGACCTGGGCTTCCACTCGATATTGCATGGGGTAGGGTAAATCCTGAGCAACGGCGATCGATTGACTATTGTTACCCGTCGTATCTAAAACCGCGCTGCCCTGTAACACTTCATTGGGAACCTGGACGAGCTTCTTCTGGCCAAAACCACTGGCGACCAAAGGAAAATTCTTCCCAATTTTTGGGGATAAAATCAACCTTTTGACGAGTCACAAAATAATCCACTTTACCTGCTTGGACGGGCGCGCCAAAGAGATATTTACTGTCCGTTTTAGCGGTTATCTTTTCACCCATCAGAGCAATTTTTTTATCCAAACTTAAATCCACTTTAAAATTAGGGGGCTTAAATTCAGCGACTCGGAATTCGCCTTCAATTTCTGCGCCTGTTTCTGCTTTCGCACGGAGAGAATAATAGCCTAATGGTTGATTTTTTTCTAAGGGAATAGAGAAGGAAAACGTGCCAAAATCATTGCTGATCTCTGTCCCTAGATCCTTTGTTTTGCCATTGGGATCAATTAACTTAATTTGATAGGGCGTTGTTTTATCCTGGGTTAACACACCATTTTTTAAATAATAAGCGGTTCCTGTAAACCAAGCTTTTTCTCCTGGTTGATAGAGTTGGCGATCGGAAAAAATTACGCCCCTAGATTGGGTTTTATTGTCATTCCAATTAGCATCAATGCCATACTCATAGGCTCCACTATATTCATCCGTGCGTGTGAAGGCCCAATCCTCATTTTCTCGGACAATAACCAATAATTGAGGAGCCGTTTTTTTAATTAAACAATTTTGCCAAACTTGCCCTTCTATTTTCGCAGTTCCCGTTTGATCTGTTTGCGTTACAGCACAGGCTTGAGTTGCATTTTTCGTTTTAGCTTCTAATAGAGAAGGGTAAATTTCAACGCGGGCATTGGGAACCACAGAACCATCATTGAGATGATTGACTCTTACCAATCCCGATTCAGGAAACCATTGGGCGAATACCCCTAAATTGGTTAATTGAACTAATCCATAAAATTCTGATTCTCGCCAAGCTTTTTTATTATTATCCGTATATTGATTGGTTTTAGCTTTAATGCCGTAGGCAATCATTCCTGTTGTTTTGCCTAATTTTTCCTTGAGGGGAATAATATTATCAATGGTTTTATTCTTAGTCTCTTTGGCAGTAAAAGTTTGCCAATTTTTCGCACTCGGTAATAGGTCTTTGTTATTATTCTGAGGAAAGGCTGAATCGGTGAAGATTAAATCCGTTGGCTCGACCACTTTATAAGCGGCTTGATACTGAGAATTGGGTAAATTAACGGTGGAAATGTTGAGTCTTAGATTGAGATCCTTGGGAAAAATATTTAAGCCCGTTGGAGCCCAAATATCGGGAGAAATATCACCTGTTTGGTAATTGAGGGTAATCGGTTTTTCGAGGGTCTGTCCAAATTGATCTTTTAATTTTTCGTCGATCGCGATCGCGTAGTTTGTATTAGGTTCTAATGCCCAGGGATTGAGGCTGATATAATTATCTCCGTCATAGACTCTGACCACTTTGATCCCTTTTTTGGGGGGCGGATCAATCTTAATAGAGTCTAACGCGGAACTGGCGACTAAGCCATTATTAAATTTGAATTGGGGACTCCCTTGCACAAAACGACCGTAGGCTCCCCCCGCATCAGGCATTCCATAGGGTTCGATTTTTTCATAGGCTAACGGTGAATAGGTAAAGACTTCCGTTGAATAGGCGATCGCTGAGGGTAGATTGCCATTAATGGAGCGTAAATCTTTACTAATTTTTAATTGATAATTCGTCGCTTTTTTTAAGGAATATTTAGGTTGAATGGTATAGGTTTTAGATTGTAAAGAAGGGTCAAATTTTTCGTCAGGAGTATCAGGATTAAGGGTATTTTTTTCGGTTTTTAAGTTGATATCTAGAGGAATACTTTGGGTTTGATCCTGGGGAATCAGTTTTAAATTTTCTCGCAAAGAATCCAGATCCAATTCTACGTTAGATTTAAATTCAAGGGTCGGATTAATATCAATGGGTTCGGGTTGACTATCAGGTTCTTTTTGACTACGGGGTAATTTGCTTAATTGAATGGTTTCTGTACTAAATGTCCAGGCTAAATCTTCTTTGAGTTGGTGGCTTTTTAAATCTGCTAATCCTGCCTTGAGGGTGACTTGTAAACGAGTGGCTTTAGGAATGGCTTGATCTGCTTGGAATCCGACCATTTTAGGGGTTAGAAATCGAAATTTACCAGGTAAAGCGGGGTAAACTTCAAATTTCTCTAAAAGTTGCTGTTGTTGGGGACTCGCGATCGCCTCTAGGGGAATCAGGGGTTCTTTAAAACGAATCCGAATTTGGGCTAGGGGTTGACTTTCTCCCAAAGGACTAATTTGCTCTATCCAGTCGGGCAATTCAGGTGCAGGCAAGGATTCAACGAAAGCAGGGCCGTTCGGAGCAAAGGGCAAATGTAAGAAACGACAAGCACTCAGGCTCACCACAAAACACACTAATAAAAATACTAATTTGCCCCAGCGTCTCATTTTTCTATCAGTTGTCATGGCCGAATCCCCAATGCTCCGCTTCCTTCTTAACTCAGGACTAGAGAGGAGATGACGCTCTTGTACAATTCTTAATTTTTTTCTCCTTACGTCTTCTCCCGACAATTTTAGGCACACCAACCCCATCTTTTTGGAAATTTAAGCGGCGATCGCGAGAGATATTCCAGAAAAAGAGTTTTTTTAAACAGATAAAAATACAGATAAAAATCAGGTTTATCAGTTTGTTTTAACCCAATTTGCGATACCTTACAAAGAAGCTTTCTTCGGACGAGGAATCTCAAAAATATAACCCTTCCCCCGAATGGTTTGAATATAATTTCCTTCAGGTTCTCCAATTTTTCGGCGAATTTGACCAATATGAACATCGACTTTGCGTTCAGCTTTAACATCATCGACCGTTCCCCACACCGCCGAAATGAGTTCCATTCGCCCCCATATTTTACCAGGATGGGTCACCAAAAAATATAATAATTCAAACTCTAATTGGGTTAGGGGGACTGATTCATTCTCGATTATCACTTCATTGCGTTCTACATTAAACTCTAAACGACCAAAATTGATAGGAGTTTCAGGAATGGAAGGGGGAATTTCCATCGCAGATTGTCGCTTAATTAAGGCTCCAATTTTTGCTTTTAAAACTTCAAGATTGAAGGGCTTCGTTAAGTAATCATCCGCTCCTTGTTCAAATCCTTCTAAAACGTAATTGGTATCGGATAAAGAGGTGAGCATCAAAATAATGGTTTGAGGATTCCGCATTTCTTTACAGAGATTAAATCCACTATCGTCGGGTAAATTAACGTCTAAAATGACGAGGTCGGGATGAAATTGTTTAAAGAGATGTCTTGCTGTTTTAGCATCTTCTGCCGTCTCAACTTGGTAGTCATTAAAGCTCAGAAAACGGAACACCAGATTACGAATCGCGGGGTCATCGTCCACGACTAAAATTTTATTTTGAAGATTCTGAGGGGAATTAAGTGTCATGGTTATAGGTTAAAAGTAAATCGAAAAACCTATCGTGAAATAATGATAGTCGATTTAGGATTTTTAGAAAACAATTGATTGAGATGAATCAACAACAAGCTAGTCCAATTACTGAGATTTTACGAAAACTAATTATTCAACCAGATGTACCTTTCTATGCACCTGGACATAAGCGTGGTCAAGGAGTCTCTAAGATATTATCAGATTTATTAGGGAAAAGAACATTCCAAACAGATTTACCCGAACTTCCTGAATTGGATAATTTATTCGCGCCCTCTGGGGTCATTCAAGTTGCCCAGGCGTTGGCGGCGGAGCTTTGGGGGGCTTCTCAGACTTGGTTTTTGGTAAATGGGACAAGCTGTGGGGTGATTGCCGCAATTTTGGCGACCTGTGGGGCGGGCGATAAAATTATTCTGCCGCGCAATAGTCATCAGTCAGCGATCGCAGGTTTGATTTTGTCAGGAGCAATGCCGATTTTTATCGAACCCATCTATGATGCCCAATGGGATTTGGCCTACGGGATAACCCCAGAAACATTAGAACAAACATTGCAAGCCCATCCTGATACTAAAGCAGTGATGTTACTCTATCCCACCTATCACGGGGTTGGGGTCGATATCCAGGCTATTCGCCGAAGTTAGCCATCGTTATGATATTCCCCTCATCGTCGATGAAGCTCACGGAGCGCACTTTCATTTTCATCCCGATTTGCCCCCCTCGGCTATGGAAGCAGGGGCAGATATTACGCTCCAATCCACCCATAAAACCCTGGAGCCTTGAGCCAGGCATCCATGTTACACCTGCAAGGGTCACGGGTGAATCCCCAACGCATTACGAAAGCCCTTTCCCTGGTTCAATCCACGAGTCCCAGTTATTTATTATTAGCTTCTCTAGATGGCGCGAGACACCAGATGGCCCTAGAGGGCAACGCATTATTGACCCAGACCCTCGATTTAGCCCAAATTGCCCGACAGAAACTAGCACAAATTCCTGGTCTAACGGTTTTAAATTTTGCTGAACCTAAACCAGGCTTTCATTGGTTTGATCCCACTCGCTTAACCGTTGATGTGAGCCAATGGGGATTAACGGGCTTTGAGGTTGATGAAATATTACGGGATGAATGGGGGGTCACTGCGGAACTGCCGACGTTACGACAACTGAGTTTTATTATCAGTTTGGGCAATTCCCCTGAAGATATTGAAGCTTTAGCTCAAGCTTTTAGGGTGTTATCTGATCGTTACCCGATTTTAGAAACGAATATCCTCAAAATTCCTCCCATTCCTCTTTCCCGTTTTGCTCTGTCTCCCAGGGATGCTTTTTTTGCGATGACAGAAACCGTGAAGATTGAAAACGCGATCGCCCGTATTAGTGCTGAACTAATTTGTCCCTATCCACCTGGGATTCCTCTGTTGATTCCAGGAGAAATTATTACGGAAGAAGCCCTGAATTATCTGCAAAAAGTTCAGCAGTTAGGGGGAATGATTAGTGGTTGTAGTGATTCGAGTTTGAAAACTTTTCAGGTTATTGCTAATAAATAAATTAAGCAAATATTCTCTAGGGATAATAGAGACTTTATTTTAAGAAAAAAGTCAACCTTAAAAAAACCTCTGGTCATTAGTGAGAAAAATACTGTATTGTGACTATTTAAGATTATGATAAAAATCATCCGTAATTATGTCAGTTTAAAGTAATGACCGCAACTCTTCATTTCACTGGATTTATACGAGGAGTCAAATATAAAGCTTGTTTGAGCAAAGATTTCTCTACATCTAAAGTTACCTTGGATGAATTTAATGTTAATCATTCCAAAGCGTATGGAATTATACAATTAGAAAACACGGAAATTGCTTATTCAACCTGGGTTTCTCCCAAGCGAACTAGGAGTTATCCCTTTGCAAGAATTTATAATACATACAATGCCTCGAAAATATTGACCATAATACCAATTATTAAAGATGAGGGAAAAGATGGGGATTTAGATAAACTTCAATATTCGACAATTTCATGGATGAATTTATTAAACATATATATTGTACTTGGATATTATGAAAGTGCAGAAAAAAGTCATAAAAAAGGTCAATCTCATAGAGATAAACTAACTCAACAAAAATTCAATAATGAGTTTATTAAATTTCAAATTCAGGAAATAGTAGAATACAAACAAAGTGCTCTACATTGGAATAAAAATTTATTTGAGGAGCGTTTTGTTGAAATATTTCATCAATCTCTTGATTCCTATACAAAAATATCAAAAGAAACGGGTGTACTAATACATTCTCATACATCGATGGAACAATACTTAAAAAAAGTGAATGAAAATTTTGAAGAATTCAAAAATATCTCCCTAAAAGGATCTCAAGAAGCAAGTAATCGAGAGGCATTAACATCCCATAATCTTGAGCATCTAGTTGATGGAATGAAGGCAACTTTTTGTATTAAAAATTATTTAGGAGGAACTTATTATTTAACCCCAGATGAAATAATTAAGGTTAAAATAGATAATTATATAATCCAAGAGTCTAAAAACTCTACAAAATCAGCTTTGCCAAGTATTGATGATATTCAAGATGGTCTTTTCAAATTAATTCTTTTTTCAAATATAGATTCTTTAGAATTAAACAATGAAAAAATAAATTTTTCTGTACGGCTAAAATTAACGGGCAAAAATATTCAAAGCAGTCTCATCTTACCTGCTTCTTCAGAAGAAATAAATAATTTTATTCGGACTAATGCGACAGTATTTAGTAAGACCCAAAATGATATTATTAGAAAATTAGCTCAAGAAGCTCAACATAATCAAAAAATACAGATTGAAATTGTAGCAAATAATCAATAATGATCCCTAAAATCAAAAGTCCCCTTCGCTATCCAGGAGGAAAACAAAAAGCTCTTCGTCAAATAATCCCTCACATTCCTGAAAGTATTGGTGAATACCGAGAACCTTTTATTGGTGGTGGCTCAGTTTTTTTAGCGATTAAACAACTATTTGACGAGCAAATAAAAAAATATTGGATTAATGACTTAAATTTTGACTTATATTGCTTTTGGGAATCTGCACAAAATGAAATTCAATCAATGGTTGAAAAAGTCTATGAAATCAAACAAAAAAATACTGATGGCAGAGAACTTTACAATTATCTAACTGCTGACGATTCAAACTTAAATGATTTTGATCGAGCAGTCCGTTTCTTTGTTTTAAATCGAATCACATTTTCTGGGACAGTGGATTCTGGTGGTTATTCTCAACAAGCTTATGAAAAAAGATTTACTAACTCATCTATTGAGAGATTATTAAAACTTTCTGGCTGTTTACCTTCTATCCATATTACAAATGATGACTATGAAACTCTTTTGTTTAAAGAAGGAGAAAATGTTTTTATTTTTCTTGATCCTCCTTACTTAATTGCTAAGAAATCAAGACTTTATGGGAGAAAGGGAATTTTGCATACTTCTTTTGATTATGAACGTTTTGCCAAAAACATGAAAAATTGTCCACATAAATGGCTAATTACTTTCGATGATTCGCCTGAAATTCGCGAATTATTTCATTTTGCTGACATCAACGAATGGACACTGCAATATGGGATGAATAACTATAAGCAACAATCTGCAAAAAAAGGTCAAGAATTATTTATTAAAAACTATTAATCAAACTCAGAGACTTTTTCAACTCGGAAAACGAAGCTTTAAAGAGCCTTTGTCCCCATCTAATTCCGCCCAACAACCCACAGGTAAGGCCGCATTTTCCCCATCATGCCCAAAACATAATCCCGAAACCACAGGCAAACCCAAATCTCCCAGGCGATTGCGGAGAACTTCTTCTATTGTCCAGCTATTACTGCCGACGGGAGCCTCACATCGACTGAAACGACCCAGGGCAATTCCTTTAACTTGCTTAAACGCACCGCATAGTCGCCAATGGGTCAACATCCGATCAATGCGATAGGGGGCTTCTGTGACATCTTCTGAGGGCCAAAATCGCGCTGTTTAAATCGGGTTGCAAAGGCGTTTCCAACAAATGGGTCGCCACCGTTAAATTGGCGGGGAATAATTTTCCTGATACCGCCCCTCCGCCCCAACCTTGCCCCATCAAAGGGTTGAGAGCGCGACCTTCTAGGGCATCAAAAAGCCTCTGCTGTGACCAGGCGGGTTTTTCGGCCAAGGTTGTTAAAACGGGGCCATGAATGCCAGAAATCCCTACGGTGGCCAAACTCCAGAGCAATCCCGTAATATCAGAAAAACCGATCAACCATTTGGGGGTCACCGATTCTAGGGGCCACTGCCATTGCTCCAATAATCTCGCGCTACCATAGCCGCCCCTGGTGCAAAGAATCGCCTTACAATCAGGATTTTTCCAAGCTTCTAAAAGGGCATGGCGGCGTTGTTCATCTGTTCCTGCTAAATAACCTTCTTTTTGATCCCAATGGAACCCTAATTCCACTCGATAACCCCGCGATCGCCAAACGTCCATACCTCTTTCTATGGCATCAAATTCCCTCAATGCGCCACTGGTAGAAATGACGGTGACGAGATCGCCCTGTTGGAGAAAAGGGGGGAAAGCAATCGGTGCGGACATAGGCTTTATGCTCCGAGGCGTTGACAGATGAATTCGCCTAAATTTTGTTCGGTAAAGGGTTGACGAATTCCATTTTTGAGTATGGTAACTTGATTGCGACAGTTATAGAGAACTGAATCCTGTTTTTGTTGATCCCTACTCAGACTTACGCGATATTCCCAAGGATATTTGGCACTGCGCTTAATTTTTTCAATACAAATTACTTCCTCCTTGACCGTGCGACAAGTTGCCGCTTGAACAGGAAAGGCGATCGCCCAGAAGCAGAACAACAGGAGTAAAATAGTGAAAAATTGTCTCATCTCAGCCTTATTTCCAAGCTCATCCTATTTTAAAATAAACCATAATTTTGCCATGAAAACGGATAATTTTGAAAAAGAAAATTTAGGCTGGCGGCTACAACAATTACAACAACGTTTGGGGGAGTGGTGGGAATTACAATTAAGTAAATTTTTCAAGCCCTCTAATCTGGATCTTCCCGATTATCAACCGCCTGATTTTTGGGATACCTGGCTAAAAAATAGTCTAACTTTTATCTTTTTTGCCTTGATTTTTTGGATAATTTGGCGATCGCGTAAAACGTTGCTTCGTTATTTTAATCAACTCAAAAATCTTAACCCCCAAGTCGAACCTGAAACGCCGATTTATTCTGTCTCCTATTGGGTTAAGCGATCGCGATATTTTCAATCTTCAGGAGATTATTACCAAGCTTGTCGTTGTTTATATTTGGCGATGTTACAACAATTACACGAAAAAGGCTGGATTATCCATCAAGCCAGTCGAACCGATGAAGAATATCGACTGTTAATTTTAGATCTCGCCCAGCCCGATCCCTACGAAAGATTATTCATTATTCACCAGGAATTATGTTTCGGCAAACGGGTTGCTTCTGCCCAATTAGTTCTAGATTGTGAACGGGCTTTTCAAAAAATTCTACCGACGGATTCTCGTTTCTAAAGCATCGACAACTCACCAATCACTTCCAATCGAGTGTAATTACTGAGAGTCATAAACTGCTCGGACAAAATTTCTGCCACACTGGGTTGAAGCCAGCCCATTTGCTGTAATAAATAAATGGCCCCCGCGTATTTAGAGCGTTTGGAACCATCTAAGGCTTTGATGGCTAATCCCATTCCTTCTCCCACACGGGCAATACATTGAATGCCTTCGGCTCCCGATTTACTGACCAATTCCCCTTCCGTTAAACGCATTAGCTCCGTATCAAAGGAACCTTCTGCCGCGACTAAACGAGGATAGTAGGTCATGGCCCGAATGACCCGTTCTAGGTCTAAATGATTCCCAGAGGCTAATTGGGCATACAAATGGGCCATTTGTCCGAGTTGCATAAAATAGGTCGGCGCACCACAGTCGTCATGGGCGCAAATCAGTTCGTCCCCAGGCATTCCCAACAATTCAGCCACTTTAGTTAAAATCAATTGTTGAACGGGATGGACGATCGCAGATAGGTATTCAGTGGCCATTTGCGTTGCTGACAAACGGCCAACATTCCCGCGTGTTTCCCTGAACAATTATGTTGGAGAGTGTTCTGTTTTCCGGAAGGAATGGGACATTGTAAAGCCGTCGGGTCAATATCCGCACGCCAAAGGACATTGAAAACCTGCCTTGCCTGTTCGGTGGTTCCGTGATGGGAGCTACAAATAATCGCTAGATCCTTGTCCGTTAGGCCAAATCGCTCTAGGGTTCCCGTACTGGTAACGGCAAAGGCTTGAAAGGGCTTGAGGGATGAGCGAATAAAAGCGGCGGTTTCGGAACTGCCTGCAACGGATAAAACCCGGCCACGGTCATCGCAAACGGTTGCTTCAACATGATGAACGGATTCAACAATGCCTTCCCGTAATAGGTGGATTTCAATATTCGGGGCTTGGGTTCGTTTGCCTCTGCTCATGCGTCTTTCTTGGTTAAATTTCAAGTTTTAGAGGTTAAATAAGCTGAATCTTTTTAATATTCGTTCAGGAAGTGGCGATTTTACGGTTAGAGAGCCAACCAAATGAGACCATCCAGACTGAGCAATCCCACCAACAGAAAAGCAGTTGTTTTGAGACGTTGCAAAATGGGATTAACCTGATAGGCAACAATGAGCCGATCGCGGGTCAGAATTTCAGGAGGTTTTTTCCAGATTTGACCATCGTACCAGCCCGATTCTTCATAGATCACCTTGTCAGCCTGTAGGCGATCGCGAATATAGTACCAGCCTAGCAGAATTCGGCTCAAAACTAACGCCAGCATCAGCATTGCCCCCAAGCCACTCGCGAGGGCGAAAAATACTGGTTTTTTCATCGGAGAAAAACTGGCCGCCGCGATCGGAGTCGCCAATAACCCACCGAGCAAAAGCACCCAGGATAATTTACGGACATAGAGCCAAAAATCTAGGGTTGCCCAACAACAAAGCCAGGATTCTTTCAGTATTTCATACTCATTAACGGGCTGTTGTTCTAGGGGAACGGGGCAATAGGTCGGTGAAGATTCTTGCATCATGATAATTTTTTTTAACAAGTTTGAAGTTGCCAAGGATAGATCACCCAAAATTGCTTGTTCTTCATCTATTTCCTCGCGATTACTGATAATTAATGAGTTTTCTGAGGATCGAGATCTTCCAGGGAAATTCTTTCTGCATGGCTCCAAAAAGCTTCTAAATTATAAAATGATCGCTCTGTGGGCATAAAAATATGGACAATCACGTTGCCATAATCCTGAAGAATCCAAGATCCGTCATCTTTACCCGAAGGCTGTCTCGGTTTTCTATCGTAATCTTTTTCTGCCTTTTCTTCGATGCTACCCGCGATCGCCCTTACCTGAGCCCGCGAAAAACCAGAGACAATCACAAAATAATCAGCTAAATAGGAAACATCCGTCACTTTTAGAACCACGATATCTTCAGCTTTACGGTCATCGGCGGCCTGGGTAATCGCCCAAACAAAATGATCTAAGGAAAGGTCTTTTTCCGAAAGGGCAACGGTCAAAGGGGTAGGGGAAACACTCAACAACGAAGGATCGGTCATGAAATCTTTGAATTCCTCTCTTGTTTATTTAATTCATTGTAACCCCCAATTTCGGCTAAGGAGCGCGGGGGGGTGGATCTTTCAATAGCTTGGTAAACTGATCCTTCTAGGGTCAACTTAAGTGCTAATCCTCGTTTTAACTCTTTTAAGTAATTTAAGCTTGAATACTCTTGGAATAAACTCTTTTATAAGCTGAATTTTTCTTTTCTCTCTCTTTTTTGAGGACTTATTACCCTATCTATCTCTTCTTTATCTATTGATAAAGCCAATCAGCCTAAGATAAAACAGTTTAACTATCCTAAACTCCCTTTAATTCGATATGATTAAAACTGTTACTAAAAAAAGTTGATAGAGATAAAAACTTGCGAAAATTAGATGGAATAATGGATGGATTCCCTATTGACCTTAAGAGCTTCCACTAAACGATGAATCCATCAAGATCCTTGTTAAAAAAGGTTTTCAGTCTTTTTTCGTAGGCAATTTATCTTGCACAAACACTTAAAAATAATAATCAGAAAAATAGTCAAAAGAGTAAACCGCTACTTTGCCTATATAGTCTCCTTATCTGCACAAATTTCCTGGGGATTAACCAAATCTAACTATATTGACAAACGATTCTTTTTGCCTCGCTATTATCGGGCGATCGACTTACATCAATCTCAGTTACCTCTTCTAGAATGGCAAGACCAAAAGATCGTTAATGCCCTAGAAAGTGAGGGTATTTATATGACTTCCGTAGAATCACTTAATCTTCCGAATAGCGTGGAATTTATGAAAGTGGCTCAACAAATGACGGAACTCTTACAGGATCATACGACACATCTTTTCCAACGTTTCCCATCCGAAAAAATTCATGAAGTTCATGCGACAACAACACAAATTATTGATCATATTGACATTATTGCCTGGAGCCCCAATCAGCGCTTGATCAATATTGTCGAAGCCTATCTAAAGCTACCCGTCGCCTATGATGACCCTGCTTGTTTTTTAAGTGTCAATAATGGTGAGGAGTACGGGGCAAGAGCCTGGCATCGAGACCGCGAAGATCGACGAATGATTAAAGTTTGTGTTTACCTGAATGATGTCGATGAAGAAGGTGGGCCTTTGCAGTGTCTCAAACCCCAATTTAATGATTATGTTTGCGCCGCCATTAAGCATCGCTATCGTTCGGTTTATCAAGCAGAAATGGATTCTTTGTATTTACCTGAATTCGGCGATGCGCTAGTGAGTTGTGTGGGAGAAATCGGTACCGTTATTCTGATAGATACTGCCCGTTTTTATCATCGTGGGAAACCGCCGATAGATTCTGATAGAAAAGCCATATTTTTTTCCTATTTTAGTCGTAGCCCTTGGCATCCTTTTTTCTGTCAAAGATTTCCGTTACCTCCGAGGGAGATTGCAGCTCGACTCCCAGAACTGAGTCAGCAACAATGGGAATCAATAGACTGGAGAAAAAAGGTGCCTCAAGCAGTGAGATGGATTCCTAAAAGTCTGATTTAAGGAGCAGAATTGCTTAAAAACCGTTAGATAAGCTGTCACAAATTTAGATTGCATTGATTCTGTCGAAAGTCTTGTAAAAAGGGGCTTAAGCCCCTTGCCTGTCTGTATTTTGGATAATTAACAGCTTAGAATTAATAATTGGTTCAGCTTCTCTAGACTCTTTAATCCCTAGCAATGCCTAAAAAGTTGACCTGGGGAACCCGTAGGCGTACCACTAATCGGCGATCGGGTTCTTGCCCTTGGCTTTCGGTTTCGAGATCGGCATCTTTTTGTAAAAATCCATGAATCTGACGACGTTCAGCCGCCGAAAGGGAGGGAATTTCTACAGGAAATCCACTCGCTTTGACTTTTTCGCAAACTTCTTGGGTTAATGTAAGCAGTTCAATCTGTCGCCGCGATCGATAACCCGCTAATTCGATAATGTAAGTTGGTTGATTTTCGGATTCGATTCCTAAATGTAAGAGGGTGTTGGCCAGATATTGAATTGCATCAATATTTCTGCCATTTTCCCCAATAAAGGTTTGAATCTGTTCGGGACTTAGGGGCGTTTCATCAATAATTAACCAGATTCCTGCTGACATCTCAGTGGCATCTTTTTCTTCTACTTTGACCTGGGTAGAGATTCCCATTAAGGACAATAATTTCTCTAGCCAAGCTTTTCCACGTTGGATATTTTGATCCATAACCATCTTATTTAAAGTTAACAATCGCTCCTGGGGAGATTCTCTTTCAACAGGGGGAAATTCAGGAAATTTATTCAGATAAAACAACCCTAAAATCCACTCCAATAAAGCCTGTGCTTAAACCTCTTAGAGGGCAAGGACATAAGTCTATTATGTCCCTACAAACAGAGAGAGTTGCTCGTTATTCCCCATTTCTTAAGAGGTTTTTTCTTTCTTCTTACCTTTTTTCTCAAAGGGTAAAACCTCCCGTATTTCAGAGGCTTTGGCTTGTTCATCGACGATTTTTTGCAGATTTTCAGGCAGGGGTTCCCGCATTAAAATCACGGTTTGTATGGTCTGGAAAACATTAGCCAAAACAATGTACATCAAAACTCCCGATGGTAGGGGAAAAAAGAGGAACATTCCACTAAACAGGACAGGGGTAATTTTATTAATACTTTGTTGCTGTTGGGCGGCGGCATTGGGGGTTCCACCAGAGGCTCCTGAGAGTTCTTGGTTGACGTAGATGCTAATGCCGAAAAAGACAATCATTCCCAGCACGTCCCAGTTTACTTCGCCATTTTCTCCTGTTACGCCGACTTGACCGAGGGCTTTGATAAAGAGAAAGCCTGTTTTGGCGGCAAGGCCTGGAATTGTGGCTTGGACAGTGGCTTCTCCTGGCGCGATCGCCTCAATGGTTCCATCGGGATTAACTTTAACGCGGTCTTCCCCTTTGGTGATGGTAAAAGTTGGTTGGATATTTTTTTCGTCTGCCGTTGCAAATAGTTGAGCGAGGGACTTTCCTTCGACGGTTTGTAATTCGATTTTAGCCTTGTCACCGATCGCCAAGGAATTTCCGCCTGGCAGAAAAGCGGCGATCGGGTAGTGAATCCCATCATTAACATAAATATTTTGAGGCTTGGTCGCAAAGGTCTGAGGAATAACCCTTTCAACCTGTTCTTTGGGCAAAATTTGTAAATCTACAGTGTAATTAATATCCGAAAACGGCGATCCTCTTAAAGTGGCAAAAAGAGCAAATAAAATCGGCATCTGGAGTAACAGGGGTAAACATCCTGCCAGGGGATTGCCAAATTCCTGCATGATCTTGCCCATTTCTTCCTGTTGTTTGGCGGGATCATCCTTATAGCGGCGTTGAACTTCTTCTTGCCGTTCCTTCATCAGGGGTTGCGTAATCCGCATTTTGCGCATATTGCGAATCTGACCTGCACTCAGGGGATAGAGTCCCAAGCGTATTAC
Organism: uncultured cyanobacterium; assembly: GCA_963807635.1. Lineage (GTDB taxonomy): Bacteria > Cyanobacteriota > Cyanobacteriia > Cyanobacteriales > Microcystaceae > Snowella. The sequence goes on from CAWEDJ010000106.1 coordinate 35,358, forward strand.
TAGGGTCAGGGCGACAATGGCAAATCCATAACTCGGCACAATTCCATAGAAAAAATCTAGGATTGGCAGCATGACATTGGTCGAGATAAATCCGATACCGAAATCCATTCGCTTAGCTCTCAGCCTTTTAGTTGATATGAAAGGTAGTCTCTGTATGAATATACTGAAACATTGGACGGTTTTAATCTTTTGGTTGAGTCACCAGGGATTAAAAAATTTTATTTATTATTCAGAATCGCTTCTCAGGGGGCGGCCTGTTTTGGCGGAGACTCTTTCTCCCATGTAATCATAGATCTCTCGAAATTTCGGTACAGCCCGCATTTCCAGACGACTTTTATCATTAAGGGTAATCACAATATCTCCCCAAAGACCAATACCACGAGGCACTTTGACGAGTTTACTAATTTCGCCATAAACAATATCGGTGCGATCGCGTCCCATCCAGCCACCCGTCACGGAAATACGGCGATCGGTAATCTTATAACGAAGCCAAATGGCGCGAACAACGGCGGCAACGGTTAGGGGCAGGCAAATAACGGTAAACCCCAGCAGAATATTGATAATTAAATCCCCGATATGGGGGCCACCTTCGTAATAGGTCGTTTCTCTAATACCCATGAGTCATAATCTCAGCTTTGTTAAATAACTGCTTTAATTCTCGCAAAAAATGTTCATATTTGCACACAATTCCACTGGGTAATACTACGATGATAATATTCCATCCTGGGCAACAATCAGGCAAAAGCGACTGAATAGCTGCCCGAATCTGCCGTTTAATTCGATTCCGAACGACTGCTTTTTTACTGACTTTTTGGCTAACGGCAATGCCGAAACGACTGACCGAAAGACTAGAATCCCGTAAAATACGGAGCATCAAACAAGACTCTCGATAGCGTTTACCCTGCTGATAAACGGACTGAAAATCTTTCCAATGCTTAAGTCGAATAGCTTTCGGTAATCCCACCCTTAACCTACGTCCGATGATTTCTCTGATGCACAGATTGACTCCCTCTTTTAGAGAGAAAGTTGATGCCGTCCTTTATTCCGTCTAGCTTGGATTACTTTGCGCCCATTGACGGTACGCATCCGAGCGCGGAACCCCGATGTCCTTTTTTGTTTACGGTTTGTTCCTTCTAAAGTGCGCTTAGTCATGATCGGCTTCCTCCATAAAATACACAGTCTACCATGGTAGCATCAAATGGCTTGGGAAACCTAACGATTAATGCTAATAATCCAGGTGCCAATATATGTACGGACGGGAATATCCCCCGAAGCCATTGCATCAGCGACGAAGTAATAGGTTCCAAAGTTGGGATTGGTCACATTAGAAAAAACGATCTCTACTTTGCTTTTGGGGGGGATGGGTTCTGCTAAATCAATTTCTAGAAAACGGCTTTCTTTGTCCCAAACCACGGGATTTTTGAGGGGAATGACTTTATCTTTTACTCGTACTTCAATTTGATCGGTTTTAAACTGACCGTCAAAATTGGCGGGGTAGGAAATATAAAATTTGCTTGCGCCTTGGGCTAATTGTTTAGAAGAAATGTAGAGTTTATAGCGATCGCGTTGATAGGGTGCGCCACCGTACTGAAGATAATAATCCAGAATGTCTTTGCGTTCTACCCCACTAAAAATGGTTAATCCTGAATTTGAGCCTGCTAAGGTTAGAGTTGGAGCGGCGGCGGTCAAACAACCAGAAACCGCTAAAAGCGTGAGTAACCACTGGGGCGATAATTTGAATTTTTTTTGAAAATTAATCATTTTTTTACCTAAATTTCAAGGAAATTTACTAAGATTTCGTTAACATTTTTACCCTAACATGGAGGATTGGATCTGGTCAGATGACCTTAACCAGCCTCAAAAGTGTCCTTTAATATAAAAGTTTCTTTTAATAATTAGTGGTTAGGGATTTTAAAAAACCTAAGCCCCTATCTAACTATCCTAATTTTATTTTAAAAAATTAGCAGGATAGCTGAAACTAGAACAGTTCTATACCAGTTGGGAGATCAAGGCGACTTCAATCTTATTTTTGTCGGTTTGTTCCAGATTGACTCGAATATCGGGGCCAAAAAATTTTTCGATTTTCTCTTGTTTTTCTTGCCAGGTTTCTAGGGAAATAAAAGGCGATTTAAAGATCAGGGTTAAAGCGTAATGGTCGGCGATCGCGCTTTCTTGGATGCTGACGAGTAGAGGTCTTTCTTCATCGGTGGGACTTAAACCCAAACGTTGTAGAGCATCATCTAGGTGAGCTTCTTGCGCCGTAGCGATAACGAGTGACATCCTTGCGAATTTGATTTTGGGTAGGAGTGGGCCAGTTTTTCGCGGAGTTTCAAGATTGTGTCGGGAGTGGGTTCACTAAAAGGAATAGGTTTTAATTCAGCCGCTTTTAGGGCTAATCCCCCCAATAATAAAGGAATTCCGTAGAAAAAACCTGCTAAATTCAAAGTTGCGTAATCTAAGGCATAGGCAACAAAACCAACGACCGTCAAGATACTACCAACGGTTAATCCGACCAAAGCCAAGGAAATTTTTCGTAGCATTTCTCTCCAAAAGATAATATTTAGTTTTTATTATCCTATGAAGACGGGGCAATTTGTAACGACTTGTAAAGAGAATGAAGAGGACAGGAGCAAAACCAATTTATTTTGGAAGACGACTCGTGAATAATTGGAATAGTTTAGATAGGCTAGAGATAACCCATTAATAGCGCTCAAAAACGAGGAATTTTATGACCAGCCTGCTCGTCCAAAGCCCCTCCGTTCCCTTAACCGTCCATTTTCCTTTAACCTCAATGACGGTTGAGGAATTTTATGAATTTTGTTTAGCCAATCGGGATTTGCGCATTGAACGTAACGCCAATGGAGAAGTGATTATTATGCCCCCTGCTTTTTCGGATACAGGGAATCGAAATTTTAATATTACAGTGCAACTAGGCAGTTGGGCTGATCAGGATGGTACAGGGTTGGGATTTGACTCTAGTGCAGGTTTTACCTTGCCCAATGGCGCAACGCGATCGCCTGATGCTTCTTGGATTTCATTGTCACGCTGGAATGCCCTGAGCGATGAGCAAAAAGCCTCTTTCGCGCCGATTTGTCCTGATTTCGTGATTGAGTTACGCTCCTCTAGCGATACCCTGAGCAGTTTACAAGACAAAATGCAGGAATATTTAATCAATGGAATCTTATTGGGTTGGTTAATTGATCGCAAAAATCGTCAAGTTTATGTCTATCGTCCCAATCAAGATATAGAAATTTTAGATAATCCTGAAACGGTTAAGGGTGATCCAGAATTACCAGGGCTTATATTGCAAATGGCGAAAATTTGGTAAAGTGATCCGTTAAAAACGGGGTAAAATATTTTCTAAACAGAGTTGTAGATTAGGAAATAACGGGGAGAAAATATTGGATTTTAAACGATATTGGGTCTGTTGATACTCTTCTCCCATTAATTCGCAGACCGTAAAAGTTGGTTGTTTCGGTTTACCAATAAAAGCAACTCCTCCTAACCCCCGATAATCTACAATCCAATATTCAGGAATTCCTAAAAAAGCATATTCTTCGACTTTTCTGGCATAATCCGTTTCCCAATTCGTACTAACCACTTCTACCACTAATTTAATAGACTTTCCTTGGGTAATGATGGGTTCTTTGTGCCACAGAGGTTCATTGCTTAAGATGCTTTCGTCTAACACGATCAAATCGGGACGACGGGCTGTTGCAGTCTCAGAAAAAGGACGAATTAAACAAGTACGAGGCATAAACCAGGACTGCTTACTTTGCAGCAACATCATGCCAATATCGGCCGCCAATTTACCGCTAACGGTTTCGTGATAGCCTGTGGGTTCCATATCAACTAATTCTCCATCAGCTAATTCGTATTGAGGAGAATCTGCATACCGCTCTAAAAATTCTTCCAGGGTAATTACTTTAGATGCTGTCAACATGAGATATTACCAACCATTAATCACACTAGGGTTATTGTAACCTCTGATTTTGAGTCGGCGATCGCGGGCTATTCCATTCTTATAGAGTAATTCTCAGGAAACCGCGATAAACTTCCCAGGACTGGGGACTCCCAGGCAATATAATAAACCCAAAGCATTTCACCCTTGAGCGTTTGGAGTATTTCAAGACCATGTTAAACAAAGTTCCTGCCAAAATTGAAGCGATCGCCGCCCGTGAAATCTTAGATTCTCGTGGTCGTCCTACCGTAGAAGCCGAAGTTGTGCTAGATACAGGAGCATTTGGCATTGCCCAAGTACCCAGTGGAGCCTCGACAGGAAGCTTTGAAGCCCATGAATTACGAGACGATGACCCTAAACGCTACGGTGGTAAAGGGGTTTTAAAAGCTGTTCATAACATTATCGAAAAAATTGAACCCGAACTGATTGGTTTGGATGCCTTTGATCAGTTGACTCTTGACGAGACGATGATTAAATTGGACGGGACGAGCCAATAAAAAAGAATTGGGTGCTAATGCGATCCTCGCCGTTTCTCTCGCCAATGCAAAAGCCGCCGCCGCCGAACTCCAAATTCCCCTCTATCGTTACCTTGGTGGGCCGCTTGCCAATGTGATTCCTGTTCCCATGATGAACGTGATCAATGGTGGCTCCCACGCGGATAATAATGTGGATTTTCAGGAATTTATGATTATGCCCATTGGTGCAGAGACTTTTAAAGAAGCTCTCCGTTGGGGGGCAGAAGTCTTTGCGGTGTTAGGGAAAGTTCTTAAGGAACGTAAATTACTTTCTGGTGGGGTAGGGGATGAAGGAGGCTATGCTCCTAATTTAAAATCCAACCAAGATGCCCTCGATATTCTGATTGAAGCGATCGAAAAATCAGGTTACAAACCAGGGGAACAAATTGCTCTGGCAATGGATATTGCTTCCAGTGAATTTTATAAAGATGGCCAATATATCTATGATGGTGCGCCCCATTCTCCCGAAGATTTTATTAAATATCAAGCCCAATTAGTCAGCCAGTACCCGATTATTTCCATTGAAGATGGTTTACAGGAAGATGATTGGGATAACTGGAAATTACTCACTGAATCTTTGGGAGCGAAAACCCAATTGGTCGGCGATGATTTGATGGTAACGAATCCCATTCGTCTGCAAAAATCTATTGATTTAGGGATTGCTAATTCCATTTTAATTAAGCTTAATCAAATTGGTTCTCTTAGCGAAACGCTAGAAACAATCTCTTTAGCGACTCGCAATAGTTATTGTTCCATTATTTCCCATCGTTCGGGAGAAACGGAAGATACCACGATCGCGGATTTAGCGGTGGCAACTCGTGCGGGACAAATTAAAACGGGTTCTCTCTGTCGGAGTGAACGGGTGGCTAAATATAATCGTCTGCTTCGGATTGAAGATGAATTAGGCGATCGCGCTGTTTATGCTCCCAAATTAGGACTTGGCCCTAAACATTCCTAATTTTTTAGCTATAGGGTGGGTTTTGCTCACCCTTTTTATTTAAACATGAAGTATTACAATTGGTTGTTTTACGCAACCCTAATTAGTTTATCTAATAAATTAATAATTGAATATAGCTTCTAATATATGACGCGATATCGGTACTCAAAAAATCAAAAACTAATTTTGTCTTGCATAACAATAATTGGTTTATTGATTTATTACGGTAAAGATAAACTTTATTTTAATAACGGTTCGGGAGGTGCTAATTGGAAAATTGGTAATCCGCAAACTAATTTTATAAATTCAAATAATAAGCGTACTTTGCCAGAATTGCGTCAACAAGCATTACGTCTGGTAAATCGAGATCGTCAAATTAACAACCTAAAACCCTTAATTGAAGATCCTCTCATCAGTCTAACTGCTCAAAAGCATTCAGAAGATATGGCGAAACGAGACTTTTATAATCACACTAATCTAGAAGGACAAACACCAACTGACAGATATCATGAACTAGGAGGAAAAGGGGGTATTGGTGAGAACATAATATATCAAGGTAGCTCTCCTTATATCGTCTTAAATTATGGTTTACTCGAAAGATTTCAAAAAAGTTGGATGTATTCTAAAGGTCATCGAGATAATCTTTTGACACCTGATTATACTAAGTTTGGTTTTGGTATTACAACTACGAACATAACTGGAAAAGTTTATGCCGTTCAAAACTTTCAATAGATTATATTTTAATTGTTTTAACTATGGACAAATCTAAAAGGCGATCGCGACTAGAATCCTTAGATAACATTATTGCCGTTGTTTTAGCAGGAGGCTTTGGCACTCGCATTAAGCACCTGCTCCCCGATGTTCCCAAACCCATGGCCGAAGTTGCGGAAAAACCCTTTTTAGGCTGGGTGTTAACTTACCTCCAACGTCAAGGTATAGAAAAAGCCTTACTTTCAACAGGTTATTTAGCCGAAATTATCGAACAATACGCCCAAACTCGGCCTATTCCTAATTTAGATTTACAATGCTATCCCGAAACCAGCCCCCTTGGAACCGCAGGCGGTTTTCTTAATGCGGTAAAACAATCTGAACAAAATCCCAAAGCTTGGCTCGTTCTGAATGGCGATTCCCTTATTTTCACCGACTTAGCTCCTTTGAATCAATATCTAGAAGATGAAAGCGTTGACGGCGTAATTTTAGGCGTTTCTGTCCCAGAGACCTCGCGTTTTGGCTCTTTAGTTTATGATGAACAAAAGACACTTTTACAGTTTGCCGAGAAGCAATCAGGAAAAGGAGTCATCAATGGCGGCGTTTATTTATTACGAAATAAATTAGTTCAACAATTTCCAACGAACTTTCCTCTTAGCTTTGAATACGATATTTTTCCGTCGTTACTCCAGCAACAAATCTGTTTAAAAGTTCATCCCGTGACCGCCCCATTTTTAGACATTGGCACACCCGAATCATTAGCTCAAGCAGAATCTTTTATTCGTCAATATTTTCTTTAGTTATTTAATCAATCTATGCTCATTTCTCGCGCACCAGTCAGAATTAGTTTTTTTGGAGGGGGAACAGACTATCCAGAATATTTTCTACAACATGGCGGCTCTGTTTTAGCCACCGCGATTGATAAATTTTCCTACGTTACGGCAAGTCCATTTTTAAGTCATTTATTTGATTACTCCGTTCGAGTTTCCTACCGAAAAGTAGAGCTAGTTAAAACGATTTCGGAAATGGAACATCGGGTTTTTCGGGAATGTTTAAAATTTTGTAATTTAGACAAAGATATTGAGTTACATAATGTGGCCGATTTACCTGCTTTTACGGGCTTAGGATCTTCTTCCGCTTTTACTGTTTCCCTTTTGCACGCTTTACATTCTTTTAAAGGAGAATTTGTCCGTCCCATTGATTTAGCCTATGAAGCAATCTATGTGGAAAGACACTTAGTTCAAGATAAAGTGGGGTGTCAGGATCAATTAATGGCGGCGGTCGGTGGGTTTAACTTAGTTGAATTTCGCACGGAAGACGATATTATTGTTAATCGGGTTCCCATTTCTCCCGATCGCCTAGCGGAATTTGAAGCCCATATTTTTATCGTTTTTACAGGAATTAAACGAAAAGCGGCGAATGTGGTAGAGAAACAATTAAAAAGAGTGGCTGACAATACGGAAATCCTCAAAGAAATGCGAAAAATGGTTGATAAGGGTTGGGATATTTTAACGAGTAATCAATCCTTAACGGCTTTTGGTGAGTTATTGCATCAAGCTTGGCTCGCCAAACGAAGTTTAGACACAGGCATTTCTAATGCAGAAATTGATGAAATTTATCGATTAGGTATCGATGCAGGAGCATTAGGAGGAAAATTATTCGGGGCAGGTGCGGGCGGATTTATGCTATTTTTTGCACCGCCAGAGGTTCATCCCCAATTGCAATCAGTGTTTATTAATCATCAGATTTTGTCCGTAAAAATTAATGCCCCTGGTTCTCAAATTATTTTTTCTTAATAACATCTATGACTACTGTTAAACTTCCTTTTGTGCGATCGCTCCGTCCTAGTTTATCCCTACGATTAATGTTTATCGGATTGGGGATGACGGGAATTTTTATTTTGATCGCACTTTTTGCCCCTCTTTTGCAGGCGATCGCATTATTACAAGATCCAACGGATTTATTAAATAATTTCCCCCTAGAAGCACCCAGTTGGGGCCATTGGTTTGGCACAAATGTGCGGGGATACGATGTTTTTTCCCGTACTTTATTTGGAACCCAAGCGGCATTACAGGTCGTAATTTTGGCGACTTCTCTTTCGGTCTTTATCGGCGTTCCCCTGGGCATGATTAGTGGTTATTTGGGCGGAAAAGTCGATAAAATCCTATTATTTATCATGGATACGATTTACACTCTGCCAGGGCTGTTATTATCTATTACTCTCGCCTTTATCCTCGGTAGAGGGATTTTAAACGTCGCGATCGCCGTCAGCATTGCCTACATTCCCCAATACTATCGATTAGTCCGCAACCATACCACCAGCGTTAAAACGGAACTCTTTATCGAAGCGGCCAGGGCAATGGGAGCCAGTCCCAATCGAGTATTATCCCATTATCTTTTTGCCAACGTTATTCAAAGTGTACCTGTGCTTTTTACCCTCAATGCCGCCGATGCGATCCTCGTATTAGGGGGTTTAGGCTTTTTGGGTTTAGGTTTACCGCAGGAAATTGCCGAATGGGGACACGATCTCAAAGAAGCCCTAGCCGACCTTTCGACGGGAATTTGGTGGACAACCCTTTTTCCTGGTCTTGCTTTGACAACAATGGTGGTGGGTCTATCCTTTATCGGAGAAGGACTAGGAGAAATCATTAATCCGCGATCGCGTCAGAAAAAATCCTAACGAACTCCCCTGAAATTGTGTCGATTAAACTCTCAATTAACCGATTAAAAGTCATGACAAATAGCTTAAAATTTAGTCTTACAGCAAATTACGTTAAATCTTTGTAGGGACATAATACTATTATGTTCTTACCTTGCACAGGACGTAACCACAAACTGCTGTAATCTTAATCCTTAGTGATAGTTTAATAATTTCGACCTGTGAAAAAAACGCCAACAATTACGACCTTTATTTTTCTTTTTCAATTATTACCATGACAACCAAACAACCCAAATTAATTATTCACGGTGGAGCAAGTTCCCTAGAGCATAAAGGCGGCTTGGAATCAGTCCGTCAATCTCTTCATCAAATCGTTGCCGAAGTTTATGAACTCTTACTTCAAGGAAGTCCTGCCATTGATGCGGTGATTCGGGGTTGTCAATTATTAGAAGATGAACCGAGGTTTAATGCAGGAACAGGTTCGGTGGTGCAATCCGATGGACAAGTCCGCATGAGTGCTTCTTTAATGGATGGGGAAAGCCAAAACTTTAGCGGTGTTATTAATGTTTCTAGGGTCAAAAATCCGATCCATTTAGCCCAATTTTTACAACAAGAAACAGACCGCATTTTATCAGGTTCTGGCGCGGTTGATTTAGCCAGAGAAATGCAGATTCCACCCTACGATCCCCTCACGGATTTTCGTATTCAAGAATGGATGGAAGAACGTCGGGAAAATTTTCAAAATAAAAACAGAATGGCCCGCCTCATTGCCCAGGATGATCCAGACAGTTCAGCCCGAAGAGGAACCATTGGGGTGGTTGCCCTAGACCAACAGGGTAGAATCGTGGCGGGAACTTCTACGGGGGGTAAAGGTTTAGAGCGGATCTGTCGAGTGAGTGATTCGGCTATGCCTGCGGGAAATTATGCCACCCAGCAAGCGGGAGTTAGTTGCACAGGAGTTGGAGAAGATATTATTAATGAATGTTTAGCCGCCAAAATTGTCATTCGTGTTACAGATGGTTTATCCCTGCCCGAAGCGGTAGAAAAATCTATGAAAGAAGCTAAAAGTCGTAACGGCGATCTGGCTGCTATTTCCCTAGATTACTCAGGTGCGATCGCCTGGGGTAAAACCTGCCCTATTTTATTGGGAGCCTACCACACAGGCGAAAAAATCGGCGACACATTGGAATGGAGTGAGGAGGAGTTGATGGGTTATATCGCGTAATTTTAGGAAAAACCTAATAACCGACCGTTAGTAGTTGGGGCAATAGGGAAGATAGCAATTGTAAGGCTAAAATAGCTAAAATAGGCGAAAAATCCATACCACCCAAAGGAGGGATAATCGAGCGAAAAATGTTGAGGTAGGGGTCAGTGATGGGGCTTAAAACGGCCATCGCAGTATTAGCCCATTCTGCCGTTTGGAACCAGGAGAGCAAAATTCTGACGAAAAGCAACAATAAATAAATATTAATGAAATTAAGGACGGTTTGTACGACTAATCCAGCAGCTTCCATAGTGATAAACTCTTTCTTTGTAGTTAGGACAATTTTTCTTCTCATTTTATACTAATTTTATGAATATTAAAATTCGTCGCCGACCGCCTAATGCTCCCGTCAATGTGGAGTACCTCCGTTATCAGATTAAACACCCCGAAGCCGAACCTCGTCACATTTTGGAAGAAATCGTTTGGCAAAAGGAACTGGAAGTAGAAAAAAGACGAGAGTTGACCCCCCTCCTAGAATTACAAAAGGCAGTTAAGGACAGTCAACCTCCCCGCGATTTTTTAGGTGCGTTAAAAAATAGTGTTCGTCAACCCGCTTTGATTGCAGAAGTCAAAAAAGCTTCCCCCAGCAAGGGAGTGATTTGCGAAAATTTTAATCCTGCTAAAATTGCCCAAGCCTATGAACAAGGTGGCGCAAGTTGTTTATCGGTTTTAACGGATGAAAAATTCTTTCAGGGCAGTTTTGAAAATTTAGCGATCGCGGGTCGCTCAGTAGATTTACCCCTACTTTGTAAGGAATTTATTATCTATCCCTACCAAATTTATTTAGCGCGATCCAAGGGAGCCGATGCGGTTTTATTAATTGCGGCAATTCTAGAAGATAAAGATTTACAATATTTTCTCAAAATCATTAATTTATTGGGAATGACGGCTCTGATTGAGGTTCATACTTTAGCTGAATTAGACCGAGTGTTGCGCCCTCAAAGGCGTGACCCTGATTGGCATTAATAACCGTAATCTAGAGAATTTTACCGTTGATTTAAATACCACGACCGAATTGCTCAACGCCCGCAAAGATATCTTAAAGGAACGAGATATTTTAATCGTCAGTGAATCGGGAATTCATACTCCCCAGGATTTAGCCACTGTCCGAGACGCGGGAGTAAACGCCATCTTAGTTGGTGAATCCCTAGTAAAACAAGCTGATCCAGGCCAGGCGATCGCGGATTTGTTTGGAGAATAGGACACGCTATCTTAGATGCTAATATTAGGGATCGACTATCAAAATTTGCCTCTACAATTCAGGCTTTAAATTGAGAAGAAGGTTAGGGCCAGCCCCTAACTTGAGTACATATCATTGGTAACGCAACCAACGGGAGGATCTACGTGGACAATAAGCAAATGTTAATGATTCCTGGGCCAACCCCAGTTCCAGAAAAAGTTTTACTGGCAATGGCGAAACATCCCATCGGTCATCGCAGTGGGGAATTTAGTAAAATTATCGCGGAAATTGACTGCCAATCTCAAATGGCTCCATCAAACCCAGAATGATGTCTTGATGCTCACCGCCAGTGGCACGGGGGCGATGGAAGCAGGAATTATTAATTTCCTCAGTCCAGGCGATCGCGTTTTGGTCGGGAACAATGGTAAATTTGGCGAACGTTGGGGCAAAGTCGGTAAAGCCTTTGGATTAGTGGTAGAAGAAATTACCGCAGAATGGGGAAAAGCCTTGATCCTGAAGAATTTCGTGCCAAACTTGCCGCAGATACAGAAAAAACGATTAAAGCGGTCATTTTAACCCATTCAGAAACCTCTACGGGTGTTTTAAATGATCTTGCCGCCATTAATCAAGCCGTCAAAGAACATGGAGAAGCTCTAATTATTGTCGATGCTGTCACCAGTTTCGGGGCGGTTTCCATTCCCATTGACGAATTAGGGCTAGATGTGGTCGGCTCTGGTTCCCAAAAAGGATACATGATTCCCCCTGGTTTAGCCTTTGTTTCGGTCAGTGCGAAAGCGTGGAAAGCCTATGAATCGGCAAAATGTCCTCGTTTTTATTTGGATTTAAAAAAATACAAAAAAGCCACCGACGAAGACAGTTCCCCTTTACTCCCCCCATTAATTTGATGTACGGTCTGCAAGCGGCTCTCCAAATGATGCAAGCCGAAGGTCTAGAGAATATATTTGCCCGCCATCAACGCCATACCAAAGCGACCCGTGCAGCCATGAAAGCCTTAGGATTACCTTTATTTGCCCCTGATAATGCGGCTAGTCCTGCGATTACGGCGGTGGCTCCCCTCACGGTAGATGCGGAACAAATTCGTTCTACCATGCGGAAAAAATTTGATGTCGCTTTAGCGGGGGGACAAGATCACCTCAAAGGCAAAATCTTCCGTATTGGCCATCTGGGCTTTGTCTGCGATCGCGATATTCTCAGTTGTGTTGGGGCTTTGGAATCGACTCTACAAAGTTTAGGTTACACTGATGTTCAGCCTGGCTCAGGGATCGCGGCGGCGGCACAAAGTGTTTGCAAAATAATTTTCTATTCCATGAAAAATTGATCTTAGGGGCGGCGATCGCCCTTTTTTATTGCCCATGCTTTAGCCCATCAGCCTAGAATAATTTCAGATTGGGTTGAGGACATTTTGAAGATTTATCCATAGGGAAATCAATATCCATAATGCAACGTAAACCCTTTTCCGATAAAACCGTAACCCTCGCTCATGGCAGTGGTGGCAGAGCAATGCGTCATCTCATTGATGCCATTTTTATTGAAACCTTTAATAATCCTTTACTGGCTCCTCTGGAAGATCAAGCTCGTTTAGCATTATCAGATTTAGCGTCTCTCGGCGATCGCTTGGCATTGACGACCGACTCCTACGTGGTTGATCCGCTCTTTTTCCTGGGAGTGATATTGGAGCCTTGGCAGTCAATGGGACAGTGAATGATTTAGCTGTTAGTGGTGCGATTCCTCTGTATTTAACCTGTAGTGTCATTTTAGAAGAAGGTTTGCCCATCGAAACCTTGCGAAAAGTGGCCAGAAGTATGCAAGCGGCGGCAATACAGGCAGGGGTGCAAATTGTGACAGGAGACACCAAAGTTGTGCCACGAGGCGCAGCAGATAAATTATTTATTAATACCGCAGGAATTGGCGTTATTCGAGAAAATATCTCCCCTGAAGCGAGAAATATTCAGCCCGATGATGTGATTTTAATTAATGGTTACCTGGGGAATCATGGAGCCGCCATTTTTGTCGCCCGTGAAGATTTAGCTTTGACGACGACCATTGAGAGCGATTGTCAACCCTTAAACGGTTTAATCGAGGCTATTTTGCAAGTTTGTCCAGAGGTGCGGGCCATGCGGGATGCTACTCGTGGGGGATTAGCGACAGTCTTAAATGAATTTGCCCAAACTGCGGGGGTGGGAATTCGCATTCAGGAAGACGTTTTGCCGATTCAAGAGGAAGTCGCGGGTTTATGTGAATTATTGGGATTAGATCCTCTTTATCTAGCCAATGAAGGAAAATTAGTGGTCGTCGTTCCGCGATCGCGAGCAGAAATTGTTTTACAAACTATGCAAAATCATCCTTTGGGAAAAGAAAGTCAGATTATTGGAGAAGCGATCGCCCATCCGCCTGGGATAGTTTTACTGAAAACCCCCTTTGGCACGGAGCGAATTTTAGATATGCTTTCTGGGGATCAATTACCCCGAATTTGTTGAGACACAAGAAAGGTAGGCGATTGTGTTAAACCATACCTACCCCAGAACAAGAATTCATTCAATCAAATTATTTAGCAACAACAATAACAGGAAGACCAGGCGTAACTACTTCAAATAAAACCTTAACATCTTCATTTCTCATCCGCACACATCCATGAGAAGCGGCTGTTCCCAAACTCTTTACGGTGGGGGTTCCGTGAAAGCCGATGGTATTTTTTCCATCAGTCCAAAAACCAATCCAGCGTTCACCAATGGGGGCCATTGGGGCCAGAAGGAACAATTTTACCGTTCCAAGGATTTTGCCAAACGGGATCTCGCACCATCTGGATCACTTTAAAATTCCCCGTCGGCGTTTCCCAACCTTTTTTGCCGATCGCGACAGGATAACACTAGAAACGGC
>CAWEDJ010000107.1:0-10812 GCA_963807635.1 uncultured cyanobacterium
ATTTCAATCGGCGATCGCGTCTGAATAGAAATCTTTCTAATATTCAGGAAGCCAATTCATATCCAATAATTGCTCAAGTTTGTAGGGACATTCTGAGGGAAAGTTAATTTTTTTATCCGTTTTAATCTTAACAAATCCCAAGGAATCGGAATAGATCGAATCTAACTGCAAGGTCAAGTGATCGTAAAGTGTTTTCGTCATACGGCGTTGTAGTCTGTAACCGAAAATTATAAATCTCACTTTTCCAATGATTAGCGTTATATTTTCTTTCTCTGCGTATTCCAATAAAAGCAAATGACGAATTACCTGATCTAGTAAAGTTCGATACCGTATTTTTCTTTTCACTCCCCAAATCTTCTAACTCCTCGATTAAATTTTCTAGGTTGCGCAGCTTCAAATTGACAATCTTTAAGTAGTTTGACGGTTTCCTCTAACCATTGATAATTATCGGTTTCATAGAGTTGTTTAAGATAATTAATAACAAGCATAATCGTATTTTTTAAAATTCATTCAAAAGATTAATAACATTAATTAATAAGTACATATTTCAAAGCTTATAAACTTTATTTTTTGTCAGGAAATTCTGTTTTCTCAATTATTGATACTTTCTATAACTAACTCATTATCTTGTTTGGTAAGCTTATTATAGAGCCGTTCCGTGTGGGAAAAATTCGCGACGGGTAAAATTGGGAAACGACGGTAAGGAACCGTACCTTCACCAAATAATTGTCGGTATTCTAGGCTATTAACCATTGACTTAATAAAAGCACGAATGCCTTAATTGGCCAAAATTTGGTTATATTTCTGGATTTCTTTTTGGTTGAGGGGCGCACGACCGAGGAAATGCTTCGTTCCCAATTCAATTACCTTCGTATTGGGGAAAGGAGCATAGAATTCCTTGATATACAGATCAGAGACTCCCAAACCTTCAATAAACTCTTTAACGTTAATTTCACGATTGCTAAGTTTACTTTCTAGTGCGGTAAATTCAGTCTCAATAATAAAAGTCTCAAGATCACGCTCGAAAATTTGACGATATGCGGCACGCACAGTTGTTTGAATTGCCACCTTATCCGCCATCGTTAACAACTCAAAGACTTTGGACTGCTCGCGCTGAACCGTAATCCCTTGATCGATGGGAGATTTAGTATCAGATTCGGTGCGAGTATCAAGTTTTCTTAATATTTGCATTTTCTCGAAGTGAGAATTTAAAAATTCTTCATTCAAACTATTTTCTTTACCATTTATGCTTTCTTGACGGTAAAGTGGACTCTGTAAAACAGGATCATAATAACTTTTAGTATTCTCTCTTTGTTTTTCTTCATTAATAGAGAAATTGTTTGAATCCAATCGTCTAACTTCACTCCAAGCAACGAAACCAATCCCTAGACAGACAGTGACTGATAAACCAAAAGCTGAAGGGCGACCAGCCGTTACCAAGAGCATGACAGCAAACCCTAAACCCACTTGACAAGTTTGTTTAACTAAAGATTGCAAATTTGATTTAGCTTCCTGATAATGACTGTTTTGATTTCGAGAGGCAATGGTCATAAATTTTCTCCCTTACTTTCGCCGAAGATTTTTTAAATCTACGATAAAACGAGCAATAATTCGTCCTGCAAGAATAATCCAGAGTAAAAAGTCTGATGTGACAATGATAAAGCAAGCATAGCGAGAAGGGCCAAGAGCATTTTCTTGTAAACAGATATCAAAACTGGAAAAATCTTTGCCTATGATGATCTTACCAATGAAACTGGGAATCTGGAGCAAAAGACCCAACGCGATCGCATCCTGAATTGTGAGATAAAAAGTTTTCCACAAATCTCCCAATAAACGCTGTCCAACAAGATCGATTGGTTCCAGAATATTGTCCAAAAATCTTTCAATCCGTTTGCCCCAGAGAGATTTCGGCGGACTTGAGTTAGGATCTGGGGTTTGGCTCATAAACAGTAGAGTTTTTTATCAAACAATTACCAAATTTTACTAAAAAGCGATCGCGTTTATTTTGGGGTATTCATAAGAAGGTTACTATTACCGACTCCTATGCTTACCAAAACTGCGATCGCCAAATTTGTAAATCTTAGAACGACTTAAGAATTACTCTAAATCTCCCTCTTCCTCATCATCAGAAGAAATCGGTAAACTCAAAGAGCCAATTTCTAACTTTTCACGGACTTGCTTTTCTACATCCACCATGAGTTCAGGACGTTCCTCAAGGTATTTCATCGCATTGTCCCGACCCTGGGCAATATTTTCACCGTTGTAGCTATACCAAGCTCCCTTACGCACTATCACATCTGTCCGTTCGGCTAGATCTACCAAACAACCGACTTGGGAAATTCCCGATCCAAAAAGAATATCAAATTCAGCAATACGGAAAGGCGGCGCAACTTTATTTTTAGCCACTTTGACCTTGGCCCGAATCCCGTATTCTCCTTCTGTCCCTTTTTTCAGCGTTTGAATACGACGAATATCTAACCGTACCGACGCATAAAATTTCAGCGCATTTCCCCCAGTGGTCACTTCGGGGCTACCGTAGGTGACACCGATTTTTTGACGTAATTGGTTCAAGAAAATGACGACACAACCTGATCGCCCGATATTACCCGCAATTTTTCGGAGAGCCTTACTCATCAAACGAGCTTGTAAGCCCATCTGGTTATCTCCCATTTCTCCCTCGATCTCTGCACGGGGAACCAAAGCCGCAACGGAATCTACCACAATCACATCGACAACAGAGGAGCGCACCAATTGATCAACAATTTCTAGGGCGGTTTCTCCCGTATCAGGTTGGGCAACTAATAAATTCTCAATATCCACTCCCACTGCGGTGGCATAGACAGGATCTAGGGCGTGTTCTGCATCGACAAAAGCCGCGACTCCCCCCGCTTTCTGAACTTCGGCCAGGGCATGGAGGGCAAGGGTCGTTTTTCCTGAACTTTCTCGACCGTGATCTCTACAATTCGTCCTTTAGGAAAACCACCTCCCAGGGCTAAATCGAGGGTTAGGGACCCCGTAGAAATCGTTTCTACCCGCATCTGAATGGCATCGCCTAAACGCATAATTGAGCCTTTGCCAAAACTCTTCTCAATTTGATTGAGAACCACATTGAGGGTTTTATCTCGATCAGAAATATTGGTTGTGGTAGTGGTAGCCATTAATGCCTCAGAAAGTCTTGGGTGTGAAAATTTGTTTAGTACAAGGGTCTTATTGTAGCTTATTTGAGGAGAGACTCGTGGTAAGATTTTTAGGAAAATTCAGCCGAAGATTCGCCCAATAAAATTGGTTTTTCGTGACTTCTAAATCCCAGGGAGCCTTTAGAACAGATTAAGATAGAAGAAATAAACCTAGCGTAAAATATTGCGAATGATCACCTCCCTGGCTCCTCGATTGAATGCACCAACTGTTCACACTCTTCCCAATGGTTTAACGATTATTGCCGAACAATTGCCTGGGTCAGCCGTTAATCTTAATCTTTGGTTAAATGTCGGCTCGGTTCTAGAAGATGATTCGATCAACGGGATGGCCCATTTTTTAGAACACATGATTTTTAAGGGAACCCCCCGCTTGGCTAGTGGGGCTTTCGAGAAGGCGATCGAGGAACGGGGGGCTGTGACCAATGCCGCAACGAGCCAGGAATATACCCATTACTACATCACGACGGCTCCCAAGGATTTTCGGGATCTGGCTCCTTTGCAATTAGAAGTTGTCCTTAATGCCAGTATCGCGGAAGAATCCTTTGCGAGGGAAAAATTAGTTGTGTTAGAAGAGATTCGTCGCGCTGAGGATAATGCCCAACGTCGAATTTTTAATCAAGTGGCGCAAGTGGGTTTTGAAAATTCTCCCTATTGTCGCCCCGTTTTGGGATTAACGTCCATTATTGAACAACTCCGACCCCAGCAAATGCAGGACTTTCATGCCCATTGGTATCAACCCAATGCCATGACCGCCGTCGTGGTGGGAAATTTGCCGACAGAAGATTTGATTGCAACCGTAGCCGATAGTTTTGCCCAGACCTATACGATTAAGTCTCCTTCTCAGGTTTTACCCATCCCAATACTAGAACCAATTAAACCGTTTGAAACGATTATCAGTCGGGATTCTGTGGATGAAAGTATTCAGCAATCTCGTTTAATCTTGATGTGGCGGGTTCCAGGGTTAGCGCAACTGAAGGAAACCTATGCGTTGGATGTTTTAGCTGTGATTTTAGGCAAAGGTAAGGTTTCACGCTTATTTCGGGAATTACGGGAAGAAAAAGGTTGGGTTTCTTCTATTAGCGTCAGTAATATGACCCAGGGAAATCAAGGGTTATTTTATATTGCGGCCCAATTACCGACGGAAAATATTTCTAAGGTGGAAGCGGCGATTTTAGCGCAAATTGAAAAAATACAACTGGATTTAATGACTGAATCCGAATTGAACCGCATTCGTACCCAGGTTGCTAACCGTTTTATTTTTGGGAATGAACGAGCCAGCGATCGCGCCAATCTGTATGGTTATTATTATTCTCAATTGCAAACCTTAGAACCCGCTTTTAATTATCCCCAGGAAATCCAATCTTTGCAAAGTGAAGATATGCGAAAGCGGCCCAGAAATATCTCTCCAGTGAGGCCTACGGTCGGGTAATTGTTCGTTGTCCTTTAATTATGAATGAAAATTGCTAAATAATTTCGCAAATAACCAAGGAAACAAGTTAAAGATTTTGTTAAATCTTTGTTAACATGGGGGAATGCTAAAAACTGTGATGCCACTGTCTATGAACTTCCTCCACTCCCATGAATACTCCTACTCACTCAGCTTTACTCTTAGTCGATGGCTATAATATTATTGGCAGTTGGACTTCTCTTAAACTGACTCGCGATCGCGATGGATTAGAGACCGCTCGCCAAGAACTGGTTGAAAGACTGTTGAATTACACGACCCATCAGGGTTACAAAACCCAAATCGTTTTTGATTCCCAGTATCAAAAAACAACCAGCACAGAAGAACTCTACGGCCCCCATTTGTCGGTTTATTTCACTGCTTGGACACAAACTGCCGATACCTACATTGAGAAATTTTGCGCCGCGTTTTCTCGTAAACAGGATCGAGCTTCTCCCCGTCTCATCGTTGCAACCTCTGATAGAGATCAACAGTTAACAGTGGTCGGTTACGGGGCTGAATGTATGTCCGCTCAACTTCTTGCTCAGAATGTGGATCAAAGTATTCAAGGCATCAAGCGTCAACAGCGATCGCGCTCAAAACAATCTAGTCGTTTTTTGTTTCATTCCTTGGATGCTAAAGCTCAGGAAAAGTTAGCGCAATGGCGGCACGGAAGTTAAACTTAATTCAAGTAAATTTAAACAAATAGTAGATTTTTCCTGAAATATTGTCTCTAAAAATAGTCATTAAAAATAGCTAGTCTCGTGATTTTTTTCACTGAAATACAGTAGAAGCAGGATAGAAGCAAAACACAAAAAAACTGTTCAAATTAGCGTATATTGTTTTAATTATTTAAATTTATTCTTAAACCCGCAAAATATTAATTTATTCTTTCATCAAAGTCATCTTACTACCTCCTATTTGATTTTTAAATGATTTCCCTTAATCAAATTTAGCGAGGAATCTATTTATCTTATAGCGAACCTAAATCAATTGTGAAAACTCCAAGCTCTTTTGACTTATTCTTTATTTCTAACAGAAGTCATAGAGAGAAGCTAATTGAGCTTTTGGAAATTAAACGATTTCATCTGTTGCCTGTTCACATCTCATTTAGACTGGCTATACAATCTTTATTGTTCATGATGAGCTAATTTTTCTCCATTGCAACTATATTGCAACTATCCATTCATGCGATCGGGTGAACCAATAAGGGGAAAATTCAGTTTAGAATTTAACTTAGAGTGAGGTTAGAAATAAGCAGGACTTAATTGCGATTTCCTCCTCGCACACGAAAAATCGATTGGGCCGTCCTTCGGGGCGGTTTTTTTTTGGAGATTTCCCTGAATCCAGTATCGAGTTATTCCGTAATACGTGCTATAAGTTTTGCTGTTCGTTTTAGCTGAACGTTATATGTTATGGTGAATGGGCATTATCATTGAAGCAGAGATAGCTTGTTCCTAATCCCCAAGATAAAAACAGCCATTTTAGTCATCAGTGAATAAGAGTAAATTAGGGCTGAATTGATGGCATTTTCAGCAAGATTTGCTATTTCCCTAGCGAAGGTAGGCCATTATGAAAGTTTCTGTTCTAGAGATTCGAGTCGGCGATCGCATTTTGGCTTACTTCAATACGAAGATGCAGATCTGTACAGTGAAATATGTCCTCGGAGCCGATGGTGATACCGTTGCTCTATCTGTATTTACAGGAACCCATTATCGTCACTCCGCTTCCCGTGTCGTTCGGTTTCGTCCCGATGCGTTGATCGATTTAGCCGCTTGAACCACCACAGTTATTTACCCTTTTATTTTTTAAATCAACAGGAAACTCAAATATATGTCAATCGCTATTGGAATGATCGAAACACGGGGTTTTCCCGCAGTCGTAGAAGCGGCTGATGCAATGGTCAAAGCGGCCCGCGTTGTCCTGGTCGGCTACGAAAAAATTGGTAGCGGTCGAGTTACCGTCATCGTTCGAGGCAATGTATCCGAAGTGCAAGCATCTGTCGCGGCGGGTGTAGAGTGCGTTAAACGGGTCAATGGTGGAGAAGTTTTATCGACTCATATCATTGCCCGTCCCCACGAAAATTTGGAATACGTTTTACCAATGCGCTATACCGAATCCGTCGAGCAGTTCCGTTAAAAGCTTTGAGCTTAAGATATTGATTGAAAGTCCCCTATCTCTTTTTGAAGTCGGGGATTTTTGTTTTTTATTTTCCATTTAAGGAATTTGGATGAGAATTAAATGATCTTCAGTAGATCTTGTAGCACTTTTTACATTTTTAAATAGCATTTAATATGGTCAAAATTGCGATGCGTTAAGCTGCACCAACACATCCTACGAAAAAAAATTCCTCGAAGTTATTGGCGATCGTCCCTTACTGCTAAATTAGAGAGACTTATCTACATTGCTGTCAAATTATGCGGTCAAATGTTGATTCTCAGAAAATCGAACAACTCATGGAAGCATTAGGTAAAGAAGCTCGTAGTTCAGGTTGTATCTACTTTACGGGCGGTGCTAGTGCTTTACTCATTGGTTGGCGCAGTTCTACTGTTGATATAGATATTCGTCTAGATCCAGAACCATCAGGCATTTTTCAAGTGATCGCCAAGCTCAAACAAGAATTGAACATAAATATTGAACTTGCCTCCCCGCAGGACTTCTTGCCACCTCTTCCAGGATGGCGTGATAGAAGCGTATTCATTGGTAAACGAGGTCAAATTTCGTTTTATCACTATGATTTTACAGCCCAAGCTCTTTCTAAATTATCCAGAGGATTTGACCGCGACATTAAAGATATTGAGGCTATGTACGCTCAGAAATTATTCTCTCTGAGTAAGCTACGCGATTGCTTTGAGGAGATTGTACCTGAAATAATTCGATTCCCCTCTCTTAATTCTGATGTACTTAGAAGCAGAGTCGAGAACTTCATCGAGCGTTTTGAAGATCAAGGGTCGGAGGAGCAATAATGAGTCTCAATGATTTGCCAGGAGCCGAGATAATATTACCTGGATTAAGTGATCTTCACAATGGTGAGTCCAATACAATTGGAGCTTTACTAGTTGCGATCGCAGTAACACGCTTAACTGAAGCAGGTTTAGATATTCCCAAAGATCACCTAGCCTCAGAGCCAGAGCTAACTTTGTATGCTCGTCTCCAAGACGAACGAGATGATGCTTATCCTTACTATAATGCTTTACTGAATCGCCTTAATAGCTTTTGTAATGCACTTGAACTCAGGTATCAATATAAGCCGTCTAACAATGCGTAACAATGCGTTGGAATCAATTTTTGGAGTATTATTTTCAAAGTCGTTTGAAGTCGGGGATTTTTGTTTTTTATTTAAGGAATTTGTACCAGAATCAAATTATCTTCGGGAAGATAACTATGAAATTCTCCTTGATCTGCCAGCATTGCGATGAGATGGAAAGTCGTGTTGGGTTCTTGGTGTAAATCAGACCAGGGAAGAGCCAGTTCTAAACATTCATTAAAGGCAACTTGAGCTTGGGTATGGCGGGGATGCCAAACAAAGGGAGCCGCAACTTCTTCTAACCAAACTGATTTATTCAGTAAATTAATACCCAAATGGTGATGAAAATAGTAATTCACAATCGGTTCGTCGGGGAGTCCTGCGATCGCGGCTGGGCTATTGGGACGGGGGCTACCAGGGTAATACCAAAATAAATGAAGCTCATTGGGGGTATTCGGTTTGAGGTCAAGGTTGGTTTTAAAGTCTGCTCTAAAATTTAATCGACAATAAAAATTTTGATGATTTACCCCATAGTAAAGTCGCTGAACTAAGGTGTTTTGGTGCATCGTTCCCTTTGCGCCACCGATTTCAATTTGTCCCGCTTTTTCCCATTCTTCTTCCTCACCAATGCCATTAATAATCGGTTGAATAAAGGCTTCAGGTTGTTGAAAGGCTTTTTTAGGATATTTTTCTAGGGGTTGATAAAGATAATTGGGAATCGGTTCATTCAGAGCGCGATAGAGAGTGCAGAGATGTTCTCGAAAAAGTTGATCAAAGATTTCATCCTGATGACTGGAATGACCTTCGCCAAACCACCAAAACCAATCTGAACCTTCGGCGGCATAAAGAGCTTCCCAAACTTCGGGGTTATTGTCTTCGGTAGCTTCGGGATGATTTGCTAATACCTGACGGGCATCAATCAGATAATCCCAAGCTTTATTTTTAATGGGATCACCAATCCAAGTTTTCAATGTTCCGTCAATCCAGGAACCTGTATGCAGGTGATCGCGGGGAATGGTGTGGGTGGGAGGAAATTGGTCTAGAAATTCGGAGACGGTAACCAGTTTAAATTGATCGGTATGGCTAAATTGTTCATAAAGACGAGTCAGAAAGGGTAAGCCGTCCTGGGCATAATTTTCCCAACAATTTTCACCATCTAGGGCAATGGTCACCAGCCAGGGTTGTTGGAGATGGGTTTTACTCGTCAAACTTTCTCGTTGCGCCAGGGAAGCCGCGATCGTCTCCAAATGACCCAGCAAATCCTGAACCGCTTTTTCAACAGACATTCCACTATAGGTAAAACCAATTAAATCCGAAAGTCGATGGTCACGAAAAACGATTCCTAAATCTCCATCAGGAGTTTCCAAGCGATAGGGTTGATAAAGTAACTCTGGTTCGGTTAAATTCCCTGTTTCGTCTCGATGAAAAAAATGCTGTAAAGTGCAAGCCAAAACCATTTCATCAGAACAAAGCCACTTAAACCTTGCCTGAGCAACATCCGCTAAAATTGCAGGACTCACCGCCTGTTCCGACGGGCCAAAGTCCCCTAGCCTCACAACCAAAGCGATCGCGATAAATAGCCTTAGCTTTTTGCAAATGGCGAGCAATATCCTCTGACCAACAAAAACGAGGTTCAGGTAACTTCATTTTGGGAACCGCAACCCGCCCCGCAGTGGTATCCGCTAATAGAGGTAAAATCGGGTGACTATAGGGACTAGTGGTGATTTCCAGTTGTCCCGCTTCCTGCATTCGTCGATGTTGGGGAATAATTCGTTGAATAATTTGTCGTTGTTTGGCAATGATTCGTTGGCGATCGCTGAGAGAAAAAATTTTACCCTGTTTTCCCCAAGCCTGTAATTCTTCATCATCTTGCCAAAAAAGCGGATCAATCCAAGCCAGATTATGCCAAGCCATCAAATCACAGTAATCCTGGATCGTCCAATTTTCTAAACACCAAGTTATCCCTTCTGTGTGGCGTTGTTCGTAGAGTTCTTGATAACGGGGATGGGGCGCAATTAAGGTGCGATGGTGAGCATTGAAAAAATATTCCAGAATTTTTAAACGATGTTCCGTCGTAATCTGCGATTCTGGCGTGATGGTTAACGCTAAATAGGGATCAATCGCGTTTCCTGCGGCATAATCCTCTAATTGTAAAATCAGAGAAGGAACCAGATTAACCGTTTGATGCAATTTTGGGTAACGTTTTAGCAACAACACCAAATCCAAATAATCCTTTGTCCCATGCAACCGCACCCAGGGAAGGCGATAATTACCCGCCTCATTTCCCAAGGATTGATTAGATTTATACAGGGGTTGATGCTGATGCCAAATAAAGGCAATATAGAGCGGATAGGACATAAAATCACAATTCTGAAGATGAAAATAATGATATCAATTGAACTCATCACTTTGAACACTAACGGATAGACACATTTTTAAATCGGTTAATCCCTTTGCAATCAAACCAGCAATATTGGGTCTATCGGGATAAACAGCTAGTTTTCGCTCGGAAGGAAGAATCACTAAATCCATATCTTCCATCAGAACCGCTCTGAATAAGACCGAATCCCCCCCAACTAAAGCCCCAACAAAAGCAAGATGAAGGCTAAACCCATATTTTTAACCGTAATCATAGAAGACAAAACTGAATCGCTCTTGTAACTATGTATTGAAAGTATTGAAAATGCGATCCCGCTTTAAACCTTATTCTGAATTGCAAGCATCATAATACGGAAGGAAAGACAGGCCGCAGAATATAAACAAAAACTCTGAACGCAATAATGACCCCTTAGTCTTTATCGATAAAACTATAGAGGAAGGTACCCGTTTCACCGACCATCGAGACCCTTAATAAACTAAAAGCGCGCCCTATAACCCCCCTCCATCATCCTCAAACCATAAATAATTGCTTAAAGCCTAACCAA